>NZ_AZEB01000005.1 GCF_001434135.1 Lentilactobacillus kisonensis DSM 19906 = JCM 15041 | reverse complement strand
ACACCGCTACTGCTGAAAACAAAGGTTACGATGCCGGTAAGAAAATCTCGGGAATTAAGCGCCATCTGGCAGTTGATATCCATGGCTTTCCGCAGGCCATTCACATGACGCGAGCGAACGTCTCTGATCGAGACGGGGCCAGTGCAATGATCGCTTTACATGCCATGCATTTACGCCAGGTTCAAAATGTCTTAGTTGATGGTGGTTATTCAGGCGTTAATTTTCAGCTCGATGTGGCAAGTAATTTAAACGCAACCGTGCAGGTTGCGAAGCGTAATGAGTTGCATCGATTCGAAGTCATACCCCAACGTTGGGTAGTCGAACGCTCCTTTAGTTGGTTAGAGAATTGTCGGCGACTTTGGAAAAATTGTGAGTGTCAATTAACCACCAGTCTGCAAATGGTCGTTTTGGCGTTTTTAGCACTATTACTCAAGAGATTTTAGACAGCCTCTAAAGATTGACTGTACAGTAACCTACGCCTACCAAGGGGCCACCACCCCTGTTCAGTTCATCGACAGTAACGGAAAAGTAGTTGGCAATGATACTACAATCACCGGCTTCCTGGGTGAGACTGGCGATTACACCCCCACCAAAGTCCCGGCTGGCTATCAATTAGTGGATACCAAACCAATTGCTTATACGATGAGTGAAAAAGAGAATCCAGCGATAACTGTTCACGTCGTCAAAAAGTCAGTCACTCCGAATGTTCCTTCGGGTAACGATTCGAGTAACGTCACCCCAACAACACCGGTGGCACCAACACCTTCAACACCAACTGGCGAAACAATCAAACAGCCAGCCAAGCCAACGATTCCCAATTATGCGGCTAAAAAGGGTGCTGCGGTGTACGCTACTCGAGCGCTTTACCTATATAAGAATGAAAATTTCAAGAACTCTCAGCGACTCGTAAAATATCCGAAGGCCAAGCGAGTTAATCGCCCAATGTTTGTGGTGACTGATTACGCCCGCTCGACCAATGGCGTTCTCCATTACAAAGTCCGCGACGTTAACCATGGTAGTAAGACGGCTGGCAAAGTCGGTTACATTACCGCTGACTCGAAGTTTGTTGTGCCGGTTTATTATCAATCGATGCCTAAGAATAAGAAGATAATCATTATCAATAAAAAGGGTGTCAATGCTTATAAGGACGCTAACCTGACGAAACGAGTTAAGAATTACAAGAAGGGCACACGTCTGACTGTTAAGAAGATTGTTAAGCATAATTTGGCTTCCCGTTATCAATTAAGTAATGGCGATTACATGACTGCTAACAAGAAATTGATTGTTCAAGGTGATTACCAAATTATTAATTATTAATAGATATAAAAGTCGCAGAATGTTAGGAGATTTCACCAAGGTTAAAACGGATTACTTTGGGGAATGTCGCTGATTCTGCGGCTTTTTATGACATGATAAAATAATAAGTTGTTGTGAATAATTGCATGAGATTTATATTCCTTAACAATTATGTATGCTAAAATAGATATAATTAGTGCGGTAAACTATGAGATGCACTAACAAAAATAAATGAGGGGTGTTTATGATGACAAATGTCAAAATAAGCAAAAAGATAAAGCGAGGCATAAAAATCGCTTTATTGTCAGCAACAATTTTCACCATGGGGGGGGGCGCCGCGAGCTCTCTAGTTACCCGTGCGGACGATAATAGTCCGATTATTTATAATGGAAATAATCCGAAGCAAGATCCGGTGATTTATAAGTCAACTCCGGATCAAGATTTAGGTTATGATAATAACATTGAGCATGATCTCTACTTGACGAGCGGTGATAATCAAACGTCTAATTATGCTCAGATCAATAATGGAACACCTAATAGTGCTGCACAACCATCAGCTAATTCTTTAATTGATGCAGATCAATTTGAAAAGGCAAATTCTACTCAAAATTCAACTAGTCTAGTAGCCCATTTGAATTTAATTAATCCTGGTACCTTTAGTGCGATTCATCATCGAATGTATTTGCCGCTTCACTGGAAACAATATCAAACAACACCTAATTCTCCAGATGTCGTTGCAAGTGGTGCGCCGATACTAAACTTTAAGGGATTTAAGCCTGATGATAGTGATTTTAATTGGAAAACCTATATCAAAGGTAATTTTGATTTAACTTACCACTATAGTAATGGTGATGATGTGGCCTTTTCTGATACGGCCAAGATTGCAAGTGAAAATGCAGGTCAGCTTGAATGGATTGATTTTTATGGCCTTTTGTGGTCAACTTCCGCAATAGACATTAGTGTACCACTTTATGTAAATAATTTAGATAAAGTTAATACTGCAAATTCAAACGGTACTTTTACGATTAGTAGTAACTCACTGACTAACCTTAAATACAATGATTTTTATAATTTGAACGTTCGTTTTGCAAAACAGTTAACTCAAAATGATATTAATAACAAACTGGGTGTTGGCAAACAATACTTAATTACTACTAGAAATAATAAGTACAAGTATACTCAAGCAAGCGATATACAGAGCTTGATGCCGAATATTAATCCAATAGGGAATCCTAATGAAATAACAATTGATAATTTAGGTACTGGTGAAAACGATACGACCTATTACTCGGGTTACCACTTCTACTTAGATCCAACGAAGATGAGTAACGCAACCAATGGGCAATCTGTATTAGAGATGCTCAACAACAATGGTTACATGATGCCATATCAATTAGATAAATTTAGATGGGGTTCAAGCTACAATCCAAACAATCCTAATCCAGTTGTCGATCCTGATGATGCCTTGAATAAATTAAATAAGGGTAATATTGGAGGTGTCGTCTTCCAAGCAGTTAAAGTTCTGGATCCAACTAACTTGAATACGATTGATTATGGTGCCAAATTTAACCCGATGGATTATATCAAAGTAAATGATCCAACTGCGTGGTATCAAACAGATACCCCTATGACACTTGCTGACGCCGTAAAAGCAGGATTTACTTATAATAGCGTCGACACAAAGGTACCTGGTCAGCACAAAGTTACCTTTACAATGCCGGTTATTCAAGAAGGTAAAACGGTAAATGTTACTCGGACGATTACGATAAACGTTAAAAGCCCAGCTCCGACTCCCGGTGGTGGCGGCTCAATTACCAATAATTCAACCACTAATACGAACACCTCCGGTAACCAAGTCGGCAATGGTGGTTTCGACAGAACTGACAGTACCACAACTCAAAATCCGGCTGTACCAAACTACGCTGCCAAGGAAGGTGCCGCTGTCTATGCTACTAAGGGCATTTACCTGTACAAGAACGCCAACTTCAAGAAATCTCAACGCGTTGCTAAGTACACCAAAGCCAAGCGGGTTAACCGACCAATGTTTGTGGTAACTGGCTACAAACGAGCCGCTAACGGTGCATTGCGTTACAAAGTTCGCGATGTCAATCATGGCACCAAGAATGTCGGCAAGACCGGGTACATCACAGCTAACCGTAAATTTGTTGTTCGGGTATACTATTCATCAATGCCAAAGAACAAGAAGATTACTGTGATCAATAAAAAGGGTGTCAATGTTTATAAGAATGCGAACTTGACGAAACGAGTTAAGAATTACAAGAAAGGCACCCGCTTGACGGTTAAGAAGATTGTTAAGCATAATTTGACTTCCCGTTATCAATTGAGTAATGGTTATTACATCACTGCTAATAAGAAGTTGATTATTCAGGGTAATTACTAAATAAATTCTTCAATTGGATGGCGGCCATTAATTGGCCAATCCTTTTAACAAGAAATAGTAAACTGGAAGTCGTTATCTAATTTCAGGGGTTAACAAAAATAGTGCGCTCATTCCATTACCTTAGTGGAATGAACGCGCTATTTCGTTTAGAGTCAAGGTGATGGCAGCGTCCTTGCTCCCAAAATCATCCAAAAGTTCGCGGCAAATAAATTGCCAGATTGAGAAAAATATAGGATAATATTTTTGTGATAAAAATGATATCTTAACTAGAATAGCAAGCACAATGATGGGTGGATACGAATGAGTAACGGGGGGTACCTTTTGAATACCAATAATCCAGAAACCGATTCTCCAATTATTGATTGGAAGCAAGCAACCATCGAGCAATTCAGGATTCACTATCAGAGTTACACGTGGACTGGTAAAGCGCCAACCACGTTTGTCATTACCGTTCCGAGCGCCTTTAACGTGCCAGCTAATTGGCAGCGAGTGCCCGGAAGCCAGCCGACTTATCAGCTAACTGCAGCTGATTTAAGCGGGGTGACCGCTAATGCTGGCGATCATGATTTGACGTTGTCATTAGCGAGTTTCAAGGCGCTTCAAGCAGCTAACATGGATCTGGTGTTTTCAGATTGGCGGCCACCAATTGGCACCCTCAATATTTGGCCACGGCTAACGGTGAAATTCGTTGATAAGGCAAGCGGCCTGCTGATTGATCAATTTGTTAGTGATGATGCCCATCCTGCCAAGACCGGCCGTTATTACGTTGACCTGTCAATTGGTTGTGGGTTAGTGGCTGGAGAAGTGAATTATGTCGATTACGATCTTAATGAAAATCAACCTGTGATTACTGTGCCCGTTACGCGGCTAAAATAGGCCACTAATCAATTGCTTCAAGAATAAGCATTATCTCGCAAAAGATAGTTTCTGAATTTGGGGGTGGTAGCTGATTCTTGAAGCTTTTTATTTGCAGAAACAATATCATCGTTGGTTGGAAGCTGGGTGCCCATTAACTGCCATGAGGTTAGAATGAATTTTCATCCGTTTCTCATTTTTGAGGATTTCTAATCATCAATCTGCTTACTAGTAGTTGATTCTGGTAATAATTACTGACTTAGGTTAATTTAAAAAGCTCTGAAAAAACCTCTGAAGAGGCATCGTTTGTCCTTGGTATATTAAGTAATGATGGGTATCACGAAATTAGAAAAGTGAAAACAACGGTTGACAAGCATCACTGCCTGTACTAAGATTCAACATAACTTAAAAGTTAGACGTTGATGAGAAGAGTAGCTAATTTATTAGAACTTAAAGAGACTGCCGGTTGGTGAGAAGGTGGGTTTGAACGATCAGTGAAGATGAGCTCGGAGTTTTGCGCAGGTGAAAGCTTAGCGCACGGGTGGAGTGCGATACGACTCCAGACATCCCCTTGGAGTAAGGATGTGTTTTGAGGTCGCGATGAGTAATTGTCGCGATAATAATGGGTGGTACCGCGATAGTCGTCCCTGTTCAGAGAAATCTGGGCAGGGACTTTTTGTATCCACAAACAATTTAGGGAGGCATCAGTTCATGAAGCAGTCCTTAACGCACTATCGGCATGCTGGTGGTGTTGCCCTGATGTGTCGTTTCACTAACAACTAAATAAATCAAATTGGAAAGATGAGTAAATAATGGTGTTGCCTAAAGAGAGTTATCGGCTGGTGACGGACTGATAATCACCGGGGCAATGTTTTTTGAACGTAACGCCATTCGGCTCTTAAGTGAATTGACAAAAAAGGATGATAAAATTGACAGAAAATAAATTTGATACGCAACGATTACACGCTGGTTATGACCCTAAAGAACATTTGAATTCACCATTACCACCCATTTACCAGACGGCGGCGTTTGCGCTTGGGGACACCGATGAAGCTGAAAAAGTAGCGGAAGGGTCGAAGGAGGGGTTCACCTATTCCCGAGTTGCTAACCCAACTGTGCGAGCGTTTGAAAATCGGATTGCGGCGTTAGATGGTGGCATTGACGCGGTCGCGGTGGGGTCTGGCATGGCCGCCGTTAGCTACGCGCTGCTAAGCGTCGCTGAAGGCGGTGGGCGAATCATCGCCCCGACTAATTTGTATGGCGCCAGCATTGACGCGTTTCAATCAATTTTTCCAAAGTTTGGCATTCACGTTGACTTTGTGGATGATATTAACGATTTTGAAGCCGTCAAAGCGGCAATTAAGACCGACACGAAGGCAGTCTTTGTTGAAAGCGTGGCGAATCCCAGCACTGATATCGCTGATATTGAACAGTTAGCCACCATCGCCCATCAAGCCGGAATCCCACTCATTGTTGATAACACGTTCCCAACGCCGTATCTTCTGCGGCCGTTTGATTTTGGTGCGGACATTGACGTTTATTCATCTACCAAAGCGATCAACGGCCATGGTAACGTCGTGTCGGGGATCATCGTTGATCATGGTAAATTTGACTGGCACAATGGCAGGTTTCCGCAATTTACTGAAAATGAATTTACGTTGGAAACGGAGGCTGGCAAACCAGTGAGCTTCTACGCCCGATTTGGTGCGGCGGCCTTTATTTCCCGGGTTCGGATTAAATACTTAAGGCTGTTTGGTGCGGTCATGAGTCCATTTGATGCATACTTGGCGTTATTAGGAGTGGAAACAATCACTGAGCGGTTAGACAAAGAGGTTCGCAATGCGATTGCGGTGGCTCGGTATTTGAAGAGCGATCCCCATGTTAAAAAGCTATACTATGCCGGAATTGACCTAGCGAATCCGCTGGTACAGAAGTATTTTCCAAAGGGGATTGGGTCGATCCTGTCGTTTGAATTGGCGGGCGACGAGAAGCAAGTTGATGCCGTTTTGAACCACGTTAAGGTCTTTACATACTTGCCAAACGTCGGGGATGTTCGCTCGCTGATCGTTAACCCGGTGAAGATTACCCACCGAGAAATCCCTGCTAATTTGAGAAAACAGCACGGTCTGAACACCCGCGTGATCCGTTTGTCGATCGGCCTGGAAGACGCGGATGATTTGATTGCAGATTTGAAACAGGCAATTGGGTCGGCGTTTTGACAGCAGCAAAATTGTTAGCGACTATGTTGTTGAAAATTAAGGCGGTGTGTTAAAATACTATGTATAAGGTAGCGGTCGGTGGAAACGGCCACTACATGGCACAAGTTAAAGTGCATTTGGTTGGAGCTAATCTTTACGGTTAGCTTTTTTTATTATCCGGAAAGCGGTCGCGAAACCAATTGCGGCCTGGGATAACATCAATAAGCTAATGGCAATGCCTATCATCCAAATGTCCTTTCCAAAATTTTGTGCATCATCATCAATAGTGAGCGTAGCAAAGCGGTTAGGAGTCGGAGTGTAAGTATCCTATCGAGGAAATTCCCGGGCTTGGAATTTTTTCGATAGGTGCTTACATGCAGACTTCTGCTTTGCGAAGCGGTCCTAATCTGAATGTTGGTAAGGTGTGATGCATGCACTATTAACTTGCTAAGTCACTCTTGTGAATGACTCTATAAGTTAAATACGTAAATTATTAGTAATTACTGCTAAGGAAGCTAACATTTAGTCCTCGCTACGTCATTTTAACCGTTCTATAATCAAAAAATCGTCAGCCTGCTTAATTGCAAGTCTGACGATTTTTTATTCTAACTTAATTAATCTCCCAACGAAGCAACCGTATCCTCAAATCGCGTCTTGATATAGTTAGCTGATTCGGCGAGTTCTTTCTTTTCTTCATCGGTGAGGTCCAAGTGAACCTGTTCTTCAATCCCATCGCGGCCAACGATGGCTGGGTAAGAGAGGTAGGTGCCGTATTCTTCGTGCCAGTTGGAAACGGGCAGTTCAGTGCGAGCGTCACTCATGATCGTAGCGGCTAAGCGTACAGCGGCTGAGGCGATTCCATAGTTGGTGTAATGCTTGCCATGAAAGACGGTGTAGCCGCCAGCCTTGGCGATTTCGTCCAGTTCAGCTAAATCAATGTTGCGTTCCTTGGCAACTTTGGTAATTGGATGACCTAAAACGCGCACGGCAGACCAGGCGGTGAATTGAGAATTGCCGTGTTCCCCCAAGTTGTATCCGTCAACTGAACGCGGATCGATGTCGAGCTCTTGGGCAACGGCGCGCTTCATTCGGGATGAGTCCAGCAATGTCCCAGTACCCATGACGTGTTTCTTTGGTAGGCCAGTGTACTTCTGGTACATGGTGGTAATCACGTCACACGGGTTGGTGATGTCGATTAAGATGCCGTTGAAACCAGACGCCTTGATCTTAGCAGCGACATCCTTCACCGCCTTTTTGGTAAACGGTAATTCAACGAACCGGTCATGTTTAGGGTTATCTTTCTGTAAGCTAATATTTCCAACCGCTGAAATAACGACGTCGGCATCCTTTAAAGCGTCATAGTCGTTAATGATGATGTTCGTATGGGCGGGCAAGTTTGCCATAGCGTCCGTAAAATCGGTCGCGTCAGAGTTTACCTTTAATTCGTTTGTATCAATTAAAACGATGTCGTCCGCGTAACCACCTGAAATTATGTAATGTGCAACCGTTGAGCCAACGTGGCCCATACCAATAACGCCAATCTTTCTTGTCATGTAATGACCTCCTAAGTAAGTGAGCGGAGCAAAGCGGTTAGAAACTGGAACATAAGTCTCCTCTGATAGAAATCCCTGGTTTTTGGGGATTTTTGTCAGAGGTGCTTATGTGGAAGTTTTTGCTTTGCGCAGCTGTCCTATTTTGATCATTAACCTAATATCATATGTATGTGTCGCAACGCTTTACCAAAATTAATTCTTATTATGTAGCATAAAAGTCAATCCGAGCAAAGGGTTGCAATAGCACGATAACGTCCTTTAACCAGGATTAATTATTAGATTAATTATCATAAAATTCTAATAATTTTTAAAAAGAAGTCAACCCCTTTTCTGAAATTGAAGCGAAAAGGAAGTGGAACAAAGCGGTTAGTTTCCGCTTTTTCAAGTTGTCTTCACATCTAGGCTTTGGTAAATTAAAAATGATCACCTCGATAAGTGAAGTGACCATTGGGATTGAGTGCGATATCAGGAACTTTTTATTGGCTATTCAACCAGTATGCCATTGTATTGATTTCAATGATTGTTTGAGTGACTGTGTTAATCAGCTGGGGAATCTCATCTTCGCCGCCGCTCTTTGAGAGTCCGATGTGGCTAGTCAAGTTAACTTGATTATGGTTTCCAATCGCTGCCAAGAGCCGATTGTATTTAGCTTCATTATCGCCATTAATGATTCGGGTTCGAAGGTTCCAAAGCGTGTAACCGTCGTCAGAAACGGTAAACGCACCTTCCTTTTCGATCATACTAAGGGTGATACCATCTCCAAATGGATCCACAAAAGGAGTTACGATAATGATTTTGGCGTTATCAGGCATCTCGAAATGGTAAGTACTTTTAACTGAATTGACCTTCAGTTTATTAAATACGTTGTTTAAAGGATTGATCATATGGTTTCTCCTTATACATAATATGTGGATTGCGCTCGTTAACCTTTATCATACAGATTTTCTGCAAAAAAGGCTGGTTCGATATCCTAATCGTAGTAAACTAATTTCAAACAGAATTCGAAAGGATGACCCACATGCTCGACTACACGCACCAAGAACAATGGCAAAACGGCTTTGGTACCCAGCAATCACCCATTGAAATTAAGACGCTGGCTGCCGTGAAAATGACCGGGGCGTTACAATTCAAAACGACTTCACGATACCAGTTGCAAAAGGAAATCGACGACCAAACAACCATCCGCTTGCCGGGGAACGGCCAGGCGGAAATTTTTGGCCGCCCATTTGCGTTTCAACAAGTTCACTTTCACGCACCGTCAGAACATGTGATTGACGGTAAGCACGATCCGTTAGAGGTTCACTTGGTTCACCAGAATGCGATCGGTCAGCTGGCTGTGGTCGCGCTGATGGTGCAGGTAGGAGCTGCAGATCCTGTTTTCCAACAGATCATTACTAGTTTTCATGCTGGCACAACGGCGAGTACAAACAGTCAAATTGACCAATGGCTTCCAGATCGGCCGGTGGGATTTCATTACTTAGGCTCATTAACCACACCACCATTAACGGAGGGTGTTGAATGGCTGGTGGTAACGAATCCTAAGGTGACGATTAGTGAGACGCAGCTGGATTGGTTTAAGCAACAGTTTCGGTTCGATAATCGGCAGGTACAGGCATTGAATGGGCGGAAGGTTGAAAGGTATTCCTGAATGGGGAGATTGGCAATTAAGTATTTCCGTGGTTTAATGGATGCGGATTGCTGTTACACGTTTATTGCAAACTGAAGGGAGGCAAGGGGGGCACATGAATCCTTCCAGAAGGAATTGTTGTGGCACACTCTCACTTGAAATGAAAAATCCTGATTACGTCATTTACCCAGCGATATTTGATGATACCAATAATGATGGTTACTACACCGTTACGTTTCCAGATATCCCAGACACAGTTTCACAGGGACAGACGCTTACGGATGCGATGGAAGCCGCTCCTGATGCTATTGCCGTTGCGTTGCCTGATTATGCGATTTACCCAAAGCCTTCTGATGTCAAGAAAATTCAAGCCCAGAACCCCAATGCGGTGGTGAGCTTAGTTGGCGTTAATATGAAAGAAAAACTCAAGCAGATGCGAAAGCGAACCGTCCATCAAAATGGGGATTCCCAAGGTTGAACTTGAGGATTCCTTTTTGTCATGATAATTTCCTGAATTTAACACGTCGCTTCAATTTATGTCCTAAATTATGTTCCAGAAGGGTTATAATTATAACCATACGGAATTAAATGATTAGGACAGCTCCGCAAATTAGAAACTTTTAGAAATAGGCGCCCCGGCCAAAAATTGATTACCTTGGAATTTTCGCCTGAGGAGGCTTTTATTTCGACTGCTGTGAATCGCCTAGCCTGTCTAGCAGTTTCTAAGTGCTTTGCGCTGCTCCTTATTTTATGGAGGAATTGTGCATGAAATTTAGTGTTAAGAAGTCATTATTCGTTTCATTAGCCGCGCTCGGCTTATTCACTGCGGCTGCATCCAGCAACGCCAGTGCCAAAGCCAAGAAGTCATATCCACACTTGACTGCCAATAAGGTGTTAAGCACCAACCCTTACAACCGTAACGTCAATTTGACCGGCAAGAATGCCTTATACAACAAGGTGGGCACGTTGCCTGGCACTCGGGTGGTTGCTACCAAGACGACCGCTAAGCAGATTGCGAGCTCGACCAATTCCAAGGATAACTTGCGGGCTTACCGGGTTGCCACAACTAGCAAGGGCTCCGTTTACTACAAAGTGGTTTCGTTTGACGGCAACTATCGCGGCTGGGTCTATGGCGGCAAGAGTACCCAAGCATTTGCTGGGGGCCTCAAGCCATACACAACCTTTACTGAGGGTACATTGACGGATAATCAAAAGAACACCTTGTATCGAATCGCTAACCCAGGCATCGCCAACGATGGTAAATCGGCCACTTATACCGAGCCGCATTTCACTCAGTACACACTGAACCGTGATGATCGTCAAATCGATAACACCACGACTTATGGGGATGCCCGGTTCCACATTGACCAAATTGGCACCCGAACGCGTGAAGGGGACACTTGGGTTCACATCGTTGCCACCGACCCAGCTTATACGGTCGCAGACGGGTGGATCATGCTGGCGGGATTGACCCCGGCAAGTCCGGTTACAAAGTAAGATTATTAACATAGTTTGTTAAAATGAGGGTTGGGACATATGTCATTTCTTTCATTCGCAATGGCAACTTTGATCACCCACGCTTATATTGACTAAAGCTGCGACAAACGGCAGATCCCTGCCATTTAACAAAGGAGGACCATTATTCCCAAAACCGGGAATAATGGTCCTCCTTCGTTAAATTCTGGGATCTAAACGCCCCAGTCTGTTTTTCTCATTTTCTGTTAATTAGGCTTATTCTTTGAAACCCATTTCATAAACGGTATAATGAAAGTGTAACTTAATGTAAGATATATTGTTAGGAGGGGTTATTTATGAGATTTGATCTCAAACGATCATTATTCTTGTCAGTGGCTGCATTAGGATTCATTGCAGTTGCCGGCACCGCAAATTCTCAAACTGCAAGTGCTAAGACCTATGCTCGGGTCACATCAAACAGTAAGATGGCGATGCTGCCACAGGATCGTAACGTGACATTTACTGGGAACAATGCTTTGTACACAAAGGCCGGAACATTGAGGGGTGCTCGGACAGTTGCTTCTAAGGCAACTTTAAGCAGTTTCTCAAATGCGTCAACGTCAACCCATAATGTTCGGGCTTATCGAGTCGCAACGACTAACCGAGGCTCTATTTACTACAAGGTTGTTACCTATGATGGTTCGTACCGTGGCTGGATTTACGGTGGTAAGACCGATTCCGACTTTAACGGTGGGGTTCAACAATATCGAACATTCACTAACCAAGCATTTTCAACCTTAACCGATGCCCAACAAAACGGGACTTATAAGATTACCACGCCAGGGACTGCAAACGACGGTACCCAGGTTACTTACAAGTCACCAGCTTATACCAGTTATAAGGTTGGCCGGGCAATTACTGATTCAAGTCCATATGCCAACACCCAATTCAAAATTGATGCCGTTGGTTATCGGACCAAGGAAGGTTCAACCGATCGTTGGGTTCACATCTATGACCCAGCTAATCCAAACAGCCAAGCAACTGGTTGGATTAAGTTCAGTGGCTTGACCCAGACGAACGCAACGACGCCAATCGCTGACAACCAGATCCAATTTAACATCATGGATCCGAATAACAGTAATAACACGTTGACAACGTTCAACTGGACCAAGACGGGTGCTACCCGGAATTCATACTTAGGGAACTATAACACCACGACTCACAACTGGTCACTTGATTCAAACGACCAGGCGTCCTTGCAGACGGCGATCAACAATTCACTTTCCGCCTACAATTCAACTCATGGCACGAATTACAGCTATAACATTTCCAACTTGAATCAGTCGCAATTGAATAACTTAGCAGTTGCGCAATTTGGTGGTTCCGTCAAGTTGTACTTGAATTCGGCAATTGCGGATAATGCCGTTCGGGTTTACTTCAAGACACCAAATGGCAACACCTTGTCAAATTATTATGACTGGACTAAATCAGGCGTTAACCGCGGTAATCTCGTAGGTTATCAAAATGGCGCTAATTGGTCATTCTATGGAAACGATCAATCAGATATCCAAGGCAAATTGGCAACTGCTTTAGCTGGTACTGGTTATGGCTTGAACTATAATAACAACAATACCTTGAACCAGGATCAAATTAATGCGATTGCTTCTGGGCACTATGGTAGTGCGGTGACGATTTCGGTTGTGCCGTCGACGAATATGCAAACGACTAATATTGTGCCTACAACGACCATTGGCAATACTAATGTTCGATTAGTTCGTTTTAATCCTACTAGTCCAAATAAGGTGTTTGATGAAACAAAACAGACACTTAATGGCACAATAACACCCGGTTCAAACTTTACTAATTCTATGAATGCGTATGATATTTCTAAGCTGACCGATTCAGATAAAGAGGCTTTTGAGGGTTTCATGCATACTAATTATGGCGATGATAGTGGTCTTGAGGCCTTAAACAATGAATTTGCTTTAGCTGCTCAAAAACAATTTATTGAGGGTAATAATAGTGATTGGACATACGGCCCATTTGCTGCTGGAACTGCCTTTACCGGACAAAATATTATTGATCAGATCGGAAAAGCTGGAAATAGTGACATGGTAACAATGCTTTCACCAGTATATCCAGTATTTAGTAAAGATGGAACCTATAGCTGGGCGCAATGGAAATTCGATGGTCCTGTCGCAAGCAATGGCGGAACTATTGGAAACGATGCCTTGGTAAATTATCAGGCCGAATCACAAGGCTATACGCTTCCTACGGTTACTCGATAAATCCGATATTCTAGATATTATGAAACAACTAGGATCGGTTTGATCAAATAACCAAACAACGATAAATCGCTTTTGGAATGGCGATTCTAATTGTGGAGGCACAAAATAAAACAGGATCCAAAGTTCTCTAATAATAGGGAATTTTGGAATCCTGTTTTTAAGTAACCACTGACTTATACCGTCCGATTATCAATCTTAACCTCAAGGTCCACATTCTTGATATACACGTTGAGGTGGCCGATGGATTTAGCAAAATTAATAACCATTCCGGCATCTTCACAAAACCGTCATATTTTATCGAGTCCTCTTGACGTTCAAATATTCCCGTACCTTCGGCAATACAACCGGTTTAACAAATTTAATATACGTATTTTAGGCACAAAACTTTGACGATTTTATGAACATCACTCCAACTTAAACCCGAATTTACACTTTTGTGATATTGTTTTTCCTTTGTAATGTTTACGAAATAAAACGAAAAAATTGTATGTGTTTAGTAATATCACTAACGATTTTACGCGATATACTGGATCTATTCTTTGCTGAAAGGCAATTGGAGGAAAGTATATTGAAAATTAGTATCAAGAAATCATTGTTCGTTGGCTTAGCAGCTTTAGGCTTTGTAGCCGCTGCTGGTGCCGCTAATGCGAATACCGCTAGCGCTAAGACGTATGCTAAAGTGGTATCTAACAAGAAATTGAGCACGAACGCAACTGACCGTAACGTTAATTTTACGGGTACGAGTGCGTTATACACAAAGGCCGGTACTTTAAAGGGTGCCCGGGTTAAAGCAAGCAAAACAACTTTGAATGGGTTAGCTTCGGCTACGACTTCAAAGAGTAACGTTCGGGCTTATCGGGTTGCAACAACTAACCGGGGCTCTGTTTACTACAAGGTTGTTACCTTTGACGGCCAATACCGTGGCTGGATCTACGGTGGCAAGTCAGCCAATGCATTTGCCGGTGGCGTTAAGTCATACAGCACAACCACTGATCCAACGCCGGCAACTGCCAGCACAACCAGCAATTCGTCATCAGCAAGCAGCACTACTACTCCATCAAACCAAAACACTGGTTTAACTGATGCGCAGAAGTCAGCTACTTACAAGATTGCAACGACTGGAACTGCCAATGATGGCACTCAAGTCACTTACACCACGCCAGCTTGGACTCAATACAAGCAGGGCCGGGTAATGACTGACTCAAGCAAGTACAAGGACGCTACCTTCAAGATTGCTGACCAAACCACTCGGACACGTGAAGGCGACCTTTGGGTTAAAATCACTGCAACCGACTCAGCTAACAGCGCCGCTAATGGTTGGATCAAGTTCAGTGGTTTAACAACTGGCACGACTCCTACTGACAATTTTGACGCTAACAAGAGCGTTAAGATTGCTTACCGGGATGTGACAACTGGCAAGACGATTGATAAGACGAATGCTTGGACAACTGCTTCAGCTAACACCAAGCAAGGTGACGCTACTACTAATAATGTCGATAACAGTGGCCGTAGCTTAACATCTTATCTGAGTTCAGTTGCTGCCCCATCAGGATATTCATATAAGTTAAGTTCTGGCACAACTGTTAATCCAGATCTTTCTAATTTGACGATCACACCAGCTGCAACAACTGCTAAGTTTGGTGATACGTTGACAGTTGATGTAACGCCAAATGCTAAAGCAACCAAAGTTCAGTACTACTATGAGTCAGCTGCTAATGGTAGCATCAAGCCAATGAGCGCATCTGACTTTGCTCATGGCTTCCCTGCATTAACTACTGACCAACAAAATAGTGCATTCCCAAGTACAACGGATAGCAGCGATTCATTTAACGTTGCTGACTACTTTGGTGACACGAAGACAACTAATAAGTTTGAAACAGCATTGAACGCTGCAGATAACGCCCACGTTGCTAAAGCTGGTTCTTTGACCTCACCAGGTACAAACAAGAAGACAGGTAACGATCATACTGGATTCTTTGGCACATCATTTAATAATGGGAATTCACGTTACTTCTATGTATTCAATTCAAAGGATACGCTTGACAACAACACACCTAAGCAATCAAAGGGTGCGACTGTTAAAGTTGTAATGCAACAATTTGAAACGAACACACAGTTACCAGATAAGGTAAATAACCAAAATGGTAACACTGATTACATTGCTAAGTAATCATGTACTTCAATTAATCAACATCACATATTTCACCTATTAACTCATCTTTTGACAGGGGGCTCAGACAATTCATTTTGTCGAGCCCTTTGTTATTCCTCAAAATATGATTTGGACCACCCGGTTATTCAAGTTGACCGGGTGGGATTCACTGAAAGAGACGACCTGAACGTTGGGTCGTTTTTTTGTGTGCATTATTATCTGGCAAGTTTACAATTTTAGCGGCGGGCTGTTGGGCTGACGGTTTAGCCTCACATACCTATTTTATTGAGGGAGGGGGCAAAAATTGTCTCGCCATTAGCGTATCTAAAATATATAAGGGGTTTCAAGCATCATCAATTCGAAAAGTTGGGAGGCCAAGAAATGTTTGATTCAGGGTATAATGATGTTGAGATATTGAAATGTACCGAATTAGGTGAAGGACAGGTGGTTTGCTCATGAGGCATCAACGAGGCGTTTCTGAAGGCCATCAGTCATTTGAGGGAAGTGGAGGCGGTGGTCCGTGAAACCAGATAGTTACGCTACTAAAGAAGAACTCAAGGAGCTTAAATCTGATTTGTCGTATCAGATTAAATTAATGGAAGCTCATATGGACACAAAATTTGCTGAAGTCGATACAAAGATTGAGCATTCGAGGATTAGTACCATTGCGTGGTATGTTGGAACAACAATTGCGATAGTTGGGATTGTGCTGCCAGTGATTCATTTTCTCTTCTGACGTGGTGTGTGATTGGGAGATAGTCTTGACTGATTTTAGAGACATATGGCTATACTGATTAAGTTATATATTATATAATTAGTATGTTGATTATGCTTAACCCGGTCATCTAACTTGCTCACTGAATTTGGGGATACGGTTGGAATTTGTTCAGCTGAGACTGTTATTGAAAGGAGTTATGTCAATATTTATTGGGGAGGAGTGGTCAAATGAAAATTTCACGAATTGGTGTTCTCTTTGGGTTAACGTTGGGGCTATTTGGCGGGGCTATTGTTAATGATGCTGACTCAAGACCGGTTCAGGCTCAAAGCAATCGTAACGCGAGGGATGATGATCCTACTAGTATTATTATTGATCAGCCGACAAGCGTGACGGAGTTAAAGCAGAAGCTGGATCCAGATAATATTAATTTAAAAAATATTTATTATGATGGAAGTTTGACGATAAATAATCAAACTCAACTTTCGGGTCATATTAAGGAAGTCTTTGGGCCACTTTTTGATGCACTGGCTAAAATGAAGAATGAAGAAATCAAAAAGAATTCAAGCAATAACAATTATTTAAATTACCGCTATCTTAATTTTATAAATTTGAGTGACAATAATCTTAAAAGCAGTGATTTGAACGATTTGATCGCATTATTTGCGACACATAAATTTTCCCCAGAATTGTCAACTCAGGTTCGTTATGTAGATGTTTCTGATAATATGATTTCGGACTTTAGCAGTGTTTCATCGCTGCCTCGACTCACAATTGGGGATGTATATGGATTGGGACAAAAGTCCGATCCAGCAGTTGATCAAAAGCTCACCAAGATTCCCATTGATAGCAACGGACAGGCAGTTATCTCGATGGATAGTATCCGTGCGTTAGTTCCTGAAAATTATTTTCTACCATTTATTGCTTGGATGAGTGTAGATGCCAACCCAGATGATCCAACAGCTGACAATCGGTATACGTACCTCCATAAAGAAAACTTTCAGCCTGGATATTTTGAGGAACCGCCAATGATGTCACTGGATTATTCTGCAGGTGGCTGGGCTGGCATCCCGGATAACCGTTATGCAGAAGATAATAAACAGCGGCTTGCAGAACTAGAGAGTAAGCGAGATGATCCCACATATATTAAGAGGCTTGAAGACCGGGGCTGGACGGTTGACCTGTACAAAAAATATTTGGAAGACCAATTTGAAATGCCTAGCAACTTAATTGTTAAGAACATACCAGAGAATACGGACACGGTGTATCTTCGATTATTGTTTGCAAATGATTCTGGTGAAGGGGTTACCACTGCCCTTAGATATAGTAGGGCAGCCTCCGCAACTAGTAGTTCGGCCGCTTCAAATTCAAGTGATGCCGGATCGTTCAACAGCGGGACACCAACGCCAGACAGTTCAAGCGAATCCAGTTCGTCAACGCCGACGGTTACTCCCAAGGCCGATAACGACGACACCCTGCCTGGTACCGTCTATCCACAAGCCAAAAAGAATCAAGCCGTCAATACACTGCAGAAGATTTACCTGTATCGAAATGCTAGTTTTAGTAAATCTGAACGAATTGCAACATATTCTAAGAAGCCACGGATTAATCGGCCAATGTTTATCGTAAAGGGGTACATGTATTCGAACACCGGCCGATTGCGCTACAAAGTCCGGGATGTGAACCATTTGAGTAAAACTGCTGGTAAAGTGGGCTATATCACCTCGAATTGGCATTTCACCCGGCCCGTCTACTACACAGCCAAGCATGCTAAGTTAACGGTGCTCAATCCGCAGGGGGTCAATGAATATACCAAGAAGGACCTAACTGGCAAGATCAAGAATCACAATCAGGGCACCGTATTAAGGGTCAAAAAGATCGTTAAGCATAACTTAACAACCCGATATCAATTGACGAACGGCCACTTTGTTACTGGTAATCGAAAACTTGTAATTGCTGGTAAGTATCAGCAACCAAAACGGATTAAAATTAAGCGATCGGTTAATCTTTATCAAACAATTAACTTGACCAAGCGTGTTAAGCACCTCGAAAAAGGGACCGTTTTGAAGGTGAAGCGGTGGACGTACTCGAAGCCTTATTCACTGACCGACTTTGGTGCCAAGCGATATCAAGTGGCTGGTGGGTTTGTGACGGCTAATAGTAAGTTTGTAAAGATTATTAAATAGATTCAGCGAAAGTTTTAGTTGTAAGCACCCCAGCGATGGTGTGCTTTTTTTATTTCTAACTGGCAAATTTTGAGAAATGGTGACTCTCGTTAATCAACCATGAGTAATTTACTCATCTTTTGATAACTAATAGGCATCATAATATCGTTTTACCTCTTATTTTGATATTATAATAGTAACAAGTGTTATTGCGAATTAGGACAGCTGCGCAAAGCAATAATCTGCGTGTAAGCACCGCTACCAAAAATCCCAGAACCGGGGATTCTTGGTAGCGGAGACTTACACTCCGATTATTAAGCGCTTTGCTCCGCTCACTGTTTTTAGGACAGCTGTGCAAAGCAAAGATCTGCGCGTAAGCACCTATCGAAAAAATTCCAAGACCAGGAATTTCCTCGATAGGAGACTTACACTCCGATCTTTAAGCGCTTTGCTCCGCTCACTGAATTTAATAAAGGGGGAAACCGATATGGGTAACCAGACTATGCGTGATCGCCTGGCTTGTACCGTTCGATTTATAATGGCGTTTACCGCCGCAATTGTTTTTGGGGGATTATTGATGCACGCAACCACCGTTCGGGCCGCTGGGACGGGTGAGGTGACTTATACCATGCACGCCGTTGATATTTACGGCGATCCGATCGATTTACCATTTAATGGCGAGAAAGTGACTGCCCCAACGTCCGCCAATGTAATCGATACTTCCAAGTTTATGCAAAATGCCTACGAAAACGGTCGGTATACGCTGCAAGGCTATTACACTGATAACGCCACTGATATTGGTAAACAGTATTACAGAGACCGCAGTAAAGCCACCGAAAATTTCAAATATATAGATGTTGGCAGTTTTCCAAAGAGAAATCCGGACGATTATGAAGTTAACGTCTACTTTGCCTATAAAGACGCTGAGTCCACTAAGCCTGACAAAATTACATTAACCCCGGATGCTATCAACAAAGAGCAGGATAAATTAAAGTTGTTTTTCACGGACATATCTGGCAATGAATTAAAGAGTCCGATCATTTATAATTTTGCCGAGGTTCCCGAAGATGATATGAGCTTCCCAATCACGATCAAGAACTATAAATATACCGCGATTGTGATTCGATATTCTAACAATAGGGGAACGGTCATTAACTCGGACACAAAGATAGTTGCAGCGATGCAGGCTAACGTTAATGCTAGCGATATTACTTACCAAGAAATGATGCCCCTTAAGTACCTGGTGGGCTATGGTCAAATACCTAAGCAGCTAAAATCAGGTTCTACAGCCACTTACGTCTATGAAAAATTCGCCAACTACCTGACAATTAATTATGTAGATGAGGATGGGCAACCGATTTCAGGCCATGCTTCAGGGAAAAAGTTGGTGCCATTTGGTGAAACTTATACGGAGACTGCGCCTGATATTCATGGTTACACGTTGACCAGTGGCAAGACGTTATCGGGTAAATTAGATGCTGACGGCAAAATTACTTTCACATATAAAAAGGCGGCCACCCCGCCGAATCCAGGCCCAACTCCTGGAGGTGGCACTGATTCAACTAACGACGCCAATAATTCGGTAGCCCCTACTCCGGTGAAGCCAACCCCTGAAGTGATACCTCCGACGACTGAAACGGGCAAAGCACCGGCCCATGCCGCCAAAGAAGGGGCCGCGGTCTACGCGACTGACCACATTTATATGTATAAACAGGCAACTTTTAAGAAAACTGAACGGATTGCCAATTATCGTAAGGTTAAGCGAATTAACCGGCCAATGTTTGTGGTGACTGATTACGCCCGTTCCAAGGCCGGCGTATTGCGGTACAAAGTGCGTGATGTGAACCATAAGAGTAAAACTGCCGGCAAGGTCGGCTACATCACAGCTAATCGAAAATTTGTGGTAACCGCTTATTATGCGTCAATGCCAAAGAACAAGCGGATTACGGTGATCGCTAAGAAGGGTGTCAATGCATACAGACAGGCAAATCTAACCAAGAAAGTGACCCATTATAAGGCAGGTACTCGACTGAAAGTGAAGAAGCTTGTTAAGCACAACTTAACCACTAGGTACCAATTGACAAATGGTCAGTTTGTAACTGCTAATAAGAAATTGGTGATTCAAGGAAATTACTAAAGTGAAAAAAGACGGCTTGATTTGAAAAACATCCAAAGTTTTTCCACTAACTTTGAGGTGTTTCTCAAATTAAGCCGTTTTTACATAAATTTTCTGAATTGGGCAGGGGTCGTCTTATAAAATCGTTTGAACTGGTGAATAAATCGCGATGGATCACGGAAACCAACCTGATTGCTGATTTTTTGAATTTCCCAAGTGGGATGGGTTAGTAGCAAGGCTTTCGCTTTTTTCATGCGATAGCTGTTCAAATATGCAAGGGGCGTCATGTTGTAAACTTGCTTGAAGACGCGATTTTGATAGGTGATTGAGTACTTTGTAATTTTAGCCAGCTGTTCGTTTGAAATGGTTTCGGCATAATGCTTTGAAATATAGCTAATAATTGGCATGGCGATTGGCTGGTCCTGATAATGGCGATTTTTTAGTAACTTATTTTGGCGGAGTAATACCATAAACTTATAAAGTTCAACGGATTGGTCTAACATTGCGGCAACGTTACTACTATTAAAATCATTGAAGCTTTCAGAGATAAATGAGGCTAACTCAGGCGATACGCGGTCGATATATATAAAGTCCTTTAGATTGAGAAAGTCAGCCAGCTGATCACACAGGGTACCGTTAAATGATAGAAAAGCGGTTTGCCAATTGTGTCCATCTTTTGGGTGATAGTCGTGAGCAATTCGCGGTCGAAATAGGACGCCTTGTTTGGGACCCAGGACCATTCGCTGATGGTTAATGGTAACAATTCCCGTTCCTGTTTCAGTTTGCAGCCAATGGTAAGCATAGTAGCCGTTAGAACGCTGAATTGGCGGCTGCGGCCAATGATAACCAATACTATCACAGTATAATGGCAGTTCTTCGTTCGGCTTGTTGAAAGCAACGCGCATGTCCACACCTTCTTTACTGTATTTTACTATAATCGAGCTAAGTTTGCGCTTTGACGATGGGGTGCCTTAATGATTCGCGTTGGCTTATATGACCGGAAGCGGCTTTATCCCCATGCTTCTGCAATGTAACATTGAGCAGTAAAAAGGCCATTGGAAATTTGAAAAATTTCCAATGGTCCTTTTACTGCTGTCTAAGTTTAGTAATTAGCCGGACTGGTTACTTTAGTAGTTGTTTTCCTAGTAGTAGCTTTTGTGGCTGTTTTCTTCTTAGTTGTCGCTTTATTTGTGGTAGTCTTACTCGTTTTAATCATATCTTCAGGATAATTTTTAATCATAAACTGGGCGATTTCTCTCCCCATTAACTGATAGGTCATTGGGTTTGGATGTAAGCGGCCGTCATTAAAGCGGGTGGTGTGATTGGCGTCCGTGATGATCTGTTTGGCATCGTTACGCCAATCAAGATATGGGATATTGTTATCTTTATAAACCTGAGCTTCAGCATCCCGCAATTGGTTCATCGAGTAACCACCCTGACCAGCCACTTCATCAGAATTGGTGTTGTTATCGTAGCGGGTAAGTGGCAAGATGCCATAGATAATCAAGTTCTTATTGTCAGACTTCATCTTCTTGATATCTTTGGTTAACTCGGCAGAAATATCATCTAGTGAGTTGGTTGAATGACCATAATCGTTGGTGCCATAAGCAATCGTAGCAACGTTATAGTTTTTGAAATTGTGTTCATTCACAACTGTGGTTAAATCACCAGGCGTCTCCACGTTGCCATCACCCTGTGCCAAAAAGGCGCCATTATAGCCGACGTTTGTGACTTTGGTATTGAGATAACGTGATAACCACGTTGGGTAACCCATGTTGGTTAGTGTTTGGTAACCGTCATAACCACAAGTAATCGAGTCGCCCATCGTAATGATTTTGTTTGATTTAAAATAATTGCTGTTTTTCATTGCGATATTAAAAGTTCCTTCCGCGATACCCTCAAGATTGCCATGCCACACATAACCGGTTTGTTTACCGCTGCCACTTCTAACATAATAGAAAACGGAATTACCACTGCCCTGAGCCGAGCGGTCGATTGTGACTTTTTTGTATGCGTAGAAGGTGACGTTAGCAAAGTCCTTAGCAGACCCCAGTGTTTTTGTGAGGCCTGAATCTGAATAAATATAGCCGGATTTCATATGATAGGGCATTGGTTCGTCCGATAAGTCGGTTGTTTTGACAACGGTTGCTGGCTTCACATCGTCCTGGTCGTCTTTTTGATTAGTTTTGGTCGCATTAGGCTGCTTAGCGGTTGACGTTGAAGTTGGGGTGGCCTTGGTAGTTGCAGCGTGAGCGGTCGAACTTAAGCCGGCTACCCCCATTGTTGCAGCAAGTGCTGCCACTATGTAAACTTTTTTAAACATTATCATTATCTCCTCAATATGGTTTCAATCAAGTTTAAATATACCATTGATATGTTACGAGACATTTACACGATAATGAAAAGTACATAACCAACTTGCCAAATGGGACAAAGTAACATAACATTGGACTATATACTTTAATAGTATGTTTTGAATGCACCCAAGTCAGGGGATAACAATATTATGAGAAAGCAGATTAAGGGTAAGTTGCCACTCTTTGTAACATCGTTTGCATTGGTAACTTTTGGTTTTGGTATTCAGGGGAACGCGGCTACCACGCCGCAGGATATCAAGCAAGAAACAACGGTTAAGACTGAGGTCAACTCAGACACCAGTACGACGCCAGCAGAACACGTGACTGATTCAAAGAGCGACGATTCTGTTTCGTATCAGGACGCCAACGACAATCAGGTTCAGCCAGCTGATCGTTCAGCTAGTAGTGATAATGATGGGACAAGTGTGGATTCTGATAGTAACCATTCGGATACGCAAGCTGACAATTCGGATTCTTCTGAATCGTCGGCTAAAGATACACCGGCTACGCAAACAGATTCTGAATCAAAAGCAACTGATAATGCTAACGAAGCTAAGTCAGCTAAGGATGATGGTTCGGTCAATAATTCAACTAGCGTCAATTCACAAAGCGTGAAGGCTAGTGGGGTTATTTCGAAAGCCATCGATTCTAAGGACGATTCATCTACCAAGACACCATTTCAACAGGCGATGATTGGAATTGGCAAACCGGGTGCTACAACCCAGGGAAGCAGCGTTGACGATGTCTTAGAGGCAATTATCAACCAAGTGATTCCAAATGATCAGCCAGCAAGTTCCCAACCAGCGGCGACCACGCCACAAAGTCAGAATTCAGTGAGTGGTAATCCGCCGGCAGCAACCGGGGTTAGTTCGGTTAATCCAAGTCAATTTCCGGTTAATCAATCTAAAATTGAAAAGCCGGTAACGGGTAAGGCAATTTCTAAGCCTAATCTAGAAGACGCTATCATTGAAAGTGATGGCAGGCACCAAGCGAAGAGCAAGACTAAGCTGGTCACCTTTGATACGTTTAGTGATTCATTTTACAAAACCGTGAAGAACAATAACGTTAACAGAGGCCGGCTTACGACAACTAATGGTGATAAGGTGACCATCACAACACCGGTGTCGAATGCTAAGTATCTCATGCATGATAAGACTGGGGTTTCAGATCTCTGGCCGCTAATTGCGACGGTTGCGGTGATTGGGCTTGCAGGATTATCGTTCTTTGCGTTTGATCCATTACGTTTCTTATTTAAATAACGATCGGTCCTAGTTACAGGGCGCCATCTAAAGCCAACTATGCCAATATGGGGTAGTTGGCTTTTTGTTGGTTTGGATGATTGGTCTGGAGTGCCAGTGCCAGTGCCACTGCAAACGTTAGGGATTATTGTTTGATTTGCCACTAATCCCTTGCTGTGCATGGTATCTTGATTAATTTTAGAATTTGAGAACTAATACTTGCAAACGCTTCCAGATATGGTATTATATAGTCAAGGAAGGGAAAGGAAGTTCGAAGCATAGGGGTTTCACCTACTTTGAATGTTCTCTGATCCAAGAATTAATATGTTGGAATGACACTAGATTATTTTCAAATGTTTCACAGTTTGGAATGACGGATGATTATTTTAAGGATTAAGGTTTGAAAGTTTCAAGAAGTATTTAGGAACGTGAATTTGAGTATCATGTACCATTAGTATTTGAATATCAATGTTTCATAAGTCTCAAGAGAATTTCAAATGGTTAAGCGTTAAAATAACAAAATTAATTCAGGTGATTAAGTGTTTGAATATAATGAGTTTGGTTTCAAATGTTTATGCAACTTGAAGGCTCACTATTAATACCTGTTGGAGTAATTGAATTAGGTTAACGTGAGAGGTCGCTTGTAGTAAGCCAGATGGTTCCGCAGTCAAATTGATGAGATATCAAGTTGATACAATTAGTTTCACGAAGAACCATTCGTTGATCGCACGGCAAATTTATCAAAAGTAAATTAAAAAGAGTGATTAAAGTTTGCGGCAGATGGATCAACAATTAGTTAAATTGAGGCGATAAAACATTAAATTATTACTGAAGTGGGTATTAACCCCGACAATCCCTTCCACATAGGATTTAAACTCGTAGCACGCAAATAACGAGTTTAAATCCTATTTTTTTGTGTAAAATGCCAAGATACACAGCTGGGGAATGGCGTGTGGATCGATAGGACTGGGATATTAGATGGGTTGATTCTTACTCAGCTGCGCTTCTTTTTGCTATGTGACCTTAAAACCGGCTTGTACCACTTTTTAACAAGTAATAAAATCCGTCCGAACGACATTATCTAATTGTAATCATTGAGATTAACCGTTTTAACAGCTTTGATTACTAATTTGATATATATTAACAGACTTATCTAATTGTCAGGTTAATTAATAACTTATAGACAGAATGTTCATGTCCTTGTTTAACACATGTTCAATTGTGTCAATCTTCCTGATATCAAGGAGTTAGGTGCTATGATGGGTCTTACATTTGAACGCGACTCAGTAAAACTCCAAACTATTTTACTTCAGCGGTTCCGAAAAATAAGTTGTGAGATCATGATATGTTTGCTATAATGAAAGCGTAATCATGTAAGTAAAAGGTATTACTTATTCGCTTGTTTGCCGAATTTAATTTACATCAACCAGCTAATTGGGTATCCTATTCATGTAGAATCATTTCACAATTGATGGAACTTGAAGGGGAAAGGGTGGCTTCCATGGATTTTCAGAGGGTAATTATCGTTGATCTATCTTCCCTTGGCGTTGGTGAAGCGAGTGATGCAGCTAAATTTAATTCAGTGGGTGCAGATATGCTTGGCCACATTGCCAATAAAGTTGGTGGGCGATTTAAATTGCCAACACTAACCCGTCTGGGGCTTGGTAACATCCGTTTTGGTAATCCAGTAGTTGGCATTTCACCCGTTGAGGCACCACTGGGCTTTTTTGGAAAGGTGCAGGTAGCAACAAATCGTAATAACCTTAACAGTGGTTTGCGGGAAATGTTTGATTACCAGTCTGCAGTAAGGGTAACCAGTGCCATCGATTCCCTCGTGTACCAGGGGAATGGGGTGAATCGGTCGGTCGTCATTAGCACTTATGATAGTTACATATTTAATCAAGACCTTTCGACGATTTTGCCCGCTAACAATGATGTGAAGGCGTTCAAAACATTACATCAGCAGGTAGTTACGCCGAGCAACGGTTTAATTTACATGAGGCTAAATGGCCTGCAAGCTTGCTGCAAACAGGCTGACATTGAAGGGTGTGCTAAGTCGCTTCGGTTTGTCGATCAGCAACTAGCACAGTTGATCAATGAGCTTTATAGTACAGATCTATTACTCATCACATCATCATTTGCTAACGATCCAACTTATAGCACCACCCCCACACGAGAGTATCTCCCGTTGATTGCATACGTCCCATCAAATTCTGAGGGGCATTCTTTAGGCGTTCGTAAGTCGCTTGCCGACGTTGCCGCAACGCTGGTTGACATCTTCAATCTTGACGCTTCCGCAGCCTTTATTGGAAGCAGTTTTCTTGGTGAACTGACCTAGTTCATCGTATTATTAATTTGGGTTTCAATTTTAAAACCAATTCCGTCGTATAAGGAGGATAGTCGTCAAGTTTTGTTTCTAGCCATTTTTGTTTATAAATTCAGAAAAGAGGATTTTAGAATATGCAATTAACATATTTGCTAGTTAATATTCTGGGGATCGTTGTGTACCTTGGAATTGCCTTGCTATTTTCAAATGCAAAGAAAAGTATTAACTGGCGTTCTGTCGCTGTCGTATTAGTGATTAACCTTGTTTTGGCCTGGATTTTGACCAGCTTTGCATGGGGCCGTGACGCCGTTAAGGCCGCAGCCGACGGGTTCAACTGGTTGGTTCAAGTTGCCTATCAAGGAATCAACTTTGCTTTGCCAAACTGGGTGACAACTCAGTACGGCGGAACTGCCAAATCAATGAACTTCGTCACGAGTGCCTTGTTGCCAATCTTGATGATTGTACCTCTGTTTGATACCTTGACATACATAGGTGTCTTGCCTTGGATCATCAAATGGGTTGGTCGGGGACTTTCATTCATCACCGGCGCCCCTAAGTTTGAATCATTCTTTGCCGTTGAAATGATGTTCCTTGGTAACACTGAAGCTCTTGCCGTTTCATCACTTCAATTAAAGCAAATGTCAGCAAAGCGTAATTTAACATTGGCTATGATGTCAATGTCATGTGTGACGGCTTCCATCATTGGTGCATATACCCAAATGGTTCCTGGCCAATACGTTTTGACTGCCATTCCATTGAACGTCTTAAACGCTTTGATTATTACAAGTATTTTGAACCCTGTTAAGGTGACTCCAGAAGAAGATACTATCGCTAAAATGGGTGGTAGTGGTACCAGTGAAGCAGCTGTTGAAGCGGGTGATGTTCAGGCAAATGGGAAACGGGAACCATACTTCTCATTCTTGGGCGACTCAATTCTTGGTGCTGGTCGTTTGATCTTAATCATTGCTGCTAACGTTATCGCCTTTGTTGCCTTAGCTGCTTTGATTGACAAGATCTTGGCCCTCTTCAATCCATGGTTATCATTGGAACATATCTTAGGAATCATCATGTTCCCATTTGCATGGTTAATGGGTCTTGATGTCAGCCAAGCCTTCCAATTTGCACAATTTATGGGAATGAAGTTAGTCACCAACGAATTCGTTGTTATGGGTAAGATTGCTGGTACGATCAACAACCTCAACGTCTTCCCTGCCCATTATCAAGCGCAATTGACTGTCTTTATCACTTCATTTGCGAACTTCTCAACGACTGGTATGATTATCGGGGCCTTTAAAGGTTTGGTTGATAAGGAAAAGAATGATTTGATCAGTAAGAACGTTTTGACAATGTTACTTTCAGGTATCTTGGTATCACTGATGTCAGCTGGTATCGTTGGCTTATTTGTTTGGTAATATTGAAAGTTAGAAAGTTAGGTTTTGTTTTTGGATAAGAAGCAACAAGCCGAAGCCGTAGCCAACAAGCTGCGGCTTCGCGAGGCTATAAAAGATAAATCACTCGTTAAACGGGAAATGATTGCGGGAATCACCGGTTTCTTCGCGATTTCTTATATCATTATTGTTAACCCAATTATTTTAAAAGATGCCGGAATTCCGACAGATCTGAGCGTGTTCGCCACTATTATTTCATCGCTCATTGGTTGTTTGATCATGGGCTTTTGGGCGAACGCACCGGTTATTTTGACACCGGGGATGGGTGTCAATGCATTCTTCACATATACAGTAGTTGTTGCAATGGGGTTGTCTTGGCAAGAAGCGTTGGGAATATCAATTGTTTCCAGTGTGATTTACGTCTTAATCGCTTTTACCAAGTTAAGTGAAATTCTTGCTAAGGGGATTCCCGATACACTAAAGGCTGGGATTACGGCTGGCATTGGCCTGTTCTTGGTGGAAATTGGGCTTGAGAAGGCGCAGTTAATCCAGCAAGGAAAAAATTCTATTCTAGCGCTTGGTGACATGACCAAACCGGCGACTTTATTAGCCATCTTTGGTTTATTGTTGACACTGTTTTTGTTCATTAGAAATGTGACTGGTGGCTTTTTCATTGGCATTCTAGTCACTTCAGTGGTGGGAATTGTGTTTGGAATTAAGGATCAAGCATCACCTTCAGTCGGAATTGGTGATATTGCCAAATATGGTGAGGTATTTGCTAAGGGCGACTTTAGCCGGATTTTGAGCGTGCCATTTGTCCTGGCGGTCTTTTCGATGACGATGATTTTAGTCTTTGAGTCGATGGGATTACTGGAAGGGATCATGCCAAATCCTAAGAAGTTTAAAAAAGCATTTCAGGCAAGTTCCGTGACCAGTTTGCTTTCCGGAATCTTAGGAACCAGTCCGACGGTGGCTGCGGCTGAAAGTGCTTCGGCAATTGAGAGTGGTGGTCGAACGGGATTAACATCAATTGTTGCTGGAATTATGTTTGCGCTGTCGATGTTTTTTATCCCATTGTTATCATATGTCCCCCAGGCAGCAATCTCACCAGTAATCATTATTACTGGTGCGCTGATGATGAACCAGCTAAGTCGAATCAATATGTTTGATTTTTCCGATTGGTTCCCAGCGTTCCTAATTGTGGTGATTATCCCATTTACTACTAGTATTTCAACGGGGCTAGCGTTTGGCTTCGTGGCGTATCCAATATTGAAGATTGCGGCGGGAAGGCAAAACGAACTCACTGTTCCAACGTATGTATTGGGAGCGTTGTTCTTGTGTGATCTCATTTTAAGTGCATTACTATAAGTGCCTGTCTGGCTATTTGAGATTAACATGGGAACTGGAAATGACATTTTGATTGAGGGATGGCATTACCACTATTAATAGTTATCAAAGGAAGCGAACAGATTTAAGATTGCTCGCTTCCTGTTACCAAAAATTTGTAAGCGTTTGATTTAAGGAGGAGATTTAATTTATGACAATTAAAATTATAATGGATACTGACCCAGGAATTGATGACGCTGCTGCTTTAACTATGGCGTTAAATGACCCTCAAATTGATTTAAAACTGATTACCAGTGTTGCTGGTAACGTGACGGTCGACAAGACTACGAAGAATGCTCAAAAGATTGTCCGTTTCTTCAATGAAAAAGTGCCAGTGGCTGCTGGTGCCAAACAACCATTAATCAAGGAGTTTGAAGATGCTGCTAGAATTCATGGCGAATCAGGGATGCCCGGTTATGATTTTCCGGAGGATCTGCCCAAGCCACTTGATGTCAGTGCCGTTGAAGCATTGCATGATGCTATTATGAGCAGTGACGAGAAGATTACACTTGTTCCTACGGGTTCATACACAAACATTGCGTTACTATTCAGTGAGTATCCAGAAGTTAAGGATCATATTGAACGAATTGTTGCTATGGGCGGGTCACTTGGTAAAGGTAATATGACCAGTGCCGCTGAGTTCAACGTTTTTACTGATCCTGACGCTGCTCGAATTATGTATAACTCTGGTATTCCAATTACGATGGTTGGCCTGGATATCACCATGAAGGCTTTATTGACGCCTGATTCACTTAGCAAGCTCGAACATATGAATGAAACGGGTAAGATGCTCCACGATATTATCAGCCAGGATGGCGATAACAGTGATAAAGGGATCGCAATGCACGATGTTAACACGATCTTCTATCTCCTTCATCCAGAAGCAATCACGACTAAGAAGATGTGGATCGATATCGTGACTGATGGGCCAGCAATTGGCGAAACGGTCGGCGATATCCGTGGTGCTTATCACGATGGCAAGACGAATGCCAATGTTTGCGTGGACATTGATGCTGAAGCGTTTAATAAGTGGTTCTTGGAAGAAGTAAGTCAGATTCAGAAATAATTCATCGAAGAGACGGTCATTATTAATTGATCGTCTTTTTTATTTTCAGAATGACTTTCTGTTAAAATAAAATACAAATACATCGAATCCATGGGGTGAATTTATTGATGACACTGGGTGATTCATTTAAAGACGAATTAAGGCCATTAAATTTTTTAGGGAATCATGAGCTGAAAGGTGGTTATCTAAATGGTGTCCATTATTCTGGGATAATTGTGGTACCGTTTGATACGACTGAACAACAGGATGAATTGCTTGAATTATTCCTGAAAACCTATCGAGAGCGCTTTGCGGGAGGGATAGATAAAATCAGTTTGGAATTAGTTCCGTGGTCAGTAAGGGCTTATTCAATAAACACTTTTCTGCAAGGAAAGATTCAGAACAGAATATTTCTTATTCCCATTGAGACAATTGTGCCTTCGATGAATAATTTAGTTGATTGGAATTCAAATGCGCAGCAAATGTATGAGGAAGACGGTGTTTATGGATTACGAGGGCTTAAGATCCCTGAAGGTAAGAATCACATTGGCTACGTTCTTGATTATCTCGGCAGTCCAGTCATATATGGAGAAAATCAAGAACCCACACTTACCAAGAAAGCAGCTTATCTTTGGGAGCGAATTGGCAAATTGCAGTCGTTTTCAAATGGTAATAAGCGAACGGCAATGGTCGCAATGTTAGTGTTTTTACATTCAAATGACTATGACTTTATTTTTACGCCAGGATTAAAACAAGAATTAATTGATATGTCACTTAAAATTGCGGTTGGATTAATTGACACGAAGCAGATTTCAAGTTATATTTTGAAAAACGTTAGGCTAAATTTATTTAATGAAAAGTGGGATACGCTGGAACAGCTAAGAAGTGATGACAATGGTTCTAATTCTTTTGATAGGGGCGATTAAATGAAAAAATACGATAAAGTAAAAATTGTTAAACCCGGGAACATCCGAAGCAACAAATTATCAGAGCCGGATCAACAGCGAATTATCAAACAGGCGGCAGACGATGTATTTGCAAATCCAGTAGTTCAAGATGTAATGAAGGAACTTGCTAAGCAGTAATTACTATCTGAATAAATGATTAGTTTCTTGGGACAGTCAATTATTTTAGTTGACTGTTTTTGTTTTGCATTTTAATCACAATATCGCTAGAATTAATAGGCTTGGGTGGCTTGTCATATAAGCGATTTTAAGGTAAAGTATACTAAGACGTGAAACAGATTGTTTCACATGGTAGGAGAAATAATAAATGAACAACGATCAATTTTTAAAGGTCCTTTTAGATAAAGGTATCGAAGTTACTGACGAGCAAATGAGTCAGTTCGATGCCTATTTTAAGCTGTTGGTGGCGGTTAATGAACATGTTAACCTCACGACAATTACAGAAAAACCGGAAGTTTATTTAAAACATTTTTATGATTCGATAACGCCAGCCTTTTTTGTTTCACAAATCCAAACGGAACCATTGACGATTTGTGATGTTGGTGCCGGCGCTGGATTTCCGTCAATTCCGCTTAAAATATTATTTCCACAATTAAAAGTAACGATCGTTGATTCATTAAATAAGCGAATTAATTTTTTACAAACGTTAGTTGACACACTTAAGCTTGATAACGTTGCGCTATTCCACGCGAGAGCTGAAGAATTTGGGGCTAAAAGATCACCTCAGCGTCAAAGTTTTGATATCGTCTCTGCCCGCGCAGTTGCGAGAATGGCGGTCCTTAGCGAATTGTGTCTACCGCTCGTTAAAGTTGGCGGCAAAATGATTGCAATGAAAGCTGCCAAAGCCGAAGATGAATTAGCTGATTCAAAGGCTGCCATCAAGGTGTTAGGTGGTAAGGTCAGCGGTGATTTTGAATTTTCACTGCCGATTTCTGAAGAAGCAAGGCATATCATTGTAATCGACAAAGTTAACGATACCCCTAAAAAGTACCCGCGAAAGCCTGGGACACCGAATAGGGAACCAATTACCAATTAAATGATAAGGAGGGATGAATAATGGCATATGTGATTTCACTTGCTAACCAAAAAGGTGGCGTTGGGAAAACCACGACGGCTGTTAATTTAGGGGCCGGCATGGCAACGCTGGGAAAGAAAATTCTGTTAGTCGATGCGGATGCCCAGGGAAACGCAACCAGTGGGGTTGGTATTTCTAAAGCGGATATCAAAAAAGACGTTTACGATGTTTTGGTTAACGAAGAACCAATGCAGGAAACGATTATACATACAGATCATGACGGCTTAGATATTGTCCCCGCCACGATTCAGTTATCGGGAGCAGAGATCGAGCTAACGCCGCAAATGGCTAGGGAGACTCGGTTAAAGGATGCGTTAGATGCTGTAAAGGATCAGTACGACTTTGTCTTGATTGATTGCCCGCCATCCCTCGGCCTTATTACTGTTAATGCATTCACGGCAAGTGATTCGATCTTAATCCCCGTCCAAAGTGAGTACTATGCACTGGAAGGATTGAGTCAGTTGTTAAACACGATTGACCTGGTTCGAAAGCATTTTAACCCGGATTTAAAAATCGAAGGCGTCTTGCTCACCATGTTTGATGCGCGTACTAATTTGGGTGAACAAGTAAATGCTGAAGTTCGGAAATACTTTAAAGATGAAGTTTATGAAACGGTTATTCCAAGAAATGTCCGATTATCTGAGGCGCCAAGTTATGGATTGCCAATTATGGATTACGATCCTAAGTCAAAGGGTGCGGAAAAATATATGAAGTTGGCGAAAGAGGTGCTGGCAAACCATGGCTAATAAGAAGAAACCCACAGGGCTGGGAAAGGGAATTGAAGCCCTTTTCCAGGATAATAACGTTGATACCAGCAAGGAAGATGTTATTGACATTGAAGTTAGTGAAATCAGGCCTAACCCTTATCAGCCAAGGCATCGATTTGACCAAAAGGCGCTTCAGGATTTAGCAGTTTCAATAAAAAACTCCGGTGTTTTCCAGCCAATTATCGTTCGCAAGCCCGATCCAGAAGTCGACTCTTATGAGTTGCTAACCGGTGAACGAAGGCTGCGGGCATCTAAAATCGCTAAGCAGCAGACGATTCCAGCGATTATTCGGGATGCGACCGAAGAGCAAATGATGGAAATCGCTGTTATGGAAAATCTGCAGCGAGAAGACTTGACTACCTTAGAGGAAGCTGAAGCTTATAATATGTTGATGACCCGCTTGGATTTGACCCAAGCGCAAGTTGCGTCAAGGCTTGGTAAGAGTCGTCCGTATATTGCGAATTATCTCCGAATTTTAGGCCTTCCCTCTGAAGTTAAGGAGTTACTTGAAGATAACAAGTTGTCGATGGGTCAGGCCCGGACACTGCTGTCAGTTAATAATAAACAGGATTTAATCAAGCTAGCTAAGAAGTCAGTTACAGAATCCATGACGGTTCGTCAACTAGAACAGGCAGCCGCTAAGATTAACGGCAAAAAGGGTACCAAGAAGAAAAAGGCTCCCCGAAAGTCACCATTTGTCAGGGCATCTGAAGGCCAACTGCAGGAAAAATTTGGCACACAGGTTGCAATTGTCAATTCCTCTCGTAAAAAGGGGAAGGGGAAAATTGAGATCCAATATGCGTCAACAGATGATTTGAACCGGATTTTGGAGATGTTTGGGGTGGATTTAGACTAAGTGAGCGGAGCAAAGCGGTTAGAGTGCGGAACCAAGCGGTTAGAGACTGGAGCCTAAGCCTTTTCCGCCAGAAATCCTGGTTTTGGATTTTTGGTGGAGAAGGCTTAGGTGCAAGTCTCTGCTTGGTGTAGCACGTTTCCACAATGTTGCCAAGAAGATGAAATTCCTGGGTTTTGGGGATTTTTGTCAGAGGTGCTTATGCGGAAGTTTCTGCTTTGCGGAGCGGTCCTACTCTATGTAGCCTAGGACAATCACTAAACAGTTTGTTAGTGGTGTTTATGCGTAGGTGTGTGCTTTGCGGATCTGTCTAGCTCAATGTGAAAAATAAAACGACCCTTAAGAACTTGGCACTAACGCCAAGCCTTCTCCTCAAATCTATAAAAACACAGAAACAACTAAAATCGAATGCTGCTACCATGTTCTGTCGAGCAGAGTGGTAGGCGACAATCTGTATTTTTTCTAAGCAACCTAGTGGAAACGTGTTCACCCAAGCAGAAATCTGCGTGTAAGCACCCTTGAAAAAATTCCAAAACCAGGAATTTTCTTCAAAGGAGATTTACAATCCGATCCCTAACTGCTTGGGTTCGCACTCTGGAAAGGATGATCAACCATGTACGATCTTCACGATATTGTTGAAATGAAAAAACCTCATCCATGCGGCACCAACCGCTGGGAGATCATTCGGATGGGGGCTGATATTAAAATTCAGTGTACCGGCTGCGGTCACATTGTGATGATGCCGCGCCGAGAGTTCGACCATAAATTAAAAAAAATCCTTGAAAAGGCTGAAAAATAAACTGAAAGAAGAGTTGTTAACTTATGTCATTAACTGCAGGAATCGTTGGGTTACCCAACGTCGGTAAATCAACATTATTTAACGCGATCACTAAAGCTGGGGCTGAAATGGCAAATTACCCGTTTGCCACAATTGATCCTAATGTGGGGATGGTTGAAGTTCCTGATAAGCGTTTGGATCGAATCCAGGAACTAATCCCAGCTAAAAAAGTCGTTCCAACCACTTTTGAGTTTACCGACATCGCCGGAATTGTTAAGGGTGCCAGTAAAGGTGAAGGACTTGGGAATAAGTTTCTCGAAAATATTCGTCAAGTAGATGCCATTGTGCACGTGGTGCGGGCATTTGACGATGATAATATCACGACAGTTACCGGGAAAGTTGATCCAATTGACGATATCGAAACGATTAATTTGGAATTAGGTATCTCCGATTTGGATGCCGTTAATAAGCGACTGGGCAAGGTACAACGAGCTGCCAAAGGTGCTGATAAAGAAGCCAAGGCTGAATTAGCGGTATTAGAGAAAATCAAGCCAGTTTTAGAGGACGGTGGCTCAGTTCGGTCAATTGAATTCGATGAAGATGAACAAAAAATTGTAAAGGGACTCTTCTTACTCACCAGTAAACCAGTTCTCTACGTTGCCAATATTGCCGAGGATGACATGGCTGATCCTGAAAATTCTAAATATTTTGATGTCATTAAGGATTTTGCCGATAAGGAAGGTGCCCAAGCAATTGCGGTTGCTGCAGAACCTGAGGAAGAAATCGCTGAATTAGATGACGCTGAGAAAAAGGAATTTCTTGAGGCTGAAGGAGTTAAGGAGCCTGGCTTAAACCGGCTTATTCGCGCCTCATATAAGCTTTTAGGGTTACAGACATTCTTCACAGCGGGTGGCAAGGAAACCCGTGCCTGGACGTTTAAAGAGGGAACAAAGGCCCCTCAAGCAGCCGGCATCATCCATTCAGACTTTGAACGAGGCTTTATCAGAGCAGAAATTATGGCGTTCGAAGATTTGGACAAATATAAAACACCAGCGGCAGTTAAGGATGCCGGAAAGCTGAGGCTGGAAGGGAAAGATTACGTAATGCAAGATGGGGATATTGTGGAGTTTAGGTTCAATGTATAGTGAGAGTGAGCGGAGCAAAGCGGTTAGAAACTGGAGCATAAGTCTCCTCTGACAGAAATCCCTGGTTTTTGGGGATTTTTGTCAGAGGTGCTTATGCGGAAGTTTCTGCTTTGCGGAGCGATCCTAATCTATGTAGCATAGGACATCCACCAAACAGTGCCCAATTTCTATCAGATGTGTCCATGTATGCTTCTGTCCAACACAGCCCGAAAATTTAACGAAGGATCATTTCAACCTAACAACCATCCCAGCCAATCATTAAGGAGCGAAACAAGTGAGTAGTAATAATGACGAATCAAAACAAAGTATGAGCGTCCGCGAAAAAAACGCCCATGTCCATCAAGATCGGGATCGGTCTGCGAAGATCGTTCATTCCCAATTTGATAACGTTGGCTTAACCAAGCGAAACGCAGAGTATATGTATAAATTTAACCAGGCCCTTGCCGGGACCAAGTTGACTGCAGCTCAAAAAGCCGAAACCGTTAACAAAATGGTTCAGGAATTAGTTGAAGGCCAGAAGTCGGGGAAAACTGCTCGAAACATGTGGGGAACAGTTGACCAAAGGGTTCAGACAATCCTGAACCCACCAAAGAGAAAACCAGATCCAAAGCGGGATTACTGGCCAAACGCTGGCTATAATGCCTTGTTATTTTTAATGATCTTTACATTTATGTATGGGATTATTAGTTTCTTCCCTTCAAAAGGGCACCCACAGCCAGTTATGGGAATTACTGGTATCATTATTAGTGCCGCAATTGCCGGAGTTGGAATTCCACTGGTAACAATGATGTTTACGCCTGGTGTTAAACACAAATATTCTATTTGGATTCGAATTGCAATCATGATTGTGTTTGTGGTTGTCTGGATGGGTGTCTTCACTGGTGCTGCGATGCTTCCGGCAGTGATTAACCCTGCCCTGAACCGTTACGCTTACCTTGTCCTTGGTCTGTTGAGTGCTGGGGGTTCGTGGTGGTATAAGCGTCGATTCAATATCACCGGTGGTTTATTCTAAAGGTGATCGTTAAGTTTTAATAGTCAAATTGTTCGTTGAGCCTACTGATTATCAGTGGGCTTTTATTTTATCCGTAAAACACGAACATTAAAAAATATTGGCAGGGTATTAATTGTAAAATCTGCAAATTAATTTGAATAAAGTCCTTTAACTATTCTAAAAGTTCGTGTATAATCAATAACAACTTTTAAGAACCCGTTACTTAGCGATGTTACTAATTATGAGATCGGGATTAGACTTTGATAACGATCGTTGCTTGTTTTGAGCTAACGTGATATGTTACTAAGCAACTAAAAAATTAAAGGAGCGAGATAGATGGTTAGTTGGGATAGCAAGTTCGGCAAAAAGGGATATACGTTTGATGATGTGCTGTTGGTTCCCGCAGCGAGTGATGTTTTACCAAATGATGTGGATTTATCAGTTCAATTAGCTGACAATCTGAAGTTAAATGTTCCTTTCATCAGTGCCGGAATGGACACTGTTACCGAATCGAAGATGGCAATTGCCTTGGCAAAGCTTGGTGGCTTGGGAGTTATTCATAAGAACCTTAGTATTGAAGCCCAAGCGGGTGAAGTTGCCAAGGTGAAGGCTGTGAAGAAGACGGCTGAAACGCCAAAAGCAGCTGTTGATGGTAACGACGCATTGTTAGTTGCCGCAGCTGTTGGGGTATCAACTGATACCTTTGACCGCGCTTCTGCCCTTCTTAAAGCCGGTGCGGATGCAATTGTGATTGATACGGCTCATGGTCATTCAGCTGGCGTTCTTCGAAAAATTGCTCAAATCCGTGATCACTATCCTGACACGACTTTAATTGCTGGCAACGTTGCAACTGCCGCTGGGACTGAAGCTTTGTACCAAGCAGGCGTTGATGTCGTTAAGGTTGGAATTGGCCCCGGCTCAATCTGTACCACACGGGTTGTTGCCGGTGTCGGGGTTCCTCAAATTACGGCTGTCTATGACGCTGCCTCAGTTGCTAGAAAATGGGGCAAGCCAATTATTGCCGATGGTGGCATTCAGTATTCTGGTGATATCGTTAAGGCGTTAGCAGCTGGTGGCACTGCCGTTATGCTCGGCAGCATGTTAGCTGGAACCGAAGAAGCACCCGGTGATGTCTATGAAGAAAACGGCAAGAAGTACAAGACCTACCGTGGGATGGGCAGTGTTGCGGCCATGGAACAACAACATGGTTCCGCTGACCGTTACTTCCAAGGTGGTGTCAGTGAAGCCAATAAATTGGTTCCAGAGGGCATTGAAGGCGAAGTTGAGTATAAAGGAAGCATTAACGATATTGTCTTCCAAATGGTTGGCGGTCTTCGCTCCGGAATGGGTTATACTGGTTCTGCAACCGTCAAAGCGTTAAACGATAACGCACAATTCGTTGAAATCTCTAACGCTGGTCTACGAGAATCACACCCGCATGATGTTACCATCACAAAAAAAGCCCCTAATTACGAACCCGAAAACTAGTCAGTTTGGCTGTGTTTCTTTTCTCTAAATAGCTGATTTAAGTTACTCGCCAGATAAATAAGCGTTTGGTTTCTGTTGAGGGGACCTGCTAATTAAAAAAATTATTCAAAAAACAAGCAGTCATCCAGATTTCGAGGATGACTGCTTGTTTATCGTTAGCTGAAATTTTCCAATGAAGGAACACTGAGTTACTTACTAGTGACGTTTATGGTGAAAGTCATTAGCATGATAGGGCAACGTTTTTAACATCAACCCAACCGCGAACATGGTGATCTTGATTACTAATCACATAGACATACGTACTTGAGCGTTGCTGTGGATTGTTAATCACGGCACGTTTGGTTGACGTGACGGGTAAATAGTTAGCGGTGTGGTTAACGTGATACACGACTTTAGTCAGGCGAAGGTTACTGTAAATATTGGTGTCATTGCTAACGAAGACAATCGTGTTTTGTAGCGGGGTGACCTGAATTGACTGGCTAGTTGACATCTGCTGATCGTGAAGTGATTTTGCGTGACTTACCGACTCACTCAAAGTGGTAAAAGTGGCAGTAAATACGACCGTCATAATGAGGATTAATTGGAGTCGGTTTTGGTTTGTTTGAGTCATAACGGTTCAGTCCCTCCGAGTTTTATTATCACCGATAGTATAACATTTAGGTGAATATAAAGCCCAAATAATGGTAATATATTAACTGCAAGGATTGACAATCCGGGTTAATCGAACTAAGTTGTCAATTACTGGATCATTTCTCCAAAATATAAACTAATTGTTATATAATATAGGAAGTCGATTAATCGTCGTTGTTGTTGAATGTGTGTTGAGAGGGGGGCAATATGCTCAGAAAGATAAGCTCGTTAATGAGTGGCATCTTGCTAACTTCCCTGTTCTTTATTTTGGTGGGCAGTGTACCTGTCATGGCTGCGCCAGCTTCGGTTACCCCGCATGGGACGGCGAAATTTGCCAACCCAACGGCCACGGTCAACCTTTCTAAGAATTCCGCAAAGTTTCGCCGAATTTGGCGTCAGGCCATTCAAGCGTGGAATCACACCGGGGCGTTTCACTTTGTCATAACCAAGGCCTTAGCCAACATAACTACTGGCACTGACTCGAAATTAGGGGCGGACTACCCAGGCATGACGTACATTAGCCTCAATAAGCAGGGGTACCTTCACCGAATAGATGTTGAGCTTAATCCGCAAGCACTTAAGATTTACCGGTACTCGACCTCTGAAATGGTTAACGTGGCTGAACATGAGCTTGGTCACGCGATTGGACTTAACCATAATCCAAATGTGGCAAGCGTGATGTATCCAGCTAACCGCTTTTATGGCATTCAAAAAGTCGATGTTGAAGGGGTTGAGCAATTCTATGGTACCCAGCTAAATGGGTTAGCGATGGCCAATCAGACGATGACGCTTCGCCAGCCAGCAGTTGATGTCCGCGGTCAACGTTTATTTGATGGCTCAGGCGACGGATTTGTTTTACTACCCTGGCGTTTTCAAGGGCTTTACTGGCCGGAGAGGTCGTTGTTGACTGAATTACAGCGAAACGCTGCTTTATTGAAAGAAGCGGTAAACGGCTAGATACCCAAAAGATGATCCATTATCAGGCCAGATAAGGGATTGATAATGAACCATCATTTTATTTTATGTTGACGGGGTCACGGAAAATGATCTTTTTGTTCGAGATTGCGATTCGATCAGCTTGAGTGGTATATAGCTGCTGAACGCTTTTAGAATCAACGGCTTGGATACTGTAGTAGCGGTTGGCCGCAAACATGACACTCGCCCGATTGGGATTATGCAAGAGACCAATCGAGTGGCCTAATTCATGCTCAGCCACGTTGACCATTTCTGAAGTTGAGTATCGATAAACTTTTAATGTCTGCGGATTGAGTTCGCTTTCGGTATGCTGAATATAGCCATCGCTGCCAGTCGTGATGTAGGTCATACCCGTATAAGCACCACCAAGGCCTGAATTAGTGCTCGTTGTAACCTGAGCATCTGAATCAGTCGTCGGGACAAATTCAAAGACGCCGGTTTGATTCCAGGCTTGAACCGCCTTATCCCAGATTTTTTGGTAGCGGACTGAATTATTTGTGGTATCGATGGTTGCGGTGGCTGACTCAAACCGAGCGGTCCCATGAGGCGTGATGGGGGCAACTGCTGAGGCCTTAATACTGCCGCCCAACAATAGAATAAATGAGACGAGAAAAGCAATCGTAAAGTGTTTAATTATTTTTTCGGACACGGATAACACTTCCTTTGGCTTAACTGGCAAAGGGCAATGGTTGTTATCAAAATGGCAAATATCATTCCTATAACAACATTATTCTAATGTCATTATAATCTGAAGCGGGTTGAGACACAATTAATTAGGTCACTATCTAATGAATTCCAAAATGGTAAAATGAGTGAGCGGAGCAAAGCGGTTAGAAATTGGAGTGTAAGTCTCCTAGGCCAGGAATCCCTGGGCTAGGGATCTTTGGTGCTTACACGCAGATTACTGCTTTGCGTAGCTGCCCTAATAAAGTGAGCGAAATCAGGCGCTTAGAAGCTGGAGCCTAAGTTATCTCGACCGGAAATCCCGGTCTTGGATTTTTGGTCGAGCCGGCTTAGGTGCAAGCTTCTGCTTTGCGTAGCTGTCCTAATAAATCATTATTTAAAAAATGGAGGCATCTTCTTGGCAACTTCTAATATTCTTGAACGACCTTTTATTAATATTACCAATATTATTTGGAGCTTTGACCGGGCAACCAATCAGGTCAACATTTTATTGGTTAAGCGGGATAATTCTCCTTACAATCAATTTTGGGCGCTGCCAGAAACGTTTATGCGGCTACAGGAAAGTGCTGATGAGGCAGCGTTACGACTTGTTAAAGAAAAGATCGGGATGGAATTATCAAATAGCCATACAGAACAGTTGGCAACTTTCACCAATAAATTGCGGACACCCAAATCGCGGGCGTTATCGTTAGCCTACATGACTTTCTTACCGGACAAACCGCACTTGGAACCTGGATATGGGGCTGTTGATGCCAAATGGTTTGCGATGGGCTACACAGATTCAAGCTACCGGTTTTCAAACGGGCTGCTTGCCTTTCAAACCTCGGAATGTTCGAATGAAGGGGACTACTATGATCGATTTGCTCACAATGAGTCAAAACCAGAAACGCATCTTGCGTTTGACCATGAGTGGATTTTAAAGATTGCTTGTGATCGGATCAAAAACAAGTTGGATTATCAACCCAATATTTTACTGGTCCTTGGTGCTAGCTTTACACTGAAGGATGCCCGCATGGTCTATTCACCATTTTTAAAGACACCGATTAATCAAATTGATAATTCGAATTTTAAAAAGAGCCACCGGCACTTGTTTACTGCGGTTGGTACCTCTGCTGATAACCGACCTGGTCGCCCAGCCCGAGTGTACAAATTAGCGTTCATTGGGGCTTGAAATAAACCCTAAATCGCGTTACCGTAGAATAAAAGTTGTGGTCACTTTTATTTGCAACAATAAAAGTTAATGATACTTTAATACCTTTAATCAGTAGAAAAGAAGGATGACTTATGGATAATTTATCGATGTTAACGGACTTATACGAACTTTCAATGGCAAACGGTTACCGCCAAACCATTCCCGAAGAAGAAGGGGTCTTTGATGTCTTCTTCCGGAAGGTGCCAGATGATGGTAGCTTTGTGATCTGTGCGGGCTTGCAGCAGGTGGTTGAGAATCTGCATGATTTTCACTTTGATAAGCAAGATATTGATTACTTACGATCACTAGGATTGTTTCAGGATAATTTTTTGGATTACCTCGCTCATTTCCACTTTGACTGCCAAGTATCCGCTATTCCTGAGGGAACGCCAGTCTTTTCACGGGAACCGTTATTGACGATCCGGGGGCCTTTATTGCAGGCCCAGCTATTTGAAACTCTCATCCTTAATATTATGAATCATCAATCTTTGATTGCCACGAAGGCGCGCCGGATAACTTATGCGGCTGGTGATCGCCCAGTGATGGAATTTGGGGCAAGACGGGCACAAGGAGCAAGTAGTGCCGTCTATGGTGCCAGAGCAGCGGTTATTGGTGGCTGTACAAGTACCTCAAACGTTTTGGCCGCCCAAAAGTTCGGAATTCCGGCAGCTGGGACGATGGCGCATGCTTGGATTGAAGCATTCCCTGATGAATTGAGTGCTTTTGAGAAGTGGGCGGAAGTATATCCAGACAACGCTGCATTACTTGTTGACACGTATGATGTGTTAAAGTCGGGTGTTCCTAACGCGATTAAGGTCTTTAAAGAACTCAAGCAAAACGGTCACCAGCCGGTTGGTATCCGAATTGATTCCGGGGATATTACTCAGTTGGCCCGTGGCGCAAGAAAGCAGCTTGATGATGCCGGCTTGCCTGAAGTGAAAATAACGGCATCGAATGCCTTGGATGAACACGTCGTGATGTCACTGTTAAATGAAGGGGCGCCACTAGATAACTTTGGAATTGGTGAGAATTTAATTACCAGTGCGTCATCACCAGTCCTGAGTGGTGTTTATAAGTTAGCCGCAGTTTCAGAGGGCGATCAGTTAATTCCAAAAATTAAGGTGAGCGCGAGCCGGGAAAAGGTGACGTTGCCTGGTCTCAAGCAAGCTTATCGGCTATATCATCACGGTACTAAGCAGGCATTTGCCGATGTGATTGCATTAAAGGACGAAAAGCTTGGCGATCAATTAGACGTGGTTAAGGCTAACCCGTTAGCAACTAAACGTGATCAATTCATCAAAGATTTTGATGCGGTGCCGCTTCAAGAAGCTGTTTTGGATGGCGACAACTTAAAAGCTGACTTGCCCGACGTATTTGCAATCCAAGCTCACAGTAAAAAGATGCTGGCAGAAATTCCGTCAGCAACAAAGCGACTGGTTAACCCAGACGAATTTCCAGTGTATGTCACTCATAAGCTGGATCAGATGCAAGAGCAGTTATTGGAGAAGCAAGGAAAATAGCGGCTCTGTTGGAATAATTGGCCTAACAGATATTATTTGACTTATCGTAGAAGCAAGATAGTTTCAAATCATTTTCCGGATTTGGCTACCTTGCTTTTTTGCGTTATCAGTAGCGAGGTAATTGGTTGTTCTAAGCCATTGTTGGGCTTGATAATCATATTAGATAAAGGTTATAATACGCACAGGTATATCCGGAGGGGGTATGCTAAGTAGAAAATGAGGGAGAACAACATATGAACAAAAAATGGAAGCAGGTTATCTTCTTTTCGGCAATTGCGTTAGGGGGCTTTGCTGGTGGCTTTTTGCCAGGAAATTCTCTGACGGCAACTGCTCATGCCGATCAGAACAACTCAGTTATTACCAGTAATTTGACCGATCAATTGAAGGCAGCTCAAGCTAAGGTTGATGCAGCTCAAGCAACGTATAACCAAGCACTAACTGATTTTCAGAAGACACAAACAGATTTGATGACCAATACAACTTCTCTAAAATCTGCTCAAAAAGCTTTGGATCAAGCTAACCAAGCGCTCAATTCGGCTAAATCTGATTTATCAGCTGCTCAAAAGAATGCTAGTCCTGAAGACGCTCAAAAGATTAAGGACCTTGGGGATCAATTAACGGCGCAACAACAACTGATTATGAAAACAACGACTGATCTCTCGACTGCACAGGCTCAAGCCAAGACGTTAGCATCACAGTTAGTTGACGGCCAGTCAACAATTGATAGCATCAATCAGCAGATTACGTCGCTTAAATCCAAGGTGAGTCAAGGAGCCGATGACGTCAACAAGTTAAACAAGGAACTTAGCGATCTAGATCATATTAACCAAGATGTTACCAGTGCAACGACTAAGGTGACGGATGACCAATCTGCAGTAGATTCTGCAACTGCTAAGCTTACCGATGCGAAGTTAAAGGTTACAACATCCCAAACGACTTTAGATGAAGCAAAAAAGACTGCTTCGAGTCAGATAAGTACCGCACAAACCCAGCTGGATAATGCTAAGAAAGCGCAAACCGATGCGCAAACTGTAGTGGATCAAACTAAGGCGTCAATTGCGGCGCTTGAAGCGGACAATATTAGTATTAAGTTACCAACTGGATATAATGAAGCACTCTTTCAACAATTAGCAGATGTCATTCATAATCAGAACGCAACCCAGCAAATGTATGACGATGCTTCTAAAGCAATCAATCCGATTGCTAACCTCGGGGTTGATTTAAACGCTAATGGTTACACACCCACTGCAACGGATAAGGCTCAACAGGTCAATATGACCAGTTTATCAGCGGCAGACCAATTGGCGTTGACCCAATTTACAGCTGAATTGATAAATAGTGCCCGGGTTCAGTTTGGTTACCCAGCGTTAAAAGTTACCCAAAGTTCCTTGGACTTTGCTAAGGCTGTTATTGAGCAATATGAGCAATATAGTGATGCCAACGGGAAAAAGACTTGGGATATTAGTGCTAAAGGCGGTCACTATAACGAAGGGATAGAAAAGGCAGCGTCCCAATATGGCCTTAATGATGCAGGAAACTATTACGAAGATGCGGGTACGGCAGGTTACATTTTAAATCAGGGTAAAACAATGGCTGATTTGAAGCAGGGGATTTTTACAGCTGTGATTGACATGTTATTTAATGATGGTAACGGAGAAGATTATCTTCATGCTACCTCCTTGTTGGGAATTAACGCTGGCAAAGTGACCGAATTTCTTGGTGTTGGAACGGACAATTTAGATCAAATTCACTTAGAATTGGTGCCAGATGACACCAGGGCTTACATCAAGGATCCAACCAAGTTTGATACCACTAATACGTTGCCAGTTCCAGATGGTACTGGCAACGATCAAAAGGTTAAAGACCTCCAGGCAAAGTTAACGGATCAACAAAAATCATTATCTGATGCCACTCAAGCAGTCACGGATGCTCAAACTAATCTGGATACAGTTACAAAAGCAGGTGATATTAGCAAGTTGGCCGATCAGTTAACTGCAGCCCAGGGTGCTCAGAAAGATGCGCAGGATGCTGCTGACAAGGCGAATTCCCAGTTAACAGCTGATACGGACTCTTTGAACAAGTTAAAGGCGCAACAAACTGACTCCCAACAGCAAAAGGTCGCCAAGCAGCAAGCATTAGATGATGCTCAAAAAACGTTGACAGCTACTCAAACTGATTTAGCAGCGGAACAGACAAAACTAGCTACAGCAACTTCTAACCAGGCTGGCTTGCAGAAGAGCCAAAGTACGGTTAATCAAACACTGAACGATTTAAATCAAAAGCTAACCACTGCTAATACTGCCGTTAGCACACTTACGAAGCAGTTAAATAATATCAAAGACGCTGACAGTACGCTGACTAAGGCGCAGACCACATTAGATGCTGCTCAGGTTAAATTGGACGCCGCAACAAAGCAATATACGAATGCGAGCCAAAATACTCAAGCGGCTCAGAAGGCAAATGATGTTGCTCAGGCTAAGCGGGATCAAGCTAAGGAAGAGTTGGACGCCACGCTTGTTGCCTTCAAGAAGATTCAATCGGAAAATGGCTCGAATTCCGGGACGCCAACCAACAACTTGATTGGAAATCAAACGGTTGTGAGTTCTGCCCCAAGCACCAATAATGAGACGGGTGTTTCAATAAATCAGGATAGCAACGGCAAAACGACCAATCCGTCCGTTAATGTCAACGTTGCCCGGACTAAGAAAGTGGCCCCATTTAAGGTTTACGCAAAGCAGGCACTCTACCGATATACAAGCCCATCATTCAAAAAAGGCCACCGAGTTCAGCATTACTCAAAGCGAACCCGGCGAAATGCGCCGACATTTACTGTAGTTGGGACGGCAAGATCAACCACAGGGCAATTACGTTACAAGCTGAGTGATGGAAGCTATATAACCGCTAACCCAAAGTTTGTTGCGGCGTTATATTGGAAAACTACCAAGAAGCATGTATATGTATACGCAGTAAATGGAATTTACGAGTATAAGGGGACAAACTTATCTAACAATAATCGAGTTCGCAAACATTCACACAATGCGGTTTTGCGAGTTAAGCATCTTGTTCGTCATGGATCGACCACCCGCTTACAGCTAACAAACGGTCATTTTATCAGTGGCAGCAAAAAACTAGTTTCAATGCACAGGGGATGAGCTTCTAAGCGGATTGCTACAATAAAAAATATTAAATAAGATTGGAGGTGGGCAGAAATAACAACTGTCTCACCTTCATTTTTTGATTCCAAAGCTAGCATTGTGTGGACTAGCTACTTTTTCCCACTCTTTAAGTAACCGTTAAGCTTTCCGCGTTAAGATTATTTGGAATGGTGAAACCCAGCCGCACCAAGTATAATTAGTACAGCTACGCAAAGCAGGGATCTGCACGTAAGCACCTTCACCAAAAATCCCACAAACCGGGATTTCAGGCGGAGGAGACTTACACTCCGATTGTCAACCGCTCTGCTCCGCTCACTATATAGGACAGCTCCGCAGAGCAACAATCTGCGCGTAAGCACCTTCAAAAAAATTCCAAACCCAGGAATTTCCCTTGAAGGAGACTTACACTCCGATTGTCAACCGCTCTGCTCCGCTCACTATATAGGACAGCTCCGCAGAGCAACAATCTGCGCGTAAGCACCTTCAAAAAATTCCAAACCCAGGAATTTCCCTTGAAGGAGACTTACACTCCGATTGTTAACCGCTCTGCTCCGCTCACTATAATTAGGACAGTTGTCGTTTACTATAAAAAGTGTAAACTTTATGTTGAATTATTCATTTCAATGAATTTCAATCAAATTAATTAGCATTTAAAAACAAATAATGAGGTAGAACAGACCATGAAAATATTAGTTGTCGACGATGATAAAGAAATTGCTCAGTTGCTTGAAATTTATATTCGAAACGAAGGATATGAACCAGTTTCGGCATATAGTGGTAAAGAGGCGTTGACCCGCTTGCGGACAGAATCTGATATTGGCTTAATGATTTTGGACATTATGATGCCTGGAATGAGTGGAATTGAAGTGATCAAAGAAGTCAGAAAAGACTCCCAGATTCCAATTATTGTCCTATCTGCTAAAACCGAAGATATGGATAAGATTCAGGGGTTGATCAGTGGTGCTGACGATTATGTCACTAAGCCATTTAACCCCCTTGAAGTGATGGCCAGAGTGAAGTCACTGCTTCGGCGGACTGAAGAACATGTCACTAACGATACGCCTGATGTATTGGACATTGGCCCGCTTACGATTAATAAGGACTCTCATGAGGTCAAAACCATCACCGGTACGTTAATTCAACTGACAGCGTTAGAATTTGGCATTCTCTACTTGCTGGCCAGCCATCCTAACCGGGTCTTTTCAGCCGATGAAATTTTTGAACGAGTTTGGCGCCAAGAAAGCATTGTTTCTGCGAAGACCGTCATGGTTCACGTGAGCCATCTGCGCGATAAAATTGAAGAAGCAACCAATGGTGAGAAGGTTATTCAAACTGTCTGGGGCGTTGGGTACAAGATTGAATCACATTAATTAACTGTTAAAAAAGGGGAATTATTTTGAAGTTAACTGGCCGTGAAAAAACTGAACTATTTTTGGAAGGGATTGTAACGGTCATCCTGCTTTTATTGTTGAATTTGTCGATTATTATTCTGATCAACGAATCGATTATGACCAATCCAGGATTGCGGGACGGTATTTTTATTATTAAACGATCGATCATTATTGGCCCCGACCACTTTCACTTATGGAGTTGGGAAAACATCTTCATTACTTTAATGTTGCTGTTTGACGCTGCAGTGGTGTACTGGCGGTTAATTCGGCGTTACCATCAGATGCAGCTTCGCCATATTATCAGTGAATTGCATTATATTGCCAATGGTCATCTAGATCATCGAATTGGGTTCAAGTTCAAGGGGAACACGCAGTCAGTTGTTGAAAGCATTAACGCGTTAGTTGATAGCGTTATCCAGTCGATGAATGAGGAACGGGCAATTGAAAGTTCTAAGGATGAATTGATTACCAACGTTAGCCATGACTTGCGGACACCGTTAACTTCAATTTTGGGTTATCTGGGGCTCATCCAGGATAAGCAGTACCATAGCGAAGAAGACTTGCTTAAATACACTGAAATTGCTTATCTCAAAGCCAAGCAAATGAAATCGTTAGTTGATAATCTCTTTGAGTACACAAAGGTGAAACAGACGGGTACGCCACTTTCCATCAATAAGATTGACCTTAACCAAATGATGGAGCAGTTAGTTGCAAGCTTTGAGTTGGAAGCTAAGAAACAGGGGTTGGCGATTTCAGCCCAAAATACTGACCGGCCGCTGTACATTGAAGCGGATGCGGAAAAGTTGGGCCGGGTGTTTAACAACCTCATTTCTAACGCGATCAAGTATGGTAAGGGTGGTCACAACATCTTTTTAAGTGCTAGAGTTGGCAAGCCCGGTGAAGCGGTGATTGACGTGGCCAATGACGGCCCACAGATCCCCCAGAAGTCACTGGATCAAATTTTTGAGCGGTTTTATCGGGTTGAAGAGTCTCGAAATAAAGACACTGGTGGCTCTGGCTTAGGGTTAGCAATTGCTCAAAGCATCATTGATCTTCATGGGGGTTACATTAATGTGACGTCTGACATGAATTTAACCACGTTTGCAATCCATGTGCCGATTAATCATGGGGATCGATTGTCAAAACCAAGTGATAAGTTAAAGGGAACGCGTTAGAAGGGATTCTTATGAAGTTACGATTCAAACTAGTAATTGCCTTAATTGGCACTTTTTTATTGTCCTTTAGTGGGGCGGCTAGTGTGCGCGTAAGGGCCGCCGCTCAGCCAACGATTGCTGCAAAAGCGGCGGTTGCCGTTGACGCTAATACTGGCCAAATCTTGTATCAAAAAAATGCCCATCAAGCATTACCAATTGCATCAGTTTCAAAATTAATGACTATTTATATCGTTCATCACCAAATCAAACAAAAAAAGTTAGCATGGGGTGATCAAGTTAAAATTTCACCAGCCCTTGCAAAGCTGAGCACGGCGGCTGAGTTGACTAACGTGCCGTTGGTGGCTGGCAAGTCTTACTCAGTTCGGCAATTAGTAAACGCAACTCTAGTAGCTTCAGCAAACGCTGCTGCCTTGGCGTTGGGACAAAAAATTGCTGGGACGCCGGTGAAATTTTCCCGACTGATGGATCAAACGGCTCGGAAGCTTGGCATTACGGATGCCAAATTTTATAACGCTTCTGGTCTGACTAACAAACTGACTGGTAAATTGGCATTGCCACATGTGGGTGCTAACGCTGAAAATGAGTTGTCTGCTAGTGACGTTGCCTTGTTAGCTAGCCGATTGGTTAAGGAATTTCCCAAAGTAACCAAGATTACGAAGCAATCCCAGTCACGATTTTACGGCAAGGCGATTGCTGGCCATAATCAGCTGCTTAACGATAGGCAGATTGCTACTGGGGTGACTGTTGATGGCTTGAAGACCGGAACATCTGATAAAGCTGGCGCCTGTTTTGTGGGGTCGGCTACCCGGGGCAAACACCGAATTGTTACGGTTGTTTTAGGTGCTCGCAATCAAGGAGCCAGTGACCCAGCTCGATTTACCCAAACTGCCAAACTGATGCGGTATGTCTTTACTAAGCAGCATCCCATTACCCTCAAAAAAGGCAGTCAGATTCAAGGCGTTGGCAAGGCCGGGGTTCCCGATGGTAAGCAGACTTCTGTTCAAGCAGTCACCAAGCAAACTACTTGGGTATGGGCACCAAAGTCCGTAACGAAGCGGCAAGTTCGTGGCAAGTTTGTCAAGTTGAATCAAAAAATTACTGCTCCGGCGAAGAAGGGGACTCATGCAGGCAAGGCTCATCTGACATTGAAAGATGTCTTGCCCAAGTATTTACGGGGCTACTACAGCAAAATTCAGTTGGTTACTCAGAAGGCTGTGAAAAAAGCAAACCCATTTATTCTCCTATGGCGGGCGATTTTGCGGCTATTTTAACAAAACAATTGCTTAAAAGTGTTTATTAATTGGACGATATCCAATATAATTGTACCTGGATTGTGTTTACATGATTTTTACACTGAAGTAGGTTAGTTATTGCTTAATGATGGAGGAATCCTTTTGGGTAAAAACATAGCGAAATCTAGAGAGAAGCTGCCATACTGGCGTAGAATTCTAGATGCATCGCTGCCAGTTGATTTAAGTTACATTCCAATTGGCTTGGCATGTGGTATTTTATTGAACGCTTCTGGATTCAACGTGTGGACCACGTTGATGGTTTCTGTGATGGTGTTTTCAGGTGGCGCGCAGTTTTTGATTGCATCACTATTGGCTACCAGTGCACCAATGTATTCGGTTATTTTGATGATGTTCTTTCTAGAACTGCGTTATGCATTATTGGGATCAAGCCTTTCGAAATACTTACATGGTCAATCATTAGGGTTTACCGCGTTATTTGCGGCGTCGATGAATGACGAAAATTATGCGCTTAATTATTTAAAGTTTTCGACGGATAAGAAGTTTACGCCTAAAGAGGCATTGCACGTTGAACACATGACGCTGGTCTTTTGGACAATTAGTAATCTGATTGGCAGTTTGATTGGTAGCGCAATTCACATTGATCTGACAATTGTGCATTTTGCCTTGACCGCGCTATTCCTGTACATGATTGTGGTGCAATTGAAGAATGGGTTAATTATTTTGATTTGTATCCTATCCGGTTTTTTGGCCGCTTACTTTATGGTTTTGACCAAATCAACGCTAGGATTGGTTATTTCGACAATCGTCGCATCATTTATTGGGTTTATGGCAGAAGCCTCTATTAGAAAATTTTTCCCGAACAGCAGTCTATTAAGGCACATTAAGAATCCAGCTGGGTCACCTGAAGACGTTGATGAGTAGGAGTTAGTTTTTATGGAATGGAACACGACACAACACGTTTGGTTGATATTAGGATGTTTTTGCGTGGCGTTTGCACCACGATTAATTCCACTACTATTTTTTCGAACCCGCAAGATTCCTAACTGGTTCAACGAATGGATGCGGTATGTGCCAGTATCGCTATTCACAGCACTAGTTGTAAAGGATATTTTTATTACCCCAGACTACGTGGTATCAGTTGTGAATCGGGCGCCAGAAATGATTGCTGCGGTTATTGTGATTGGGATTGCCTATTGGACAAGGTCAATGGCAATTTCAGTTGTGTTAGGATTGTGTGCCGTCTTTTTATTAGCCCTGGTGGTTTAAATTGGATATTTTACATAAAAGGTCTGTGACTTCACTGATTGGTTAGTTCCAATTGGTGGGGTCACAGACCTTTTTTAATGATTTTAGGTAATGAGTTATGGATGTAAATAGAGATACGGATTTGCGATTGTATGGAGTGAGGTTGTTTTTGGGGGGTTCTATCTTATATAGATTAGGACCGCTCCTCAAAGCAGAAAGCTGCACCTAAGCCACTCCGTTCAAAAACCTCAAACCCAGGGATTTCCGAACGGAGTCACTTAGGCTCCGCTTTCTAACCGCTTTGCTTCGCTCACTGTTTTTAGGACCGCTGCGTCAGGCAGAAATTTACATATAAGCACCTCACCCAAAAATTCCAAGCCCAGGAATTTCTGGGTGAGAAGACTTATATTCCAGTTTCTAACCGCCTGACTCCGCTCACTATGCGAATAGCATCATAATCGTCCGCACACCCGCGTAAGCCATGAAAGCCACTACCAACCAACCTGTCCATGTTAACCAAGCAGGATGGTGGTAGGAAACACCCATGATCGGCTTTTTCCTTGCAGCTACCAGTAAGATTGCTAAAGCAATTGGTAAGACGAAACCATTGATTGCGCCAACGACAACTAATACTTTGGCTGGGCTGCCAATGAAATAAAAGATCGCCGTTGAAACAATAATGAAACCAATGATGAAGCTACTACGATAACGTTTGAACATCACACCCGTCCGATCACTTACCGCGTAATCCAAAAATGAGGTAGACGTAAACGTTGAACCTAATGTAGAGGACATCCCTGAAGCAAATAAGAGAAGGCCAAAGAACTTATAGCCAAAGTTGCCAGCTGCGTACTTAAAGATTGAGGCAGCTGGATTGGCTGGGTCTAACTTAAAGCCGGCGGTAACAACCGCTAATCCTGCCAAGAATAGCATGACCCGAATAACTGACGCAATTCCAATTCCGGTTAGGGCGCCTTCGTTAACGTACTTGATACTTTCAGGCCCCTTGGCACCACCTTCTAGTAATCGATGACCACCTGAAAATGAGATGTAACCACCCACAGTACCACCAACAATGGTAACGATGGAATAAAAATTAACGTTTGAAGGGTCAAAGGCATGAACCGCCGCAGTGCCATAGGGAACGGTCATCACGGATAAAATATAAAGTAAAATACCAATTTTAATAACTGCTAAAATCTGAACCGTGATGTCCATTGCTTTGAGGGCGTTTTTGATAATGAGAACGCTGATCGCAATTGCGGCCGCGATCAAAGCACCATTTTCTGGTGAAATGCCAAAAAGGACGTTGAGGCCTAAACCAGCACCACCAATGTTACCAATGTTGAAGAATAATCCGCCCATGGCAACTAAAAATGAAAGTAAATAACCTAAGCCAGGGAACACCTCGTTAGCAATCACTTGCGCGCGTTTCCCAGAAACAATAATAATTCGCCAAATGTTTAATTGAACAACGATATCGACAAGAATACATATGAGAATTGCAAAGCCAAAGTTGGCCCCTAGCTGGCCAGTGAACATGGCAGTTTGGGTTAAAAAGCCTGGGCCAACTGCGGCCATGGCCATTAAAAAGGCGGCTCCAAGCGCGGCACTGCGGATTCGTTTATCCTTTGCGGGATTGGGAATTTGGGAGTTTTTCATAAGCATTTTCCTTTCAAATTAACGGGTTTTAATGGCAATACCTTCTTGTTTGAGTGCTTGGGTGAGGTGTTTAACAATTTCTAAGGCTGCGCCGTTATCACCGTGGACGCAGATTGAATCAACCTTGATTGGGACCGTTTCGCCCGTTACGGCTACCACCGATTGGGTTTTAATCATTGAAATTGTGCGTTTTGCAATTGCGTCAGGGTCGTGTAAAACGGCATTGGGCTGGCTTCTCGGAACTAAGCTGCCATCTGCTTGATAATTACGATCTGCAAATACTTCCTGGGCAACTGGAAGACCGAGATTGTTTGCTGCGGTCACTAAAGCGCTGTTTGATAGCGCATAAACCAGTAAATGAGGATCTTCAGCTTTGATGCCCTTACAGATTGCGGTTGCCAAGGTAAGGTCTTTGCCAGCGGCGTTGTATAAGGCACCATGAGCTTTAACGTGGTGCAAACGATGCGTTTTGGTGAATCCGGCTAACGCGGCGATTTGGTAGGTTACCATGTGTGTAACGGCGTCCGGTGAAAGGTCCATCTTTCGGCGGCCAAAGCCATCAAGATCTGGAAAGCCTGGGTGAGCACCGACGCCAACACCGGCTTTTTCAGCCATGGAAACGGTCTGATACATCACGTCAGGATCGCCAGCATGAAAGCCACAGGCAATGTTGGCAGAACTAATTAAAGGAATTACCTGATCATCGTTACCTAAATGATAACGACCATAGCTTTCACCAAGGTCGCTATTTAAATCAATTGTTGTCATTTTGAAGAACCTCCTAAGTAAAGTGAGCGGAGCAGAGCGGTTAGAAATCGGAGTGTAAGTCTCCTATCGAGGAAATTCCTGGTTTTGGAATTTTTTCGATAGGTGCTTACACGCAGATTTCTGCTCTGCGCAGCTGTCCTATTAATATTTCAGCGTTGCATTCACAACATCCGTTACCAACATATGACCAGGCGCGTGGGTAATGACCAATGGCGGCTTCGTCTGCATAATGACGTTTTGTGGGGTAACCCCGCACGGCCAGAATACGGGCTGTTCACCAGGGTTGATTGTGACCGAATCGCCGTAGTCGGGGTGATTAAGGTCAGTGATGCCAATTGCTTGTGGATCGCCAATTTGGATGGGAGCGCCATGAACTTTGGGCATTGCGCCAGTGACCTGAACGGCGGTTGGAATTTGTGATTCAGGGATGGGACGCATGCTGACGACCATGTTGCCGTGAAAAGGACCAGCGGATTTCAACGGAATGTTGGTATTAAACATCGGCACGTTCACCTTTTCCGTGATGTTTCGAACTTCAATACCAGCCGCTAGTAATTCGGATTCAAATGAAAAACTGCAGCCAATAATGAAACTAACAAAATCATCCTGCCAGATATCGGCGACCGAAGTGACTTCAGCGGCAACCTGACCGTTTCGATAAACTCGATATTGTGGAAAATCATTGGCAAGGTCAACGTCGCTGGCAAACTCATGTAATTTTCGGCTACCAGTATCGCTTACCTCTAACACGGGACAGGGCCGAGGATTCTGTTGGGTAAAAAGTAAAAAGTCATAAGCAAGGCTGCGGGGCAAGATGACTAAGTTGGCTTGTGTGTAGCCAGGGCAAAGACCACTTGTTTGGCCTGTAAAGTCACCACTGCGGATGAGTTGCCGAAGTGATACGGGCGATACATTAGCGAGGTTAATTGTCATAGGTATCTGCCTCCTTTTGGGCAAGTTGTTGATCCAACCAATTAACGTCAGTCTTTTCTGCAATCAAGTCAGGTTCAGCGAGTAGCTGGGCTAATAGTTCTAAATTGGTTGAAATACCACTAATGACGGTTTCATCAATCACGTTGCGCATTTTATTTAAAACAGCGGGGCGATTAGGACCAAAAACGATGAGTTTAGCGATCATTGCATCATAGTTAGGTGGCACTGTGTAGCCTTGGTAAAGCGCGGTATCAACTCGAACCCCCAGGCCACCAGGTAAGTGAAGGCCGGTAATCTTTCCAGGAGTTAAAGCAGTAATGCGACATTCCAAAGCAAAATTTGAAACGGTGGGTCTTGTATCGACGAGGGTTTCACCAGCGGCTACCCTGAATTGGGCGTCGATAAGGTCAAGATTAGTCGTTTGCTCGGTAATTGGATGTTCGACTTGGATCCGGGTATTCATTTCCATGAAGTAGAACGCGCCAGGGCCGTTATATAAGAATTCGACGGTGCCAACACCTTCATAGTGGAGCTTACCAACAGCTTGTTCACAAGTGGAAAACATCTTTTGGCGGGTGGCGTCATCTAAGGCAACTGCTGGGGCTTCTTCCATTACTTTTTGGTGATTGGCTTGGATCGTACAGTCCCGCTCACCGATTGCCAGAACCTTGCCAGCTTTGTCAGCAATTAACTGTATTTCGATGTGCCTGGGATGGGTTAGGTACTGTTCGAGATACATGTGGTCATCGTCAAATGCAGATCTAGCTTCATCCTGGCAGAGATCAAAGGTACTCTCAAATTGTTCAGGATAATCAACGACACGCATTCCCTTACCACCGCCACCAGCGCTTGCCTTAATCATGATGGGAAAGCCAATTTTTTTCGCTTCAGCTAATGCGACTTTTGAGTCCGTTAAAACGGTGGGGCTCCCCTTAACGAGTGGCATTCCCGCTTGCTTCATCGTTTCTCTGGCTTGTTCTTTGTTGCCAAGCAGGGAAATTGCATCGGCGTTTGGACCGATGAAAATGAGATGGTTCTGTTCACAAGCCCGGGCAAAATCGGCGTTTTCTGAAAGAAAGCCATAACCGGGATGAATCGCGTCAGCCCCGGTTAATTGAGCAGCGGTAATAATGTTGTTGATGTTCAAATAGCTATTAGCTGCATTTGCTGGACCAATACAAATGGCTGAATCGGCTAGTTTGGTGTGGAGTGCATCCTTGTCAGCAGTCGAGTAGATTGCCACGGTTTGTAGGCCTAACTGATGACAGGCTCGGATAATTCGGACAGCAATCTCGCCACGGTTGGCGACTAATACCTTGTGAAATGGCCACTGGTTAATTGGTTTATGCAAGTTGAATAAGTGGTTCATCAAACTCAACTCCTTGACCGTCCGTAGCGAGAATCTGGGTAACCGTTCCCGCTTTATCGGCTTTGATTTCATTCATGACCTTCATGGCCTCGATAATCCCAATCGTGTCACCCACCGCGATTGGGTCGCCAACCGAGACAAAGGGGGGATCATCGGGTGATTTGGAAGAATAAAAAGTCCCAATGGTGGTGGCATTAATGGTTTTCGGCTCCTCAGCTTGAGTGGGAGAGTCTTGTGAAAGATTGGTAGATACCGATTGTGTTGATTGGCTTAACTTTTGTTTTAATTTGAGCTGTTGATTTCCGGACTGATACGTTAATTCTGACAGGTTATTATCTTTCAAAATTTTCGCAAGTTCTCGGATTGTCTCGATGTTCATATTTTTGACGCCTCCTAAAGTATAGTGAGCGGATCCAGGCGGTTAGCAATCGGAGTGTAAGTCTCCTCCAGCGGGAATTCCTGGTTTTGGAATTTTTGCTGGAGGTGATTACACGCAGATTGCTGCCTGGAGGAGCGGTCCTAATCTATGATGACTAAAATACTAGATCTTGGTAGCTTGGAAGTGTACTCCCGGTCTCAGGATTTTGGCAGGGGTAGCTTACACGCAGAATTCTGCTTGATGGCGCTATCCTTAAAACAGTTCCTGAATCCGCTGGGCCGCTGCTCGGTTAATTCCAATTGGCTCTTGATAGCGCTGGTCATTAAATTCGGCCTTTAAACGCTGGAGCAATTGACTTTGCCTTTGAATGTCATTTTCCGCTGATTGTAGATCCGCTAACTGGAACTGAATCAGCTGGTGATTTTGACACTGAACGATCTTACCGATATCAACTGTGAAAATGGTTGCGATGACTGGATAGCCACCCGTTGTCTGCCGGTCTGCCAGTAAAACAATTGGTTGGCCGTTAGTGGTGATTTGAATCCCGCCAAAGACGGTTGCCTCAGAAAGCAGGCTCTGTGTACTGGTAGTCAATGGTTTGCCAGCTAAACGGTAGCCCATGCGATCTGCCTCACTGGTGAGTTGATACTGCTGATTTTGGAGCCGGGCTTGATCTGCTTTTGAAAACAACTCCCACTGAGGGCCCTTTAAGATTCGAATTGTGAGCGGATTTTGAAGCATTGTTAACGGGTTACGGAAGCTGGTTAGAAATTCTTGGGGAGCTCGTCGGTGAGCGTAACTGGAAAGCGTATTTTGGGTTTGAATTGGTAATTGGTCACCAGCCACCAGGGCTCTGCCATGGAAGCCGCCAATGCCAATTCTTAATGTCGTTGAGCGGCTATCCATAACAATGGGAACCTTGATGCCACCTTTGATTGCCAGATAACCATAGCGGCCAGTTTTCGCTGTTCCAATTTCTAACTGATCGTTTTTGTGGATTTGAATGGCTTGATTTTGTGGGATGGGGTCTCCATTTAAGGTTGGTGAGAATTGAGCACCCGTAACTGCGATAAACGTGGCTGTCCGAAAAATCAGCGTTGGTCCAGTTAACGCAAATTCCAAGCAAGCTGTTCTGCCAGGATTGCCGACTAATAAGTTAGCAAGCCGGTGGGATGACTGATCCATGCTCCCGGACACGGGGAAGCCATCAATTTGGTGGATCTCCCTGCCTAAATCTTGGACTGTTGTTTGGAGCCCTGGTTGAATAACTGATAAGTTAGGCATTTTCGTTCACCACCTTTACGTGATAATGGCCAAGCTTGTCGGCCCTTTGGATGGCCGCAAACGTTTCTTTGTCGATGGCTTCAAATTTAATTTCGTCGCCGGCGTGGTAAAAAGGTTCAGGATTTTCTGGCTGGTATAACGTTAAGGGCGTCTTGCCGATGAGGCGCCAGCCACCCGGTGAGGTGACCGGATAAAAGCCCGTTTGAATGCCGGCAATCCCAACACTTCCCGCTGGAATCTTAACTCGGGGTTTAGATAAACGGGGCATGGCAATTTTTTTGTCAACGCTTGCCATGTATGCAAAGCCGGGTAAAAAGCCAAGGAAGTAGATCAAATAGGATTGATTGGTATGCCGTTGAATGACCTCATCGACTGAAATACCTGCATAATCAGCAACGTCTGCGAGGTCTGGTGCAAATGGTTCTTCGTAACAGACTGGAATGATTAGGGTCCGTTTAGAGGGGAGTGGAGCAGCCAGTTGATCGGCAATGATCTGGTCTAGCCGTGATTTAAGTGAATCTGGGGTTGTGACCATCGCGCTAAAAGTAACCAGCAACGTATGATAGGCGGGGATAACGGCCCTAATGCCAGTAATTTTGTCCGCCGTGATGATTTTTGCTAATGCCTGCAGCCGTAGATTGATCTCTGGATTGATCTCGTTTGGAAATTCAATGGAGACTGCCCGGTCACCAACCGTTCGTAACTGATAGGGCTTCATAATCTAACCTCGATTCAACTTGAATAATTATTAGAAATTTCGCAATAAAATTAATTAAAAATAATATTAGGCTGTGTAAATCCGTTTGTCAAATTCATTTTGCCACGTTTTTACCGACTTGCCAAGGAAGTGAAACTGAGAGCTAATTTTTAATGGAAAGGATTAACGTGACGCGTGAACTCGTTTAGGGTGATTTAAAAACAAAAAACACCACCCGACATATTGTAAAATAGGTCGTATGGTATCTTTAGGCGTTTGATTCAGAGTAAAATTCTTCGTTTAATCTTTTCATTTGGCGAGGCAATCACTAACCCAAAATCATTTGGGCCAGTGTGGGCGGCCACCCGGACACCGTTTTGAACTAGGACGGTAAATTGATAATGATGGTCAATTGCCATCCCCATGTAATCTTCAATTAACGTATCATCCATTTTCCCGTTCAAATACATTCTGTATTCAGGATAATTGGTGATGACTTTTTCAACCATCGCCGTCGTCTCGGACTGACGTAATTGACTAATTGTGAGGGCCAAGGCAACCCGCTCCCTAAAGTTACCGAGAAACGCACGCTTTTCATCGGGCTTTAGTTGGGGGTTACCGAACATATGCTGCTTAATGTAGTCTTCGGAATCGTTTGCCATGATTGGGACTCCCTTCTTTGATACAATATGATCAATGTAACAAAATTTGCCTCAGAAATCATCTGGACTGGTTATATAATATGGTAGAAAGTTTAAAAGATATGTTTTTAGATTTTGCTAAAGTGTCATCGATATGTTACTTATTATCGTGAGATGGGACACTTATTCATTATTCTTATTTTAACGCAACTGAGGGCTTGAATGTCAGTGGGCCAATAATGTTATAATAAACGTGAATAAATATTTAGGACAGCTATGCAAAGCAGAATTCTGCACATAAGTACCACCAACAAAAATCCCCCCAAACCAGGGATTTCTGTTAGAGGAGACTTATGTTCCAGTTTCTAACCGCTCTGCTCCGCTCACTTATTTTTTTAGGAGGGCTTCACTTTGAAAAGATGGATTTGGATTGTAATCACCCTTGTTATCGCGCTTTCGGTTGGTGGTTATGCATTTGCCCGACACAGCCAGAATGAAAAGCTTTATACGGACGCCATGCAACGTGGGACTGTACAGCTTTCAAATAAAAACTATACGGCTGCTGAAACCGCATATACAAATGCTTTAAAGAGAAAGCCTAACGATGAAAAAGCAACGACGGTTTTAAATCAGACCCAATCGTTCATGTCCGCTAATAGTTCATTTAATGACCGTCAGTTTTCAGCTGCTAAGGGCAATTATCAATCGGTCGTTAACACTAAGAAAGGAAATGAACTATTAAAGAATCGGGCCAAGTCACGGTTAGCACTGATCAAAACCATTCAGGCAAACGATAAGAAGTATAACGATATTTATAATCAGGCACTAAACCAGACTGGTGAAGGCAAGTACGCTGAGTCGAATAGTACCTTGGATAAGATTTTCTCGGATAAATCAATTAAACAGTCATATTACAAGGATATCTTACAAAGGGCTGAAAAATTACGGGATAAAAACAATAGTGCCCTTAACGGCAGTACCAGCAGCAATTCTAACGACTTTGAATCATCTAATTCAAGCAGCAATACCAACAATAATCCAAACGTTGCCTCAAATAGCAGCGCAAGCCTAACTTCATCAGAAAAGAAGGCAGCGGCTAATTACAAGGGGTCCAATGAATTTACCGTGACTCCGGGTGAAAAGGAAATCAATGGTAAAGAAATCACCGCATCCCAAATTGCCAGTGCTAGAAAGAAAATCAGTGTGGCAGGCGTCGACTCAAATGCAATGAGTGACCAGGATGTTAGAAATGTGATTAAGGGTGCCCATAATAATAATCAGTCGATTGGGACTTATACGAAGGCGCATTACAAGTAAGCGCGCGGAGCAAAGCGGTTAGAAAGCGGAGCCTAAGTGACTCCGTTCAGAAATCCTGGGCTTGGATTTTTGAACGGAGTGGCTTAGGTGCAGCTTTCTGCTTTGCGGAGCGGTCCTAATCTATGTAGCCTAAAGTCAACCACTAAGCAGTTTTGAAATTTTTTGGTTGGAGTGGCTTACACTCCGATTTCTACTTTGCGGAGCGGTCCTAATCTATATAAGATAGAACATTCGCTAAAGTTATACTCTCGACGATCTTAAAAAACACCCAAAAAGTAATCAAGACTCAAAAAAGATTGCAGCCATGTGAGCAAAAACATGACGACAACCTTTTTTCTGTATGGAGTTCTTCACCATCCCCATTCGAAGATGCACCATCACTTGGAGAGATGAGATATAAATGGTCTCAAGCTTTCCATCCCAAAATAGTTAAATAAACCTAATCACACTTGTTAAGAACCGCCTTGGCAAGGTATTATTAAGGCGCTAGTAAAAATCTACCGTAGGGTTTGAGGGAGTTGGTTGTTTGACGGCGTGGTCCAAATTCATTAATAACGTGGCGCTGCGACGATTTGTCGTATTGATGTTTGTCATTTTTGTACTCTATGTGACTAGAAGCATGATGAGTACGGTCTTATTGACGTTTATTTTTAGCTTGTTGGTGGTTAAGCTCACTAATAAGATTCGCCAGTATATTAGAATCCCAAGCGCTTTGATTGTGACGGCTGTTTATGTTTTAGTCATTTTGGGGATGTATTACGCAATTACAAAATACATTCCAATGGTGGCTAATCAAGCGCTCAATGCGACTCAAGACATCATCAATTTTTATTCAAATCCTAAAAACGTTCCGGATGATACAACCATTCGCTGGTTTAATGAATTTGTTAAGCAGAGTAATATTATGGCGCAAATGAAAAACGGGGTTTCCCTTATTTGGCGATACGTTGCCGGTGTTGGAACAATGGGATTAACGTTCTTTTTATCGATGATCCTCAGCTTCTTTTTCACGGTTGAAAGGGCGACAATGGATAAGTTCTCCCGGTTATTTCTTCAAAGTGATTTTGGCTGGTTCTTCCAAGACCTTTATTTCTTTGGTAAGAAGTTTGTGGCGACCTTCGGGGTTGTGATTGAAGCTCAGTTTTTCATCGCAATCTGCAATACCATTTTAACCACGATTGCCATGGCATTCATGCATTTGCCACAACTGGCGGTGTTAGCGCTAATGGTGTTTATTCTCAGCTTGATTCCAGTTGCCGGGGTGATTATCTCGTTTATCCCGTTATCGCTTGTCGGCTATTCAGTTGGCGGGATTCAGGATGTCTTGTATTTGGTCATTACGATTATCATCGTGCACGCCTTTGAAGCCTACGTATTAAATCCTAACTTTATGGCGTCAAAGACGAATTTGCCGATCTTTTATACCTTTGTGGTACTATTAGTCGGTGAGCACTTCTTTGGCATCTGGGGCTTAATCTGTGGGGTGCCGATTTTTACGTTCTTTCTGGATATCCTGGGGGTTAAGCGCCATGATAAACCAGTGGTGGCAACTGAGGACAAAAATGGGCCTAAAAAAGGCTGAAAAAAGTTCGTATTTGGTGTAAAATCAACTGATAGACAAAAAGAGAAAGAGGTAATAATATTGGCAAAACTTGTTTTAATTCGTCATGGTCAAAGTGAATGGAATTTATCCAACCAATTTACTGGGTGGGTCGATGTTGATTTAAGTGAAGAAGGCGTTAAGCAGGCAATCAATGCTGGTAAGTTAATCAAACAAGCTGGAATTGAATTTGACTTTGCGTTCACGTCTGTATTAACCCGGGCAATCAAGACTTTACATTACGTTTTGGAATACTCAGATCAACTTTGGATTCCAGAAGTTAAGTCATGGCGTTTAAACGAGCGTCATTATGGTGCCCTTCAAGGCCATAACAAGAAAAAGGCTGCTGAAAAGTACGGTGACGACCAAGTTCACATCTGGCGTCGTTCATACGATGTTTTGCCACCACTTTTGAAAGCAGACGACGAAGGTTCAGCTGTCCATGACCGTCGTTACGCTAACCTTGATCCCCATATTATCCCTGGTGGTGAAAACCTGAAGGTCACTTTGGAACGGGTAATGCCATTCTGGGAAGACCAAATTGCGCCTAAGTTGCTTGACGGCCAAAACGTGGTCATCGCTGCTCATGGTAACTCATTACGTGCGCTCTCAAAGTACATCGAAAACATTTCTGATGAAGACATCATGAACTTGGAAATGGCAACTGGCGAACCCGTTGTTTATGATTTCGATGATAAGTTGAATGTTTTGAATAAGACGAAGTTGGATTAATAGTTGAATGTTAATCGAATAAAGTTTTAGAGTCAATCTATTTTAGGTTGGCTCTTTTTTTGCCAGAGGATTGTTAAATTTGATTTTGAAAAATAATTCACATATACTAAAGATGGATATGGTTAATTGAGTTATCATTATTATAATTGGAGGGGAAATAATGATAAGGAATCAAATAATAAAGAGGATCATGATGGCGTGCTTTGCGTGTTTAGCCACTGTCCTTGTATTTTTAGTTGGGGGTCAGTCTCATGATGTTCAGGCTGACGATACACCGACTGAGATTACAACAAAGGTTTATGTGGTCGATACCAAGGGCAATCAGCTAAAAGCACCGGAACAATTTACGATTGTAGTTGCTAATCCTAATGCAAATTGTGTTAATGTGAGCGTGCCAGGGTATGATCCAGCGAAGACGCTTCACTCTGTTAAGTTCATAACAGATCCGACTTTTCAAGCTTATACAAATACTTCGAGTAAGACTTTTTTGTTAGATACTCCAAATAATCGAGTAATTGGAACAATTCAACCATCTAACCCTAATGATCCACCCCAAATATCGTATCAGTACATGGATGGATTTCAATCGCTGGTGGATAAAGGGTTCATGAAATCATTCAGCACAATTTCTGAAGCACTTGTTAATTTTTTAGATGCCACAAAAGCGGGAATCGCCTTTGATGGTACGCCACCATTAGATATAAATATGTATGGTCAAATAACTCCGACATCCATCACCGTTACCTATCAATACCAGCCTGCCTCAGCAACCGTTAACTATGTGAATGATAATGCTAATGGCGCAATTGTATATTCTGAGCCAATCGATGGCTTTGTTGGCAAAACTGGTGAGTACACACCAGTTGCGCCTGCCGGCTATCAATTAGTTGACCCGAAGCCAATTGCTTATACATTAACCAAGGATACGGACAACTTGACGGTCCACGTTGTGCCTAAGACAGCGCCGGTTGTGCCGTCAGGTCCAAGTGATAATCCGGTACTAGCAAAGCAGGAATCAAGTACAACGCCAACGGTTCCAACCCCTAGCAAACAGCCAACTGTGACTGAACAGCCAAGTGTTCCCAATTATGCTGCTGTGAAGGGTGCCGCTGTGTACGCAACCAAGGGAATCTATCTATATAAGACTTCTAATTTCAAGAACAGTCAACGAATCGCCAAATATCCTAAAGTTAAACGAGTTAGCCGACCGATGTTTGTCGTTGTGGATTATGCTCGTTCAACGAATGGTGCACTTCGTTACAAGGTTCGGGATGTGAACCACGGTAGCAAGACCGCGGGCAAAGTTGGCTATATTACTGCGAACCGAAAGTACGTTGTGCCAGTTTACTACCAGTCAATGCCTAAAAATAACAAGATTACTGTTATTAACAAAAAGGGCGTTAATGCCTACAAGCGGGTGAACTTGACCAACAAGGTTACCAATTATAAGAAAGGCACCCATCTGACCATCAAAAAGATTGTTAAGCACAATTTGACAACCCGTTACCAACTAGTAAATGGCAATTACATTACAGGTAATAAGAAATTAGTGATTCAAGGAAACTATTAGACACGTTTAAAAGCGTTCGGGTCACAAACCGGATGCTTTTTTTGTTTCCAGTGAGTAATCGTGCATTCGTCTGATATACTTTATAAGTAAACAAATCTTCAGTTCAAAATAAAGCACTAAGGAGTTCCATCATGATTAACATTCGTCAATTAGCCAAGCTCGCCCAAGTATCTCCCGGAGTTGTTTCGCGGGTCTTAAGTGAAGATCCAACCCTATCGATTTCGGCTGAAACCCGGCAGCGCGTTTTGGACATGATCAAAAAATATAACTATCAACCAACCAAGCGAAATGGCCGGAAATGGGTTCATTCACTTTGCGTGATTACGACTTTAAGCGAGCAAGAAGAGGTTAACGATGCTTACTTCAGGGTGATTATGCAGGGAGTCTCTCAAGCGGCCGCAGAAGCGCATTACAAAGTCAAAACGGTTTATCGGCTGCAGGAAGCACCGGTGATGAACGATTTGCCGAAATACGCTGGCTTAGTTTTAGTTGGCTCAATTGAGGATCAGGTTATTGAAAAATTGCGAAGCCAAAACGAGCACCTGGTTTTAGTGGACAATCAAATTAGTGACTTAATTGCCAATCGGGTTAGCCCTAACCTGGCGGATATGTTTGAGGATACGTTAGGTGCGTTATTGGATCAAGGCTTGCGGGAGATTGGCTTTATTGGTGGCCGTCTTCGCAGTATTGGGCTTAATGGCAAGCAGATTCACGAACATGCCGACATTCGGGAGAAATTATTTAAGATCGATATGGCGGCGGCAAAATCCAGAACGGCCCACTGTGAGATTGGGGAGTGGACCCCATTATTTGGGTTTGAAGCAACCAAGCGACTGGTGACGGCTTATCCAGGGATGAACGCTATTATTGCCGCCTCTGATCCGATTGCGATGGGTATCCTTCGCTGCTTGCATGAGCTAAACGTCTCGGTACCACAAAAAATCCAGGTCATCAGTTTTGATGACTTGGATTTTGCGAAGTATTTAGTTCCCAGCTTAACGACTTTCCAAATTCCAACAATGGAAATTGGTGCTGAAGCGGTTCGGATTTTAGTCAATGAGCTGCAATCAGAAAAATCAACGATTCGCCAATTGACGTTACAGGGGAAGCTCATTCAGCGTGAGACGACACTTTCTTAATTTCAAAGCGGGCGCTGGTAAAGTCATGGGTTGGCTGGCCCATTGGGTAGAAGCCAAGGTTCATCAATTCACTGCCATAGGCAATTTGGTGACCATTGATTTGGTATTTAGTATCTGGGTCGAGGCCCTGGAGCTTTAAAACGGTTAACGGGTATGAAGGTTGGTTCATCAGGTTAAAGAACATCACAATGGCTTCTGATTGATTATCGTTGACGAACATCCAGGCTGCCTGGTTATTTTTGAATGGACTGATAAGGCGATAAAGCTGCCCAAACTGAATGAGATCACGATTATCCTTATACCACTGATTTTCTGTCTCAACGACTTTGATCTGTTCATCGGTTAGTGTGAATGGATCGAGTTCGTAGCCCATGTTGGCGGAACTGGCTACCATGGATCGAAAGTTGATGTCGATGGTTCTACCAGTGTTGGGATTGGTTACCTTTGAGACGTGGGCACCCATTGCGACCGGTGGAAAGACCAAGCTGGTCCCATATTGAATCCGGACCCGTTCTGCCGCATCAGTATTATCAGACGTCCAAATTTGTGGCGTGTAGTAAAGCATCCCGGCATCAAAGCGGCCACCGCCACCAGAACAGCCTTCAAATAAAATGTTGGGGTACCTGGTTGTGAGCTTATCCATAAAGTCATAGACCCCAAGAATGTAGCGATGGGCCGCTTCTCCTTGTTGAGCAGCGGGAAGGTTGCGATTATAAAGCTCAGTGATGTTGCGGTTCATGTCCCACTTAATATAATCGATATCGGCATGATCTAAAATGGCACACATTTGTTTAAAAATATTATCGCGAATTTCTTTGCGGCCAAAGTCCAGGACATATTGATCACGGCCCAGCGACATTGGCCGATTGGGTGTCTGAATTGCCCAGTCAGGGTGCTCGCGGTAAAGGTCAGAGTCAGCCGAAATCATTTCGGGTTCAAACCATAGGCCAAACTTCATGTTGAGCTTATGGGTAAGGTTGGCTAAGCTTGATAAGCCGTTTGGTAATTTTTGCTTGTTAACGTACCAATCACCCAATGATGATTTATCGTCGTTGCGGTGGCCGAACCAGCCGTCATCTAATACGAATAGTTCAACCCCTAATTCAGCGGATTTCTTGATGATTCGCTGAATTTTTTCTTCGTCAAAATCAAAATAGGTGGCTTCCCAGTTGTTAATCAAAATCGGGCGTGGCTTATCTACAAATTTTGACCGAATTAAGTGGTGCTGAATCAGTTGATGGAAACTTTGAGAAAGGGCGTTTAAACCATGATCGCTGTAGTTCATCATAACTTCTGGTGTCTGGAATGACTGCTTTTTGGCTAGCTGCCAATTGAAATTGAAGTCGTTAATACCCATTTGGATGCGCAGCTGTTCGTAAGGGTCCTTTTGAATCATACTCTTATGGCTACCACTGTAAATTAAGCTAAACCCGTACGCGGTGCCACTTTGCTCGTTAATACCAGGCGTTACCAGGGCAAAGAAGGGGCTTTGCATGTGACTGGATGCACTGCGTTTTGAATCAAGCACCTTGATGCCAGGATTAATATCCTCAATGAATAGTTGGCGTTCTTCTGCATAGCGGCCAGGTAATTGAAGCAACTGGTAGTTATTTCGCGGAATGTCCAAGTTCATGCTGGTAGCCCGGCGGATATCAACAGGTTGCTCGCCGTTATTTTCGATTTTGGTGCTGCGGGTAATAATGGTTGAATCCGCAAAAATTGTGTAATTGAGCTTGACAGTAATCTTAGCAACGTGATCATAGAGCCTAATTGACAGCGTCTTAGCATCCGCTGAGTCAGCGAAAGTACTTGGCAATCCAGCTAAGGTTTGTTTGCCATCAGTTATTTGATAATCCTGATAAGCAAATTGCGTGATTGATGATCCGTTTGCCTGATCAACGACAACGGCTGGCTCCCGAAAATCACCGGCGCCAAAGCTCGGATATTCTTGGGGAAGCGTGTCAATTGAGTAGTTCCGGTCAGTCGCATCAGCGAAATTAGGTGAAAATGAGCGGTCCAATCGGGGATAGCTCAAAACACCCGAGTAATCGTTAACCCGTTTGCCAAAGTAATAATGGGTGAGAACGTCGTGTTCTTCGACGCCTAGGATGTAGCTGATGTTTGAGTTAGTCAAATGAAAAATCAGGTTGTGATTGACTTTTGATACCTTGATTTGTGCTGGCATAGTTAAAATTCCTCCACCAAAAGTTATAGTAAACAGTAAACGTTTATAAAAATAATTGTAAGCGCTTTTAGGACTTGTGTCAACCGGGGAACTCAAACATCTTCAATCTGTTTAAATGAGCATGAGGGACTTGTCTTTAAAATAAAAAGATCAACACCTGAAATCGCTTGGATTTAAGGCAACCAACGTCAGTATTGAGAGAATCCCAGGGAAAGTTATTCTTGACTTTTACTGTTTAAATGGCGTATAAGTAAACAGTAAACAAAAATGAAAACGGTTACTGTAAACAGTTTCACAAACCGGGATTCACATCAAAAGGGGAGACAAGCAATGAGAAATAAAAATAGCTTTATGAGCAAACTAGCGGTTCTATCTGTTTCGTTAGTTTTAACAAGTGCTGGTTCGATTAACGGGGCGCTGCCGTTAATTGAATCTGGGTTAAAAATTTCCAATACGGAAATGGAGCTGCTCTCGACGGCTCCGGCATTATCAGTGGTTATTTTCGTGCTGTTATCCGCTGTGTTAGCTGATCATATTGGGATTAAAAAGACAATTGCGCTTGGCCTGTTGCTTGTCGGTGTTGCCGGCGGGGCACCAATGCTGCTACAAGATTATTCGGTGATTTTGGCCAGCCGGTTCCTATTAGGCGCCGGTTTTGGGTTAATTAATTCACTGGCCGTTTCGATTATTAACGTGTTATTCGATAGCGAACCAAACACAAAGGCGACCCTTCAGGGATTTAGGGGATCAGTTGAAAACGTTGGTAACGCTACTTTGACGATTATTGCTGGCGTTCTGTTAGCAATGAACTGGCACATGTCATTTGCCATTTATTTAATTGCCTTTCCAATTTTAGTTCTCTTTTGGATTTTTGCCCCAGAAGTTAATACGGAACCAAAGACTGGCGAAAGCGCAGAGACGGAGTCTCAATTCAATTTATCACCAACTGTTTGGATTATGGCAATCTTTGCTTTGCTCCTGGTTATGATGTTTACGGCGCTGAGTGTTCGGTTCTCATCGATGGCCGTTGCAATTAAGGGCGAAAACTATAATGCCTCGAATATCTTGGCCGCAATGCCGATTATTGGGATCGTCACTGGCAGCTTCTTTGGCCTCCTGAACAAATGGACGGGTAAAGGTTGTCTCTACATTGGGATTGGCTTGTTAATCATTGCAAACCTACTTGTTGGCTTCTCGGGTGATAACTTCACGATGTTGCTGTTCGGGTACGTCATTAGTGGCATTCCTGGCAGTTTAATCTTCCCCTTCATTTACAACTCACTTAGCTTATATGTTTCAAAGAAAAGTATGGCGTTTGCAACTTCATTAATTCTTATTGGCTGCAATCTTGGAAACTTCTTATCACCGTTTGGCATGAAAGTTGCCCAAGCCGTATCAGGAACTACTGGATTGGGCGCACCGTTCCCAGTGTTTAGTGTCGTTCTCATTGGCATTGCGATTGTGTTCTACTTTCAAGATCGAATGATGGCAAAAAAAGCCGCAGTGAGTGAACACGTTTCTGCTAAGTAACTTGGAGTGGTTCAGTAATGTATCAAAATAGTAGGCGTTTCAATCGTAGCCGATGACGGCGATGGTTGGAGCGCTTTTTAGAACTAGAAGCGTGTTAGATTAAATTTTCGCCACTTTTTTATCATTGATAATTATTATTTTGTAATGTTGGAATAATGATCGGCTTAAAAGTTCGGTCACAAATTGGCTAAAGAAAACGGGTTGTTGTAAAGGAATCACCACTGTTTTTGATTAAGCCTAAAAGCTGAAGTCATGATTTTTTCGCTTATTTACTGAGAAGATGGCGAGTGTTTTTTAATAATTCACGGCTAATTTTTTGATTTCATTGTTATAAATTTAATGACCAAATGATAAAGTTAAGTGTGTTTTTGAGATCAGAAAGCAATTGTTAACAAATAAATTTTTGGGGAACGAAATTATAATGAATAAGAAAAAGATTACACTGATCAGCCTTATTTTGATGATTATGTCAACGATCTACGGCTTTGCCAATACGACGGTGGCGTTTGATCAAATGGGGTATGCAAGTATTATTTGGTACGTGTTTGCGGCGCTGTTATTCTTGCTGCCAAGCACGTTAATGTTCGCTGAGTATGGGTCAACGTTTAAAGATGCGCATGGCGGGATTTATTCCTGGTTGGCTGGTTCAATCGGTGATCGTTGGGCCTTTATTGGCACGTTTATCTGGCTGTCTTCTTGGATCATTTGGCTGATGTCGACTGCCTCCAAGGTTTGGATTCCGTTTTCAACCACGATCTTTGGTCATGATCAAACTCAGAGCTGGGCGTTTTTAGGACTTAACTCCAATCAGGTGATCGGGATTATGGCGATCTTTTGGATCCTCGTGGTCACGTCATTTGCCGTTCGAGGTGTTGATTCCATTTCAAAGATTACATCATTAGGTGGGATCTTTGTGTCACTGTTAACGGTTATTTTTGCGATTGCCAGTTTGGTAATCTTGATTATGAATGGTGGCCAGTTGGCAGAACCGATCAATGGCTTACATAGTTTTGTCCAATCACCTAATCCAGACTTTCAGTCGTCACTTGCCTTGCTATCGTTTGTAATCTATGCGGTATTTGCCTATGCCGGTACTGAAACGATGGGCGGGGTGACCGACAGTATGGATAATCCTGAACGGGATTTTCCAAAGGGGCTGGTTATCTCAACAATGGTAATCATGGTGGCTTATTCGCTCTCAATTTTCCTCTGGGGGATTAGTGCCAACTGGCATTCAGTGATTGGTCGCGGTCAAGTTAACTTAGGGAATATTACCTATGTTTTGATGAATAATTTAGGGGTTGTACTGGGCCAGAGCTTGCATCTGTCCCACGCAGCTTGTTTGATTCTTGGAACGTCATTTGCCCGGTTTGCTGGGTTGAGCATGTTCATGGCGTATATGGGGTCGTTCTTTATTTTGATCTATTCACCATTGAAGTCATTTATTATGGGCTCAAACCCTGACTTTTGGCCTGCGAGAATGACAAAATTAAACGATAAGGGGATGCCAGCGTTTGCCATGTGGACGCAGGCGGCCGTTGTGGCTGTCTTGATCTTCTTCGTGACCTTTGGTGGCTCCAGTGCTAAGAAGTTTTATATGATTTTAACGAATATGGGAAACATTTCAACGTCGTTTCCGTACCTCTTTCTAATTGGCGCTTTCCCATTCTTTAAACGGCGTAAGGACCTTAACCGGCCGTTTGAAATCTTTACCAATCGGTGGGTAACCGATATCATTGTGGCAATTGTCATGCTGGTATTAATTATTGGGATTGGCTTTACCGCCGTTGCCCCAATTTTTGCTCACGATTACGTCACAGCATTCTGGACGATTATCGGCCCAATCTTCTTTGGCCTCGTTGCCTGGGCGTTTCTGTGGTACCAATCAAAGAAGCTAAAGGAACCAATCGACAAGCTTTAAGGCAATGATGATCGTTTGATGCCGAAATTTAATAGAGAATGAAGTAACACTGGGATGCTTGCTGCTGAAATCCCAGAATTAAATGGGGCGCGCTATTATTCCTGATTTTTGGGAATAACAGCGCGCTTTTGTTGGCTGGCAGAGACTGGTACTTGTGGCAGCGTAAATGGGATATAAAAGTAATCAATAAAGGAGATGGGGGTTGTTCACCCAGTTGGAGCTTTTGCATTATAATGAACTTATGCCAGGAGGTGATGATAGTCGTGATTAATCCTGTGCCACTCTATCGTAAGATGTTCAAAGAAATGGGGCCGCAGCATTGGTGGCCTGCCGATAGTAAAATGGAGATCGTGATTGGGGCGATTTTAGTTCAAAACACTAATTGGAATAACGTTGATATGGCCCTTAATAATCTAAGGGCTAAAACGAATCTGGATGTTCACAATATTCTGCAGCTCAAGCAGTCAGAATTAGAAACGTTAATTCGCCCAAGCGGTTTTTATAAAAATAAAAGTAAAAGCTTGCTGAATGTTCTTCGATGGTTTGATCAAGTAAATTGTGATTTTGATAAGCTTAAAACAATGGCAGGGGCTAACTTGAGAAATGACCTATTGGCTTTGCCCGGGATTGGTGAAGAAACCGCTGACTCCTTAATTGTTTATGTATTCGATCAGCCAGCATTTATCGCGGATAAATATGCTCGTAAGCTTTTTAACTACTTAGGGTATCCAACGACTAATTATCATCAATTAAAGAGTCGGGTGGCATTGCCAACGACTTTTACGTATCAAGACGCGCAAGAGTTTCATGGTTTGATTGATGAGTTTGGCAAGGATTATCTCAAGAATTCGACGCGGTTTGGGCAAAGTTTTTTAAACCATTTTGAATTAGAGACGATTATAAGGGAGTGAGCTGATTGACGATCAAAAATAAAGTAGTCGTAATTACGGGGGCTTCTAGTGGGATTGGTAAGGCAACGACCGAAGTATTGGCGAAGGCTGGTGCCCACGTTGTAATTGGTGCTCGGCGAAAAGATCGCTTAGCAGAAATTGCCGCTGAATTTGGTGGTGACCAGGTGGTTTATCAAGAAACGGACGTCACCAATCGGGACAGCGTTAAGTCCTTAGTTGATCTTGCACAATCAACATTTGGTAAAGTGGATGTTTTGTATAATAATGCTGGGTTAATGCCAGTGTCACCACTAGCAGATTTAAAAGTTGATGAGTGGGAACGCATGATTGACGTTAACGTTAAGGGCGTCTTATATGGGATTGCTGCGGTATTGCCGATCATGATTGCTCAAAAGCACGGGCACATCATTACCACTGATTCGGTTGCTGGTCACGTGGTTCATCCAGGGACCGCCGTATATGCGGGGACTAAATACGCGATTCAAGCCATTATGGATGGTCTCCGACAAGAACAGGTTGATCATCATATCCGGACAACGATGATTTCACCGGGGGCCGTTGAAACGGAATTGTACCGAACAATTTCTGATGAAAAAACGCGTGAACAAATTAAAGTGCAAGAGCAAACGGCCGGCTTGTCCGCAGCTGATGTTGCCCATGCAGTAGCGTATGCAATTGATCAACCGCAGAACGTGGCGATTAATGAAATTTTACTGCGGCCAATTAACCAACGAACATAGTACCTTATGACTGTATGATTGCTAATGATTAATTTTAAATAGGGGTCAAGATCTTATCCCGCATCGTCATGGTGCCGATAACGTCTTGATCCCTATTTCGGTATTGAAAAATAATTTCAAGAAAATGGCAAAAAATTGTAAAGGTTTTCCAGAATTCGTTTACATTTACATTTTGGAATTATATGACGTAGTTCTTAGTGATTTTATTTTTAATAAATGGAGGTTGAAGGTTTGAATACACTGTTATTATTACTGCCAGCGCTTGGTTGGGGGCTTTTGCCGCCGGTTGTTGCGAAGCTAGGTGGGAAACCATCAAACGAAATTTTAGGAACGGCGTTGGGAACTTTGATCGCCAGTGTTGGGGTGTTTATTGTTTTACGGCCCCAAATCACTTTACAGAGCTTTTTATTGGCAGCGTTTGCAGGCGCTTTTTGGATTGTTGGTCAAGTTGGCCAGTATCATGGTTATCAAAAAATAGGCGTTTCCCAAACAATGCCGATTTCTACTGGGTTACAGTTAGTGGGGACGTCACTGATTGGGGTCTTCATTTTTGGCGAATGGTCGACGGTCGTTGAAAAAGCGTTTGGTGCGCTTGGGGTCTTATTGCTGATTATCGGTATTTGGCTTACATCAATTACCGATCGTAAACAACAGGGAAAAAATAAGCAGCGGGTCAACACGATTATTATGTTGATTCTAACTTCGGCTGGCTACTGGGTCTATAACTCAATTCCCCGGGGATTAAGTGAATCCGGCTTAGCAATCTTTTTACCTGAGTCAATTGGGATGGTACTCGCTGCGGTCATTTACATTTTGGCAACTAAGCAGGGAAACGTTTTTAAGGAGAAAACTAGCTGGACTAATATTATCGGCGGCCTGATTTTCTCATTTGCGGCGGTTACATATATTCTTTCGGTTAAAGCAAATGGTGTGAATACCGCGTTTGTTGTCTCGCAAGTCTCAGTGGTGATTTCAACATTGCTTGGGATGGTCTGGATGCATGAGACTAAGAGCCGCCGTGAATTGATGTATACAATAATGGGATTAGTATTGATCGTTGCCGGTGCTGTTATTACAACGATATTTTAATGAAACAGGGGGAATACGGATGTACGAAGATTTGAAGAACAAAGTTGCTGTTATTACTGGCGGCTCGAAGGGAATCGGTAGTGCGATTGCCAAACGGTTTGGTAAGGAACATATGAGGGTTGTGATTAATTTCAATAGTGGTGATGCCGATGCAAAAAAGACGGCGGCCGAAGTCAAAGAAAATGGTGGGGAAGCCATTATCGTTAAAGCTGACGTCTCAACTGAGGATGGTAGCCAGGCATTGTTAAAGGCGGCGATTGCTAACTTCGGCAGCTGCGACGTTTGGGTAAATAACGCCGGTATGGAGATTAAATCCCCAACCACTGAGCTTTCGTTAGCTGATTGGAACAAAGTGATTTCCGTTAACCAAACGGGCGTCTTTCTTGGGTCAAAGGCAGCCTTAACCTATTTCAAGCAAACTAATAAGCATGGTAATATCATTAACATGTCTTCGGTTCACGAACAAATTCCTTGGCCGACGTTTGCGAGCTACGCAGCGGCTAAAGGTGGTATTAAGTTATTTACCCAGTCAATTGCGATGGAATATGCAAAGGACGGTATTCGAGTGAATTCAATTGGTCCCGGTGCAATTAATACGCCAATCAACGCGGAGAAGTTTGCGGATCAGGCGCAATACGATCAAACAGTTGCAATGGTGCCGATGGATCGAATTGGGAAACCCGAGGAAGTTGCCGCCGCTGCCGCATGGTTAGCATCGACAGAATCGAGCTACGTAACTGGCATCACATTGTTTGTTGACGGGGGCATGACGTTGTATCCAGCCTTTAAGGATGGTAAAGGGTAAAAATCAAGATGTAAAAAGACAAATAGATGCCGAATTCAGCAACTCACAATTGAGTCTGAATTCGGCATCTATTTGTTATTATTAAAAACTTAAATGGCTTTCAGCCCGGGCATAATTCCAGTTTGTTAATCCAAGACTTTCTGCCAGGCCTGCCAATAATGATCGATGGTTAACTGGTTTCGTGCGGTTTCGATAGTTTGGACGGCCGTTGCTTGTTCCGATTCATTCTGTAGTAAGTTAATCACAGATTTAGCAATTTCTTCCGCGTTACTGGAGATCGGGGTGCCGATTCCCATATCTGAAATTAATGGCGCCAATTCGCTGCTTAACGTTGCCCTAACCGGGATTCTGTCTTTGAAGCTGTATAACAGTGTTGTTGGGGTTGCGGCAAATTTTGATAAGAATAAGATGAGCTTTGAGGTTGAGACTGCCTGGTCGATCCCATTTTGGTCAATGACGACGTTAACAATCTTTTGCAAATGTTCGGCGTTGATTTTTTTGAAAACGGCAACCAGATCAACCCGGGAGTCCGGTTTACTGCATAGCGTTAATTTGGCATCGGGGATGGTCTCCCTTACAAGGTGCCAAGCCTTCAAAATAGTGACAAACGAGATATCGTCTGTGAAATCAGTAAACGCGACGACGTTGTTGTGCGTCCGCTTGGCAATCGGGGTGTATTCAGCATGAAGTTCGGTGTCTGAAAGACTCATATCTGCGATTACGGCAGGCATCACTTGGTCTGAATGTTCCCGCAGAGCGGCCGCTTGACTACTGTTGCTGACGATAGTGTCTGTAATTCGATTACTGGTTGAATTGGTAATCACTTGCTGGGGGTCAAAAAGATGCTGGTAGCGTAGAAAAATCCGTGGATGACTGTCTAAACTTTGAACCGCGGTTGCTAGATCCTCAGGGTTATTGACGATCAGGGTTGCCTGATCGTCATTTTTGATGAGCTGATCCAGGAAGAAGCTAAATAAGTTGTCAATATTGCTAAATAAGTAATCGTTATTGTGATAGTTTTCTAGATGATAGCTAGTGGGAATTACTTTCTTGTCGGCATTATACATATGAACTAATTGTAAAACCCGTTGCCCCGCCTTATTAAACCAAAAGGTATAGGCAAAATTACCATCGGGGTGAAGATAGTCTTCCGATGATTTAAAGCCGCGCCAATCGTAATTTTGGGTGACGGAAATATTGCCAAATTCGTCGAAGTATTGAATATCATTCACCTGACCAACGGTGGTTGGCATAATTTGAACGTGGGCAATGAGTCGGCCACCGTCGCGCAATTCTTGATAGTTGGGGCCGTGAGGTTGAATTTCATAAGCACGTTTAGAAATTTGCGGCAGGTCATGGATGGTCGGCTTTTTATGGTCAATCGTAACGGTTTCCTGAAAATAATCGAACATATTAATGACGTCTGCTTGACTAATACCAAGTTGCTCGCAACGCTGTGATTGGAAGCGGTCGTAATTTCGGGTCACAATCTTTACTGGTTTGTCATACGCTTTGAAAACTCGAAGCTGTTGCTTGATATTATTGTTAATTTCAATGTTGTCTTCGCCTAAACTATTGATTAAAAGATAATACATACTTGCACCTTCCCACTTAGTTGTCTGAAATCTTCTGGTTGGCATCTTGAATAAGATTGATCCATGTCGCCCAAATATTGTCTGGCGAGTATTCTTCCGCAGACCGATAAGCACCATCACTCAATTTTTGTAGCAGCGCGGGGTTCTTAAACAGTTTGACAAAGTTATTTGCCATTTGATGCCAGTTGCCCAACGCGACAATATGGCCGTTGATGCCATCCTTAACAATGCTGTTGGGGCCGTAATTAACGTCGTAGGTTTCACCGACTACGCCATGTGAAATAGCTTCCAGTAACGACAGGTTAAAGCCTTCCATTCGACTCGTAAGGCCAAAGACCTGGGCCTGCTGGTAAACCGGCAGCAAATTATTCGTATAACCTTTGAGCTTGACAACGTCCTCCAATCCTAGTTCTTTGATAACCCGACGGACTTTTTTAGGCTCAGCGTAGTCGTTTTCACTATTTTCGTAACCATATATATCTAACGTAATGTTTGGAATCGATTCGCGAGCTTGACCAATCGCCCGAACAAGATCGTCCAGGCGTTTTTCATTAGAAATTCTGGCAACGGCGATGACCTTGCCAGCTGTTCGCTGAGTCATTGGAATCCGATTTTCTGTCAAAACTAAATTTGGGACGATGCCAACCGGGATGACAAAGATTGGAATTTGTGGCTTAAACCGAGCGGCTACGTTATCTGCTTGCTTTTTGGTGGCGGTGATAATGGCGTTCCATTTATCGAGATTATTTAAGCCAAGTTCATAATTGTAATTAAGCCCGGAATGCATTGGATCGTTGGCGTCATTGGTTTGTGAGTTGTGGAGATGCAGCACTTTATAAGACTTTTCTTGCATGTGCATGATCGACCAATCATCAACTAAGGATCGGTCTGACACGAAAATACTGACTTGGGGGTCCTTTCTGGCAAGTTCGTCCAGGCAAAAGCGCAGTAGTTCGGAAATCGTGTTAAATTCGTAATCTTTACCTTGGTAATTAACCACCCGGAATTGGGAAGTTGTCCGCTTCATAGACCGGTCAAAGCGGTAAAATTGCTGGACAGCCACTGAACCGTCCGGGCGCAGTAGCTGCTCCATGTTGACTTTGTTATCAGGTGTGTAGTACTGCTCCTTTGAGACAAAGCCTCGTCGATCATAATAATCAACTCGGTATAAATTTTGCAGTGTATCAAAGTAGTGGACGGCAGCGACTTGCTGAGTATTTGGAAAGACCGCAACCCGCATGAAAATAGCTTGGTTGTGATAGTATTCGTAGTAATTTTGGTCGGCAACCCAGTTTTTGACGACGTGATCGCTGAAATTTGCGGGTATCTTAACGTCAGCCGGCGTAACTTCTTTGGTTTTGACGTGAGTAGCTTTTTGAAAGTAATCAAATTCATTTAAAATATCGTCGTCAGTTAAGTCGGTATATTTGAGGTTGTAATGCAGTTGCGGGTCATAATCCCTAGTGACAATCTTTGCGGGTACCTTATGTGCTTTAAATAGGGCAATTCGTTTGAGTTGAGCGTGTTCAATTCCTGATTTGTTCACTGGCATATTGAAATTGACAAAATATAACATAAAAATACCTCCAGTTGATTTTATTAATTATTATGAATAAAAATTCATTAACAAAAAGTAACTAAAAAATGATAATAATTTGAGCCATTTTTGTGATTATGTGTTAAAATCCGTCTAATGAAGTTGTTAATGGCGTTCATTATATGACTAGTTTACCACTACATTTGTTACAACTATGTAATTAATGCTATTTCATTAGTAACATAGCTAACTACTTCATGTAGTGTAGTTGTTATTGGGTTAATAATCAACTAGAAACACATATAGTTAAGTAAAACTTCATCTGATTAAAATTATTGCAATGAAAACGGTTTATTTTTTAATATAAGCAAAAGTTAATACGTCATTAACAATTTCTAAATTAAATAATATGCTTATCAGATGTATAAATAAAGGAGGAATGCGCGACAAATAACTTGATTCTAGAGACTATTATAAGCTCGTTTTTTGGGGAGGTAACAGATATTGTCAAAACACAATAAAATGGTTGAAGACAGTATTATTAGTCAAAAGCAGCACTATAAAATGTACAAGAGTGGTAAGCGGTGGCTGTTTGCCGCGATCACCGTTGTGACATTTTCACTTGGTGGGGCAGTTGTTGACTCAACGTCTGTTTCTGCTAGCACCGAGGCTGCGAAGACTGAAAATGTGCAATCTTCAACCAACCAATCAATAAGTACAGGGGGATCAACCGGCGATCATACGGCAGTGATTGAACCATCAGACGATAATACTTCAAATTCAGCTATTTCGCTTGATGGCACGACCGCTGAAGTAACAACCGGTTCGACCACCAGTAGTTCAAGTAAAACCTCAACTGTTTCAAGCAGCGATCAAACTTCTGGTTCTGAAGGGACTCAATCAGATCAAAGTAGCGCTCAGTCAAGTGCTGCTTCCACTAGTGAGACTCAATCGGATGCCTCAAGTTCAACTGCTAAGCAAGCTGATTCATCCACTCAATCCGCCGCTGATCAAAAGACGACAACGACTACTAGTACGTCTTCAGCGGCTGAAGACACAGCATCAGCTAATTCAAGCCAGCAAAGTAGTTCATCGACCGGCGATGAGAGCGGTACAACAAGCGGTTCCTCGGCTCAATCAACTTCCGATCAGTCGGTTACGTCTGGGACCAGCACAAGCACGAATAGTAGTGCGGGTAAGACTGACTCATCGACTGCAACGACTAAATCGGCAACTAAGACAGCTGCTCTAGGTGCCAGTTTAACGTCAATTGAGGCGGCCAGTGAATCAGGGACGGATCTTTTGTCAGCGGCCGTTTCAGGAAGCGCTACTGATGCGAAGGCATCTGCTGCTGGCAGTATCGCAGCATCTGCGGCTTCGGCTGCTAGCGCGGCTTCACTAGCTGCTTCAAAGGCAGTCACTAGTGCCAGCGCAGGGGCAGCATCTGCTTCTGCTGCAGTTCCAACTGGTGACGTTGCTAAAGCTAGTGCTGGGTTGTCAGCTGCCAAGTCTGCTTCAACCGTAGCATCTGATCAAGCTCTTTTAGCGGCTAGTTCAGCTAGATTGACGAACGCTGCTGCCAGTGCCGCTAGCAGTTTAGCTTCAGCTTTAAATAGTGATGCTGCTTCAGTGACAGCTGCAACGCTTGCTAGCGCACAAGCAATTCTTGCCCAGACCTATGCTGATTCTGCAGCTGTTGTGGCACCAAGCGCAGCTGCTTATGTACTAGCAGCCACGGCTTCTTTGAGTGCTGCCACTACTAAATCAGCTGCCTATGCCGCATACTCAAATGCTTTAAATAGCGTTCCATCGACGGCAAGTAATTATACCGGTCAGTCCTATGCAGAAATGAGTGAGACCGTCAGTGATTTGAATCAATTGTCGGCCAGCTCAAGCTTAACGGCTCTTAATGCAGCAACAAAGTTGATTAATACCGCAGTTAAGAGTTTGATTCCAACGGCTACCAGTGACGGCAAACAAATTACCACTGCTATTTTGAACGATGCCGTTACTTCAGCTAACGCAGAATTTCCGACTTCTGCTTCGGCTAGCTACACTTCAGAAGCTTGGAAGGCATACAACACGGCTCTTTCTGCTGCGACAAGTACGGCTGCTAATTCTGCTGCTACCGGTGATCGGGCAGCGGCTATCTACAAAGCGTTACAAGATGCCATTACAACTCTTAATCAATCGACGACCAAAGCAGTTACCAGCGGTTACAGTTCATTAGCGGCTTCAGCAAGTGCTGCGATTGCCAGTGCCGGTTCGTATACATCAGCTTCAATTACACATTAAAATCCGCCTTAAGTGCTGCTAGTGCCGTTACCGATTCAACGGCTGCAGATACCGCTAAGACCGCAATGGGTAATTTGTCTGCAGCAGTTAGCGGGTTAGTTAAGGCAGCCAGCTTAACTGATCTATCATTTGCAATTAACACAGCTAAGGTTACCTATCAAGCGACCGGCGCTTCAGCTAATTACGCTTCAAGTACATGGGGCGATTTTTCAAGTGCCTATGTCTATGCGACTTCAGTTTTGAACAATGCTGGGGCAACTGCTGATCAAATTAGTAACGCCACGGCTTCACTAAATAAAGCCTACCAGGCATTGTTTGGAAATGGCAAGGACACTTATACGAGTAGCTTGAGTGATGCAATTTCCGGTGGGACAACGTTGCTTAACGCTGGTTCCGGATCAGCATTCGATGCTTCGACAACTGGTGCATTGAGTTCGGCTATTACCTCCGCCACGGCAGTGTTAAGTGATAGTGCAAGTACACCTGATAAGCTTGCAGCTGCTTCTGCGGCAATTACCAGTGCCATTAACGATCTTAAAACTACTTTCCAAGTTACGATTGATAGCTTGGATCAGTTTATCAATACGGCAAGTGGTATTAGCAGTGCCGGTAGCAATGGTGTGACTACTGATTCTTATAAAGTACTTTCTGCTGCTTTAGCCAATGCCCAATATGCGCGCTATAACGATTCCAATGCGTCAACTTTGGCAAGCGATACCGCTAAGCTGACAACGGCTATTTGGGCAACGGTGCCAACCGACGCCTCTGCAGCTGCTTATAAGAACCAATTGAAGACAGCCTTGTCCGCTGCTCAGTCAACTGCATCGAATTCAACAGTGATGTCTGGGGTCTCTTCAGATTCTATTACGAATTTGAAGAACGCGATTCAAACAGCTATCAACACATTGAACAGTGGCACGACTGACGCGGGGACCTTGCAAACGGCATATAACACCGTGAACTTTTATACCGCCAACTTGTCTAAGACTGGTGGTGGGTCGATTAGTTTGAATACTGGTGTTTACTTCTATGTCTATGGGACGAACAATGATCTCAAAGATGATAGTTTAGAAAGTCAGGCAACTAACACGATTAATGCTAGCGCTGGGACCATTACTTTTGGGGATGCTTCCTCAATTTCCAATTTACTTTCAGTGGGAAACGGTTATACAACAACGTTTACTTTGCCAACTACCTTGACAACGTTTTTCAATAGTAGTGACTGGCAAAAGTATGTTACAGCTTCTTACTATGAAGCGGGTGGTAGTAGTAGTGCCGGTACCGGAATGAAATCGGTCACCTCAGGTGGTATAAATATTCTTGGAACTACTGTGTCCGTTTTGGATACCACTAAAACAACTACTCTGGCTAATGCAATTAATACTGGTGATTTTCAAGTTACGACTTCTGTTAATAGCCAAGGGCAAACAGTCTTCACCGTTAATAGTAAAGTGATTGGTGGTGGGACCACTGCTGCTGGCTATGTCTTTACTTTGAATTTAAAGACATGGTCTGCTGATACTGGCACATATTTGCAACGAGTAACGCTCGCGAGCGATGCTAGTTCAGATGCTGTAACGGCGGCCAACACGATTACAGTTACTGCTGGTGCCACTGGATTTTCAACGACCCAGGGGAAGACCCTCAGTGATGCCACCACTTTTGCCAACGTTTACGGCACGACTTCTGGTAGTTCTCAAACTGGCACTGATTGGAGTTCTGGCGCCACCGGTGGATTGGCAACCTTGTCTGCAGGTATTCAAAGTGCCGTTCCAGCAGTTACCAGTGGCAGCTTGACCAGAGTGATTGCTGAAGGGACAAACACCGTTAGTGGCAAACTTGATTCAGCTGCCTTCTCTGCAGCGGCTGCTTCTAATAATAGTGGCGATGTGCTGCAGGTGATCGTTACTGATAAGACCACAGGGCAAACAGTTACCACGGCGGTTAATTCCGACGGTACTTTCTCAGCATCGTTTGGTAATAAGAATGGCAACGTTGTTTCTGGGACCACCTTGAATACTGGTGACGTCATTACAGCTCAGGTTCAGCGAGTTAGTGCATCTGGCCAGGTTACGAATGGTACTGTAGGTTATTTGTCAAATGGCCTGCAAGATGGTCAAACGCCGTACGTTAACGTTGACTTTAATTCAATGAGCCAAGGATCACAAACCCTTGACGGGACGATTACGACGATCACACCAGTTGGTACTAGCTTTAGTGATGCTATTAGTAGTTCGAAGACTAGCTCGCTTGCTTCAGGCGACCTTAACGTTTATACCGTTCAAGTTTCAATTTACAATTCTGATGGATCCCGGGCATACCAATCAACCATCCAAGCGGACGCCAACGGCAAGTGGTCAATTTCGATCCCTGCTTTGAAGGCTGGTCAATACGTGGATGCAACGACTCGGGTTCAAACCGGTATTTCAACCGGGAATAATGATATTCAACCGAGTGGGACAACGGTCAGCGGTCTTGAAAATACCGTTACTGGGCACTTCTATGTACCAACTGATACCAGTGCATTGAGTGCTGCTGTTTCAGCTGCTAGTGCTGCTGTTGCTGCCGGACAAGGTTCTACTCAGGCAACTTCGGATGAATGGAATGCTTTGGTATCGACACTTTCGGATGCTCAAAGCATTTTGACTTCTGCGCAAGCCACTGAAAACCAAATGACAACTTCGGCTGCTGTGACACAGAGTAGTGCAGATTCAGCTGCGGCTGCGTTGAATAAGGCATTAACGGAAGCTACTAAGAGTACCTCTGGTTTGGATCAGGCAATTAGTGCTGCGAGCGCGATTGATTCAACCAAGTACACGACGACTAGTTATAATGCGGTTAAAACTGCATTAGCGGCCGCTGAAACGCTTTCAGCCAGTGCTAAAGCAGATTTGAGTAAAGTGAGTGCTACAGATATTCTAACAGCAACCACTAACTTAAATAATGCTGTAAAGGCATTGGTTTCCCAGACAAATACGCAGGCGATCACTTCAGCTGCAGCCAATGCTGATGCCCAAGCGGCGAATGCAAGTACGGCTGCGAGTGCTGCTCAAAGTGCTTCTGCCGCTGCTAGTGCTGCCAGTGATTCAATTACCACTGCTGTTAAAAACGGTGATTTAACTTCAGCAGCCGTAGCAAGTGCTGCTGCGAGTGCTGCTGGAAGTAATGCCACCAGTGCTGCTTTGGCTGCTTCTACTGCTGCGAGTGCGGCTTCAGCAGCCGCTGCCAGTGCTGCTGATCTTGCCAAAACAATTTCGACAAGTGATGCTTCATATGCGGACGCCCAGGATCAAGCTAGCTCGGCTGCCAGTGCGGCTACTAGTGCGGCGAATGCTTATCAATCTGCAAGTGCGGCCGCTTCTAACGCGGTTGCCAGTGCCGCAGCTGCCAGTGCCGCATATAACAATGCCGTATCAGCTGCTAGTGCTGCAAATGCTCAAGCTAAAACGAAGGCTGAATCAGCTGCTGTGTCGGCTGCTAGCGATGCCCAGAGTGTGGCTGCGATTGCTAGCGATCAGGTAGCTTCTGCATCGGCTGCTTATCAAAGTGCCAGTGCCGCTGCAGCCAGTGCGGCTTCGGCTGCTAAGGCTGGGGATGTCACCTCAGCAACGTTGGCTAAGAGTGCTGCAACGAGTGCTGCCGCTATTGCATCGGCTGCTGCTAGCATAGCAACCAGTGCAGCTAATCAGACCGCCAGTGAATTTGCGGTTGCTCAAAGCGCTGCGAGTGCGGCAGGCAATACGTCCGCCGCTTCGGCAAGCCTTAATTCGGCTAGTTCCGCAGCCAGTGCCGCTGCTAGTGCTGCCAAGATTGCTTCGGCTAGTGCTGCGTCAGCTTCCGAGTTTGCCAGTGCGGCCACTGATTCATTAATTGCGGCACTTAACCAGAGTACGGCAAATCAAACCTCTGCAGCAGCTTCCGCTAGCACAGCCGCTTCTGAGGCCATTGCTTCCGCTAGTGTGGCTGGAAAGAATGCTTCTGAACAAGCGAGTGCAGCAGTTGTTGCTGCTACTTCAGCTGCTCAAAGGGCTGCTAGTGATGCCATTAATTCAGCCTCTGCCTCGGCCAGTGCTGCGATCCAATCAGCCGCCGATTCTGCTGGAAGTTCGGCTCAAAGCATTGCTACAAGCGCCGCTAATGCTGCTAGTGATGCCGTTGCTTCAGCTGCTAATTCCGCTAGTGCTGCTGTTAAGTCGGCTGCCGATTCTGCGGCTGCCTCAGCTACTTCAGCAGGAAAGAGTGCATCTGCTGCTGTTAGTGATGCTGTATCTGCAGCTGCTAGCACGGCAAATAGTGCTGCCGCTTCTGCTCAAAGTGTGGCAACCAGTGCTGCTGCTAGTGCTTCTGCAGCTATTAAAACTGCCAGCGATTTGGCTTCGGCTGCCACGAGTGCCGCAATTTCGACGATAACCAGTGGCGCAAATACGGCAGCAAGTGCGAGTGTTGCTGCAAGCAATGCTGCGAGTGTTGCTGCTGAAAATGAAGCCACAGCAACGAGTGCTGCTTCTGCTGGCAAGACGGCAACAACCGTCAGTGATGCTAAATCTGCTTCAGTTGCTGCCAGCGCTGCGGCAAGTGCGGCTAATAGCGCTGCCACGAGTGCTAGTGTTGCTGCTGCAAATGCTTCTACTGCTGCCTCCGCTGCTTCTAGTGCTGCAATTGTTGCAGGAACGCCAGCTGCGAGTGAAGCTGCTGCCAGTGCTGCTAAATCAGCCAGTGCGGCTTTAGATAATGCTAAATCCGCTGCTAGTGCTGCCAAGGTTGCTTCTACTGCTGCTAGTGAAGCTGCAGATGCTTATACCAGTGCAGCTATCTCTGATGCGACAACAACTGCGAGTGCTTCTGCTGCCGCTAACTCAGCTGCTGATAATGCCAAGACGGCGAGTGCTTCAGCTGCGAGTGCTGCCAGTGTTGCTGCCTCCGCAGCGAGTGCTGCTACCTCCGCTTCAGCTGCTTCTGATAATACCGCAGCGAGTGCCGCAGCGAGTGCCGCAGCGAGTGCTGCTAGAAGTGCTGCCGCTGTAGCGAGTGCTGCTGCCGCTAGTGCCGCTAGTGCATCAACCAGTGCGGCTAGTGCGGCCAGTCAAGCAGGAACCAGTGCAGCGAGTGCAGCTGCTAAAAGTGCTAGTGCTGCTGCGGCCAGTGCTGCCTCCGCCGCTGAAAGTGCTGCTTCCGCAGCGAGTGTTGCTACCTCTGCTGCTGATCAAATTAGTGCTGCTACATCGGGTGCGGCTAGTGCTGCTCAGAGTGCTGCCAAGAGTGCTGCAGCGAGTGCGAGTGCTGCGGGGCAAGACACTTCAGCACAAGCCAGCGCCGCTGCTTCTGCCGCCGCCAGTGCGACCGCGAGCGTTGCTTCTGCGGCTGCTTCGGCCAGTGCTGCTGCCTCCGATGCTGCGAACGCAGCTTCAGCATCGGCTAGCACTGCTATTAGCGATGCCGCTAGTCAAGCTGCTCAGAAAGGAAGTGCCGCTGCGAGTGCTGCCGCATCAGCTGCCATGTCAGCGAGTGCCGCTGTAGCGAGTGCGGCTGAAAGTGCTGCAACGTCCGCTGCAAATGCCGCGAGTGCTGCTGCTTCCGCTGCCGCGAGTGCTGCTGCCGCCAGTGCCTCGGCCGCGGGTCAAGATGCTTCAGCACAAGCCAGCGCTGCTGCTTCAGCCGCAGCGAGTGCCGCTGCTTCGGCTGCCAAATCAGCCAGTGCCGCTGCTAGTGCTGCAATTTCTGATGCAACCGCGAGTGCTGCTAAAGCAATTAGTGATGCTGCCAGTGCCGCTCAAAGTGCTGCAAATACTGCTTCAGCTTCTGCTGCCGCCGTTGCCTCGGCTGCATCAGCCGCTGCTGCGAGTGCTTCGGCTGCTGGTCAAGATGCTTCAGCACAAGCCAGCGCTGCTGCTTCCGCTGCCGCCAGTGCCGCAGCGAGTGCTGCTTCCGCTGCTGCCTCGGCTAGTGTTGCAGCGAGTGTTGCTGCCTCCGCTGCTTCGGCCTCTGCGAGTGCGGCTATTGGCGATGCCGCTAGTCAAGCTGCTCAAAAGGGGAGTGCCGCAGCGAGTGCTGCCACCTCGGCTGCTAAATCAGCGAGTGCTGCGGTAGCGAGTGCGGCTGAAAGTGCTGCAACGTCCGCTGCAAATGCCGCGAGTGCTGCTGCTTCCGCTGCTGCCAGTGAAGCTGCAGCGAGTGCTTCGGCTGCTGGTCAAGATGCTTCGGCACAAGCGAGTGCTGCTGCTTCGGCTGCTACCAGTGCCGCTGCCTCGGCTGCCAAATCAGCTTCTGCTGCTGAAAGTGCTGCAATTTCTGATGCAACAGCGAGTGCTGCTAAAGCAATTAGTGATGCTGCCAGTGCTGCTCAAAGTTCCGCAGACGCAGACAGTGCCGCTATCAGTTCAGCTAATGCCACAGTAACTAGTGGTGCTTCCGCTGCTAGTGCTGCGAGTGAAGCTGCTGCCTCCGCTGCTAATATTGCTTCAGTAAATGCTTCATCTGCAATTAGTGCCGCGGCAGTTGCCAAAAGTGCGGCAACCGTTTCTGACGCTAAGTCTGCTTCAATTGTTGCAAGGAATGCAGCGAGTGCGGCTGCTTCTGCTGCTACCAGTGCCAGCATTGCCGCTTCAGCTGCGAGTGCCGCCGCTTCAGCTGCTTCAGCTGCTGCCTCGATTGCTAAGACTCCTGAAGCTGCAGCGAGTGCTTCTGCTGCAGTGGCTTCTGCTAGTGCGGCTTTGGCAAATTCTAAGAGCGCCGCAGCTAATGCTACCTCCGCTGCGACGGCTGCTAGTGAAGCAGGTGAATCGTATACTAGTGCAGTAGCTTCTAGCACAGCTGCCAGTGCCAGCGCTTCGGCGGCCATTAATGCGGGTTCTGTGGCGGCAAGTGATGCTTCTGCTCAAGCGAGTGCCGCTGCCAGCTTGGCTACGAGTGCCGCTAACGTTGCAGCCAGTGCGGCTAGTGATGGTGATAATACAACGGCATCAAATGCTGCTTCTACTGCTGCTTCTGCTGCTAAGTCAGCAAGTGTCGCTGCTGCAAGCGCGGCTTCTGCTGCTGAAAGTGCGAGTGCTGCTGCTGATCAGATTGGTACGAGTGCTGCAAAAGATATTGCTGCGAGTGCTGCCGCTTCAGCTGCAAGTGCTGCTGCTTCAGCGTCAAAAGCTTCTACTGCTGCTTCTGCTGCTCAGACTAATGCTCAAAAAGCAAGTGAAGCTGCGAGTGCTGCCGCCAGTGCCGCTGCTTCTGCTGCAGCAAGTGCTGCTGCCTCAGCTTCGACTGCAGGTAAGAATGCTTCTGAGCAAGCTAGTGCTGCTGCTTCCGCTGCCGCCAGTGCTGCAGCGAGTGCTGTTTCCGCTGCTGAAAGTGCGAGTGCTGCTGCCTCGGCTGCTGCTTCTGCCGCATCCGAATCAGCTAGTGCTGCCATTAGTAGCGCTGCGAGTGCCGCTGCTGAAAAGGGTAGTGCTGCCAGTGAAGCTGCTGCCTCAGCTAGTGCTGCCGGTAAGAATGCTTCTGAACAAGCGAGTGCTGCTGCTTCTGCAGCTGCGAGTGCTGCTGCCTCTGCCGCTAAATCGGCCTCCGCCGCTGAAAGTGCTGCAATTGCCAGTGCTGCCGCCAGTGCCGCTAAAGCAATCAGCGATGCTGCCAGTGCTGCTCAAAGCGCCGCTGCGAGTGCTGCTTCTGCTGCCTCGGCTTCCGCCAGTGCCGCAATCAGTGCTGCTGCGAGTGCTGCTGCTGAAAAGGGAAGTGCTGCCAGTGAAGCTGCTGCGAGTGCTGCTAAATCCGCGAGTGCAGCGGTAGCCAGTGCTGCTGTCAGTGCTGAAACCAGCGCGGCAAATTCTGCGAGTGCTGCTGCCTCTGCTAGTGCAGCTGGCAAGAATGCGTCAGAACAAGCGAGTGCTGCTGCTTCCGCTGCCGCCAGTGCTGCTACTTCCGCTGCGAGTGCTGCTTCTACCGCTACAAGTGAAGCAATTGCGAGCGCCGCTGCGAGTGCCGCTAAAGCAATCAGTGATGCCGCCAGTGCTGCTCAAAGTGCTGCAGATTCAGCCAGTGCTGCTGCAGATGCCGCTACCAGTGCTGCAAAGAGTGCTGCTGCTTCAGCAAGCGCGGCCGGTAAGAACGCTTCTGAACAAGCGAGTGCTGCCGCCTCTGCTGCTGCAGTAGTTGCCAATTCAGCTGCGAGTGCCGCTCAAAGTGCTGCTACCGCAAGCACCGCTGCTTCGGCTTCAGCCGCAATCAGTGCTGCTGCTAGTGAAGCTGCCGAAAAGGGTAGTGCAGCTGCCAGTGCCGCAGCGAGTGCCGCAAAGAGCGCTTCTACTGCTGCCAGTGAAGCGATTGCCAGTGCTGCCGCCAGTGGTTCTGCTAGTGCGAGTGCCGCAATTGCGAGTGCTGCTGCCTCTGCTGCTGCTAGTGCTTCTACAGCTGGCAAGGATGCTTCAGAGCAAGCAAGTGCTGCTGCCTCTGCTGCTACAAGTGCGGCAGTTAGTGCCGCTGCTTCGGCTTCGGCTGCTACTTCATCAGCTGCGGCTAGTGCAGCAACAAGTGCTGTCAAAGCAATCAGTGCTGCTGCGAGTGCCGCTCAAAGTGCTGCTGATGCTTCATCTGCCGCTGCGAGTGCTGCTGCTTCCGCTGCAAAGAGTGCTGCCGACTCGGCCAGTTCTGCTGGCAAGACGACATCAGAGCAAGTCAGTGCCGCTGTTTCTGCTGCGACATCTACAGCTGCCTCCGCTGCTTCCACTGCAACGTCAACGGCAGCAACCAGTGCTGCGGACTCAGCTAGTGCTGCTATTAGCGCAGCTGCTAGCGAGGCTGTTGAAAAGAATAGTGCTGCGAGTGCTGCCGTAGCGAGCGCTGCTGCTTCGGCTTCGGCTGCTACCAGTGCCGCAATTGCAAGTGCTCAAGTGAGTGCCGCTACAAGTGCCAGTGCTGCTGTAGCCAGTGCGGCGGCTTCGGCTGCTGCGAGTGCTTCTGCAGCTGGTAAAGATGCTTCAGAACAAGCGAGTGCCGCTGCCTCGGCTGCTGCCTCCGCTGCTACTTCAGCTGCGAGTGCTGCTAGTGCCGCTGTAAACAGTACGGCTGCCAGTGCTGCAACAAGTGCTGCCCAAGCAATTAGTGCTGCTGCGACGACATCGACAAATGGCGGTGGTTCAATAAGTGGTGGTATTGCTGGCGGTTCTGGAACATCAGCCAATACCAGCTCATCGGCCACTTCTTCATCAGCAACGCCATCAACTAGTGCCTCTACTAGTACGTCGAGTGCGGCTGCTAAGACTGCCAATAATTACTGGACAACGCTTTCTGGCAAGACAACGACTACTCGAAAGGGATTGTATCGTTACACGGCAAGTGGTAAACGAATCAACTACATTCCAGCTGGTACAGTTTTGCATGTGGTACGAGTTGAAAAAGTCGGCGATAAGACGCAGTTGATTTTGACTGATGGTTCTCATGTAACTGGATTGAAGACCTTTACCGGCTTTACGACGATTGCTTCCAAGTACAATGACGATCTCTACAAGAATTCAGTTCTTTATGTAGCTAATGCCAAGGGGTTGTATGAGTATTCTGGTAAGACGTTCAAGAAGGCTAAGAAGGGACGTTATGTAAAGGCTGGTACTGTTCTACACGTCGCTCGGATCGTTCGTTCTGGTAAAACGACAAGATATCTCCTGACAAACGGTAAATATGTCACGGCTAGCCAAGGCTTCGTAAAGGGAACCAAGGTTAAAAAGGCATACTACACCGGCAAGTTGACTGGTTATAAAGTAACCGTCAAGAATACCAAGGGAATCTTCAAATATAAGAACAGCCGATTGACTTCTAAGCAAGGCAAACGGCTCAAGAAAGGAACGACACTCAAAGTCAAGCGAATCGTGGTAAAAGGCAGTGTCACCAGATTCCAGTTAACTAATGGCGACTATGTCACAGCAAATCAAAAATATGTATCAGTTACCAAAAAGTAGTTTGTTTGGATAATCGACAAAAAACGGGTTGCACCTCAGCTGGGGTGTAACCCGTTTTTTGTCTTACTTAAAATTAAGCAAAATAAAAAGCCCCTCACAGGAGACTTTTTATTACTAAATTAAATTAGTCGTTTACAACAGAAACGTTAGCAGCTTGTGGGCCACGGTCGCTGTCTTCAACGTCAAGGGTAACATGTTGGCCTTCTTCAAGGGTCTTGTAACCGTCAGCATTGATAGCTGAGAAGTGAACAAATACGTCCTTGCCGTCTTCTAAAGTGATAAATCCGTAACCCTTGTCGCCATTAAACCATTTAACTGTACCTTGTTCCATAAGAATGAAACCTCCATGCGCTTTGCGCCGTTATATTTGCATTTGAAACTTGAAAATAGGGATCATTCTTAATAGAACGGTGTACCTTGTTTCGAAGTATAAATACATTATCTATACTTTAACAGCCATCATCCAAAATAGCAATGATTTAGACCAGATAAGTCAAAAAAACATGATGAAGTCCAAAAAGGATACCAGGGACTGATGGATTTTGTGGCTAAAGGCGGACCTGCTTAATATGAATTCCATCTATAATATAACGGTTAAATTATCACCAAAAGAGGTTATAATGAATATGGATCAAAAATAAAAAAGAAAGCTTCGAAAGATGGATTTGCTAATGATGTAATCGGTAGCATTTATTTTCACCCACTTATCACAAATAGTTTAGGGTTGACTAAAAATAGGATCAGCCTATAATAACTATCGGCAATTAGTTGAGTTCATTCAAATAACTGACCTGAATTTCAAACCAATGGAAAGAGGGCTTTCGAAATGCGAGAGAACACTATGGAACCAAAGAAGAAGTTATTTTCATTTGAAGAAACACCGAGTAAGAGTCTGGATGAAGTTAACGGCAGTATCAAGGTACCAGACAATGCCGGCTTCTGGAAGACGTTACTCACCTATACCGGACCGGGAATCCTGATTGCAGTCGGCTATATGGATCCAGGGAACTGGATTACGTCAATCGCCGGTGGTGCTCAGTTTAAGTATAGTTTGCTGTCCGTTGTCCTGATTTCAAGCTTAATTGCGATGCTGCTGCAAGCAATGTCTGCTAGATTAGGGATTGTTACTGGGAAGGATTTAGCTCAATTAACCCGTGAGAAGACCTCTAAGCGGGTTGGATTTGTACTTTGGATAATTACCGAGTTAGCAATTATGGCAACCGATATTGCTGAAATTATTGGCTCTGCGATTGCGATTAAGTTATTGTTCAATATTCCTTTAATCGTTGGAATCTTGATTACGAGTGCTGACGTGTTGATCCTGCTATTATTAATGAAGTTAGGATTCCGAAAGATTGAAGCAATTGTGGCGACCTTGGTTGCAGTTATCCTACTGGTCTTCTCATATGAAGTTTTCTTATCAGGACCGCAAGTAACCGAACTATTGGAAGGCTACTTCCCATCAACTGACATTGTCACTAACAAGTCAATGTTGTATTTAGCCCTTGGGATTGTTGGGGCAACGGTAATGCCCCATGACCTTTACCTGGGATCGTCAATTTCTCAAACCCGTGCACTTGACCGCAATGATCGGGGCGCTGTTAAGAAGGCTATCAAGTTCACGACGATTGATTCAAATATTCAATTGACGATTGCCTTTGTTGTTAACAGCTTGTTACTGGTACTTGGAGCTGCATTATTCTTCGGAACGGACAGCCAACTCGGCCGGTTTGTCGACCTGTTCAACGCCTTGAGTAACTCCCATATTGTTGGATCAATTGCCAGCCCACTGTTGAGTATGTTGTTCGCCGTTGCCTTACTGTCATCGGGCCAAAGTTCAACGATTACTGGAACGCTTTCAGGTCAAATCATCATGGAAGGGTTCATTCACTTAAAGATGCCTTTGTGGGCACAACGGTTGTTAACCCGGCTCCTGTCAGTTTCACCAGTGATTGCCTTTGCAATTTACTATCACGGCAATGAAGCCAAGATAGAGGACCTACTGACGTTGTCCCAAGTATTCTTGAGTATTGCCTTGCCATTTGCGGTGGTCCCACTAGTACTCTTCACCAGTAACAAGAAGTTGATGGGTGAATTTGTCAATCGCGCTTGGGTGAAGTATGCAGCTTGGATTGCAACGATTGTGCTGATTGTGTTGAACATTTACTTGATTTTTCAATCACTTGGAATAGTGAAGTAAGAGCTTAAATTCCTTTATAAAAAGTATGCGGACGTTGATCCTTCACCTAAAGAACAGGATGCTCCGACTATCATTTCTTAGTGACGCGCACTCTTTATAAAAGTATTTAAGAAAACGAGAAGTTGCTTGGCAATTTTGCCTGCAGCTTCTTTTCTTTTAGGGTAAGATAAAAGTAGTTAAAAATAAGGGGACTGCTCATATGATTAAACCTGAAAAAACCATTGATGGAACAAAATGGATCGAAACCATCAAGTTAACGCCCGATGAACAAATAAAACTTCAAGATGATTACGGTATCGATGAGGATATTATCGAATACGTTACTGATAAAGACGAGAGTACCAATTATGTTTATGACGCTAATGAAGATGACCAACTGTTTATCATGCTGGCGCCCTATGCGTTGAACAAAAAAGATATTCGCTACATTACCCAACCATTTGGAATCTTGATTCATAAGGGGATCCTCTTCACGTTTAATCAAAGTCACATGACGGAAGTGAACGAGGCCTTTCAGTCGGCCTTTGAAAACCCAGAAGTTAAGACCACGGACTCGTTTATCCTCGAAGCTTTGTTCTTGTTGATTGATAGTTATATTCCAATTGCAAGGTCAGTCACTCGGAAACGGAATTTGCTGGATAAGATGTTAAATCGGAAAACCAAAAATGCTGATTTGATTGCCCTGTCTCATTTACAGCAGACATTAACCTTTTTAACCAGTGCGGTTCAGCTTAACCTGAGCTTACTGCGACGGATGCCGAGTAGCCATTTTGGCAAGGGCGCTGACCAGGAAAAGCGGGATCTGTTTGAGGACGTGACCATTGAAGCTGAACAGGTCCAACGAATGGTTGAAATCGAAACGCAAGTGGTGGATCGAATTGATCATACGTTTAATAGTATTGCCAATAATAACTTAAACGATACGATGAAATTTCTGACAATTTGGTCACTAACGATGGCGGTGCCGACAATTATTACGGGATTTTATGGCATGAACGTCAAGCTCCCGTTAGCAACCTTCAGCAGTGCTTGGTTGATTGTGATCGGGATATCGTTATTTGCGATTGTTTGGCTGCTGGTTTTGCTACGGGTGAGACACAAAATGTAGTGAGTATGAGGCTACAATGTTGAAAGGGGCAGAAGATCACTTTCTGGGCTTCAAGCGAGGCTCGGAGAAATGTCCTGACATTGCTTATAGAAGATCATCGGTAATGCGTCATAATGTTGCCAATGGTCTTTTTTAATAGGTTAAAAACGGTTTACTAAAATAAAGAAAAATTTGATGACGGTCAATCACTGTGGTATATCAGATACAAAAAATCTGTTTAAAATTAATTGGCTGACTTTTAGGCGTTATTAGGGGATGATCGTTAGGCACTGACTAGATTTCTTTGAAACATAGACGTGTAAAGCGATACGAAGCAAGTTACAACTTAGCCATTACTAGTTAACTTTTGGCTGTCGTGCTATTTTTAGTAAAAATAGCAAAAATAATATTGACAACGCTTACACATAAAGCTATATTAAAGGTGCTGATATATGAGTATCCCCTCGTATTAATATTGGTAAATAACTTTTACACTGATTAGAAAACTTTTTCTTAAGTAAAATGAAACGTTGCAATATATTTTGGGTTCGTGAAAGTTAGCTACCTGGGGACTTATATATCTAAGCTTAAATGTAAGCGGTTAACCAGCAAAAACATGTGATCGTCGTTGTTAACCATCGCAGTCAATTCAACGTTATAGGAAGGTGTCTGAATGTGTTAGCCAGTCAGGATACGAGTTAACCAGTTCTTGGTTTAGCGGATTTAGTAGAAAACGGAACAGTATAGGAGTGAAAATAATGGCAAATAAAGATACAAAAAAGCCTAAGGTAGTTGAAACGGCGGTTGGTGAAATTTCCAACGCCAAGGTTAAGGATTCTGAACAACCAAAGCTACCCTGGCTAGTTTCATCAGCGATGTTTCTTGCACCACTTTGCTGGTATGGGCCGATTGGGTCGACTCGAAGTGTTTTAATTCCACAGTTATTTGCTCAAATTGATCCGGTTCACAAGGTTTGGGCAGTCGGAATTTTGGCAACGATCGCTTCAATTACCGGTGCGATTGCGAACTTAATGTTTGGGGCCTTTTCAGATGTTACGCGTTCTCGGTTTGGTAAACGGAAACCATACATTGTATTAGGAACCATTGCGATTGCGATTTCTTTGGTCATCATTGCTAACATGAAGTCGGTTGTGGGGATCATTCTTGTTTGGATTGTTGCAGCGGCGGCCGAGAACGCGATTGCCGCGGCGATTTACCCTCAGATTTCTGACCGGGTTGCACCTAAATGGCGAGGCACGGTATCGACATTTTACGGGGTTGGCTTCACAATTGCTCAGCAAGGGTTTGCCCTACTAGCTGCTCAATTCTTAGGAAACGTTAAATTCGGGATCTATGTCATGGCAGCTACAACCGTTGTCTTGGCAATCATTCATGAATTACTCATTCAAGAAAAGGGTAACCTAGATGAACCTAAAGTTCAGTTTAACAAGGATACGTTAAAGAAATACTTCTTCTTCCCAACCCATGGGGCAAGAAACTTCTATCTTGCCTTGGGTGGTAAGTTCTTCATGGTTGTTGGGTCAACCATTGTTACGACTTTCCAGCTATTTATTTTTACTGATTATATCGGTCAAAATACTAAATCAGCCGGTGCTTCAATTTCAATTTTCTCAATGATTATGTTAGTCATTGGGGTTCTCTTCGCCTTAGTTGGTGGGCCACTTGCTGATAAGATGAAGCGGGTTAAAGCACCAGTTGTAATTGCAACCTTTGCCCTTGGGTTGGCTGCAATCTTCCCAATGTTCATTAAGGAAGCCTGGGCAATGTTTGCCTACGCTGTAATCGCTGCCTTTGGTAATGGACTATATAATTCCGTTGATGGTGCCTTGAACATGGATGTTTTGCCATCTTCTGATACTGCTGGTAAGGATCTGGGCCTCATCAACTTAGCAAATACCCTTGGGCAAATGCTTGGAGCCATGGTGGCTTCGGCGATTGTTGAAGGATTTGGTTATGGTGCAATTTTCATGTTTGCCTTAGGAATGGAAATTGTCGGTGGCCTGCTAATCTTTGCCATTAAAGGCATTCGTTAATATTAGGCAGCTGATTGATTTTACCGTCATGGAAAGAAGGATAATCGATGTCATCAGATGAACAGAATTGGAAAAACGCACTTCAATCAAAAGATGAATTTGCCGACTTTATTAGTGATTATTTTAAAAGTCACAAAGAACTGACTGGTAATTATGAGACACCAAGTTACTATGAGTATTACACGGTCACCTTAGATAGCAAGGACGGGCTGGTAATTACGCTAAAGACTGGGTTAAATCAAACGACAAACGCTAGTCCAGCGCTTCCCTTTAAAGATCTGGAACATCTTTCGATTGAGGAGTTCCGTCAATTGATTCTTAACAAGAAGTTTGCGGATCAAAGCGAAACCCTGACAGATGTATTCTCAAAGATGCTAGCAAGTGAACCAAATGCCCATATTAAACGGGATGAATAATTAGTTAGCAATCAAGCGACTGGGAAGTTAAGTGCTTAGATCTCAGAACTGAACAAAGGAGGGCCATTATTCCTAGTTTGGGATAATGACCCTCCTTTGTTAAACGACGGGGGCTGACGTTTGTCGCGGCTTATAAATATAAGCGTGATGATCAGTAGTGCCGCACCAGATGGCAGGGACCTAATGTGCCGATTCATTTGATATTGGCGGTTGGATAATGTCAGGTGATTAGGGTTAAAATAACCTATTTTTTGATGGAAACTTGATATTAATACTGCCATAGTTACAATATAATACAACTAATAGCGGTGTTGACAACGGCTACGATAAAACAGGTCGGGTTAAAACGGCTGTTTCAAATTTGATTATTAAAGTGATTGGAGTGTGATAGGTTGATGAAGCCAGATATTAGCTGGTTGGATGATCCCGAAGTTTTTCGGGTTGGTCAGATACCAGCTCATAGTGATCATCATTATTATCGAAATAATAATGAGATTACAAATGATCGTAGCAGTTACGTTGAAAACCTGAATGGGAATTGGCAATTCAAATTTTCTCGAGATCCAATGAGCCGCCCTAGCCGTTTTTATGAAGCTGGGTTTGACAGCGGTGATTTTGACACAATCAAAGTTCCCCAACACATTGAGTTTGCTGGGTATGATCGATTTCATTATATTAACACGTTATATCCATGGGAAGGCCACGTTTTTCGCCGGCCCGCGTACGCGTTGAACCCTGATGATGAGGGTAAAGGGATGTTCAGTCAGGCCAAGGATAACCGAGTGGGTTCTTACATTAAAACATTTACGCTGAATCCAGATTGGCAGGGTATGCAGGTCCGGGTTCGTTTCGAAGGCGTTGAAAAAGCAATGTATGTTTGGCTAAATGGCCACTTTTTGGGGTACGCTGAGGATAGCTTCACCCCCTCGGAGTTTGATCTGACCCCGTATTTGAAAGCGGGTGAAAACAAGCTGGCAGTTGAAGTGTTCAAGCTAAGTACCGCTGCCTTCCTGGAAGATCAGGATATGTTTAGGTTCTTCGGTATTTTTAGGGATGTTTCACTGATGGCCCAGCCAAAAGTTCACGTGGAAGATCTTCTGATTAAGCCAGTGCCGATCAATCATTTTGAGGATGGCGATTTGACGATTCAGGCTAAATTAACCGTTAAGGATCCACGGGCTAGGGTCAAAATTGTGGTAAGGGACGCCGACGGTAATCGGTTATTTGAAGACATCAAGCCGGCAAACAACCGTTTAGAAGTTAACAATCAAGTTATTAAACGGTGTCACCTCTGGGATACTCATCATTCGTATCTGTACCAACTCCTGATTGAAATTGATGATGGCACTGGTAAGGTCTTGGAAGTGGTGCCTTATCAATTTGGGTTCAGAAAGATTGAGATTAACAATAAAATCATTGAGTTAAATGACAAACGGTTGATTATTAACGGTGTCAATCGTCATGAGTGGAACTGCCACTCTGGCCGGGTAATTACCAGTGACGATATGAAATCAGATATTCGGGTCATGCGTGAGAACCATATCAACGCTGTCCGGACCTGTCACTATCCTGACCACACTGAATGGTACCGGCTTTGCGACACCCAGGGCATTTATGTGATGGCCGAAGATAACCTAGAATCTCATGGAACGTGGCAAAAGCTGGGAGGAGTTGAACCATCGTATAACGTTCCCGGGTCACTGCCTCAATGGCAGGCCGCCGTGCTAGATCGGGCTAAGAACAATTATGAATTGCTGAAAAATCACCCGAGTATCCTATTTTGGTCACTGGGAAATGAGTCGTATGCCGGCGACGATATTGCGGCCATGAATCGCTACTATAAACAAGTAGATCCCGACCGTTTGGTTCACTACGAGGGTGTTTTTCACAATCCAAAGTATAAACCGCAGATTTCGGATGTTGAAAGTCGCATGTACGCAACTCCGACTGACATTCGCGATTATTTAGAAAACAATCCCCAAAAGCCTTTCATATTATGCGAATATATGCATGACATGGGCAATTCCCTTGGTGGTATGAAGTCTTATACAGACTTAATTGACAAGTACCCAATGTATCAAGGTGGGTTCATTTGGGATTTTATCGATCAGGCAATTGAAGTTAAGGATGAAGTGACTGGTCAAGCCGTGCTCCGATATGGTGGCGACTTTGATGATCGTCCAGCTGATTACGAATTTTCGGGGGATGGCTTGCTCTTCTCGGATCGAACACCGAAGCCCGCAATGCAGGAGGTAAAGTACTATTATGGTCAATACAACTGACAAGTTACATGTGATCTATGGTGACGGCGATCTCGGCGTTGGTGGGGACGGGTTTCACTACCTGTTTAGCTACAGTCGGGGTGGCATTGAATCGCTCGTAATTGATAACAAGGAATGGCTATATCGTGAACCCAAGCCGACTTTTTGGCGGGCTACGACCGATAATGACCGTGGAAATGGTTTTTCACAAAAGTCTGCCCAGTGGTTAGGTGCTGATTTATTCTCCCAATCGGTTGGGGTTGACGTCAAGGTCGATGATCAGCTCATCAAATTTCCAGGGGCCAAGGTCAATAATCAATATTCAAACAATGAGTATGTGGATAAGATTGAAGTTAGTTATCACTTTGTAACGGCAACTAAGCCGACAACCGATGTGAGTGTCAGTTACACCGTTATCGGTGACGGCACGATTGGTGTTCAAGTTCATTACAAAGGAAATATTGCCCTGCCAGATTTACCGGTGTTTGGGATGCGGTTTCTCATGCCAACCGTTGCGTCTGGGTTCAAATACGATGGCTTATCTGGAGAAACCTATCCGGATCGAATGGCTGGCGGCCAACGAGGCACGTATAAGGTGGCTGGTCTACCCGTAACGAAATACTTAGTTCCACAGGACTGCGGTGTTCATATGAATACCGATGCCGTGACGATTACCCGTGATTGGACCAAGAATAATGCTGACCGGTCTGAGCGGGCATTTAGCCTTAGATTTGAGGAGTCAGGCACCCCATTTGCGTTTAGCTGTCTGCCATATACCGCTGAAGAATTGGAAAACGCGACTCACATAGAAGAACTCCCGGTACCACGGCGGACCGTTGTGACAATTCTTGGTGCGGTAAGGGGAGTTGGTGGCATTGACAGTTGGGGAAGTGATGTTGAATCAAAGTACCATATTCCAGCTGGCAAAGATATTGACTTTGGTTTTAAAATAATGAAGGGTTAACAAAAATGGGTCTGTTCGAATAAAAATTCGTTCAGATCCATTTTTGTATCCTACTAATGTGATTGTTGGCGTTTCTGACGAGTTGTTCTCTCACAATTAATTTAATCATGATCTTCTTTTTCACTGTAATAAAAGGTGCTGCGAATGCCTTGATCATGATTGCCAAATTTATTACCAAAAATAGTGCAGCCACCAACGTGTTTGGCGTCCGATTTTACCTCGAAGCGAAGTGTCCAAGAGGGCTTGTCGGTGTCAATATCACTAATTAACGTGTTGGAAGCATGCTGACCATCGATGTATGAGCCATGCTTGGAAATGCGAAACGACTCCAATAACCCGTATTGATTCATATCGTTATACACCCAAGCCGGTGTGTAACGGCCCCGAGTGTCGGAAAAATCGCCAGGGCTCGTCCAAACACCGATTAGATGGTCGTCTAGAGAAACGGTAATATCAGATGGCCAGTGGTTATTAGAAAATGGAAATTCAGAGCTTAATTCGGCAGTAAGCTCAATCATTTCTAACTGCTGATCTGACTTCAAGTAGTTGGGAATTTGATATTCCACGAATCCCTTAGCAAACCACAGCATGCCCGCCTGGGAACGCATTGGGTCCATAAAGTAGCTGGGGTTATCAACTTTGCCAATGAAGCCCTTAGGACCGGCTAGCCCACAAGTTGGGGCGACGTGGAAATTTGTGTATTGGCCAACCGGCAGTTCGACTTTCCAGTTCTCGTAAGTTGTATACAACTGTTGCGGAAATGAAATGTTAATGGTATCGATCTTGAGAACGGAAATCCGTTGTTTCCCCTTTTTAACAGTCCGGATAATATGAGCTTTTTCCAGCTTGTTTAGGTGCATCAACGTGATAGGGCTGCTGAGCCCCAGGGCACTTGAAATCTCTGAAACGTTTAGTCGTTTTTTTGAGAGTAATTGAATAATTCGGATTCGGACGTCGCTGTCCAACGCAGCAAAAACAGCGAGAGAATCTTTAGAAATGTCGAGGTCCATGTGATCACTCCTTTGGTAATGCTTATATTAATAATAGACCACTTAAAACGAATTGTCACTAGTTAAAGTTAATATGGAAGTTAATCGTAACAATAATAAATATCTTTTCTACATAAAACCGCTATAAATGGGTTTACAAGCGATTATGTAAGCGCTATATTAATGTCGACAGGAGATATACCGGTAATCATCCTTGCGTCAATTAATAAAAATATTAACTAAGGAGGTATTGTGCATGGCTATCAAATTATTAGATCAAGAAAAAGGGCCTCATATTAGCAAATATATCTATGGTCAATTCTCAGAACACCTTGGCCGTGGGATATATGGTGGTTTATACGTAGGACCGCATTCTGATATCCCAAATGTCAATGGGCTGAGAACAGACGTCGTTGATGCTTTGAAACAGATTCATGTACCAGTTTTACGCTGGCCTGGTGGGTTATTTGCGGATACGTATCATTGGCAGCAGGGCATTGGTCCGCAAAAAGACCGTAAAAAAATTGTTAACACCAATTGGGGTGGCGTCACTGAAGACAACTCATTTGGCACTCATGAATACTTTGAATTGTTAAAACAACTTGGCGCAGATGCATACATCAATGCCAATATTGGTAGTGGTACGGTTCAGGAAATGGCTGAATGGGTTGAATACATGACAATGCCTGGCGAATCACCAATGGCCACTTTAAGACGAAAAAACGGTCAAAAAGACCCCTGGAAGTTGAAATTCTTTGGTATCGGTAATGAATCTTGGGGTGGTGGCGGTAACATGCGGCCTGAGTACTACTCAGATGTTTATCGGCAATATCAGACATTCTTGCCGCAGTATGATGCCAAACATCCTATTTATAAAGTTGCTTGTGGGCCAAACGAAGACGACTATGAATGGACAGAGACGTTAATGAAGAATGCCACCAAGTATTTAGATGGCATTAGCTTGCACTATTACACATTGCCAACTGGTGATTGGGATCATAGTAAAGGCAGCGCGACCGGCTTCCCAGCTTCACTATGGTATTCAGCAATGGCTAAGGCGCAATTGATGGACCGATTGATTACCAAGCACACGGCAATTATGGATAAATATGATCCTGAAAAGCGGGTTAACTTGATTGTCGATGAGTGGGGCACCTGGTACGACGTGGAGAAAAATACTAATCCAGGTTTCTTATATCAGCAAAATTCACTACGGGATGCTTTAACGGCGGCAATCACCCTGAACATTTTCCAAAAGCATGCTGATCGGGTATCCATGGCTAATATTGCCCAGATGATTAATGTCTTACAAGCAATGATTTTAACCAAGGACGATCAAATGGTTAAGACGCCAACTTACTATGTATTTGATATGTATCAGCGCCATATGGATGCTCAGTTAGTTGATGGCGAGGGTGATGTGCCAGAAAGAGTGACTTATACAGCTTCCAAGAAAGACGGTGAGCTTAACGTGTCACTTGGAAATTACGACCTGACTCAGGATCGACAAATTGTCTTTACTTTCTCGGATACCTATCGAGATATTAGCGATGCATCAATTATCACTGGTAACAAGATGGACGCCCATAATACGTTTGACGATCCGAATGAAGTTGTTGAAAAGAAATTTACCGGCGCAAGCTTAAAAAATGGTCAATTAGTGATTGATTTGCCGGCGAAGAGTGTGGTGTCAATAACAATCAAATCATGATTGATTGGGTAAGTTAGGTTATTAGAAATACGAAGCAACAGTGGGAAACCAAGCACGGAACCTAGTAGTTATTTGGAAATGATAATAGAGAAGCAAAAAGACATCTTGGTTCTTAAAGAGAATCAACTAAATGATACTAATGTGCTTGGTTTCATTTTTAAGTATAAATGTAAACGGTTACTAAATGGTTATAGAATAATTTTAGGACAGCTGTGCAAAGCAGAAACCTGCGCCTAAGTCCCCTCACCCAAAAATCCAAACCCAGGATTTCCGGATGAGGAAACTTAGGCTCCGATTTCTAAGCGCTTTGCGTCGCTCACTAATTGCGTAGGGAAGGAATTACTATGACAAGTATGTTGGCAAAAATTAAAGCACCATACAATTCGTTTGGAAAATTTTGGTCGTATATTATTTCTGAAATGTCGTTTAACTTTATTTGGCCAGTTGTTCAGACCTATTCAGCACTCTGGCTGGTTAAATATGCTAACTATTCTCACGCTAATGTTGGGTTGGCCTTTTCGATGATGTCATTGATGGGGTTAATCTCCGGTCCGTTCATTGGCTATATTGGCGATAAAGTCCTTGAAAAGAAATATTTATTGTATATTACCGCCATTTTATTGGTCTTAATGGGACCATTCATGGAGTGGATCATTTTACCGGTCCATGGAAATGCTTACATGATGTCAATCATTATGGGGCTTGTAATTGGCCTGGTTATGAATGGTGGGACTGGTGTTAACGAACAATACGAACAACGGATGAGCTTTGTGAACAACTTCCAATACAGTTGGGTTCGCTCTGGGGTCACGATTATTGGCTTTATTGCGCCATTAATTTGTGGCTATGTTCTCTCAGTTGTACCCCGAATGTTCTTCTGGAGCTTAACGATCAGTGGTCTCATTTACATGGTAATGGCCGTATTTTTCATCAAGCATGATAGCAGTAACTTAGCTGTTCTCCACGATAAGAAGCACGACAAGGTTAATGTTAAAGGAATTTTGAAGAGCATGGCATCTAAGCCATTCATTTTCTTCGTTATCTTTCTTCTTGGAACCGTGCCGTTGTCACAAATTGCTGATCAACAGGTATCTAATTATTTTCAGTCTTATTTCAATACTGCCCATGGCACAATGTTATTTTCATATGCCACCACAATTCAGCAAGTTATTGCCTTTCTAGGGATGCTGATTATTCCGATTATTATTAAGAAGGTCGGCTACCGAAACGGCCTGGTTATTATGTCAATGATTATGGCAGTTCGTTTATTGATTTTTGCTTTTGCCCGCAATTGGGTTCTTGTTGGATTGGGTCAAATCTTAGCTGGATTCTATATTCCATTCTGGTTCGTCTGCCCGATGGGATACATCTTCTCAGTCTTCAACAAGAATGAGTTTGCAACGATTCAATCATTGAGTACGGGTGCAGCTGTTCAGATCTCCCAGACCATCTTCTCTGGGATTATCGGTGCTGGCTACGATCAACTCGGCTTTCACTCAACCTACCTGATCATTGGGGTGATTTGCTCAGCATTTGCTGTCTTTGGCGCGTTCTTCTTGGTAACGGGGCATCATAATCCGCGAAAATCAGAACAGCAAACTAGTACGGCTAACCAACCTGAGGCGACAAATTGAGTGGTTTACCTTTAATGCAGAAATAAACAATATTGAATAAGGCACAGCAAATGAGTACGACCAATTTGGTGGTTCATTGCTGCGTTTTGTTCATTTGTTTTCACCATGATATATCGGGTCCTGAGCACTGAATGGATGACGGTTCATTTCGATTAAAGATGAGATGGAATGCTAGCTTTTAAAGAGAAATTTGAGATATTTAGCACTAGCTGTCATACTAAACTTAAATTTACAAATTTTAGGACAGCTGCGTCAGGCAGAAATCTACATGTAAGCACCTCTGAGAAAAATTCCAGAACCAGGAATTTCCCCCGAAGGAGACTTACACTCCGGTTTCTAAAATCGCCTGACTTCGCTCACTTATTTTAGGACAGCTGCGCAAAGCAGAAGCTTCCACATAAGCACCTCGGACAGAAATCCCCTAAAACCAGCGATTTCTGTCCGAGGAGACTTATGTTCCAGTTTCTAATCGCTTTGCTCCGCTCACTTTTTATAGGAGGAAAATCATGTCACAACTTAAAATGGGCTTCCGCTGGTTTGGGGAGCAGGATGATAACATTTCTTTGTCTCAAATTAAGCAAATTCCAGGGACAAAACAAGTCGTTGGTGCATTGTACGATGTCCCTGTGGGTGCAGTTTGGCCGCAAGACGAGATTGACACACTGAAGAAACAAGTAAATGACGCAGGCCTCAAACTCGAAGTGATTGAGTCTGTTAATATTCATGATGATATCAAAATCGGTTTACCAAGCCGAGATCGATACATTGATAATTACATCCAAACAATCAAAAATTTGTCCAAAGCGGGTATTAAGGTGATTTGCTATAATTTTATGCCAGTATTTGACTGGCTGAGAACCGATTTGCATCACCAACTAGCAGACGGCTCAAATGCCATGATGTACGAACAAGCTAAACTGCCCAAAGACCCCGAGGCATTGATGACGCAAATGAAGACTGGCGCAAACGGATTTTCGCTGCCAGGATGGGAGCCAGAGCGGTTAGCAACGCTACAAGAACTCTTTGCCGCCTATCAGGATGTTGATGAAGCTAAACTAGTTGAAAACTGCAAATACTTTTTAGATGCAATTATGCCAACTTGTGAGAAATACGATGTTAGAATGGCCATGCATCCAGACGATCCTCCCAAGCCATTGTTTGGGCTACCGCGGATTTATAAGAACATGGCTGATATGAAACGAATTGAAAGGCTTCACGAATCCCGCTGTAACGCCTTTACGATTTGTACTGGCAGTCTAGGTGAGAATCCTGCAAATGATTTACCAAAGATTATTCGAGCCTTTGTACCCAAAGACCGCGTAGCCTTTATGCATGTTAGAAATATTAAGTTTGTTGACAAGCAAGGTGACTTCCATGAATCAGCGCATCTGTCATCTGAAGGATCACTTGACATGTTCGCAATTATGAAGGCCCTCCACGATACTAATTACGATGGCTATATTCGTCCGGATCATGGTAGAAATATTTGGGGTGAAAACGGTCGGCCTGGGTATGGGTTGTATGATCGGGCCTTGGGAATTACTTACTTAACGGGCATTTGGGAAGCCTTAGAGAAGATGTAGCGTAACCATGCGAGTTACAAATGATTTTCGATAGTTATAATAAGTCGATTTGATTGACTCCTAAATTATCTGGGTGGATACTTCAGTTGTGAATTGTTAAGTATTTGTCGGATAGTTTCTCCAAGCAACGACCTGCGCCTAAGCATTCCCGAGAAAAATGCCAAATGCGGAAATTTCCCTCGAAAGAGACTGATGTTCTGTTGCCAAGAGCTTAAATCCGTTCACTATCTTTTAGGAGGCAATGATGTTGACAAACTATGTAATCAAAACAGACGTTGAATATGATTCTATTAATCATCAGTTGACTGATATTTATTATGATGGTGACTTGAAACAAAGTCGGGGAGCAATCATTGATATTCATGGTGGTGGCTGGTTCCGCGGTAACAAGTCAAAGGATGCTGATTCATCAAAACGATTTGTGGATGAAGGTTACTTGGTTGTAACACCCGCTTATCGGATTACACCAAAGGCCTTCTACCCGGCGCCGCTGGAAGATATGGATCATTTGTATGAGTGGCTGCGACAGTCAGATTTACCATTTGACCATGACCACATTGGGGCGTTTGGGTCATCCGCTGGTGGGAATATGACCGTTGAATTGGCAATCAAATACGGCATTCCAATTGCGTCATTATCTGGAATCTTAGATATTGATAAGTGGTTAGGTGAGCATGAAGCGGTTGTTGCCGCAGAGGGCGATACCAGTGGCTTCAATTCAACCGCTAGTGCCAAGATTAATCAGGATGGGGCTAATGATCCATTTTATAAATGGTTTGTAACTAACTACTTTAATGGCCGGACTGATCAATATGAGGAAGCAACGCCAGTTCACCGGGTAACCGATAAAACGGGGCAAATGTATCTAGCAAACTCATTGAATGAATTCGTACCGACCAGTGGCGTGTTGGATATGGCTAAGGCCTTAACCGACCATCAAATTCCATACCAGACCAGAATGATTCCGGGCAGCCGCCATGCTAAGGGATATTTGGATGATGTGTGGGATGATATGGTGTTGTTCTTTGATAGGACGATGAAGTAGCTGCGTGGGGCTTTGCCGTTACTCAATCTGAGTGATCCACATAAAATAACCTTATTTTGTAGCCTTTATTTAGACGCTAAAAAGAGATTGAACAAAATGTTTTTGCTCAATCTCTTTTTGGTATGCCCAATATTAGGGTGACAAAACATGGTGTGAAAGGAAGTTCATAATCGTTAATCACGCTGCTTACCAGTAGCCAATCACTCGAGTCAATTTTGCCCGGTTGATATCCCTTGACGATAGTTTATCCGTCAAAATCGCAAATGAATTATCGCTAAGCCTATAATCACGCCAACTGTATTTAAAATCAGCCCCGGCTGTTTCAGATTCTGAGGCCATAATGTCGTTAGCATAAGGAGTGTGATCCAGACCTAAGCTATGACCAAGCTCATGGGTGATTACTGCTGTCCAGTATTCTTTATATTGTTGTTGATAGGCCGCCGAATTTGGGGCATCCGCTTCAGCCATTTTTTCACCCGTTAAATCAAAGTAAACGGCTGGCAGGTAAGCTGAATTATTGAAAAAGTTTGAATTAACGTAAACTTTGTTGGTTTGATAGTAGCCATCCCAAGAGCCATCTGCGGAAGTCGGACCATTCTTGGTATTAACCGTAATAGTATGGTTGGCGGCCGTTCCGACTCGAAAGACACTTGTACCTAACGCGGCGTTCCAATTTTTCATTGCTGCGGTCACGTAACCACTTTCTCTGAGTTGGGCTGACGGCACGTAAACGGTCGCGTGGTTATTTTTGAACACGCTTGGTTTACTCATCCGCTGAACATTATAGTTTTTATTAAATAACTTAAAGTAGGTGTAATAGGTTTTAGCTGAATAGTGCCGGACTTGACTAGTTGGGTTAAGGTCCGGCGTTCTTTTGATAGTGTGAGTAATCGTAGATTTGGTGCTCGTTGACTTTGCGGAAGCGTTTAGTGGTGTAGAAGTAACGGAGGTACTAGTTACAGTTGCTGTGGCGAAGAAGCCAGCCATTAAACTTACAATAACGAAACTTTTCTTAAGTTGGAACATCCTTATCATCCCCAATTGTAGGCGTTTCAAGTGTCAGCTGAATCATATCATGGAATGAGCGTAAGTTCAAAATGAGTGAGCGGAGCAAAGTGGTCAGAAACTGTCCTAATGAGTGAGCGGAGCAAAGCGGTCAGAGTGCGGAACCAAGCGGTTAGAAAGCGGAGCCTAAGTCACTCCGTTCAGAAATCCTGGGTTTGGATTTTTGAACGGAGTGACTTAGGTGCAGCTTTCTGCTTGGTGTAGCACGTTTCAACTATGTTGCCTCACTCCAAAATCCCTGATTTTGAGGATTTTTAGGTGAGATGCTTATGATAACAGAGGACAAATCATGTTGTACCAAATCTCATTGGCATGCTGCGAGGTTGAGACCCCTTCATTGATATAACCATGTTGTTCATAAAAGGGAATCAGCTTTTTAAGGCAAGTTAGGGTAATTGCACTTCGGTGTTGCGCTTTGCCGACTGTTGCCAAATGGGACAACAACTGGCCAGCGATCCCTTGACCACGATAATCTGGGTGAACGACTAAACTAAGAATTGCCAGGTAAGGGTCGTTTGGTCGATTAGGATGAGATTGGTCGAAAAGGTTATCGGTTAAATAGCGTTGATCAGTTGCAGGACCGACAACGTAGCCGGCAACTTTGTCATCAATGTTGGCAGCAATGAACGTGTCAGGGTATAGCTTGATTCGATCGGCCATTGCGATTTTAGTTGCCGCTTCCGCCGGGGAAAAGCCGGTCATTTCGATTGCCATGATTTCTTGAAGCTGGCTTAATTTTGCTGGTTGATAGCTAATAACCAAGTTGATCTTCTCCATTTCATTAGCGTTATTTTTAACTGGGTGCTGTTGTTCAGGTAACTTAGAATAGTATAATGGTAACATTGATTAGAAGTGAGATGGGATTAAATGAATGGAGAAAAAAGTGTTAGTACGACCCACAATAAACGTTGGGTTATTATGACGGCGGTGTTTATCGCGACCTTTATGACGTCAGTTGAGGTGACAATCGTTACGACGGCACTACCGTCAATCATTAGTGAGCTGCACGGCTTAGCGTTTCAAAGCTGGATTATGAGTGCATACCTATTAACAACGGCCATTACGACGCCAATTTATGGCAAGCTAGCGGATACCTTAGGCCGGCGGAACGTCTTTCAATGGGGGGTTATCATTTTTACCCTCGGATCATTCTTAAGTGGGTTGGCACCGTCAATCTTAATTTTAATTCTTGCCAGGGCTATTCAAGGAATCGGTGCTGGGGCGGTGATGCCGCTAACGTTTACGATTATTGCTGATAACTTTAGCTTTAAAGAACGCGCAAATATTCTGGCCTTTAACAACACTGCGTGGGGACTATCCGCTTTGGTAGGACCCTTAATTGGTGGCTTTTTGGTTGATCAACTATCGTGGCATTGGGTATTTTTTGTTAACGTACCATTAGGGATTTTAGTGGCATTATTCGTATGGTTTGGTTATCACGAAAAGGGTGTCCGCCAGCCGCAGTTAATCATTGATTGGTTTGGCATTATCTGGTTAGCCGTTTTCTTAATTGGGTTACTGCTGGCTATTCAATTCATTGATACGAGACCGTTGACTGCCCTGGGGTTATTCCTCGTCGCGTTTGTTGGCCTTGGCTTATTGTTTAGGCAGGAACGGCGCTTTGCCGATCCTTTAATGTCGCCCAAGATGTTTCGCTCGAAAACCTTTACGATTCAAATCGTGACCGCAATGATTTTAAGCGGGGTTCTAATTGGGTATCAAGTTTACTTCCCGATTTGGCTGCAATCGCTGTACCACGTGTCAGCGACCGGAGCTGGCTTGGTGGTCACCTCCAGTTCAATCATGTGGCTACTGGCGTCCTTTGCCGTTGGGACCCTGATTGCAAAATTTGTCCCTAAGTGGATTGCGGTTAGTCTCATTGGCGTTTTGTTAATTGGCTATGTTGGCCTGATATTTGCTGGCCATTCATTTCCAGTCTGGGGCTTTTACGTCATTGCAATGTTAAATGGAACCGGTATGGGCATTGTGATCAGTATGAATACTATTTTAAGCCAACACCTGGTACCCACAAATATGGTTGGTTCAGCCACTTCGGTATTAACCCTCGGCCGTTCGCTCGGACAAACCGTCATGGCTGGTGTCTACGGGGCAATTTTGAATTTTGTCATTCGGCTGCAGTTACATGGGGGGATTACCTTTGCTAAGGTCAATCGTATTATTAGCTCGAAGCAGGCCACCCCAGTTGCCAACGAGGCGACCATCGCACCAATTGTTTTAACCGCACTACACATGGTATTTGCGGCTGTCGTCATCATGCTATTGATTGTTTTAATTATCAATTGGCTAGATCCAAATCGAAAAATTGTGAAGTAATCCAACTTTAATGGCTTACTTGATTAGTAAGTGAATTTGCGAGAATATAACGTTAAGAAATGTTATGGATGGAGGCAGTTATGACAAAAAAGGTTGTGATTCCAGAAACGTTGTCAGAAGATGGCAAGCAATATTTAACTGATCGGGGAATTGAGTTAATCGAAGTTCCAACGACCAGTGGTGAAAATATTCTGAAGTACGGTAAAGATGCTGATGGGATTATTTTATTCGTGGACCAGATTGGCGAAGAAGTAATCTCACAAATGCCGAATTTGAAAATCATTGCCCGTCACGGGGTTGGTTATGATAACGTTGATCTAAAAGCTGGTGCCAATCATGGGGTTTGGGTGACAATTACGCCCCATGCAAATGCGGCTACGGTGGCTGAAACCACCATTGCCGACATGTTTGACTTGTCTAAAAACCTCACTAATATTTCTATGGCGATGTGTCGCGGGGATGCGGGTTATGCTATGAAGCACCGAGGCTTTGACTTGGCAGGCAAGACGCTTGGAATTGTGGGTTACGGTCGAATTGGCCATTGGGTTGCCAAAAAGGCCAGTGCGTTAGATATGAACATCTTAATTTATAATCGGACCCCAAGAGAGTCACCTTATGGGCAATTTGTCGATTTTGATACGATTATTCAAAAAAGCGACGTTTTAACGCTTCATTTGGCATCGACGCCGCAAACGAAGCACATCATTGGCAAAGCTGAGTTGGCAGTAATGAAGCCAACTAGTGTGATTATCAATTTAGGCCGGGGCAGTTTAATTGACGAAGCCGCATTGATTGCCGCGTTACGAAACAAGACCATTGCTGCGGCGGCACTAGATGTCTTCGAAAGGGAGCCGTTACCAAAAGATAGCCCCTTCTTTGAGCTTGACAATGTCTTGTTAACGCCGCATATTGGTTCGAACACCGTTGAAAGCTTTTCCCGGATGGCAACCGATGCTGCCAGCGAGGTCGTACGGGTACTCAATGGTGAACAGCCACAGTGGCCTGTGAATCAGGTGAAGTAAAAGAGCCTTGTGGTGTTATCGGCCATAATTGTAATTAAAAATAAGGACCAGTTAGAAACTGATAATTTCAGTTTCTAGCTGGTCCTTTTATCTTCCCAAAATTGGAGAATTTAGAGTCATTTTTAACAATTAACCAAATTGCGAACTTATCATTATTCTGAGCAAACGTGATCTCAATGACTCACCCGAAGGTCACTTTTGAAATAGCTGGATGCCCTTTTCCAGTCTTTGCAGACCATCGGCCAACATTGTTTCTGGGCAGGCAATGTTCATTCGTAAGAACTGGTTACCGTTACCACCGTATTCGGACCCGGCAGAAACGTATAAGCCAGTTTCCTTTCTGATGAAAGTCTCAAGCTTATCAGTATTATCAGTTAGCTGGGAGCAATCCAGCCAAACTAAGTAGGTCGCGTGGGATGGCACTACGGCGATTGCTGGAATGTTTTTTGCGCAGAAATCGACAACCATTTGGTGATTGTGCTTGATCTGTTGTCTCAACTCGGCTAACCATTGATGCCCCTTTGTGTAAGCAGCGATTGTCCCGGGAATTGCCAGTAAGTTTGGCTCACCGAGCTCATCCGTATTAATTCCCCGGTTGACCTTGTTTCGTAGGGCTTCGTTAGGAACAATCACCGTTGCAGCGTGTAAAGCAGCCACGTTAAACGTCTTGCTTGGCGATACGCAGATGATTGCGTTCTGAATTAAGGCTTCTGGCAGGGAAAAAAGCGGGGTGTAATCAGGTTGGCCAAATACCAAATCACCATGGATTTCATCGCTTAATAACGTGACGTGATACTGGTTACATAGTTTTGCAATTTTAGTCAGATCATCTTTTGACCAAACCTTGCCAACTGGATTATGGGGATTGCAGAGAATCATCATGGTGCTTAATGGGTCTGCTAATTTTTGTTCTAGATCAGCGAAATCGATGCTGTACTGGTGAGTTCGCTGATCATACGTTAAGTCGCTGGATAGGACGTGGCGGCCATTATTGATAATGGCGTTATAAAAAATATTATAGACCGGCGCTTGAATGACCACGTTATCGCCAACGTTGCTGACACGCCGAACCGCTGATGAAATTGCTGGGACGACGCCGGTACAAAATAGCATCCAATCAGTGGCCGGGTCGGCGTGATGTTCCTGTTTGTACCAATTAGCAACTGCTTGAAAATAATCTGCGTGGGGTTCTTCATAGCCAAAAACGCCAAATTCAACTTTTTTCTTCATGGCAGCGATAATTTCTGGGGCTGCTTTAAAGTCCATGTCAGCGACCCACATTGGTAGCTCGTTGTCCTGAACATCCCATTTAACCGAATCGGTGTTTCGTCGGGGGATAATTGAAGTGAAGTCGTACATCAAGCAGTCTCCTTTCCCTGTACTTTATCGTCAGTTATAATTGTTGTTTGACTTGGGTTAACCTTGGTTGGATCAAGGATAACTGTCGCAATTGAGTGGGCGTGAATCCGCCCACTTAATGGGTTTTTAACACTCATGATATTGGAATTAATCTCGGCATCAATGTTTGAACAGTATTCAAACGCCAAATCAGTGTGCAGTAGTCGACAGTTACGCATTTTAAGGTGATCGATGTAACAAAGACCCTGGTTACTTTCAATGGTGCAATTAATGAGGGTGATGTTTTTCGTGTTCCAGGCCAGATACTCACCGTTGATGGTGGAATCGTAAATTGTAACGTTTTCGCAATTCCAAAAGGCGTCTTTGGAAACAAACGTGGAATTGTGTACCTCGACGTTTTTAGCGCCATCAAAAACGTAATTGCCAATTAAATTCAGATGGTCAACGTAAATATTTGAGCTGTTCATGCCGAAATAATCGCCACTGGCCTGGACGTTGTTTAACGTAATATCCTCACAGTTCCAAAGGGTCTCTTCGGCGTTTGCAAAGTGATCGTTAGTTAATTTAATACCAGAACTGCGCCGAAAAATTTTAGGCGCTTGAATTGCGCTATCGTTGATTGAAATATCGTGAGTGTACCAGATTCCGGATCGGGCCATTGTTTCTAAGATGCTATGGTCAACTTGCACATGGCGGCTATACCACAGCGGGTATTTCCAGGTAAAAATGGCGTCTTTTAATTGAATGCTTTGACTTTCTTTAAGTGGAGACTCACCCTTACCAAACGTGGTACCTTCGATGACGGCATTGGTTTCAGCAAACAGGGGGCGTTCACCTTCGAAATATTGATTATGGTATTGTTTCATGAGTTCTCCTTTCAAATCATGAGTCATTATTTTGACTATAGATCCAGTATAGTCATTTGAAAAAATTATTGAACCAGAGATTTTTAATGAAAACGATTTAATATCGGCAAATTCAACGATCTTACTTGTTCACTGCTATAATGAATGGTGGAGGTGCGAACATTGACAACAATTTATGTAGACCCGTCCAAGAAGAAGCAACAAACTGTGAGGTTATCCGATGGTACCAATGGTTTTATGCAGGCTAAGAAGGAGAAGGGTGGGATGGCTTATGATTTTGAATTTTATAGTCACCTCCATCCCAGCTTCCTGATCACGCATGCACCTGTTGACGGCGCGGTAGAAAACGTCGATTCAATTGATGGTCAGCAACAGTTTAAATTTAAGCTGGATTGATGCATTTAAATATGGCGCTATCCGTCTGTATAGGGGAATATTTAAGGGTATGAATACCAGCGTACATTTGGGGTGTTGTTAAGTTGCAATTGAAGGATTGGACGTTGTAACTTTAATATCAGAAATGACCAAATAACCACAATCATTCTCGATTTGGAATGGTTGTGGTTATTTGGTCATCAGTGAGACTTTAACAGGAACCCCGCTATTTGAAAGCGGTTTAATAAACATTTAATAATTCCTAATCTCTTTGAGCTGTAGGGAGTAGCCATGATCCTTGCTAAAATCAAAGTAAATATCTTGACTCTTCTGGAATACGCGGTAAACTAATGACAATTTCCTAAAACTTTTTAGGAAGTAAATAATGAAAAGAGGTATTCAATGACACTTTTAATTTTAGCCATGGCAGCAATTGCCGGTTATTACTATTTCAAAAACACCCAATCACGTAACCGCACGAATCGTTATCAGAATACCCAGGGGCCACATGCTTATGCATACGCCCGTAATGATCATCCAGAAATTTTGGACAAGGGTCAGGGGACTGGCCGACCACGAAAAAATATCAATTAAGCGAGTAGGCTTATTAAAATGTGAACGGACTGCGTTTAATCACTTGAACGCAGTCCGTTTTAATATATGAGGAAGCCACTCTAAATGACAAAAAAGCACCTGAAGACATTCAAACGATGTTTTCAGGTGCTTTCTGTTTAGTCTGTTTGTAAAATGGTCATTTTATCAGTTTAACCTGGAAACCACCAAATTACGCGAGATTATTATTGTAAACGTAATTCATTAGCGAACGGGTTTCCGTGAATTCATTGGCGTCGTGTAATACTACCGTGACAATCCGGTCGTGACCGGATTTTTGGCCGGTACCGACAAAACAGTAACCGGCAGGATCGGTGTAACCGGTTTTGAGGCCGTCGACGTTGAGGGATGCTTGATAATACTTTCGGCCTGGTAACAGATTATTGTAATTATAAAGGGTTTGGCCACTAACGGTCATTGATTTAACCGAAGCGTCGGTTAACACATCGTCAAAGTTAGTAACGTAATACTTAGCAATTTTAGCCATGTCATTTGACGAAACCATATTGGCGTTGGCACCACCGATATTGTAGCCGTATGGTGATAAGCTATTCTGTTCCATGCCAGAGGCCGAAACAAAGTGGGTATGCTTTAATTTCCATTGTTTTGCCTGGGTATTCATCATTGAAATAAACTTCTTGTTATATTTAGGGGTTGAACCGCCCGCTACCCATTGGCCCAACGCGATGGCGGCGTTATTTGAAGATTCAATTAAACCGGCTAAGTACAACTGGCGAACCGTATAGGAATTTTTGGTGAACTTGAAACCACCAAAAACGCTGGATTTGCCAAGCTTTTTTAGCCCGGCATTGCTAGTTTTTACCTTCGAGTTCCAAGTACCGTCACCGTTTGCGATCTTTTCTCGAACCAGATACAACGTCATGAGCTTGGTCAGTGAGGCGATTGGCCGGGCCGTGCCACCAGCCTTAGAGTAAACAACTTTACCGGTATTAACGTTTAAGGCAGTTGCCGATCTGGCATATGTAAGGGTAGGCCCCTTTGCGTTGGCAGTGGCTGATTGGGAAGCCAGACCAAACGTAAAGCTAAAGATCATGGTGCAAGAGATGAGGACAAGTTTTAGCCGTTGACTAAATTTCATATAAATTCGCTCCTTTTTAAATTACTAATGAAAATTGTAACATGTTGCGCATTCGTGATTCTATGGTTTAACTAAACTGTAACGGAGTGGGTTCGACCCATCCCTGCAAAAGACCAGCAAAAAGGCAATCCAAATGTAGATTGCCAAGAGTGGTACCGAATATTAATGTTTTTGAAATAATCTGGTAAGACAATTTGGTCGCTTGGACTATCTATTCATTAAGTGACCAGATGACTGCATCACTTCCCGAATTTCAGCATCGCTGGCTAAATTGAAGTCACCTGGGATGGTTAATTTGAGAACTGCGGCGGCCAGGGCGTAATTAAGCTGGTCCTGGGGAGCAAAGTGGTGAAGAAAGCCGTGAACGATGGCTGCTCCAAATGCATCACCACCAGCCACTTCTGCGTTGACGGTCATATCATAGATGGGACTTTCATAAAAGTGGTTGTCTCGCAGCAAAAGGGCCGTCCACTTTCCGTGTTGTGCCGAATAAAGGTTTCGAACAATGCTTGCAACTGTATGAACATTGGGATACATATCAGTAATAAGGCTCATACTATCTTTGAACGATGACTTTTGATCAATCACGTGTTGGCGGTCACCGTCGAAGGCAGTCTCAATACCAAACGCCTCGGAAATATCCTCATCATGAACGAGACAAATATTGACATAGGGCATGAGTTGTTCATTAAAGGCGACCGCATCGGCTGACGACCACAGCTTTTTTCGATAATTAGCATCATAGACAACCGTGATGTTGTGCTGTTGACAGAGTTTAACCGCCGTTAATAGGGTCTCCTGTAACCCACTAGAAAGCGCAGGCGTAATCCCCGAAATATAAAAGTAATTTGTATTGGTTAATAAGACGTCCCAATTGTAGTCAGTGGCGTTAGAGGTTGCAAACGAGCTATTCGCCCGATCGTAAATCACGTTGCTGGCGCGGATCCCATTACCCTGTTGCAGAAAGTAAAGTCCCAGCCGGCTGCCGCCATGGCTAATATGAGTTGTGGTCACGCCAAATTGGCTGACAGCACTGGCGGCAGCATTACCAAGATCATTTTTAGGAAGTTTGGTAATAAAGGCGACCTGATTGCCGAGTTGGGCAAGTGACACGGCTACGTTCGCTTCAGCCCCGCCGTAATTGCTGTCAAAATGGGTTGCTTGAATCAATTTTTGATTTACCGGTGTCGTTAGCCGGAGCATGATTTCACCAAAAGTTGTTACGTGCATGTAAATGTCTCCAATCTGAGTGTGTGTCGATGATTTGCTTTACTGTTATCATAACTTTTGCTGGATGACTGGTAAACGAAGAATTTGGGGAGGAAGCGATCGAGAGGGGGAATGGTAACTACTTGAGTTCACATCTCGATGGAAATGTGGACCATTAAGCTGGTTGTCGCCGGTCTCGTTTAGTTAATAGCCTAGTGATCAAAGTTATCGCTCAAAAAATGACTAATATCTCTTTTCACCCATTCTTGGGGTTGTGGGTAATAGTCATTACTGATCTGAATCACTTGAATTGGTTGGCCCAGTAGTTTCAATGGTTGGCTGGTTGTCTTGATCCGCCGACTGTTCGATTAATTCATTATAGAAGTTAGCAAAACTCAATACCATGTAAGGCTGAACCCAGATAGTTGCGATCCCAGCTGTAATCAATACGACTAGCAGCCAGCCAATAAAGCTGAGTGACATTACAAAGTATTCCCATTTATGACCATTCATTAATTCTCGGCTGCGGGTAATCGCTTCAAGGTAGCTAATTGGTTTGTCTTGATCAATTGCGTCACGATAGATGTAGTAGGCTTGTGAGTAAGCAATTCCTTTGATGATACCGGGAATGACAAGTAACAGGGACCATAGGAAAGTAAAGATAAAGATCAAAATATATAGCAGAATCGTTCCTAGGAAATATTCACCGCGGGCAAACACCGTAAACGATTTTTGCAACGGCTTGTCATACTGCAGCGTCTGTCGAATGGCGTCGATACTAACATAATAAATACCGATTGCCATAATGGCAGCTAATAATGTAATAAACAGGCCAATGTCTTGCGAAGCAGTAAAGGCGTCGCCATCCCTAACATCTGGTGCATATAAGAAGCCACCAATGATTTCGAGGATGAATACCGGCAACCAGAGAAGAAAATAAAATTGAAAATGGCTATTCAAGATGCTCTTAGCATCCTTCTTTAATGTAGGTCTATCCATCATAATCAACTCCCAGCTATGATTAGTTTAATGAAAAAGGTGCGATGCTCGAAAAGAACATTGCACCTAAAGTGACTTTTATGAGATTGCGTGCTGATTGATTAATCCGACTGTTTTATCGGTCAGCGTAATGAAAAGCGCCCTTTGTAATCAAGTTAGTTTTAACCCAGCCTTGCCCCTTAACGTAAGAGAAGGAACTGTTCTTCTTGGTTGCAAAGCTTTTGGCGGTAATAGTCTTGTCGATCTTAAAGGTGGTGCTTGGCTTGATCTTCCCCTTTACCGTAAAGACGATATTTGGGGTATCGGCACTAATGGCACCCTTATAGACAGTAATGGCATTATCCTTAGTATGGTAAGTCTTTGCCTTGAAAAATTTGGATGATGTCATTGAAAATTTATAGCTCTTGGTCTTGGCAGCATTTGCGTTTAATGGTGCGACCCCGATAAATGGCGCTGCTAAAATGGCACTGGCTATGATAGTTGCAAATTTACGCATAACTTTCTCCCCCTTTTTGAAAATAGTGAGCGGATCCAAGCGGTTAGAAGCTGTCCTCCAACCAATCTCTGAAACCAACTTGAGTATACAATATTACAAATCAATGTCAAAGCATTGTGCTTTTGACGTTATTATGTAATAAAAGGTTGGGCTGCATTAACAAACTATTCATGAATTTACTCATTGTTATAGTTAAAATGGGATAGGTAATCAAGAATGTGGAACAACAAAACTTTGCAATTGGGATCAAATTTGGTTTGTAAAATCTGACTAGGAGATTCACGCAACACTGACCCATTGATAAAGTCACTATCCACGTTAACCAGCTCGCCTAAGGTAGCCGGGGTTGATTCTAGGTGAAATTGAAGGCCAATTGCCGAACCGAGTTGGAAACCTTGATTAGGCCAGTTGGGACTTGAAAACAGGCCTTCGGAGTTGCTGGGCATGGTGAAGCCTTCCCCGTGCCAGTGGAGAACCTGATACTTAGGTTTAGTGGTCAGTCGTGTCCTGGCGAGGGCGCTCGTTATCACTGGGCCAAAGCCAACTTCTTTGGTGGTGGGGACAATGGTTGCGCCAAATGCTTTCGCCAGTTGCTGACCGCCAAGACAAACACCAAGCATTGGTTTACCAGCAGTCACTACTTGGCGGATAAGCATCCTCTCTGCTTGAATCCAGGGAAGCTGATCATTAGCGCTCATGGGGCCGCCCATTACAATTAAAAAATCCACGGTTTCAGGTGAGGGCAAGTGGTAGCCGTTTTCAAATAATTTAATAATTTGGCACTGATAATGATGGGTCTTAATCCACTCATCAATAAGCCCAGGGACTTCAAAGGAAACGTGTTGAATAATTGTAATTTTCATAGGTAGTCCTCATTTCTTGATGCTATTTCTGATTAAGTCTTCGACGATCAACTTATATAGAAGTGATTTAATGGCAATTAACTGATATTGTTCGGCAGTTGGGTGATTATCGTCAATTGTTTTAAGTTCTGAATTGAATAACGTTACAAACTGATTATATGCTTTGGGGACAGGGTTTGAGGCCAAAGCAATTTTGATTGCATCGGCGACAGTGTCTAGTGGCAGAATTTGTTTTAAAACACTGATGACAAGAATTGTTGCGAGGTGGTCTTTGGAATAGCGCTTTTTAATCGGCCGGGCAACCAATCCCTTCTTTACGTAACTATTGATCATTGATTTCGTGATACTGGTATTGGTAAGCGGTGTTAAGTATTGATTCGTTTGGTCAATTACTTGATCCATATAAAGTGCAATTGTTGGTAATTGGTCATACGATGGCAGTGACAATTTAGCTAATCTTTGACTGATTGTTTGCTTGAGCATCTAAGCAACTCCCTTGATTTGAATATGGTTATTATCACATATCGTTAAGGAAAAATAAAGAACGTAGATTTAATATCTACGTTACCTTGACTTAATGACTAATATGCTTTATTATTTTGGTTGACAGGACAGCTGCACAAAGCAAAAGCCTACATATAAGAACCTTCTGGAAAAATCCCCAAAAACAGGAATTTCTCCAGAAGGAACTTATATTCTGGCTTTTAACCGCTTTGCTCCGCTCACTTTAGTAGGAGGCACTATGATGAAAAATCAATCCATTGTAACCAAACAGCAAATCGTCTACGAGACTTTAAATGCCATCACGCATGGGGTTTCCTTTATCGTAAGTATCATATTATCGGGGTTGCTATTCATGCGGGCCTACCATGATAATCTGTCGCGAGGGGCAATGATCAGTTTGGTTATTTATAGTGTGACGGTCCTTTCACTTTATTTGGCGTCGACCTTGTTGCATTGCTTTGTTTTTACCCGGGCAAAACGGGTATTTCAGATTCTCGACCATAGTAATATTTTTTTACTAATTGCGGGCACTTATACACCTTATTGCATTATTTTTGTAAACAATATCTGGGGAAATATCCTCTTGGCAAGTGTATGGGCCTTGGCAATTGCGGGCATCATTAGCCACATCGTTTTTCATGGTAAATACCAAAAAACTGAAACGTCGATATACGTATTGATGGGGTGGCTATGTATGTTTCTTGGCAAAGTATTATATACCAACCTGAGCCTTAGTGGGTTTTGGTTACTCGTTGCCGGTGGCGTGATCTTTACGCTGGGAGCGGTTATCTATAGTTTTCCAAGGATCCCAGGCCTGCATTTGATTTGGCATTTTTTCGTGATGGCGGGAACGCTAACCATGTTTCTTTCTATCTATATGAATATTTGATAACCAAGTGAGTGGATCCAGGCGATGTGTCACTGGAGGGCCACTAGCGTTTAATTTAGCCGGTGGTTTTTTTGATACTGACGCGTGGACCTGTCTTAGGAGGCGATCGAACAAGTTTCGTCTTCAATTATTGGTTGTGACTTTTGTTGTCAAACAGTAATATTACTGAAAAAATAAGCAAGATTATTGTTAAAAATAGATTTGAACAGCTTTTTGAATAATTGTGAATCACTATTATGACACCGTTGGCAGTATTAATTGCCGGCGGTGTCTTTTTGTAAAACAATTGTAGTCAGATGTTTAAATTGAAATGATTGAATGCATGCTATACTTTTATAACATAGATGTTGAGAAAACTCGGTGTTTTAATGCCGAGATGAATCAACGACTTTAACGCGCTGTGGCTGTCGGGTGGTTTTTGGAAAATGAATTCGTGATGATCGTGCTGAATTTCCTCCTAGTTTGGCTGTCTTTAGCTTCCAAAGATTGTTAGCACCATGATATAATATGATTATCGAATCTGCGTATCAGGGGGGATCCCAATGGTTTTGGCCGGGGTGAAGTTAAGAATCTATCCAAATCAGGTCCAGCAGCTCAAAATTAAGCTGAACTTTGGCTATAATCGGTTTGTTTGGAATCAAATGTTAAACATGCTCATTAAGCGCCATGAGAATAATCCTCAAGCGCCTTTGCCGAATGCCTTTGCGCTGAACAATCTATTGCCTGCGTTAAAAACGGAATACCCTTGGTTGAAAGCCGCTGAGAGTACCAGTTTGCAGGCTACCAATCACGATTTAATTACCGCCTACCAGCGATTTTTTCAATCCCGACATGGTTTTCCGAAATTTAAATCGCGGAAATTCCCCAAGCAGAGTTATCAGTCCTGGATGGGTATCAAGCTGATTGATGAAAGACATCTTAAATTGCCTAAATTGGGCGTTGTGCGCTGCAGCGGCCGGCAAGTTGCTGGTAAAATTAAAAACGTCACCATCCGGCTTTCGGCCACTGGCAAGTTCTATGCGATTTTACTAGTGGACACAGAAATCGAGCAGTTAGCTAAAACTGGCAAAAAAGTCGGCATTGATCTGGGAGTCACCGATTTAATGATTACCAGTGATGGGGTTAAATATCCCACCATCCGATTTGATAAGCAGTTGTCTCAAAGAAAACATTATTGGGAAAAACGGTTAGCCCGCAGAAGACGTCAAGCCCAACAGGTAATCGCTTGGGAAAAGCATAATCGTGTGCTGGTTCCACGCGACCTTGGTGATTTCAGAAACTACCAGCAGGCTAAACGGATGGCGGCGAAGTACGCGGAAAAGATTGCGAACCAACGGCAAAATTATCTGCATCACTTAACTAAGAAATTAGTTGAACAGTCTGATGTGATTAAAATAGAAGATTTGAAAACCAAAGATCTGCTTAAAAATCATAAATTGGCCCGGGCAATTGCGAATCAGGCTTGGCGAGCATTGCGATCACAGTTAGCCTACAAATGCGAATGGTATGGCAAGCAATTAATCACGGTGAATCCACGGAAAACCAGCCAAGTCTGTTCTAATTGCCACTACGATGATGGTCACCATGCCCTCGATATTCGGGAATGGACTTGTCCTAATTGTGGGACTAATCATGATCGTGATATTAATGCCGCCAAGAATATCTTGAGTGCTTGAAAAACGAATCTGGGCTGGGACGGCCCTTAGTTAATAGCCGTAACCGCTGCTGAACATTCTGGTAATGTTTGGTAAGTCCGCGGTGTTCCTAGAAGCTCGTTACTTTAGTGACGAGTAGTTCACGCAAGGAGGTACGATGATGAAAAAGTTACGTTTGTTGGTTCTCGCCGCACTGGTTGTGTTGGGGATGAGTCTGGCGACGAACCCGGTCGAAGCCCAAGCGAGTTCGTCAACGACTACCCCAAAGAAACTCCGGGGAACTTGGTATGAATATAAGGGTGACAAGAAATTTAATATAATCAAAATAACGGCACATAGTTTTACAAATAACGGTAAAACGTACAGTCCATCCAAAAAGGGATACCAGAAGCTTCAAGTATCAAAATGGGGAACGTGGTACTCGTTTAATAAGACAAAGTCAGCTTCCAAGGACTTGGGACAGTATAAGACTAAGAAAAAGTTAATTGATAATACTTATAAAAACGTGCTGGTCAAGTACAAGGGTGTGGGTAGCTATCATATTTTTCCAACGAATAAGTACTATCACAATTTTTCCTATAGTGTGTTGGACTAATAAGAGTGAACGTAGTAAAGCACTCAGAGGTTGGAACAATTCTAATGTGTGGTGCCTTGAAGTTCCATGGCTGTTGTAGTTACTTTATTCGTATTTAGGGTTCCTTTTAGATATAATTGGTTCAAAGCAATATTACTGACTAATTATTAAAAGGAGGCCATAATATGAAGAAATCATTAGTAACGATGGTTGCAATACTGGTTGTACCACTTGCTTTGGCCGGCTGTTCAACTCAATCAAATAATCAAGACACTTCAAAGTCTAGTAGTTCAAGTAATAGTCAGACTGCTGCAGAGAGTGACTCTCAGAGCAGCTCGGTAACGACTGCTAATAATTCTAATAGCCCGCGGGCTTTAAAAGTGCAGTATCAAGATGAATCGTTTACAACGACATTAGACCACGAATACTATGAGGAGCATCTTTATAAATACGTTCCGGGGTCGGTTGATCGAAATAAGACTTATTCATGGGATTCTAAAAACGTTTCCTCGCAAACAAAAGTCCACGTGGATAAGCGGGCCATTGCTACTTTTAAAGATGAAGATGATCACGAGGCCGAACATGAAACGTTCTTTAGAATTAAGATTGGTAATCATGCGAACCAAAAGTATTGGGTGAGTGATGATGCCTTACAGGATGACCACGAAAACGACTTTGATGATTGATCGATGATAATGGTTGCAATTTTCTTTTGAAGGTTGTATATTATGGTCAATCAAAAAAGGAGGTGATGCTTTTTGACAAGTGGAATATCTCATAAAGCATCAGCTGTGGAGAACGAATTAAAATAGTTGATGTTCACGAGAAGGAGCCGGCGAAATAATAATCGTCGGCTTTTTTGTATTATTAGGGTTTATTTGAACAATCCATTTGGGAGTGATTTTGATGGCATCCATAGCGAAGTGGCTAGCAACATATACAGTGAGTTTATTTTATGCACTCATCTTTTGGGTATTTAGCCGATCAAACGCATCGGGAGGGGCGAGTGGATCGACGATAATTTTAAACGTCCTCAACCTGACTAATGCGGGCGTCCTTTTTCCAGTTTCTTCAATGTGGCTTAGAAAAATTTTCTCAGAAGCTGGGTATCATTCAGGACTCGATGCACTACCAATGGATATGGGAAACGGCGCCACTTATTTTTCAATGGGCCAAAATGATCATTCTGCGTTTGTACCCAAGGGAATTGATACGGCCCTTTTTAAAAATGCTGAATCATTGTTGATTTATTTGGTTAATTACATATTGGCATTACCGTTATTTATTTTGTTAACTTCATCAAAACTGTTTAAGTGGCAGTTATTTGAACGGTTAGTTTTGTTTTCAGAGACGCATCGATATAAACGAAATCTTAAGAATGCTAAGTTTATTGCACCAATTGATTTGGCTGGATTGACAGCGACTATTGATGATCATAGAGAGGCGTTATTATTCATTGGCTCGCCAAATGATGTGTTAAGTCGAAAAATACTACCAGCGTTAGCCGCAATTGGCAAGTTAAATACAGTGACAATCGATTATTTTGATGCTTCTCAGGCATCTAATGAGCAGTACCAGACGATTTTGTCAAAACTGAATTTGTATACACTACCCAGCCAATTGCCAGTTTTGGTTGAGATTCATCATGATGGGTCAATTTCGCCAATTGAATTTAATCACCTTGCTGAGGTGGTTCGGTTATGGGCGGAAGGAACTGGCAGGTAGGATGATGGGAGATGGGCTACTACGGTGGCCTTTTTTATTTTCTAGTAAGTGTGGAGATCCTTACTCGGGAATTTTTCTCAATGGAGGCTTACTCTCCGGTTACTAACTGCTTGGTTCTGCTCACTTTATTTAGGACAGTTGTGCCAGGCAAAAGCCTGCGTATAAGCACCTTAGGCAAAAGTTCCAGACCGGGAATTCTTGCCTAAGGAGACTTATACTCCGGTTTTTAACCGCCTGACGCCCTCACTTTATATTACAGCCACATTAAATCCTCTTCATGTTAGCGTTTTTAGTAAACATTAACCTAGATACTTTCTATAAAACCCTGTAAGATGTGAAAGGTTGAGGTTACTAAAAATGAAGGACCGCTGTGTCAGGCAGAATCTTCCATATAAGCACCTCACCCAAAAATTCCTCACCCAGGAATTTTTGGGTGAGGAGACTTATATTCCAGTTTCTAACCGCCTGGCTCCACTCACTATGGATAGAGGAGATGAAAATCAATGAAACAGTTTAAAGTTCGAAGCTTTGTTCTAGTTCTAATTGCATTTGTATTGGGGTTCAGCGAATTCCTGATTGTGGGGATTTTGGATGATTTGGGCGCCCAGTTCAACGTTCCTGTTGCAACCGTTGGCTATCTTGTCACAATTTTTGCGATTGTTTATGCCATTAGCACCCCGTTTATTACCATTCTACTTGGAAAATATAATTTATTTGGCGGCTTGCTTTTAATGATGGGGATCTTTACGCTTGGCAATGTTCTGAGCTTCTTAGCAACGAACTTTGTTTTTCTGGCTGTTTCGCGGATTATCACTGCTTCTGTCGCTGGCGCTGCGATTTCAATTGCGCTAACTTTCGTGGGGTACATTGCGCCAATGGCTAAGCGTGGGTGGTTGTTATCATGGGTCTTCTCAGGCTTTAGCATTGCATCAGTCGTTGGTGTGCCCCTTGGGACTTGGATTTCCACTAATTTGGGCTGGCGAATGTCGTTTTTAACGGTCATTATTATTAGCTTATTAACGATTGGACTGATTATTCTCAGCCTGCCACGGGATCTAAAAGTTAAGGAAAGCAGTGTTAAAGGTCAAATTTCCCTTTTTAAAGATAAGCGAATTCGAATTAGCATGCTGCTGCCAATGTTTAACTTAGCAGCGATTTATGTCTTCTATACCTATTTGCGGCCGATCATTACCAACCAATTGCATTTTTCGGTTGGCACCCTAACAATTCTATTATCTGTGTTTGGCATTTCTAATATTATTGGTAATTTAGCAAGTGGCCGTTTAAGCGAAGGGCCAGGAATGCGGGCAATGCCAACGGTCTTTATCGCGCAATTTGGGTTGATGATGTTGATGCCGATTGTCTTTAACGTCAGTTGGTTAGGGGTTGTTGTGCTTTTTCTAGTCATTTTCACCATGCCATTATTAAATTCACCGGTTCAACTATTCTTCCTTCAGGTTGCTGAAACGGATTATCCACAGTCAATTGTGCTGGCTTCTTCGTTAAATTCCATCTTTTCTAACTTTGGAATTGCGTTGGGGTCAGCGACTGGTGGGGTCATCGTTTCTCATGCTGGTTTGATGGGAGTTGGCCCTGGTGGCGCCGTTTATGCGGTTGTTGCCCTTTTATTAGTTGTGAGTTTGAATAAGATGGTTAAAAAATTAGTTCAATCGAAGAAGTGAAACGTGTAAAATGAACCTATTAATGATTAAGGCGCTAAAGGGAGGCTCTATGGATCGAATAAGTCTAAAATTAGAATCAAAGCGGTTGCTTTCAGGCCACTTTCCGTTCTTTGTCCTACTATTTTTACCAGTTATCATCCTCCAATTCGGATATTCACTTGCCAGTTCGATGATGGATCCGCAGTCACCAACATTTATGCGGGATTATACGCAGTTGCTGGAAGGTGAATTTAACCCCAATACTGAAAACTTGATGATGCTGTTAATTATTTTGACTGGCCTAACACTTATCATTAGTCTGCTGACCGTTGGAATGCGGTTTGCTAGTATTGATTTGATACGAAACCAGGCGAAATTTGAGGCCCCGGTGACAAAGTCATTTACGATTTTAAATGACGGGACGTACTTTATCAGCACAATTATAATGGGAATTATCACGACCGTGTTAACTTTGCTTTGGTCGATGTTGTTCATTGTTCCTGGCATTATTAAGAGCTTTTCGTATGTTCAAGCCATTAATATTTATCGGGATGCATTGGATGAGGGAAAGCCGATTGGTTATTTTGAGGCCATCACAAAGAGCCGTCAAATGATGGCCGGGCACAAAATGGACTATTTTGTCTTGGCACTAAGCTTTATTGGCTGGTATATTCTTGAGGGGTTGTCGTTTGGAATCCTATCGTTTTGGGTTGAGCCATACGCCCAATTGGCATTTGCTAATTTTTACGTTAAACTAGCTGATCATGCTGAACCAGATGATTTAATGAATATTTTTGATAATAAGAGTTAATCTAGGAATAGCTGTTTGGATTCTAGGGTTAACGATGAAGGGCCACCATTCCTGTTTTTTGGGAATGATGGCCTTTTCGTTAAGATAATAGCAATCTGTTGTTTGTTGCTAGGGTGCATAACTAATTACTACTTGGTAAAACCTGTTTTGATGGCAATCAAAGTTACTATTAGAAATGATAAAGTATCAAATACCAAGCTTCCTCGATCGGCATATGCACAACTTTTAAAAGGATGTGGAAGTGAGTTTCCTAGTTCACAAGTTTGAAAGCACAAACGTTTGCCCTTGGCGCCAACACTTCAGTATTAATGGTAATTAATGTCACATCAGACCTTGATATTAAGGCAATTATACTCTTTTATTTAAAATAATAATTAAATAGTAAACATTTGTGAAAATATTTACATAACGATGGGATGATGCTATCATGTAATTGGTTTCAAATCTGAGTGGTTATTTTCAGGACAGCTGCGCAAAGCAGAAATCTGGATCCGCTCACTTTATTAGGACAGCTGCGCAAAGCAGAAACTTCCACATAAGCACCTCCGACAAAAATCCCCCAAAACCAGGAATTTCTGTCGGAGGAGACTTATGTTCCAGTTTCTAACCACTTTGCTTCGCTCACTTTATTAGGACAGCTGCGCAAAGCAGAGATCTGCGCGTAAGCACCTATCGAAAAAATTTCAAAACCAGGAATTTCCTCGATAGGAGACTTACACTCCGATCTCTAACCGCTTTGTTTCGCTCACTTATTTTTAGGAGGATATTTGTAATGAAAGAGAATTTTGACTTTTTAATGCCCAGCGTGAACTTTTTTGGCAAGGGTGTTATTGAAAAAATCGGTGATCGTACCAAGATGTTGAATATGAAGAAGCCTTTGATTGTTACTGGGAGCTTTCTTCGGTCAATGGAAAATGGTCCCGTTGCCCAGACACTAGCATCATTGGATAAGGCAGGGGTTCCTTATGTGATTTATGACGGGGTTGAACCTAATCCTAAAATTAGAAATATTCAAGAAGGAAAGAAAGTATACTTAGATAACGATTGTGATAGCATCATTACTGTCGGTGGTGGTTCTTCACATGATTGTGGTAAGGGAATCGGTATTATTTTGACTAATGGTGATGATATCACTAAGTTGGCTGGTATTGAAACATTGGATAACCCATTACCACCACTGATGGCCGTTAATACGACTGCTGGGACGGCTTCTGAGTTAACCCGTCACTGTGTGATCACAAATGAAAAAACTAAGTTGAAGTTTGTGGTGGTTTCATGGCGGAATATTCCGTTGGTATCGTTTAATGATCCAATGTTAATGCTCGATGTGCCAGCTGATTTGACTGCTGCGACTGGGATGGACACATTTGTTCAGTCAATTGAACCATACGTCTCAACCAATCGAAATGAAATTACTGACGGTCAGTGTGTCGAAGCCATTAAGTTGGTTGAAGAAAGTTTGCGAGAAGCATACGCAAACGGACATAACGTTGAAGCCCGGACTAAGATGGTTGAAGCAGAAATGCTTGGTGGAATGGCCTTTAATAACGCTGATCTTGGCTATGTTCACGCAATGGCCCATCAACTTGGTGGCCAGTATGATGCGCCACATGGTGTTTGTTGTGCAATGTTGTTGCCAATCGTTGAAAAATACAATATTATTGCTTGCCCAGAAAGGTTTGCTCAGTTAGCCAAAGTCATGGGTGAAAATACGGACGGCTTATCCGTTCGTGAAGCAGCTGATCTGTCAATTAAGGCAATGCGGCAGATGTGTGATGACGTGAATATTCCACGGAGTATTAAGGCAATCGGTGCCAAGCCAGAAGACTTTGAAATGATGGCTGAAAATGCGTTGAAGGATGGTAATGCCTTTTCAAATCCTCGCAAGGGAACCAAGGAAGACATCGTTAAGCTATTCCAAGAAGCTTATGATATGAAGTAATTTAAGCATCATAATTATTTGTTGAATTGAAATAAGTCCCCCTCACTAAATATCCTGTTAGGATTATTTAACGAGGGGGACTTATTTATAATCTCATTGCGATTGGAATAGCCGTAAGGGAAAGCTTAGGAAGCGTTTTATATCATTTCTGTCTAATTATTATAATAAATATTTTTAAACTTAATTAATGACATTTCGCTTGTATTCAGATATAATTATGATATTAATAAGAATGCGATTTTAAATTTCGATTTTTACATTGGAAGGTGAAGAACATGAAAAAGGGACTATTGATCGATGCCGCCGTACTTTTGCTTATCCCGCTCAGCATCGTTGGCTTTTCACTTAGCATTGACGGTGACAAGGGCACGATTCGGACATCACAAACAGCTCACGTAAACGACATTGCCACGGCAACCGACACTGAATATGCTGCAGGGAATACTAATGGATCCCTTAAGGTGGAACCGATGGATTTCAGTATGTCGAGAGTTTACCGTGTCACCTATAGCAAAGCCAACTTAAAAACGACCCTTGATGACGATTATCGAGAAGAGCGGCTTTATCGATACGCTCCGGGTTCCAAGAAGAACAATCGGACCTACAATTGGTCAAAAATTAAAGCCAGATCTGGTAAACGGGTTTATGTTGACATGAAGGCCAAGGTATATTATCGCGAAGGTGACGGTGAACGGGATACTGAGGATTTTTATCGAATTAGGACCTCAGCCAGCAATAAGGCATCTAAGTATTGGGTAAATGAAGATGCCATTGATATTGATTAATTAATTACGTGGTTGTCAGTCAATCATCACCGTTTCTAAAAGAAGTCCTCTAAGCTAGGCCTAATATAGGCTGGTTTAGGGGATTTTTAAGTTGTTTATATTTTGCTAGGGAGGCTAAATTAGAGCTATAATCTTCTTGGGTTTGTTATTAAGGAGGTAACTGATGAATATCCTGGTTACTGGTGGTGCTGGTTTTATTGGCGCTAACTTCATTCACTATTTGTTGGGTCACAATATCAAGGATCGAGTGGTTAATCTTGACGCACTCACTTACGCGGGAAATCTCAATAATTTGACGACGATTCAAAATGATTCTCGGTACATATTTGTTCACGGGAATATTGCTGATCCCAAAATTGTTAAACGGGTGATTGCGCAATATCATATCCAAGCAGTTGTCAATTTTGCGGCGGAATCGCACGTTGATCGGTCCATCCTTCATCCCCAGTCATTTGTAACCAGTAATTATGTGGGGGTAAGCTGTTTGCTGGATTGTCTTAGAGATACTAAAGTGACGAAGTTTGTCCAGGTATCCACTGACGAAGTTTATGGTAGTTCAAAAGCTGACCAAAAATTTCGTGAAACGGACGCGCTTAATCCAACGTCGCCTTATGCGGCGACCAAGGCAGGCGCCGATTTGATGGTATTAGCATATTACAAAACCTTTGGCATCAATGTGAATATTACTCGATCCGTAAATAACTATGGGCAGTATCAATTTCCGGAAAAATTAATTCCACTTATGATTTCAAGGGGGATTTTGGGGCAACCACTGCCATTATATGGTGATGGCAATAATTACCGGGATTGGTTAAATGTTTGGGACAATTGCCGAGCTATTGACGCGGTTCTTCGTCACGGGATTCCGGGTGAAATTTATAATGTCGCTGGTCAAAATTATCATCGTAATCGTGATATTGTTGACTTAATTGTTAAGCAACTTGATTTACCACGATCCCAAGTTCAGTTTGTTCAAGACCGTCCAGGTGACGACCAGCAATATGTAATTGATGACACGAAAATTCGGCAGCAATTGAATTGGCATCCAGAAGTTGATTTTACGACTGGCATTCATCAAGTGATTGAATGGTATGTTCAAAATGAGCGTTGGTGGCGACCACTGGTTGCGCGGGTAAAGAATCGATAAATTTTGAGGTGAGAATATGAAAATTGGATTTATTGGAACAGGCGTGATGGGAACAGGTATGATTAATCAATTACTTGGTGCTGGGTTTGAAGTGTCGGTATATAACCGGACCAAGGCTCATGCCCAGACTGTATTGGACAATGGTGCTACTTGGCTGGATACACCAGAGACGGTTGCCAAGGCGAGTGACGTGATTATTACCATTGTTGGGTTCCCTAAGGATGTTGAGGAAATCTATTTTGGTGATCATGGAATATTCAAAGGTACTGAGGCAGGAAATGTCGTCATTGATATGACAACCAGCTCGCCGATTTTAGCAAAGAAAATTGCCAAATATGGTGAGCAACATCAAGTGGGCGTTTTGGATGCCCCAGTTTCAGGTGGTGACGTTGGTGCCAAAAATGGTACGTTAACAATTATGGTTGGCGGGGATGCTGCTCTTTATGAAAGGGTTGAGCCAATTCTTAAGACAATGGGGAGCTCAATTCGCCGGTTTGGTGATGCTGGTCAAGGTCAAAACGCCAAGATGGCGAATCAGATTATGATTGCGGGGACGATGACTGGAATGATTGAGTCGTTGGTATACGCTAAAAAAGCTGGTTTGGATCTTAAACAAGCGATCCAAACCATCAATGGCGGTGCAGCAGCTAATTGGAGTATGGCAAATTATGGCCCCAGAATCCTTAATGGTGATTTGAAGCCCGGATTTGCCGCCAAGCACTTTTTGAAGGATTTGCGGATTGCACTGACCGTTGCTGATGAAATGGCGATTGATCTTCCTGCGACGAAGCTGGCTAGGGACTTGTACGAAAAGATGGTGGTTGCTAACAAAATGGGAGATTTAGGGACTCAGGGGTTAATTAAACTGTATGATGAGACCGGATCAACAGATGCTTAGATTGCGGAGTTTAGCAACGTTTTGGCAATAAGCGTTTTGATCTCAGAATGTAACGAAAAATCCCAATCACTCCTGGTCTTGGAATGGCTGGGATTTTTGACCGAAGCTTTGTGTAAATTGTTGTTTGATGTTGGTCAGGATAATCAATAGATCATTGAAACTTGCCAATGAAGGATCAATTAGTGGATCACTTTTGGGTTGACGGGAGAATAAGCGAAGTGGGTTCCAAATTTTTAAATCGTGTTGGTTTTGCTGAGGGCTACTTTTTATCCTTCCTGCGCTGATTGGCCTCAATAATGTTGATGACAACGGAAATTAACAGGAAAATTCCTGCGAGGATAATAAAACCAACTTTAACGTTATCAGCAAATGCGGACCGTTGAATCAAAACTGCGATTAAAATGGAAATGATTAGTGATACGTCTGCAACGATCAGTCTTGGAGAAAATCCCATGATAGTCATTCCTTTCTTAATATCCCTAGCATTATAGCAAAAATATTAACCTAGGAAGCGAAGTTACCTAAGTATTTAAAAAAATTTCTTACTTTGAGAGATTCCGGGTAATTGGTACTCGTGTAGGACAGCTGCGTAAAGCAGGGGTCTGCGCGTAAGTACCGCCAAAAGCCGAGATCTGTGAATTTCATCTGTGCTATGGTGGCTGTGATGACCTAGCGGAAACGTGCTACACTAAGCAGCAATCTGCTCATAAGCACCGCAACTGTAAATCCAAATCCGGGATTTTTAGTTGCGGAGACTTATGAACTGATTGCTAGTCGCTTGGTTCCGCACGCTGGTTTGCCAATCGAAGGCGATTTGATATAATGACCACGAGTGAGTATTCACGATAAAATTCAAATTAGGTGAATTATGATGACAGATTTCAGCCCCGATGAGTCATTCATCGATACAAATAAATTAATCTTTGGAATTGGTCAGGTCCAGCAAATTACGGGTGTTTCCGGCCGCCAGCTCAGGTACTGGGAGGCGCAAAAGTATATTTCACCACTTGACCAGAAAAAGGGTGTTTCTCGGCAGTATTCACTGCGGACGTTATTTTTGATTTTTCATATTAATCGGTTCATTGAACAAGGGTTTACGCTGCAAGCTGCGGTTGATCACGCTCAAAAATTTGATGCGCAAATTCCTGCTCTTAGGAAATTTCTTAGAGGTCAGTTAAAGGGCGTGACCATATCTGATGATAAAACTCTCCTGGATTTTGGCTATCTCAATCATCATCACGATAAACACGTTTATGGCGTGATTGACCAAGGCGGCGAAACGTCTTTTGAAATTAAGGACGTGGCGTCACAATCACATTAAAACCGTATAATTAAAAAGCATTCGCTAAGCAGATTCAATAGTTGCTTGGCGGATGTTTTTTTGCTGGGGTCGTTAAGAGATTTAGACGCCTTGATCGTCAAAATGTTTGTATAGTCCAATAATTGTCTTATCGTCTAAATCAATTGGCTTGCCATCTAAAGTAACGTTTTGGATTTTGTAGTAATCTTCCAAGTCAGGAACCTCAAGCCGTTGATTTGCCATAAAGTCCTTAGCTGAGTCGTACTGGATGGTTTCGGTAGCACCGCCGTCCTCGTAGGTTATTTTTAACATTAGCTCGCTTTCTTTCTATAAATAGTCTGGATCAATTAAGCGATCATAATTCTACTTACAAATTTATTCTAGGTTGTTGATCAAAAAAAGGCAACAATCAGTATTTTGAATTTTTTGTGAAGAAGGTTTGAAAAAACGTAGAGTTTAAATTTGAGGGAAGTTGGGAATTACTGTATATTTATTGTCAAGGGGAAGGAAAGTAAGTCGCAATTAAGTGAGAATAGCTGGGGGTTCAGTTGAAAGGCTACGGGTTAACTTTGATGTTTGAAGTTCTTCACTTAGGTGCGTTCACATAGCACACCGTCTCTGACAAATTAAATGAATTTGAGAATATGATACCTGACGACATTTATTCAAGGGGGAGCTAAATGTTTAGTTTTAAGCATTTTTTTGTTGTGATGGTAGCTTTGTTTGGCTTTGTTGGGTTGGCAGTCCAGTCGGATGACGTTTCAGCAGCCCAAACTATTAAGTTTACCAGTGAAATGCATACTAACAAGAATTTGACTTATAATGGCACAATTAAGTATTACGTCAAGGGGGATGCGAAGAAGTATCAAGCCAATCTTGATTACGCAGCTAATCGCTGGAATAAGGCGCTGGGGCAAAAAGTGCTGCGTAAAACAACTAGCTTGACTGACTCACGACTTGTGTTTACCGGGACAAACAAACTTGCCAGTGGGTATGCTGGCATGGCTGAGATTAATAGCGGCGTCATTGCTTTAAACACGTCGTGGATGAACCGGTATAACAAACAAAAGCAGCGTGCTGTGATCATTCACGAATTGGGGCACACGTTTGGGACAAAGGATTTATATAATTATCCTGACGCCACATTAAGAGGCGTTTTTAAAAAACAAACGATTATGGGTGGAAACTATTCTACTAACATTAGAAGTTTTGATGCCAAATTGGCAAAATGGACACTATCAAAGACACGGAGCATGTCTCCGACAGAGTTTAGTCACTATCGATCTAATAAAGGACTGTATTACCAGCAAATGCTTCATGGACAGCTTTAATTTGTTTCCTGAATCCATTGACATTGATTAGCTGACCATCTATCATTAAATTATCGTTTGTGGATGTTGATACAGTGAAGTATTTAGCTGATTTGAGAATTCAGGAACTCGGTGGTTAATGTGAACCGGGCGGTTAGTTAATGAAATTACGACTGTTGAGTCCGTTAGGTTTATTTAGACGAGTCATTTCGTTATCAATGATATGAGAGATTGTTGGCTTTGGCTGGCAATAACTTGGGTGGTAACGCGGAAATTTCGTCCCTGGCAGTTGATGTCAGGGACTTTTTTATTTGGACTACTACCCAACAAAGCAGGAGGGTTACATGTAGGCACCTCTACAAGGATCCTAGATTTAGGGGCTTTTGTAGAGAAGGCTTCCGTGTTGATCCCTAAGTGTTTTGATCACTATACTAGGACAGCTGCGTCAGGCAGAAGCTTCCATGATAAGCACCTTGATCAAAAATCCCAAAACCAGGGATTTCTGACCAAGGAGACTTATATTCCAGCTTCTAACCGCCTGACTCTGCTCACTTATTCTAGGACAGCTGCGCAGAGCAGAAACTTCCACATAAGCACCCCTAACAAAAATCCCCCAAAACCAGGGATTTCTGTTAGAGGAGACTTATGTTCCAGTTTCTAAACGCTCTGCTCCGCTCACTTATTCTAGGACAGCTCCTCCAGGCAGAAGCCTGCGCGTAAGCACCTCCGAGAAAAATTCCAGAACCAGGAATTTCCCTCGAAGGAGACTTACACTCCGGTTTCTAAGCGCCTGGATCCGCTCACTTATTTTTTAGGAGGAATTGATTGATGAATATTTTGGATGAATTGAAATGGCGTGGTGCAATTAATCAAGAAACAGATCATGATGGTTTAAATGAGTTGGTAAACCAAAAGTCCGTTGGCATCTATGCCGGCATTGATCCCACTGGTGATAGTATGCACATTGGACATTTGATTCCATTTATGATTTTGAAGCGATTTCAGTTAGCTGGACATCATCCCGTTATTTTAATTGGTAGTGGGACTGGTGCCATCGGCGATCCCAGTGGGAAGAAGTCTGAACGGGTTTTGCAGACGATGGATCAGGTTAAGCATAATGAAAAGGCCCTTACTAGTCAGATGGAGAAACTGTTTGGCCAGGATGGCAAGTTTGAAATCGTTAATAACTATGACTGGCTTTCCAAAATATCTCTTTTGGATTTTCTTCGCGATTATGGCAAATTATTTAATGTCAATACGATGCTTAACAAGGAAATTGTTGCTAGTCGACTAGAAGTTGGAATCTCATTTACCGAATTTACTTATCAAATTTTGCAGTCAATTGACTTTCTTCATTTATATCGACATAACGATGTTCAGGTTCAACTTGGGGGCGCCGACCAATGGGGCAATATTACCTCGGGGACCGATTTGATTCATAAAGTGGAAGGTGCTGATGCTAAGGTTTATGGATTGACAATTCCATTACTACTCAAGGCTGATGGTACTAAGTTTGGCAAATCAGAGGGCGGCAATGTTTGGCTTGATCCAGAAAAGACGACGCCTTATGAGTTTTACCAGTTCTGGATTAACCAAGATGACCGGGATGTGGTTCGCTATCTCAAGTACTTTACCTTCTTGAATCAAGATGAGATCGACGAGTTGGCTAAAAAAGTTGAAACAGAGCCAGAGAAGCGTGAAGCACAGCGACGACTTGCTGAAGAAGTGACTGAATTTGTGCATGGTAAGGCTGCAGTTGAGCAGGCAGAGCATATTTCAGCGGCACTGTTCTCTGGTGATGTATCAAAATTAACCACTACTGAAATTGAACAGGGCTTCAAGAATATGCCAACGGTTGAAGTTTCAGCGGAACCCCTTAATATTGTGCAGTGGTTGGTAGACACCACGAAGATTGAATCATCTCGGCGTCAAGCAAGAGAAGATATCAAAAATGGGGCAATTAGAATTAATGGTGAAAAAGTTCAGGATGTTGATTTTATGATTGATCCATCTGTTAAGTTTGATGGTAGGTTTGTGATTGTTCGAAGAGGAAAGAAACGTTACTTCTTAGCACGAGTTAAATAGTTATTTAAGGTAAATCAATTTGATTTACCTTTTTTTGTTGACATCGTAATTAAAAGCCGGTATATTATTTAGTGCGGCTTTTAATAAATCCATTTTTTGAAAGTTAACGGATTACAAAAAGTTGTTGACACATATGCAGCATCATGATAATATTAAATAGTTGTCAAAAGCGATA
>NZ_AZEB01000049.1 GCF_001434135.1 Lentilactobacillus kisonensis DSM 19906 = JCM 15041 | reverse complement strand
GTTAATAGCCGTAACCGCTGCTAAACATTCCGAGGATGCTTGGTAAGTCCGCGGTGTTCCTAGAAGCTCGTTACTTTAGTGACGAGTAGTTCACTTTCCATTTTGAGTATACTGGTTACTCCATTTTGAGTATACTGGTTACATAGTAATAGTGAGCAAATCGGTTAGGAATCGGAGTGTAAGTCTCCTCTAACAGAAATCCCTGGGTTTGGGATTTTTGTTAGAGGTACTTACGCGCAGATTCCTGCTTTGTGCATCTATCCTAATCTACATTTGCAATTTAAAGGAGGAATCAGTTTGGATAACCTTATTCACGCAACCCAAGCAACTGGTGGTAGTTCCGATCAACCCACCAATGATTCAATTAACACCACATTATTGAAGGATGATCTTTATCAAGCCGTTAACGGCAATTGGGAGAAAACTGCCCAGATTCCGGCCGACCACTCTTCAACTGGTGGCTTTATGGACTTGAATGATAACATTGATAAGCAATTGATGAGCGACCTAGACGAAATTATTGCATCGAAAAAGTCTTATGAAGGCCCCTTCGCTGAATTTTTGAAACTGTATGAATTAGCCAGAAACTTCAAAAAGCGGGATGCTGATGGCGCCAATCCCGTTAAACCATATTTGGAAAAAATCGAGCGTCTTTCCAGCTTTGATGACTTAAACAACCAATTAGCTGAATTGGTCAAATCAGGATTCCCGCTCCCAATTGGCTTTGGCGTGGAGCCTGATATGAAGAATACCAAGGTGAATGCTTTATTCGCTGCCGCTCCTGGTTTATTTCTTCCTGATCGCACTTACTACGAAAATAATAATCCAGCTTACAAGCAACTAATGCCCATTTTTACTAAGATGGTGAGCCAATTATTAGTACTCGCCGACTATAGTAGTAACGAAGCTGACGACATTGTTGAATCCGCCAAGAAATTTGATGCCGCAATTGCGCCTCACGTCAAATCAGCTGAAGAGTCCGCCGACTATAGTAAAATGTATAACCCAATGGCCTTCAGTGACTTTGCCAAATTAAGTGCGCATTTTGACTTCAATAAACTCGCTGCTGGTCTCTTTGACAAAGCACCTGAGCAAATTATTGTGACCGAGCCAAAGTATTACCAAGCACTTGATTCAATTGCCAATGAAGACACGTTCAACGACATGAAAAATTACATGTTGGTCAACATGATCACCTCCGCGGCAGGTTACCTATCAGAGGAATTCCGGCAAACCGGGTCAACATTTAGCCGAGCTCTTTCCGGCAAGAAGGAAGCAACGCCACAGAAGAAATCAGCTTTCTACCTGGCATCTGGCACCTTTGGTCAAACCATTGGTGACTATTATGCCAAGAAGTACTTTGGACCAAAAGCCAAGGCCGATGTTGAACACATGGTTAAAAACATGATCAGCGTCTATGAAAACCGCCTGCAAGCTAACACTTGGTTAGGGAAAGCAACCCGTGATAAAGCGGTCTTGAAGTTGCAAAAGCTTGAACTTCAAGTAGGTTATCCTGATCATATTGATCAATTGGAATATAAATTTAAAGTGACCCCCGAAAGTGAGGGCGGCACCCTCTTCGATGACATGACTAAGATTGGTGAAGTTGCGCTGGCAGATAATTTTGCCAAACTGGGCAAGCCAGTCGACCGTACCAAATGGGAAATGAGTGCCGCTACCGTGAATGCTTACTATGAACCATTTAAGAATATTATTGTCTTCCCTGCTGCTATCCTGCAGGCACCGTTCTATAGTTTGAAACAGACGGCTAGCCAGAATTACGGCGGGATTGGCGCGGTCATTGCCCACGAAATTTCACACGCCTTTGACAATAATGGGTCGTTATTCGATGAATTAGGTAACTTAAATAACTGGTGGACTAAGGAAGATCATGAATACTTCTCCAAGTTAGCTGATAAGATGGTCAAGGAATTCGATGGCATCAAATTTGCCAGTGGCAAGGTTAACGGCAAGTTAACGGTATCGGAAAATATTGCCGATGCTGGTGGATTGAGTTGTGCGAATGAAGCCGCTAAGAACGAAGCCGACTATAACTTATACGACTTCTTCATCAACTGGGCTAAAATCTGGCGAATGAAGGCCACCAGTCAATACAAACAACTTCTACTCAATATCGATGTCCATGCCCCAGCAGAACTCAGGGCAAACGTCCAGGTAAAGAATTTGGACGACTTCTACTCAACCTTTGAGGTTAAAGCTGGCGATGGCATGTATTTGAAACCGGAGGATAGGGTGAAAATCTGGTAGAGTGCGAATGCACATTGGGAGTTTCCGGAGCATAACTGGTAACCAGGCATTGATCGGCGCTTTTCCGATCGGTGACTGGTTTCAGTTATGTGTAGGAAACTAATGTGCTGAGCACGTTTAGTGAGCGGAGCAAAGCGTTTAGAAAGCGGAGCCTAAGTTACTCCGTTCAGAAATCCTGGGCTTGGATTTTTGAATGGAGTGGCTTAGGTGCAGCTTTCTGCTTTGCGGAGCGGTCCTATGATCAGAGTGTGCAACCAAGCGGTTAGAGCCTGGTATAACAGACCTAATCCATACCAAATAAACGATCCACTAAACAGCTACACCCTTTCACACCATACTAAATCAAATAACGATCAATCTTGCTTCCCACGAAGGCTAGATTGATCGTCATTTTTTTATTAGATAATCCCAAATAATAGCAAACCATTATTTCTTAACATAATAATCAACCAAACTAATCAGTGCTTCCAAGAACATGCCGATCACCATCAAATACATGACAAGCATATTCATTCCCATGAACAGCAAAATTCCCATCACAAAATAAAAACAAACGAAGAACCAACGCAGCCAAATGTTGCTAACCATCTTTTATTCACTTCCTACTCTTATTTAATTATTTCAACTTAATTCATTTATCCTAAGTGTATTTCTATAATAATCATAATAGCTACTGCCCATCCAACAATGATAAACGCGGCTACCAAGTTTGATAGTGGTATAAAGTAGTTAATCAAGACCAGCACTGCAAAAAAGGGAATCGATATGCCATAAAACATTTTTTGCGCCCGCTTCCAGTTAACCAGTGAAGTCCGCGTGCCCTCACTTCGGTAGCCAACCCAACGAGAAACTTTATGGGTGGGGTCAACCATATAAATCCCCCATGCCACAATTAATACAATTAAAATGATACTCTCAATTGAGTTCATATCGATATTTTCCTCCTTCACAAAGAATGGTTCGACCTTAGACCATGGCTTATCTAATGTTCAATAAACTGGACGGTCGCACCGAAAATATCAACTTATTCACTCACGTCTTTTACATTCTTTCTCGTAGTTACTAGGTTGGATATAATTAGATAAATCGCCATAATAAATATTGCTACATCAATAATCCAGAAAATATTCAATGGCGAAACATGAATAAAAATGGTTCGATTCAAATAAGCAATAATAACACCGACCCAAAATTTGAATCTTTTATAAAAGTACCTATTGAACATCATAATTTACGCTCCCTTAAACTCTTGATTATCAAAGATCCCGCGATAATTAACTGGTAATCACAGAACCACTCAAAAAATCCGTTGACTTTATTTATTAGATAAAGATTTCTTCTAATCTATTGGAACTTAATCAACATATTCTACATTAGAACAATTACAATCTGAAAGCAAATCAATTGCTAATTCCCCCTGGCCAATGTAAACTGTTATTGTCGAAATATATTTCATGTAAACAAAGCATTAATGATATATAATATATATAAAGCGTACCAAACCAGTGAGGTGATAGCATGAAATTAACTGAATATCTTCACAATCAATTACAGTTCTTAAATGATCAAATGAGTTCCGCTAAAAAAGATAAGAATGAGACGATGCAGTATCTGGTTGACTCTAAGATCACAGAAGTTAAATTAATCATCGAAGCCTTACAAAAGGGCATTATCGACGATATAAGTTAAAAAGTGGCCGGCGGGCCATTTTTTGTGTTTTAATAGAAGTTAGACTTTAAGAATCCAGTTCAATACAAATAAAAGGAAGTAAATTAATTGATTACATTAAAATCACCACGTGAAATCGAAAAGATGGCTGAATCAGGTGCAGTTCTTGCCGGGGTTCATAAGGAACTTCGCAAGATGATTAAGCCTGGCTTAGACACCTGGGACATTGAATTGTTCGCGCGCCGTTATATTAAGGAACACAACGCCTACCCTTCAGAAATGGGCTTTGATGGCTACAAGTTTGCCACTTGTATTTCAATCAACGAAGAAGTTGCTCACGGGATTCCCCGTAAGGGCTTGAAGCTCAAAAACGGTGACGTCCTCAAAGTAGATATGTGCGTTAACAAGGACGGTTTTGAAAGCGATTCTTGCTGGACTTACGCCGTTGGTGACGTTTCTGATGAAATCAAAAAGCTAATGGATGTTACCAGAAAAGGCCTTTACCTTGGAATCGATCAAGCCGTTATCGGTAATCGTCTCGGTGATATTGGCGCCGCAATTCAGACCTACGTTGAGGATGAAAATCACATGGGCGACGTCCGTGAGTTAATTGGCCATGGTATTCAACCATCCATCCATGAAGCACCTAACGTTCCAGCCTATGGCGTCCCTGGTCAAGGCCTCCGACTTAAAGAAGGCATGACGATTACCATCGAACCCATGGTCAACACTGGTACCTGGGGAATCAAGGACCGCTATGATAAGAAGGATGATTGGACTTATTACGTTTCAGCAGATGGTACCCCATCTGCTCAATATGAACACACCCTGGCAATTACGAAGGATGGTCCAAAGATCTTAACTTCACAAGATCCGGGCATCGATAAAAAGTACCTTTTAAACTAAGCTAATTTAAAATTAAAAAAATAAGGCTGGAACAAAACAATGCGTTTTGCTCACAGTCTTATTTAGTATCCTCATGCGTTAAAAAATAATTTTGCCTTATAATAATGATAAAGGAATGATAAAGGGACTGATAATATGAATAACAAAGATTTTAGGTTTCCAGACACTGCCGCTTACAATTTTGTCGTAAACGCCTTGAAAGATCGCGGTGTTACTTATGAAGATATTGCTAATATGGCCTACAAACTTCAAAAGAAATATATTCCCGACATCTCCATGGAAGAAGTCAAAAAAGACACGATTGACGTGCTCCACAAACGAGAGGTTCTTAACAATGCGATGGTCGGTCTTGAACTCGACCGCTTAGCAACCCAGGGACTACTGAAAGAACCCTTGGAAAGTATCATTATGAACGACTCAGGTGTCTTCGGTGTCGATGAAGGGATCGCCCTTAACATTGCCAACATCTATGGTACCATTGGCATCACAAACTACGGCTACGTTGATCGTGATAAAAGCGGTGTTGTCAAAAAACTCGATGAAGAAAAAGATGGCACGTCCAATACCTTTATAGACGATATTGTCGGTGCCATTGCCAGCGCGGTGTCAGCGAAGATCGCCCACCGCAATAACTAACGCCAACCAAAATGTGTCTGGTCCACATCACGCTTCCGGATTCCAGAAACATATGGATTGCCTTTCACAAAGTACCTGAGTGGTTTGGTTGCCCAATCACCTTGATTCGCAACCCCAATTCGATTAGATGACGCAATCGTGGCGGGCATTTTGCGTTGTTGCTTATCAATTTTTAACCGCCCATCACCAAAAATTTCAAAATTCATTTTCTTATCGGCAATGCCAAATGCTTCCATCAATTTACCGGGACCATTAGTTAAGCTGACGCCTGGTTTCTTCCGATTAGTAAGCATGATTCCCTCACCGATTGTCGGTTGGATTGCCCGAATAAGGATTCCTTGGGGCACATCCTTTTCTTGGGCAGCCACATCCAGTAAATACCGGCCGTGAATCGAATAAATATAAACGGTTCCGGGTGGCCCATACAATGGCTCATTCGAGGCAGTTCGTCGCCCTTTAAACGCATGGGCAGCTGAATCTTTCTGTCCCATGTAGGCCTCGGCTTCAACAATCCAGCCACCAACCCGACCCTTGGGGGAATCGTACGTTAATAACATCCCCAACACTGATTTTGTTAATTGATCGGTTGGTGCACTGGCATAAAATGGATCAGATTTACTCAAGCTGAATTACCCCCTTCGGTAAGTGAGCGGAGTCAGGCGATTAGAAACTGAAGTATAAGTCTCCTTGGGCGGGAATTCCCGGGCTTGGAATTTTTGACCAAGGTGCTTATACGTAGGTTTCTGCCTGACGCAGTTGTCCTTAATAAAAAATAATATAGGAGAGATAGAATGACACTTAAATTAGAACGTATTTATGACAAACCCCAGGACCTTTCAGGCTACCGCATCTTGGTTGATCGGCTTTGGCCCCGCGGGATTTCTAAGGTTAACGCTAAGTTAGACGAATGGGAAAAAGAAATTGCCCCATCAAAAGAGCTGCGGTCATGGTTCTCCCACGATCCAGAAAAGTTCCCAGCATTCCAAGACAAATATATCGCTGAACTGAATGGCAACGAAAAAACAGCGGCCTTTATCAAACTCATCAGTGACAAACTAAAAGCTGGCAACGTCATTTTACTTTACGGTGCCAAAGACCGCGAGAATAATCAAGCGGTCGTCCTCAAAGAATACCTGGAAGATCACATTGGCCAAGCCTGATGGATTTTTTCAAGGGTTAACGCCTTAGTGCTAGTGAAATTGATATCAGCCTTATGGAGAACTTTAGGGTCACCCACCCCAATTGATACCATGTGAGCGGCATTGATCGACTCAACCCCCACGACACCATCGTCAATTCCAATACATTCATCATTACTCAAACCAAGCATTTCGGCGGCCTTTAAAAAGACGTCTGGTGCTGGCTTATTATGTTTGAGCTTGGTAATGTCAACGATTAGTGGAAAGTAGGATTGCAGCTGCAGCTTTTGAATTTCCTTTGGCGCGTTGGCTGAAGCAGAGGCAATGATCATTTTGTAATGATTTTTCCGAAGTTCATTTAAGAACTCACGGATGCCAGGTAAAATATCGTTTGGATTCATTTTATCCAGCATCGTTTGGTAAATGGCATTCTTTTTATCTGCCAGGGCTTCCTTTTCAGTTTCAGAAAAGTTAGCTAACTGACCGCCGGATTGTAAGATCACGTTAAGCGAGTCAATTCGATCACGCCCCTTAATTGCCTCTTCAAGCTGGTCACTCCAAGTAATCCCTAACGAAGTCGCTATTTCACGCCAGGACTTACTATGATATAACCACGAGTCAGTGATGATACCGTTAAGATCAAATAAGACGCCCTTTATCTTGGCAAAATCGCTCATTAGAATTCATCCCCTATTTTAAAAAGTGAGCGGAGTCAGGCGATTAGAAACCGGAACATAAGTCTCCTTGGCCAAGAATTCCCGGTTTTGGAATTTTTGGCCAAGGTGCTTATGTGGCCGTTTCTGCCTGACGCAGCTGTCCTTAAAAGTGAGCGGAGCAAAGCGCTTAGGAATCGGAGTGTAAGTCTCCACAAACAGAAATCCTGGTTTTGGGGATTTTTGTTTGTGGTGCTTACACGCAGATTTCTGCTTTGTGCAGCTGTCCTTTGGAATAATAATTAAAATCAAATATAAGTTAATGATAAGCCACCCAGAGTGATAAGACCACTTATAGATAGCAAAAAAGCCATTGAAAAATCATGGCTTCTTTTGTTTTGTCGTTTAATTTTAGAAGTGATGTGTTGGTGAAGTGGGGGCTTGGCAACATTGTGGAAACGTGCTGCACCAGGTAGAGACTTCCACATAAGCACCGCTAACAAAAATCCCATAGTTTT
>NZ_AZEB01000048.1 GCF_001434135.1 Lentilactobacillus kisonensis DSM 19906 = JCM 15041 | reverse complement strand
TTACTTGTCTAACAATTGTAGGGCACTTCAGTTCAAGTAGTCCCCGCGGGCGTCGCTGATCTGGTGGAGCTTCAAGAAGCTGGTTATTCGTATATCAAGCCTTAGCCGACTAATCGACTGACCCCAGCTTGAATTTGTTCCGGTTTGTCAACAATCTCTGACGCGTGGGCACCGATGAGTTCTGGGACATCCCCGAACCCATAAGTTACCCCTAATGTTTTCACTTGATTATGATAGCCGCCGAGCATATCGGTATCGCGATCGCCAATCATGACACTTTGTTGTGGATTGGCGTTCGCTTTTTCTAATGCGTATTTTAAGACAGCTGTTTTGGTCACCCGGGTGCGTTCATCTGAAGTAGCTCCAAATTCACCTGCAAAATATTGACCAAGCTCAAAATGTTTGGAGATTTCGTTGATCATCGGCTCCGGCTTAGCAGAAGCAATATGGAGCGTATAGCCCGCATCGTTGAGAGCTGTCAGTTCGGCCAAAATCCCGGGATAAATTGTCAACTGGAAGATACCCTCGCTATGATAGTACTCTTGATAATACTGCAGCGCCCGGGTCACATCCCCAGTTGATAAGTATGGATAATATTTTTTGATGCTCGTGATCAATGCAGGCCCGATGAACTTGCGGTATTGGTCAGCAGAAAGTTCGGGTAAGCCCATTTTGCTGACGGAATACTTGATTGATTTCACAATGCCGATTTCAGAATCCACAATCGTCCCATCGAAATCAAAAAATAGATCTGTCATGAATATGATTCCCACTTTCTCAAATGATTAATATTCGTTCATTATTACTGGTTTGGGGGAGAAAATCAAGTGAGCGACGCAAAGCAATAACCAAAACATAAGCACCACAAATAAAAATCCAAGCCTGGATTGAGGATTTCAAATTTACTTTTCCGGAATCTCCGATTCTACATTCAGCTGAGGACCGTTCCGCAAAGCAATAACCTGCACATAAGCACCCTATTCAAAAATCCAAACCCGGGATTTCTGAATAGGGTGCTTATGTGCAGGTTATTAACCGCTTTGCTCCACTCACTTTTTAGCAACTGACGCTCAATGAATATGCCCCATCTGGCTAAAGCCAAAAGCAGGCTTTAACCAGATGGGGCTTATTCAACCACATCAAACCGTTGCACGTCGCTCACTAAAATGTAATCTTTCCCACTACCAAACCATAAATTGTATAGATGGCAGCAATCACAATCACGATTGCAAGCGTCATTTCAATTGGGCCAAATACTTTCTTTGCATGATTGTCTCGCTTCTGTAAGATCCAGAATACTGGAATCCCTGCAGCGAACAATAATGACATCAGCAATAAGAAATTGGCTCCTGCCGCGAACAACAACCAGCAGGCGTAAATACTTGAGATAATTCCAATAATAATGTTGCCAGTTCGGCCCTTGCCATGATCACTTTGGACCGAGTACTTCAGTTGATAGAATGCTGAGAATGCGTACGGAATTAGAATTGCGGCACTGGCGATTGAATAGAAGAAGCTATAAGCCTGCACCGTAATCAAATACGTAAACATGAACAATTCAACCAACACATTTGTGACAGTCAATGAGGTAATTGGCGCCCCATTCTTGTTTTCCTTGGCGAATATCTTCGGGAAGGAGCCCTCTTTGGCGGCTTCATATGGCAATTGACCAGCAAACATGGTCCATGACAGCCAAGCACCGACAACTGAGATAATCAACCCCAGATTAACAACGGCTGAGCCCCATTTACCGACGATGCTTTCCAACAAGTCAGCCATTGCTGGTTGGGTTAAGTGTGACAAACCTGCTCGGCTCATAACACCAAATGACAGCAACGTAATTAACATATAAATCAGAATAACAGTAATAATTCCAAGAACCGTTGCTTTACCAACATCTGAACGTTTACGAGCCCGGCCAGAAAAGACAACCGCGCCTTCAATTCCGATAAATACCCATACGGTTACCAGCATGGTGCTTTTTGCCTGCGCCATGACATCCGCAAACTGGAATTTACCAGATGGGGTGAACCAGAAATTGCCTGTAAACATGTTCAGCTTAAATGCGAATAAAACGATAATGATAAATAAGAAAATTGGAATCAATTTAGCAACAGTAATCACAACGTTGACAAATGATGCAGACTCAACCCCACGAAGGATCATAAAGTGGCAGGCCCACAAGATAAACGATGCCGCAATGATCGACCAAATGTTTTGTCCATCACCAAATACTGGTAGGAAGTAAGCGACCGCACTCATCAATAGGGTCGCATAACCAACGTTGCCAAGCCATGCGGACAGCCAATAACCCCAAGCAGAGTTAAAGCCCATGTACTTACCAAAGCCGGCTTCCGCGTAGCTGTAAATCCCGGCATCCAAATCCGGACGCTTCATGTTCAAGTTCTGGAAGGTCATCGCCAACATGACCATTCCAATTGCGGTAATGATCCAGCCAATAATGATCGCACCAGGACCAGCACCAACGGCCATGTCGTGCATCAAGTTGAATACACCACCGCCGATGATTGATCCGACAACGAGGCCAATGAGTTCCATTAAGCCTAACTTACCGTCTTTCTCTTTCATATTGATTCACTCCTTTTAGGTAGATGTTTCGTCTCTAACTAAAATCTTGAAATATTTTCGATTGTATCGAACCTTGTTTTCCTTAACCAGCTGTTGGACCATCGCACTGGTGGTTTCGCGGGTCGTTCCGCTCACCTTGGATAACTCCCCCAACGTCATTGGGTAAGGGACCAAGATCGAACCATCTTCTTGATCATCTCCTATCTGCTGGCCTAAAAACCAGATTGCGTTCCAAACTCGGCATTTGGCACTCGTCGTGACCATCTTCTGCAACTGCGTTTCGGCCATATTGATAATCCGGCTCATCTCGCGAATGGCGTTCACCATTAACTCAGGAGTACTGCGTAAAACTTCTTCATACAAGTTCATTGGGATCTCAGCTAATTTCACTTCTGTCATGCTCTCAACCGTGTAAGCATAATTAGCGTCATCAAATAAACCGATATACGGGAATGCTTTGTTTTGGCGAACGTATAAATACAATTGTTCTTCGCCGTCTTCGTCCCAGTGAAACGATTTAACAACACCGTCAATCAAATAGTAGAAATTATCCCGTGAATCACCCTGATCAAACAGGATTTGACCGCGGTGATATGTTTTAATTTTTATCGCCGAAATCACCTTTTGGATATCGGCATCATCCAGCGGGCCAAACTCGGGATGGGTTCGCAAATTATCCGCATAGCGCTGATAAGCACTCTTATCTTTCATGATCATGATTAATCTCCTCATTAAAACGATTACATAGTTGTCCCTTCAGTAAAAGTGTAACGCATTTAAATGGGGTGTACATTAATTGGACCATTAATCGACAAATTAATGGTATTTTATCTGGAATTACATTTAAACTCTTGAAGCTGCCGGCTTGATAATCGTGCCGCTGCCATTTTCGATGAAGCCCTCAATGTTATCTAGCGCCGTCACAACCGCTTCATTACCGGTTGCATTGACAAAGTCCATTGCTGCTTGGACTTTTGGCAGCATGCTACCTGGGGCAAATTGCTTTTCATCGATAAACTTTTCGAGTTCAGAAACCGTCACTTCCTCAAGCTTTTTCTGATTTGGCTTGTTAAAGTTAACGAAAATATTGTTAACGGCAGTCAAAATGATCAAGGCATCAGCACCCACCAACTCGGCCAATTTTTCACTCGCAAAGTCTTTATCGATCACTGCTTCTTTTCCGACCAACTGGTTACCGTTAGTTACAACAGGGATTCCACCACCACCAACTGAGATTGGCACGATGCCGGCATCCACTAATGTATTAACTGCGGCCGTCTCAACTACCCCGATTGGCTTTGGTGACGGTACGACCCGACGATAGCCACGGCCAGAATCTTCGACAAACGTAAAATCAGGATTCTGTTTCTTTGCCAAATCGGCCTCATCCTTGTTCATAAAGGGTCCAATTGGTTTTGTTGGATTTTTGAATGCGGGATCATCGGCACTGACTTCAACTTGCGTCACAATCGTGGCAACCATTTTGTTCAGGCCTCTTTCTTTGATCACTTGATTCATGGCATTCTGCATCCAGTAGCCGATACTACCTTGAGTCATCGCCACACAAGTATCAAGAGGCATCTCAGGATTGTCCTTGGTGCTACCACCAGCCTGTTGTAACAACAAGTTTCCAACTTGAGGACCGTTCCCATGAGAAATGATTAATTGATCGCCATTTTCAACAAATTTAACTAATTGCTCCGCTGTTTCTCGCAAAGCTTGTTGTTGCGCTGTGGCGGAAGCATCTTTGGATAGGATTGCATTGCCGCCCAAAGCGACTACTATTTTCCGTCCCATAATAATTCTCCTTCTTTGTTTAAAATAAAGGGACTGGGACAAAACAAATGTTTTGCTGCCAGTCCCTAGAGTTGTTCAAGCTAGTTTTCTTGATGGTTAGTTGCGTTGGAGAGGATCGATCCGTTAAGCAACATGCACATAAGCACTTATGTTACATAGACGAATCGTGCTCCACAAAGCAGAAACCTGCACCTAAGCCTTCCCAACCAAAAATCCAAGACCAGGATTTTTGGTTGGGAAAACTTAGGCTCCGGTTTCTAACCGCTTTGCTCCGCACACTACACCTTTGGAATAAACAAGTTTCCAAGTGTTGCCGCCATCATCGCCTTAATTGAGTGCATTCTGTTCTCAGCTTCCTCAAATTGACGGGCATACTTGCTGGTGAACACTTCATCCGTAACTTCCATTTCAGTGATGCCATACTTTTCTTCAATTTCCTTACCATAAGCGGTTTCGGTATTGTGGAATGCAGGCAAGCAGTGCATGAAAATCAATTGGTCATCAGGGGTGCCAGTCTTCTTCAATGCTGCCATGTTAACTTGATATGGTGTTAACAACTTAACTCGTTCTTCCCAGTTGCTTTCACCCATTGATACCCAAACGTCGGTATAAACGATATTTGAGCCCTTCATACCTTCATCAAGGTCATCGGTAATCAACAGCTTGGCACCTGATTTTTCAGCAAAGCCTTTGGCAATGTTTTGAATTTCATCAGTTGGGAACAATTCTTTAGGTGAAACAATATGGATGTTCACCCCTAAGATCGCTCCAGTTACTAACAGTGAGTTGGCAACGTTGTTTCGACCATCGCCCATGAAGGTTAAGGTTAATCCTTGTAGTTTACCGAAGTTTTCCTTAACGGTCATGAAGTCAGCCAACATTTGAGTTGGATGCCATTCGTCAGTTAAGCCGTTCCAAACTGGCACACCACTGTCTCGAGCAAGGATTTCGGCATCACTTTGCTTGAAGCCACGGAATTCAATCCCATCAAACATGCTGCCAAGCACTTTAGCAGTATCTGATGTTGATTCCTTCTTGCCTAACTGAATGTCATTTTGACCCAAGTATTCAGGATGAGCACCTAAATCAATGGCTGCTGTCGTGAATGCTGACCGGGTCCGAGTAGATGATTTTTCGAACAGTAAAGCAATGTTCTTACCTTCAAGGTAATGATGAGGGATGCCAGCCTTTTTTAAAGCTTTCAAATGTAATCCAAAATCAATTAAATATTCAAGTTCTGCGGCAGTAAAGTCTTTTTCAGCTAATACACTGCGGCCTTGAAATACGTTTTGTCTGAAGCCTTTTGTCATAATCGATTCTCCTTGATTAATGATGTTTTTGGGTACTGTGGATTTTTGTTTTCCGCTACCTATGACAGAGGGAATGTTCTCTGATACATGAGCACCCGTTCTCAATTCTTATAGTGGAAATGTGCTCCGACAAGCAACAATCTGCACATAAGCACCTTATTCAAAAATCCCCAAACCAGGATTTTTGAATAAGGAGACTTATGTTCCAGTTTCTAACCGCTTGGTTCCGCACTCTAAACGTGCTCCGACGACCCTGACCCCTACTGCATAAGTCAAAGCTGTCAATAATGAACAAAAAGCATTCATTATTGATACCTTTAACTTATGTTCCGGGGTCACCCGGGTCTCGTTGCACTCTAAATATCTTCCCGAACAATCGGGCAGCTCATACAACGTGGGCCCCCACGGCCTCTTGACAACTCACTTGAGATGACCTCAAGAACTTTTAAGCCATGTTTTCTTAGCAAATCATTTGATACATAGTTTCTGTTATACGTTACAACAACTCCTGGAGCGATTGCCAATGTGTTTGAACCGTCATTCCATTGCTCACGGCCGGCAATAATTGGATCGCCACCACCGGTTGGAATCAAGTCCAGATCATCGAGCTTCAATGCATCTTTTAAGACTACCTTCAAATCTGTCCTGTGCTCCAGGTGAAGCTCACCTTCATTTTTACCTGGCGTAATTGTCCAAGTATCAATGTGGCCACCTTCGCCTAAGATTCCTGGATGAACCGTGAATTGGTCATAATTAATCATTGTGAACACAGTGTCCAAATGCATCATTGCGTGATTATGTGGAATCTTAATCGCAATGACTGTGTCAAAATGACCATCCTTAAATAAGTTCTTCGCAATATCTTGAATTGCGTCAGCAGATGTCCGTTGGGAAACGCCAATAGCCATCACATGGTCATTTAAGACTAATTCGTCTCCACCTTCGATCCGAGTATCGTGGTTTCGATCACGCCATACGTGAACGCCCTTGTTAGCAAACCGTGGATGGTGATCAATAATAATTTCATTAAACAAAGATTCACGTTGCCGGGCAGCAAACGTCATGTGGTTGATGCTCAATCCTTCGCCGATACATGCCGATGGATCACGGGTAAAGTACAGGTTAGGCATTGGATCCATGTAGAATTCATAGTCTTCTGTCTCAGCAGCACTCACTAAATCTGTTGGCACAAAATCAATTTCGTTCTTCCGAACCCCTTCCATGATCTTATTGACCATGTCTTGGTTGTTCATGCTGTCTAAATATTCTTTCAAGGCATCATGAATCGTGCCCGTTGCGTATCCGGATTCGGTTAACATTTGCTCTAAGAAGTCATCACGAACTTTGTCACCACCAGCATCCAATGCTTCAGCTGCCAGTTTTTCAAGGTAAAGGACTTCAATCCCGTTATCTCGAAGGGTGTCGGCAAAGTAATCATGTTCCTTTTGTGCAATTGGTAAATATGGAATGTCATCGAACAGTAAGCGTGGCATCATATCTGGGGTGAAGTTTTCAATTTCCCTACCAGGTCGTTTCAGTAATACCGTTTTGAGCTTACCGATTTCAGATGTTACATGAATTGGACTTGTCATTCTTGTTACCTCCTCTTCCTTTAAGTACAACTCTATCATAGCCTTTTTTGAAAACGCTATCGTACAATTTCTGTCATTGAAAACGAGAGATTTTTAACAGAATTAATCCGATAATTGCAAAGAGAACTTATTATTAATTTTTTGATTTAATAATCCCTTCACGAGTAAGAATAACCGGTTTTTTATACAATGTCTATTAATAAGATTAGAAGATAACGTTTTAATTAGAATTAGAATATAAAAAAGCCGTGAACAATCAGTTTCTCCCGCAAATTAAGGATTCTCTCTAATTTGTTCGGTATAAATATGTTTACCATTCACAAAATATTCATCACCTACCAACAAATAATTCACACTTGTTGTGACAAAGTTACGTAAGATAAAACTTAAAATTTTAATCCATGGCTTGTCAGATTGCTGGTAAACACCGACAATAAAGATAATGATTTGGGAGGCATTTTCATGCAAACGAGTACTCATTTGAGAAAACGGACATTTAAGCTGCCAATTTTTTTGATTTATACGATTGCATTTGTTTCAATTTGCTTATTAACTTACAGCATCCCCTGGCTTGCCGGCAGAACATTGATCTGGAACGTTGACGGGATTGCCCAACATTTTCCAATTCTGGCGCAATTTCAGCGGATCTTAGAAGCTGTCCAAGATCTATGATTT
>NZ_AZEB01000047.1 GCF_001434135.1 Lentilactobacillus kisonensis DSM 19906 = JCM 15041 | reverse complement strand
ATTGTTGCCAGGTAATATTGCTGGGATAATTTTTCATGGATCAAATTCACTTTTTTACACAGAAGTTTATCAATAATCATGGATATTGGACAATCTCTTACAGCATTTGATATTTTTTCTATGAATCGTAATTTCGTAGCCAATTATTTCCCGACCATTTTAATACTTTTCATTAAAAACCAATAACTTAATTTTGTACTTAGCTCTTTGGATGTAAGCTGATTCCTGAGACAGCTTCTAAGAATGTTTGAATCTTTGATGGGTAAGACAACTTGTTGCATAAGCTGTTAGTTCCTTTACTTTAAAATTAATTTAGTTGCAGAAAACCTAAAAATCGAATGTTATAATGTAGTACGATGGTAAACTTAAAGGGGGCGGATTAGAATGAGTAATACTATTATTAAAAACAAGACAATTTCAACTCGTGTAACACCTGACATTAGTGAACGGGCTAAAGCTAATCTAGCAAAACAAGGGCTAACCGTTTCTGAGTATATACGCTTATCGTTAGTTAAAGCGGCCAATAATGAAGTTCGATTAGTCAGCTTTTTAGATTCTCCGGAAGCCTTAGCCGCTAAAAAAGAAGCAGAAACAGGGCAGGTCAAAAACATTGGTTCATTGACTGACTTTGAAGATTGGATCGATAAGTTAGATGCAAATTAAACAGACCAAATCTTTTGAACGTGAATTAAAAAAACTAGTCAAAAAACATTTCCCAATAACTGTCTTGAAGCCTTGTTTAGAAGCAATTGTTGAACAAGATGTACTTGTTTTGAAACAGATTAAAGATCATGCATTAAAAGGAAATTGGCGTGGCTATCGTGAATTTCACCCTGCCAGATATGGAAACTATGGTAAAAATTATGACAACTGGATTGTTATTTATCAGCTAGATCATGATGAATTGATTTTGTTATTGGTTGCAACTGGCTCCCATGAAATCTTGAATCAATAGCTATAGTTTAGGGGCACTTATAAAAAAATAAATTAAAATAGCCCCCAATATCTATAATGTAGATGTTGGGGGCTATTTGTTTTCATATGGTATAAATGACTTCTTTTATTCGTCATTTTTTCGATACCTTTTGGAACGATTTTGACCAGGAAATAAACGATCATGCGATCCGACTCGAATTCCAATTAAGACTAGTTCATCTGTATCAATCGTATAAACAACCAGAACATCGTTAGTTTCGCTTGGTGTTTTGTTTTTCGGGGTGTCTCGTAAATGAAATTCATTATAACCGCTCATTCGCCGATTAAGCTCATGATCTTCAAATTCTGGTGGTAATTGTTGCTGCTCAAGCAACAGGTCAATGGCTGCTCGAACTTCATCAATAATAGATTTGTCTAAACTGGCTAACCGTTTTAGATCAGCATTAAAGGTTGCACGTGGTTTAAATCTTAGTTTTTTCATTATTTAAACTGACCCCAATAATCATCATTTGATTCAACAATTTCATCATCAGGTAAAACATGTCGTTTAATTAACTGATCACGCGCAATTGCATATTCTAACGAACCTTCTTTCGCTTTTAATGCTCTTTCTAGCCAGTCCATTTTTTCTTGTGAAACGATGGCCACTGCGCGACTATTTGAACGAGCAATATAAACGGTTTCATCTTCGTCATTAACTTGATCTAAATATTTTTTTAGGTTAGCGCGAAAATCGCTCTGTGTTAGTGCTAATGTCATATTTACCACCCTTTCATTGTACTTAATATTGTACTTTAATTTGTACTAAAAATCAATTTTTTAAGGAGCTAAAACTATGCAACAAGTTGTCTTACCCATCAAAGATTCAAACGTTCTCAAAGAGGTGCAAGATACCTTACTCAACAACTTTAAAGCTGGCCGGCGTAACTATACAGTTTTTCAAGTTGGTAAAGCGACACTGTTGCGAGTCAGTGATGTCATGCGCTTAAAACAAACCGATATTTTTAATCCGGACGGTTCTATTAAACAAAATGCGTTCATTCACGACCGAAAAACGGGTAAGCCTAATACCTTGTATCTTAAACAAGTTCAAACAGAGCTCTTATTGTACCGTCAATGGCTACTTGATCATAGACTAGCCTCTGAATGGCTCTTTCCTTCCATTCAACACCCCGAGCGCCATATCACGGAAAAACAGTTCTACAAAATTATGAGTAAGGTTGGCGATCTGTTAGGAATTAATTATCTAGGGACCCATACAATGCGCAAAACCGGGGCTTATCGCGTCTATACGCAATCAAATTATAATATTGGCTTAGTCATGAATCTGCTCAATCATTCCAGTGAGGCGATGACGTTAGCTTATTTAGGCTTAGACCAGGCTAGTCAAGAAAACATGCTGGGGCAAACCAATTTTGGGTAATATCAAGGAAAACATTACCTCAATCATTTTTTATAATACATTGATAAATAAAATAAAAAATTAGGAGGCTAATTATGCGACTTTGGCATGAGCAACTCATTAGCAAACTTCCTCGCCAACAACTGTTAGGACAGCATCGGGAAATTGCTGCTTTAAGAGGCAATGGCTGGGGAAAAAAGCATGCAACTGTTAATTATGTATTCAATTACTCACCGTATAAACTTTATCAATTTCACTTGCTGGTCATGCACGAAATGCAGCGGCGCGGATATCGTCCTAATAAAAAATGGTTTGATCCGCTTTACCGTGGTATTCATTGCGATCCATATATAATTTTGAAAAAGTGTCCGATAACTAACCCGATTTATCCAGAACATAATGATTCGTATTTGAAAGAATGTTTATCTAATTTAGCCAGTAAGGGGATTATTTTATAAATCTAAGAGGGTATCTCATTCGAAATACCCTCTTAGATTTAGCTAGTAATCCGCATTGAATTAAGATACTGGCTAGCTTAATTCAACTTTTAAATTGCTTACGATCTGTTAATAAAGCAATCGGTGAAATAATTAAAATAATCACCGCTCCTACCAAATAAGTATGACTAAAGGCATGACTGATTTGTCGCTTTTTAGCATGCTTAATTTTTCCCATAGAATTCATTAAAGCTTCTTTTTGTGCCATTTGCTTGAGACCAACCAGCAATTTGTGTGGGCCTTGATTTATTTGTTGATTACTCGCATAATCTTATTTCCATGAAATAGCATGCAACAATATATCATATCATGATATATTGTTGCATGCTATTTCATAATATGCTATTATTTACTTGCAAATAAGGAGGCACACTATGAAAATAATTACTTTTTCAGCCATTAAGGGCGGAGTTGGAAAAACAACTTTAACTTTCAATTATGGTGAATGGTTATCTAGTAAGGGTTACAATGTTTTGATGATTGATAGTGATCACCAGTGTAGTTTGACCCAAACTTATGATATTTATAAAGATCATGATACCTTAGCTAATGTTTTTACAAAAGATAATGAAAAAGTAGAAATTATTGAGTTACACAAGAATCTGTCAATTATCCCTGCTTCTATGAATCTAGATACAATTAACAATGATCTTCAAACTAGAGCAAACAAAGAATTATTAATGTACATGTGGTTTTCAGATAACTATAATGAACTAAAAAAATTCAATTATGTATTGATAGATACGCATCCTGATTTTTCAACTATCACACAAAATATGATTGTAATTTCTGATTTCGTTTTCAGCCCAATTGAACCAAGTGAATACGGTTTTACTTCAAAAAGTAATTTGGAATTAAGAATGAAACAATTGAAACAAGATGTAATTAATGTCGAAACTCGACAAAGTTTTGTCACAGCGGAACTTAAATTCATTGGAAACCGGATAAAACATAATACTAAGTCATCTCATGAGTTTGTAGAACAAATGAAAAAAGACCCGCGGACAATTGCACTAATTCCTGAAAGAGAAATATTCAATAAAACAACTCTTAATCACAAACCGCTGATTAAGATGGAGCAAGAAAACAATTCAACACAAAGGGCCAAAGAATTTTTCGAAAATATCGACAATATCTTTGAAACCTTTGCGAAGCAATAGCGTAATATGATATGTCATGCTATATCATATTATGAGACAGAAAGGACTAGTATAATGGCATTTGAAGATAAAATGAATCAACTAAAAAATAGTATGAGCAGCAAACCTGCTAAAAATGAACCAACTGCACCTAGAATTTCAAAATCTTATACTTTGAAGCAAGATATTGCTAATGAACTAACTAGACGTGCAAAAGAGAAAGAATTAACAGCTTCCAGATATTTAGAGAAACTGCTAAAAAAAGAATTTAATCTTTGATTTTCGCTAATTGAAAAAGGGGTAAAATCATGGAAACTACAATGAACGAGATATTCCTTGTTGCTTGTATTATTATTTTTTGGCTATTTCCCGTTATCGGCATTTTGAAGAGACATAAAATAGGCAATCGTTTCTTTTTTAGACAATGGTTATTCCCGTTACAATAATGGTTACAAGTACTATTTGAAAAATGGAGTGGTAATCGTCGATCAGTTATCCGTATATTACAAATGATATCCTTGTTTATTACTTATTTATGCGGACCGATCATGCTTTTGATTTTCAGTGCTTTCAACGAATACTTTCTTAAACACCCAGAGGCATTTATATTATTCGAATATTTACTGATATCTTCCGGCTCTTATTGGTTCAAACCCAAAGTAGGCAAAGTGTACAAGACCAAATAAAGTTGCCGGCGGGTAAGCGCTATGCTAGACTAAGATTAATATGACAACCGAATAAAAGATCAAGCTAAACAGAAAAAAGTCCCCAATTCACGAGGAATCAGGGACTTCAGGTTTAGCAAGTAGCTATCTGACAGCTACTTAGATTCAGTCGATTTAGACCGCCAAGTAAAAATCAACTGAATATTGTTCTTAATTTGTAGGTTAATTATACCGCAAACCGGTCCAAAAGGACAAGTTAAGGATAGTTAAAAAACAAATTAAATCCAATGGACTAAGTAGCCAACAGAAGCTGCCTAGTCCATTTTTGTTTAGTTGCTATAAATTAAAAAAGTTGCCGGTTGGGCAACTCACAAACAGACACATGCTGATGAAATTGCAAAGCCATCACTACCAAATGTACGCTTTGTAACTTAGTTAAAGCATATCAGATTTGTATTTTAAAGCAAATCAAATGTTTTGGCAACTCTCTTTTGGAACAGCAGGTGTCAGTCAAGAAGGGAGTTTTTATGATGGATCAAGCAAATTTTGATTTTTATAAAAAAGATAACGTTTATGGAACTTTATTTTTTCAATTTCCCAAGGTACTAATGTACGGAGAAAAATATAAACACCTAAGTAGTGATACTAAACTGGCTTACATGGTTCTCAAAGATCGGCTAGAATATTCATTACGAAATAACTGGGTTGACGAAAATGACAATGTTTATTTTGTCTTCACAAACGAAGAATTAAAAAAACTATTTGACTGCTCAAATACAAAAATTGCAAAAATTAAAAAAGAGCTTGAAGGTGCTCATTTATTAATGCAGAAAAGAATGGGTTTTCAACCAAAAGCCGGCCGCCAATTACCCAACCGATTGTATTTAGCGGAATTAAAAGTTAATGAAAAAGATGTTTATTTAAGAGAAAAGAATCTAAATAGCTCCCAATCCCTTGATACGAGCAGACTTCCGAAAAACGGAAATCAGCATGAGACCGTTGAATCCCTTGATACAAGCAGACTTCCGAAAAACGGAAATCAGCATGAGACCGTTGGTAACATATCCCAATCCCTTGATACAAGCAGACTTCCGAAAAACGGACACGATCTATATAAAGAACCTAGAAGCTTAGATACTAATAGATACAATATAGATACTCAAAAGTTGGACTTTTCCACAGCCCATTTTTCACCAGCAGAAATTCAAAAGCAAAACCAGGATTTGGTGAACCATGCTAATGACTTCTTAACTGATGAAGACAGTGGCTTACCGGTTTTCTTAGAACCCGAAGCCGTGCAATTACTAAGTTTCTGGTGCCGCACTCCGCAACAAGTGCGGCGCTTCATTGGCATTATCTTAAACGCTAAGTACCGAGTTGAAAAAGATCATCAAGATATTGGGGTTCTAATCCCGCTTGACGACGAAGAACTAAAACCTTTGATGACTAAAGCCTTAAGACGCTACTTTAACGCCCTGAGAAGCAATGAGAAGCATATCAAGAACGTGGAGAACTACTTATACGGCACCATGCAAAACCTATTTGCGCTTTGGTGGAACCAACAAGCGGCTAGAGAATATGCGGCCAAACACCCCGAAGAACAGAACACTGACAATGAGCATACTTGGAATTAAACGCCATATAAGCTTGTTTAAGACGTTTTAAGCGAACGGGAACATTCTTATATTAGATTATATTTAAAATGGGTCTAAAGCCGTTTTAGGAGCCCAATATTAGTGTCTATTAGCTATCCATAGGAAAGATGGTGCGACCACATGGAAATTAAATACGATAACTGCTCAGTACAGCTTTAGTAGGAGTCTGTTCTGTACTGAGCATATTTTCAACAGACAAAGCTGTACTTTTGTTTCGACTTACTCGTTATTGAAAGGCAGTTAAAATGAACAAAGAAAAATTAAATTTATGGCATCAGGAAGAACAATATGGCATTACAGGCTGGGATTTTTCACATCTTGATGGTCGTTGGCAAAATGAACTTCTTCCCTGGAATTATCGGAAACTGGTTTTAAGCTATTTAAAATCAGATATGCAGCTATTGGATATGGGAACCGGCGGTGGTGAGCTGTTAAAAACTTTTCATCACCCTAGTAATAGAACACAAGTTACGGAGGCTTGGCAGCTTAACATTAATCTTCTAAAACACACGATTGCCAAACAAGGGATCAAGGTTCATGCTTTGTCTGCAAAGTATGAAGATGCCTTGCCTGTTAAAAATGGTTCTCTGAATATGATCACTAATAGTCATGCTGCCTTCAATCCAAAATTAATCAAAGATAAGTTAAAAACTGGCGGTTATTTTATCAGTCAACAGGTTGGGGCTTTGAACAATTATTCATTGTCACGCTTTTTCGATTCAGATTATGTTCCGGCATATCCAGATAATACCTTGTTGAAAACAGTCGCAGATTTTCAAAATTTGGGTTTTGAAATTTTGTTAGCTAAAGAAGCTCAACCCAGTATGACTTTTTTTGATATTGGGGCCATTATTTATTACGCTTCAATTATCCCTTGGGAGTTTCCCGATTTCACTGCTTATCACAGCTTACTCAACTAGATCAATTAATTCAAAATGACGGTTCAGTTACTACTAAAGAGGATCGCTTCATTTTAGTTACCCGAAAAATGTAATCTATTTTGATTGAATTTGAGATGCTTTATCAAACTAAAAATGAACCGAAAAAATGATTCAGAAAATAAAAACGATCGGCCTAGTTATTAGGTTGATCGTTTTTGAATTTATTCGGTTTATGGGCATTAACGTAATCGGCAAATATCTTTAAAAGCTCTTCGGTTTGTTCGACCGAGAGGTTATCAGCTTGAAAGTATTTTTCGAGCAAAGCACCCTTTTGAATTAATCGGCGAGAACGGGCTTTGCGGGCTTGCCGATTTTCATAGTATTTAGATTGCCGCAATTGAAAATCTTCCCGCTCAATTTTTTGCTTTAAACGTACTTGTTGTTCAACTAGTTTTTCATATTGATTAGGCATAGTCATTACCACCTAACTATTATTGGTTATTTTGATCTTGATTTAAAAAGGCGGCAGTTTTTTTAGCAATCATTTTAATTTGTGGAGTGGTAAGTATCGCATAATCCAAATTAGCTGATTTAATGATTTGCTTACCGAGGCTTTATTCAATTTTATTTTTTTCAGCTTTAATCTTTTGATTAAGCTGTTTTAATTTAGCTTCTTGTTTTTCTAAGTTACTTTGAGTCACAATTATCCCTCCAATCATCTTAAAAATAATCACGGACACTATATAATAAGGTAAAAGTTAAGTTAAAGTATAAAAGTTAAGTTAAAGTATAAAAGTTGAAATAGCGAAGCGAAAGTCATACACTAAATTGAAGTTAAGGTAATCAGAAGACCGAGTGAAATGAGGTCAATGCGCACTTACACCCCACTAAATTCTTGT
>NZ_AZEB01000046.1 GCF_001434135.1 Lentilactobacillus kisonensis DSM 19906 = JCM 15041 | reverse complement strand
TAGTGTTGCACTTGATTTGACAATTGAGGCACAGAAAAAAGTTGGCAATAACGTCAACTTTTTTATTTTTTCCCTTGACCTGGAGTTTACTCCAGCATCTATGATAGCCTCAATCACTTAGAAAGAAGGTTTTATTATGATTAATCGATTAGCAAATGGAGAAGAAACACTACAAAAAGTCGACGGGGCTGCCGCAGCCAACGTCATGGAATCCCTCAAGGACATTGCCCCGGATATTGGCAAGTATATTTTGGAATTTGCGTTTAGTGATATTTACAACCGGCCTGGATTGGACTTAAAGCAACGGGAGATGGTAACCATTACCTCTCTGCTCACCCAGGGCGACACCGCTGGCCAATTGAAGGTGCACATTAACGGTTCCCTCAACGTTGGCCTCACCCAAACCGAAATCGTCGAAACGTTCATTCACTGCATCCCATATGTTGGCTTTCCCAAAGTCCTCAATGCCATCATGGTTGCTAAAGAGGTGTTCGCCGACCATGAAGAAAAGGCCAATGTTAACGCCTGATAACGCAATTGAAAAAGCCGGCAACTTGATCAGCCATTCAAAACGAATTGTTGCTTTTACCGGCGCGGGAATTTCAACGGATTCAGGAATTCCAGACCTTTCCGGAATTGACCGAATCCTTAAAGACGACCCCTACTTTACCGGTGACGTTTTTAATTTACTTAGCAGCAGCTTCGCAACCCACCATCCTGAAGAATTTTACCGCCTTTACCGAAAGACATTTTTTCAACCAAATGCCCAACCAAATGAAGCCCACCATTTCTTAGCATCCCTTGAACAAACCGGGAAATTAGTAGGGATTGCCACTATGAATATCGACTGGCTGCACCAACTAGCCGGCAGTCAAACTGTATTTGAATATTGGGGTGATATGCACAAAAATCACTGTGTATACTGTCAGCGATCATTTGATTGGCAGATTATTAAAGAAATGGTCCTCCCAAAATGCCCATCTTGCGGCCACGTCATTATTCCAGACTTTGTTATGCGGAATCTGGCAACTTACCAGGATGCAGTGGCTGCCGGGCAAGCTCTAATTGCTCAAGCTGACCTGTTACTCATTGTTGGGACAAAGAGAAGCCCTAACCAGTTTCCACAAAAGACTCCTAAAATTATCATTAACGAGTATCCCGTACTTTCAGGAGGAAACAACTTTCTGGAAGTTAACGGCCGGGCAAGTGTCGTCTTTTCTAAAATCAATCAGTATCTTCGAACCATCTAGCTCCTTTAGAACAACAAACCTTTTCCCAAACAAGCCAGCGGCAATTTAGTCGCTGGCTTTCTTTTCGTATCAATCATTGATTAGTCGCCCCAAGAGCGCAATAATAGAACCATTCAATTTAGGACAGCTGTGTCAAGCCGAAACCTGCGTATAAGCACCTTGGTCAAAAATTCCAGAACCGGGAATTTCTGCCCAAGGAGACTTATATTCCAATTTTTAACCGCCTGACTAAGCTCAATTTACTTAAGGAGAGAAGGACTATGCCCAAAAGCCGATTATCAATCCCAATGGAATTTGTTTCAGCCGTTATCTTAATTATTTGTTATTTATGTACGGATCTCGTTTTAAAGGGAACCACTCCCTTTGTTCATGCTAGTTTCAGATTGTTATTTGCCTTAATTATTTCCGGAATTATTTATTACATCTTAAGAACAGCTAAAGTTCGCGCTGACCCCATTAAATATTCAAGGGCAGCAAAAATCTGGGGGATTATCTTCCTAGTCGTTTTCTTAATCCTATTTCTACTGTTAGATCCAATTCCACGACAGGTTTTGGCAGTCTTTCATTCGCATACGTTTATTGCAGATACCATGATGGCCTTGTCAGCGGGTTTTGCTGAAGAATTCCTGTTTCGTGGATTATTGCTATCGACGTTTATGCGCGTTTTCAGAAATAACGCCCTAAAATATACCTTTAGTGCTTGTGCTTCTGCCTTATGCTTTGGATCAATGCACCTCGCTAATCTGGTCAATGGTCAGTTATTAATACCCACTATCCAACAAGCCATCTATGCTTTTGTTCTTGGAGTGATGCTGGCAAGCATCCGCATTACTACCAACACGATGACGTGGACGGTTCTTGCTCATTTTCTTTTAGATTGGCAAGCCGGCCTCTCGGTTAATACCCACATGGATGGTACAACTCCGTGGCTTCTTTTTTTCATTGTTTGGGGAATCATACTCATCATTACGGTCATCTTCTTAATCACGTATGACCATAGTGCCGACCGAACGCGATCACTTAACTTCAACGGCACTCACTTTTAATAATCGTCGCGTACTAATTAGGCTTTACGAACTCATTTTTCCATGAATTCGTAAAGCCTATTTTTTGAAATTGTAATTTGTGGAAAATAACATAAAAATCAACCGTATTTATAATAACAGGGGATGATGCAGCAATTTTCATATTTCTTCAACGGTCCAATTCACTAATGATTTCATCTATTACAGAGCAAAGCATCCAACGCGACACGTGTTATCGTACGTGTTATAATAAAATTGTACTTAGGAGGTAAGGTGTTATAGACTCCCGAGAAGTTATTAGACTACTTAGAAACAATGGTTGGCACAAAGTAAGAATTCACGGTGACCACTGGCAATTTCGTAATGATAATAAACCTGGTATTGTCACCGTTCCTCACCCCCAAAAAGATATTCCCAAAGGGACGTTTAACAGTATTTTGAAACAGGCGGGCCTTAAATAGGTGTCATTTGATTATGAGATTGGAGGCTGATTTAATGAACTACCTATATTTTGCATTATTTACTCAAAACTCAGACGGTCAATTTGAAGTTACCTTCCCCGATTTCGATCCATATGTCGCAACCTTTGGCGATAATATTGCTGATGCCCTCCATATGGCACATGATGCATTGGAAGGTTATTTGCTCACTGCGGAGGATGGCCATGATGAATTGCCGAAGCCGTCCGATCCAAAGGCAATTGCTCACGGTGAGGATCAGTTACTCATCCCCATCGAAGTTGACACAAAAATTGCTAGAGAACGTGAGGAGAACATGAGCATCAAAAAGACCCTCACTATTCCCAAGTACCTTAACGATTTAGGAAATCAAAGCCACATTAATTTTTCGGCTACCCTCACCGATGCGCTGAAGAAAAAGTTTGGTGTATCATGAAGCCCATTCACGAAGGAGGAAGTATCATGACTCAAACCGATGATCTAATCAAAAAGTTTACCAAGGAACGCCCTGGTCTAGACAAAAAGATTGCCCATTACGATGAGCAATTTGACTATGCAATCGCCATAATCAAACTGCGTAAAAAACTTAACCTTACTCAACAACAGTTAGCAGACAAAATCGGAGTTTCTCAACCGATGATTGCCCGCTGGGAATCCGGTAGCGGCAATATTACCATGAAGAACATGGAAAGGATTGCCCAGGCAACAAGTAAAAAATTGATTATTGCCTTCGCTTAATCCTAGCTCCAAAATTCTAGCCTTTTTTTGATATCTAGCATGTCGGATGGTTCTGCTATATTTAGATACAAGATACAAAATTCCTACAATTAGTTTGACAGGCAAGACCCACAATACAATTGGGCCTTGCTTCTTTAATATTGTCTATTAGATCCCGCGAGATCATTTTAACGTGAACTTGTCGGACTTATTTTTTGAAAACACAAAAATCACGTAAAAATAGAAAACATTACCAATCAAAAACGATTGACAATCCACACAATGACATAAACTTTTTCAAAGTCATTTGAATTCTCAATTGTTTTACTAATATGATAGGTATATGATGAAATCGATTTAAAGAATTTCATCGTAGAAGGCGATTAATATGATCAAAAACACCCGGCAGCCAAAACTTAAAAAGAGCCTCATGTTCCCACTACTAGTTCCAAGTAAGGCTAGTCCGAAAATGCACTTTAGCAACGCCAATCCAATTGGATACCTTATTAACGTCACCATCGGTCTGATAATCGTTATGGGTGTGGTTTCTATTTTATGGAAAGTGTTCTTTTAACCGACTGCAATTCTTTCCTAATTTAGATACAAAATTCCAACAATTAGTTTAACAGGCAAGACCCATAGTACAATTGGGCCTTGCTTTTTTAATATTGTCTATTAAATATTGATTGCGATCGCATCAATCCTTGTAGTATGGGAAACATTCTTTTCAAAATAATAGTCGAAATCAGTAACTACCCATTTTACACACGACATATAGTGAGATTTCGTAAAATAGGTCGTATCTGAAATCCAAACCACTTGTTTTCGTTAGTAAAATTATTCGTTTCTGTGTTCATTCTTGTCTCTTTGGCTTACGCACACGCATAATCTTAAATCCTTCATTTCACTATTTTTTAATCTAGCGCACCTAACCAAATTTAATAATGGCATAATTCTCATATCAGCAGACAAGCTAATTCGATTTCTCCGCTGAATCTGGTTCCTTCAGGAGGAATGTCAAACCACCAATCACTGTCAAAACAACACTCACAGCTGCCAAAATTGAAGCTGGCTGATCACTGCCAATTAATCGGCTGAGCCCCGATAATGTATAGGGCGTGATAAACACCCCAATATTAATGCCGACAATCAAAATAGATGAAGCGAGCGTTTCGTTTCCTTTACCCGCGATCTCAGCTGATCCTGCAAATAAATAGGGACCGACAAGTGAGGTGCTTAACCCTGCTATAACGGTCAACGTATAGGTTAGCCCCAGCGATTGTGAACGGGACAAAGCAAATAACGCGATTGCGGCGATTATTAATCCCAGCGGTAAAATAAACCGATGAATCAATTTGAATACCTGACCATAAAGCATCCCACCAATCATGGTCGCCACTCCTAAAATCGCCAGAGCAATACTGCCATCCGCGATTTTGCCGTATCCGGCTGCCAAGATTAACCCAGAAATCTTTACAACGACGGTTTGCGCAATCATCATGCTAAAAAGAACCAACAGCGCATAAATCATCAGGCGGCCTTTGAGTAACTGACCTAAGCTAATTGCTGGTTGGGAAGTCTGCTGCTGATCTGAATTTTCATTTGCCGGGCGGTCATTTGGTACCCCCCACCAGAACAGCAGAAAAACTGGAATTGCGATCAGATAATACAAATAAACCTCACGCCAGCCAAGACCGATCAAAAATGACGAAACCAGAAACATTAAAATATTGCCTAACGAATTAACCGATCCTTGATAGCCCATCATCGTTTGGCGCTGGGTGCCTTCATAATAGGTGCTAATCAGACTATACGCCATCGCATTAAACAGGCCAACGCCAGCCCCCAAAAGGAACCGGGAAGCCAAAATCAACCAAAATGAGTTAACAAAAGTGGGAATCAGACCGGCAATTAAGACGATCAAAACACCAAGCAACACGGTGGCCTTGTTTCCTAGTCTTTTAGCAATTGGATTACTTAAAACAACAAAGATCAAAATACTTAAACTAGGAATCGTGGTCAAACTCTCAATTTGACTTAATGGCACCGTCGGAAACTTGGCAGTCATCAACGGAATGGTGCCAGCAACTGCATTGGCACTGGTTAATAAAACAGAGATTGATAACAGAGCAGTCGCAAGCCGCCATCTTGATCTTTTTTTCATGATATATCCCCCCTGAACGCTTTTTACCGGCCCCAGATGACTTGCCAATAATGGCGATTAGCCAGTGCAACTAGTCGATCCACTAGGCCGAGTGATAATTTACCATCAGACTGTTGGGCCAATCGAATCAGTGGCGTATCCATAATAATGGCATCCATGAACTTTGCTTCAGGACTGTCGGGATCGGTAATCCCCTTAGACTGATTATTTTTCAATACCGTTGCGATTTTACGAATGATGGCCGAGTGGGCACTCAATTCTCTTGGTGTACTTAATCGTGTGTATTGGCCTGGACGACTTGTTATTGGCGGTTGAACCCTTAACCCGCTCATTGCTGTGAAATCACTCAGGCTCGGCTTACCAACTGGCGTGATATACCAAGTAGGCACTGACGTTGTTGCCAGCGCCTGGCCAACAACGTTAACCGGTGCAGACAGTGATTCTCGACTGGAACCAATCATCACAACGACCGCCTTATCAACTGCCGGCAGCTGCCACTCCTGCTGCTGATCATCCCACTCACTAAACGCACGGGCAGTCAGTTCAACGGTGACCGTCTTGGTTTCACCTGCCCTTAAAAAGACTTTCTGGAAGCCTTTCAATTCCTTCAAGGGTTTTAATGCCCGATTGGGTGAATTGCCGATATAGACTTCCACGACCTCGGCTCCGTCACGGTCACCGGTGTTTTCCAGTGTCACCTTCGCTTCAATTGACTGACCTGCTTGAATTTGATGTTGATCCAAAGCTAAACCGCTGAGTTTAAACGTCGTGTAACTCAATCCAAATCCAAACGGAAACGCCACTGGTTGATTGGCCTTCTCATAATACCGATAACCAACGTAAACACTTTCAGCATAGGCAACTGAACGCGGATTTTTGTCATAACTATCAGCAGACGGAACATCTTGGTATGAAATTGGATAGCTTTCAGCCAATTTCCCGGATGGGTTTACTTTGCCGACTAAAAGATTAGCAGCGGCATCCCCAACAAATTGACCACCTAAATACAGATTAATGAGTCCCTTAACCCGCGATTGCCACGGCAATTCAACCGGCGCACCAGCGACTAGTAGTACGATCAAATTTGAATTAACAGCGGCCAGCTGATCGATGAGTGCATTCTGGTTAGCGGGTAATGCCATCGTTGGCCGATCAAAGCCCTCAGATTCAGCGCTTTCTGGCAATCCAGCAACAACCACCACCGTTTGAGCATTTTTAGCCGCTTTAACGGCAGCGCCAGCTAACTGGTCAGCCTCTTTATTTGAAAATGCATAGCCCTGTTGATAATCGTAAACAATACCAGCGTGGCTCAATCCCTGTAAAATTGACGTTTGGGCTGGTGGATTGATGTGGGAAGATCCAGCCCCTTGATAACGGGTTTCAGTCGCCATCTGACCAACCACCAGCACTTTTTGCGCCAATTGAATTGGTAAAATATGATCATCATTTTTCAGGAGCACCGCGGCATTTTCTTCAATTCTCTGAGCCAATTTACCGTTCTGCTCCAGCAACGTCTGCCGATCGCCGTTAAACTTAGGGCGTGATTTTTCAGCAACCCGGAGAACATTCTCGGCTGCTCGATAAAGTGCCGCTGGCTTTAGCTGCCCATCTTTTAAGGCAGTCAAAGCCTGCTGATCAAACATATTATGGCTGGATGGCATCTCCAAATCACCACCAGCATTTAAGCTCGCCACTTTATTGTTTAACGCACCCCAATCAGTGACCACGGTTCCCTTAAAGCCCCATTGACGCCGTAACATATCTGTTAGTAGATAGGCGTTATCGCTGGAATAGGTGCCGTTAACTTTATTGTAGGAACACATAACGCCTTCTGGTTGGGCGGTTTGCACGGCAATTCGAAATGCTTCTAAGTACACTTCATGCAGCGCCGTGGGGTCAATCAAGGAATCCGATAACAAGCGGTCGTTCTCCTGATTGTTCCCGGCAAAATGCTTCAAGCAAGCGGCAGCTCCCTCTGATTGCAACCCTCTGATCCAACCAGCACCAATCATGCCAGCTAAATACGGATCTTCACTAAAATATTCAAAATTTCGGCCACATAATGGGTTCCGTTTGATATTAATTCCTGGCCCCAAAACCATATCAACATTTAAGCTGCGGGCTTCCAATCCAATTGCCCGTCCCATTTCAACCACTAGGTCAGGGTCCCATGTACAAGCAACCGCGCTGGCCGTAGGGAAACACGTACTGATCACACTGTCGTTAATACCCAGTGCATCCCCTTCGCCGGCCTGATACCGCAATCCATTAGGCCCATCGCTCATTCGAAAACTAGGGATTTGATATTCCGGTATCGCAACTGATTGCCAAAAATTTGTCCCAGAGGTTAATTTAACTTGGTCTTCAGGGGATAATTGCTTTAATTGATCTTCCAACGATTGCATAATCAGCGCTCCCTTCTAATGCATCAAACAGTTCTAATAGCGGTGAAATATTTAGTCCGTAACAGTTTCTAAGCGCTTTCAACTATCTGAATTTGTTTATATCCTATCACGTAAAATTGTCCCATGCTAGCCATTGCATGGGGTATCACAACCATTTCCTTTCCAAAATAAAAAAGCCTACCATTACCGGCAAGCTTTCGGTTAGCTTAGTTAATTTTCTTGATTAAATCCCAAATACGGATCGTCCGGTACCCGAACCAAATCGTCGGCAACCAATCGTTCCGCAATCTGAACCGCATTCCAGGCAGCGCCTTTCAGCAAGTTGTCAGAGACAACCCACATGTTAAAGGCCCCTTCGTTTTCAAAGTCTGGCCGTACCCGGCCAACAAACGTATCTCGTTTGCCTTCAGCAGTAATTGATTGTGGGTAGATTTGGTGGGCCGTATCATCTTGTAAGACAACGCCTTCCGCCTCAGCCAGTGCGTCCTTAATCTGCTTCGTTGATGCTGATTTATCAGCGACTTCAAAGTAAACCGTCTCGCCGTGGGCAATTCGAACCGGCACCCGCACACAAGTTGCGGTTACCTTAATGTCCTTGGCATCCATATCATCTAACATGATCTTCTTTGTTTCGTGGATCATCTTCCACTCTTCATGTGTGTAATAGCCGTCTTGTTCAAAGACGTCAATTTGGGGCAGTAAGTTAAAGGCTTGTTGATAATGCTTCTTGTCACCCTTCGTTGGTAAAATCTTAGGGTTGGTTGGTTCACCGTTTAACACTTGCTGGGACTCTTCCATCAACTCGTTAAGCGCAGACTGGCCGGCACCAGAAACCGCCTGGTAAGTCGAAACGATTACTTGCTTTAATCCAAATTTCTTATAGATCGGTTCCAAGCAGACCACCATTTGAATTGTTGAACAATTGGGGTTGGCAATGATGCCACGATGATTATAAAGCGCTTTTTCGTTAACTTCTGGAATCACCAACGGAACTTCTTTTTCCATCCGAAAAGCACTCGTATTGTCAACACAGACAGCCCCACGTTTAACTGCTTCTGGCAGAAACTTTTTAGAAGTTGAGCCGCCAGCAGACGATAAGACTAAATCAATCCCATTAAATGAATCCGGAGTGGTTTCTTCAACGGTGACATCTTGACCCTTGAATTGTAATACCTTGCCTGCTGAACGCGCCGATGCCAGCAACTTGACGCTCTTAACCGGAATCGTCGATTGTTCCAACTGCTGAATCATCCGTGTACCAACAGCACCCGTGGCACCTAAAATTGCAACGTTAAACTCTTTCATCCTCAAAACTCCTTTTCTCTAGTGAGCGGAGTCAGGCGCTTAGAAACCGGAGCATAAGTCTCCTTTGAGAGAAATTCCCGGTTTTGGAATTTGTCTCAAAGGTGCTTATGCTCCGGTTTCTGCCTGACGCAGCTGTCCTAATAACAGTGAGCGGAACAAAGCGCTTAGAAAGCGGAACATAAGTCTCCTCTAACAGAAATTCCTGGGCTTAGCATTTTTGTTAGAGGTGCTTATGTGGCGCTTTCTGCTTTGCGTAGCTATCCTAATACAGTGAGCGGAGCAAAGCGGTTAGAAAGCGGAGTGTAAGTCTCCTCTACCAGAAATCCCTGGTTTTGGGATTTTTGGTAGAGGTGCTTACGCGCAG
>NZ_AZEB01000045.1 GCF_001434135.1 Lentilactobacillus kisonensis DSM 19906 = JCM 15041 | reverse complement strand
GTCTTTGAGAATTATGAAACTGCCGCTGCTGATCTAGGGTACAATTCATGATGCATACTTTTAAAATAAACGTGATATGATGAGTATGTATATTCTAACTGAGTTAAGAGGCTAGAAAATGAATATTGGAATATTGTTAAATAAATTATTCACTGTAAACTCGTTTAATAAACTTGTTTCCGGTGAAAGTTCTGAAACTTACAAAAGCATTGTTAATGAGTTAATAAATCCGCCAGATTCGATAACTAATTTACAAGCAATGAATCTTATCTATAAATATATGTCTAAGAGACATCGTAATGAATATTTTTATAAAAATACATTGCTCAATAAAATACTGTTGGGACGCCACAGTATTCAAACGTCTACTGCATTAAGAGAGTTACCGATTAACGGAAACATTCTTGATTTCTTAATTATTAATGGGGTAGGACAAGTTTATGAAATTAAAACAGAACTTGATAATCTGCAAAGATTAAAGGGACAACTAAATGCTTATTATCATGCTTTCTCACTTTGTAATATTGTTACTGACCAAAGCCATTTAAAACAAATAATGCAAAGTATAGACTTACCTCAAGTTGGCATCATTGTTCTAACAAAGCGCAATACCCTGCATGAAGAAAGAAAAGCAACCAAATATGAGAAAAAATTAGATTATAAATCTATCTTTAAAATATTAAGAAAATACGAATTTGAATATATTTTACAAAAAAACTTTGGATTTTTACCTCAAGTTAATGATTTTCAATATTATGATGTTTGCTTCCAGATGTTTAAACAATTAGACATTAAACAAGCTCAACAAGAGATGCTATACCAATTAAAGCAACGCGAAACTGTAGATAGGTCTAATATAAAAGAATTCAATAAAGTTCCTGTAGAGATTAAAAGCTTAATATATTTTTCAAATTATACAGATAACAACTTCAAACAATTGAATCAATTTTTAATAAAAAAAATAGGAGATGAGTAATAATGTACTATCCATTGCTTCGTGGTAAACAAAATGAGTTGTTGGCATTAAGAGAATTATTAAAAGAAGGGAAACTCAGCAAAAAAATTATACCCATAATTGAGCCAATTAAAGCATCTTCATCTTTTAGAATACTACTACAAGATTTTTCAAGAGAAAATAGAAACTTAGCTGTTATCCAAAACTCAAAATTGGCTAACTATCCTGGCTTTAAAGATAATAAAGAAATAATTGAAATCAAAAAGTCAAAAGAATTTATGCCAACTTATTTTTTATATAAGAATAACGATTGCGATATTCTTAATGAAATCCCCCAAAACAAGCCTCATATGATGATACTAGACGAAAAATCTGAAGTTGATATAAAAAAAGTTATTACATCAAATACATTTCTTATCATTAATACAAATAATAGAGAAATGCTGCAGGATGCAAAACAGGAAAATTTCTCTAGAATTATTGAATTACATGACTCTTATGAAAAAAAGAATAGAAATCAAGATTATGCAGAAGATCAAGACCAGTTATTTTCAATGGAACATCTTCTTTATAAAAAAGATGGTTTTTATGGTTTTAGTGACTATTCTGTTATTGGTTCAGATTACTCCGAATCTGGTTTTGCGCCAAAGGCTGTAGCGATACATATAGTTTACTTTGACTCTGATAATAAACTTCGTATTCACCATTTTGTTTCTGATACCAATGAGGATATTTCTAATCCAGCGAACAAGTTTAAGGAAGCTTTAAAAAAACTTATTTCCTGGTATAGTAGTGATGCGTTTAATAAAGAGAAAAATAATTCTAGTGCTTTAGAAGAATTTAAACGTTTATCTATCGCAGGAACTTACCCTGGACTAGGAATCATAAAACGGTTGGCAATTAAGCATCACCTTGAAATTCTTGGACAGTTTCTGGATGGCGAAGATTAATGAAATGTTGTATTGAGTGTTTTAAAGATAGAGAAATTAGAGATCGCTTTAAATCTTTTAATGAAAAAGGTAATTGTGATTTCTGTGGGGCTCATAACAAAAAGGTTTTAGATTTAGACGCAAGAAATTCGCAAGAAATTAATGATCAAAATCTTGCTATAGATTTTGAAAATTTAATAGAACAATTTACAAACGATAGTAATACAAATTTTGTGAACAAAAGACACATGCTATCAGATTATTTAGAAAAACATACCTCCATATTTTCTGACTCTGTATCTTCTGAAAAAATTTTGCAATTTTTAAAGTGTCTTCTTCCACAACAATATAATGAAAACCCTGATATTTTTGACCAACCAGTTATTCCAGCTTATCTTTTAAATAAAGATAAGCTGGAAAGAGAAGGTATATTTTACGGAAAAACTTGGAAAGATTTCAAACACGATATTCAGTGGATGTAAGCTGATTCCTGAGACAACTTTTAAGAGAGGGTATAATGAATAAATCGTCTCTCAAAAGGAAGGAATTTTTACATGCCAACTCGTTACGACAAAGAATTCAAACAAAACATTATCAACCTATATAGTGGCTGTTGAACTAGGCCACCATATCTTCGACCCTTGTAGTAAATTTATAGCGAATTTGATAGGCCTCACCCTCGAATTTAGCCAAAATTAAAATTGGTATAGCAAATACCCTTAACAGGGTCAGCACATTGCTCAAGACGATGGCCGCGTCAATCTTGACGGCCAGTGATTCAGCTGTCCGAGTGTTCACCAAGTCAAGCCCCAGCGTGCCCTTCATAAAAGCAAACCGGCGTTCAATGGTACCTCTTCGATTCTCGGCATCAGTATCCTCACGCCGTTTCGCTGCATCAACGTGTTTTGGATGCCGGCCAAGCTTCGGACCGCAGATTCGGATACCCAAATCCTTACACAGCTTTAGGTTCTCCCGATTACGGTACAGCGTATCGGCCAGTACTTCATCCGGATAATGTCCATGAAGATCGTAATAGTGGTCTGAAGTTTCCGCGAAGTCTTGGCCCTCAGAGAATGCGGTGAAATCAAAACGTTCAATGTCGACTACGCCTTCACTTAACGAACAGTCAATCTTCGCCCCAAATTCAACTTTAGCATTGGCCTTACCACGTTGAATTGGGCGAATGTACGGCTGTTGGAGACTAACAATTCGGTCTTCAACGTGGTGAGTCTTGTGGGTATACATGTACCATTGCTGGGCAAATAGAATTCGAATCACGCCTAAGCGAATCGCTTGTTCATCTGGTAGAGTCGCACCCTGATCGATGAATTCGTTGATGTACCGCAAATCACGGCGCACATATTGAAGTTGGGCCTTGACCTGTTTATGAAAGCCACCACGCTGTTGCTTTGGATGTCGTGAAAATTAGGTCCAACAATGCTTCGCCTCGCGTTTGTACATGCGTGGGTTTGGCACACCAAGTTGGTGTGCCATATCGATCGCCATCGCCTCAAGATTCAGCCTTGCTTGGTTGAGGAGGACGGTGTCTTGAGGATACTTGATTTTGACTGGCACTGCGGTTGCGTCCGTGATGACGGTGTCCACTTTGAATGGGACCAACGCTTCGATCTTGGCGCGTACTGTATCATTCATGATATTCGTAATCAGCTCGGAGATATCGGCAATTCGTTTGCGAAAGTGTGCCAGGCTGGAATAATTGAACGGCTCAACCGCTTTGTATTCGGACAACCCGATGAAATATTGAAGTGCGGGTGTATCACGAATTGCCGCAACCACCCCACGATCAGTTAAACCCATCCGTTGTTGGATCAGGATTGCCCCATAGAGTAAACGAAATGGTTTTGCCGCACGTCCCGCATTTTTGGTGAACTCCAATTGGTATGCCTCATCGAGAGCTTTCCAGGGCATGACCTCCGCCAACTGGACCCACTCATTGTTAGAGCTAAGTGGGGTACTTAAACCGGCACCAAAGGATTCAAATGACAATTGAAGCGGGCTGTGACGATAGACCATACGATAACCTCCGAGTAGGTTCCCAAAAAATGCAAGGAAAATGCAGGAAAACAGCTAATTCCAATGGATTTATTATACCGCAATAATGCATATATTAGCTTAACTGCCTGAATTATAGAATTTTTAAGCAGTCACTATTTAATTAAAATGCGACATCCCAACAACGGGGTGGCGCATTTTTGTTTGCAATGCGGTGACAAATGGGCCGGAAACAAAATAAGTGAGTGATAACTCATTTTAATGTTGACAAACCGAGATGTACTGATTATACTAAAGCCATTAAGTGAGTGAGTATACACTCGCTTTGAGAAAGAGGGTTATTAAAATGGCAACGGATTATGTCATCGCCAAGCAGGTCAGCAAGCACTTTGGTCATCAGCAAGTGCTCAATCAGATTGATTTGACACTGCCGGCTGGAATGATTTATGGCTTGATTGGGCCATCAGGAGCTGGGAAGACCACCTTGATCAAGAGTATTTTAGGGATGGAAGCTGTGGATAGTGGCACTGTTAAAGTCATGGATACGGTGATGCCCAATAGGGCGGTAATGGCACAAGTAGGGTATATGGCCCAAAGTGACGCTTTGTATGAGACACTAACGGCCCGTGAAAACCTGACCTTGTTTGGGCAATTGATGAGCGTTCCAAAAATAAAGTTAGCACAGATGATTGATTATGCAGCCGGATTAGTTGATTTAACGTCCCAATTAGACAAGCGGGTCAGTGGCTATTCGGGTGGGATGAGACGGCGCTTGTCGTTGGCAATTGCCCTGATTCAGGATCCCCAATTATTGATTTTAGATGAACCGACCGTTGGGATTGATCCAGAATTACGGCAACAAATTTGGACCGAACTAAATAAGCTCAAGGATACCGGTAAGTCGATGCTCGTGACAACGCATGTCATGGACGAAGCAGAACGGTGTGATTATCTCATGTTGATTCGGCACGGGATTGCGCTTGCTGAGGGGACACCCGCGGCACTGAAACAACAGTATGCAGTAGATACGATCGAACAGGTCTTTTTGAAAGCGGGGCGGATGCAAGATGCGAACGATGGCAATCGTTAGACGAGTTTTTAAGCAAATGTTACGTGATAAGCGTACCTTGGCGCTGATGTTTTTGGCACCATTGCTGATTATGACGCTGATGTATTTCTTATTTCAAAACAACACGACGCAAGTAGCAAGCTTGGGTGTTCATCATGTAGACCAATCCGTGGTTAACGTGATCGATACCAAAAACGTGACGATTCATCATTATGATAGTTCACAGGCACGGAAAATGATTAAGCAGCATGATCTAGATGGCTATTTGACTCAGAAAAATGGTCAATTGACGATTACTTATTCAAATAGCAATCCAACCAACACGTCTTTAATTAAGGCGAGTTTACAGTCAGGATTAGTCAAGGTGAAAATGAAGACGCTGGTGACCGTTACTAAGAAACAGCGCGCGGCCCTTGAATCGCAACAAGCCGCTTTGAAGAAGCTGACAGCAGCCCAGACACAAGCAACGGTGACCAAGCTGAAGACTGCCATTGCACAAGCCCAGGCCCGCGGTGACCAGGCAACTGCTGAGAAATTACAAAAGCAACTCAAGCAGGCCACAGCCACGACGTCTAGTTCGACTCAGTCAGCTAAAGCAACCAGTTATACGACTAAGTCTCATTATATTTATGGTAGTAGTGATTCAACGTTCTTTGAAAACTTTTTGCCAGCCTTTCTCGGTTTCTTTGTCTTCTTCTTTGTGTTCTTGATTTCTGGCGTTTCACTTTTGAATGAACGCACTACTGGAACCCTAAGCCGGCTACTTGCAACCCCAATTCGACGGAGTGAAATTATTATGGGCTATCTAATTGGTTATGGGGGCTTTGCCATCATTCAGACTGTCCTGACCGTTGTTTTTACAATTACGGTCTTCAAGATTCACTTAGTTGGTAGTATTTGGCTGGTCTTTCTGACTAACTTATTATTAGCGTTAGTGGCTTTGACCTTGGGTATCTTTATTTCCACCTTTGCTAACTCAGAATTTCAAATGATTCAGTTTATTCCACTGATTGTTGTACCACAAATCTTTTTTGCTGGGTTGGTTCCAGTCGATGGCATGGCCAGTTGGTTGCAAGCAATTGCCCACATCATGCCGTTATACTATGGTGCTAATGCGTTGACGGCTGTTGTGACAAAGGGTGCTGGGCTTGGCGATATTGGTGTCAATTTGTTAATATTAGTAGGGTTTATGGTCGTACTAACAATGTTGAATATTGTTGGAATGAAACGTTATCGGAAGGTGTGAGGATATGGAACGACCACGGATACGGGATTATTTTCAACAGGATCTAAGTCAGAATGAAACGATTACACCTAAGCAACGGGCCATCCTCCAGGCAAGTCTCGATTTGTTTGCTGAAAAGGGTTTTGACCAGACCAGTACTAGTGATATTGCACAACGGGCCGGCGTTGCGGAGGGGACGGTCTATCGGCGGTATAAGACTAAGGCTGCCTTACGGGATGCCATCTTAGCACCAATTGCCGCGCACATTGTGCCAATTTTAGCGAGTGATTTTTCAGAGGATGCATTACGGCAGCGTTATCCCAGTCTACAGGCATTCGTCACAGCAATTTTTACGGACCGAGTTGCATTTGCTAAAGCTAACGTGAAAGAGTTAAAGGTCATTTTTGAAATGGTAGCTTTTGACGCCGAACGACGCGAACAGATTCTTAGCCAGATTGCGCCTAAGATGGTCAAGCAGATGGGAAGTGTCATAAATCAACTAAAAGCAGATCATTTGATTGTGGATTGGCCGAATGATTTGATACTGCAAAGTTTGTTATCGCAGCTATTCGGTTACCTAGCGCGGTTAATGCTGGAATTGCCGGGAACTGAAATTGAGCGCGAACAAGCGTATTTGATTACGGTGATGACCAAAATATTGACCCCGGGTGAACATGATCAAATTACTGGTCAGTGAGCTAACTGTTACTTGTTATAAACTAAAGCCACTTCTGTACTAAGCGGTCATTTGAACGCTGATCAGAAGTGGCTTTAGTCGTTGCTACGCGTGTTCGTTTGTTAATCTGCTAGTATCGTCATTTTATTCAACAAACTAGTTTGTAACTGGCTGAGTGTGGTTGTCATGTAGACCGGGTAAAGATCTGGGTTGACGAGCCGCTGGGTTGTTCGTGGGAGCTCGGCAAGTTTAGCCTGGGTCGTTGCCTGAATGGTTGTAACCGGAATTGACGTGGTGTTGGACAAATCTACCGGCGCGAGTAAGGGCCGGGCTTCAAAATGGGTGAGTCGCTGTTGGCGGTCGACACTGAGTGGGTCACTGTTGACGACGGTTAGGCTGGTCGCATCGACGATCGTCTCGGTAGCTAGTGCAATCAAGTCAGCAAAGGCCCGCTGAGTTCCTGGTTCGTACAGACGATAGACTTGCTTATCACCAGGAATCGTTAGTTTTTCGCGACTGGCACTGACCTTGATCTTGGGGGTGCTCTGACCATTGCTCTCAGTTGCCGCAAGCTTGTAGACGCCACTTAGAACCGGTGCGGACGCGCTAGTGATGAGCTTTTCACCGATACCAAAATTATCGATCGGTGCGCCTTCGTGCAACAGCGAAGTAATGATGTGTTCATCCAATGCGTTAGAAATAGTGATTTTGGCGGCTCTGGTGCAAATAGTCTGAGAGTGTGCCTTTTACCTAGTTGTTGATAGGGTGTTGTAGGTTATGCTGGCACCATCGCTTTTAATTCGTCCACGGCTGAAAACCCGATGAGGCTTAGCTCTCGTCGGGTTTTCTTGCGTAATGCATGGATGACTTCAATGCCGCTGAGTGTTGCACTAGCGGTTCGGATGCTTTGGAAACTTGCTGACCGCACCCGGTGTCGTTTAATGAATCGATGATCTTGTTCGATTAAATTGTTTCGATACTTGGAACATTGGTGTGCTGATTTGCTCAAGTAGTCTTGTTTCATCAGGTGCTTCACTGCCTTAAGTGTTGCTCGATATTGATCGGTGACTAAGCGATCAGGACGACCATTGGTCGTCAACAGCCGTTTCAAAAAGTGATAGGCTGCCGCATAATCACGATGCTTTCGCAGTTCGAAGTCGAGCGTCAGACCGTTGCTATCAATTGCACGATACAGATAAGTCCAATGACCTTTGACGTTAATGTAAGTCTCGTCTATCCTCCAACTTTTGGTATGGGAGGTTTGATGTTGGCGCCATAAAGCCTTAAAGATGGGACCATAATGATGAACCCAACGCATGACCGTGGTGTGATGCACACTAACCCCGCGATCACGTAGCAATTCAACGATATCACGGTAGCTGAGACTGAACCTAAAATAGTAGCCAACGGCTACTATAATGATATCCTGTTGAAAGTGGCGTCCTTTAAAGTAATTCATGCGCACAATTCCTCGTTTCTTGTCACTCAGTATACTAGAATGAAGTTGCCAGGCAAACTTTGCACCAGAGCCTCTTTATTTTCTATGGGGTAAATTTGCTTCTGATTTTTTAAGCCAACCATCAAAATCTTTTTTAGTACCCTCATAAACATCATATGCGTTTGGATATTTTTTTTGAAATTCACTCTTAAAATCTTCGAACGAATAATCATCTGGCAATGAATTTCTAACCTTTTCAAGTTTTTTATTAATCCCCTTAACCAGATTCCCCTTCTTTCCTTTACCTAAATAAATAGGCTTTCCATGACTGGTTACGCCTAATGCTTGAGCAGCACGAAACGCCGTTTCTTTCACTTTAAACACTGGGTCATTTATAGCAAGTCTAGCAAGTATATCTTTAGACTGCTTGCAATCATATTCTTTTAAAACATTTACAGCAGACAAACGTTCACGCCAACTGTTTTTATTATTTGCTTTCTTTTTCAACTCTTCAATGTTTCTTGGTGTTTCTTTTATCATAAATATCACTCCCACTTTAATGTCCAAGCAACTACATAGCTATTGCTTTTTAATCAAACAAATTTCAATCATTCTAAAGCAAAAAATACACACTGGTTACAAGAAATATTTCTTCCTATACAAGTTTTCTGTATAATAGACCAAGCAAGAAGTTTTAAGGGCGGTGGCTGTCTTTTCCCTTGCGAGGTGAGGCCCATGGGAACATGGAATAATCTTCAGAAAGGTTTCACAGTCAATGAGCGTCTTCCAGACACTCTCGTTGATGTTGCTGTTTGCAATGTTTATTTTGGCGTTGCTAACATACATCGACAAAAGGAACAAATAAAAAAGCCGCCCTGCGTAACTTTGGTCGGTTACAGGGCGACAATGTAGTTTTGTAATCTAGGCCACCGCCTTTAAAGCGGCTTGTATGGGAAGTCCTGTTCCAGCGGGGCTTCCTTTTTCTGTCTTTATTATAGCATGTCCCTTAAAAACTGGCTAACGTTTCATGCTTCGATCAGATTCAGGATCAGGTTGTTTGATTTCCGGATTCTGTTCAGAAAATGCTTGCAGTTGTTTTTGAGTTCGCTTACTGATTTCCTGGTGTACATCATTTAACTGATTTTTAAATTGCACTTTTTGTTGTGAATTAGTCGTTTGCTGAACTTGTTGTTGCAAGCCTTGATAGGACTTATTAAGATCATGGGCTGATAGCTTTTTTAGATCATGCTCAGGCTCTTTTTGGGCTTCTTGTAAGCCTAATTGTTTGGTTAACCCGTCACTAAGCTCAATCACTTTGTTACTAACTTGCTGAATTTCACTTAAAGCGCTATGGATCACGGCTTTATCTTTCGCCCAGGTAGCCACATAACCGAGTGAATAGTTACTGGTATCAACGCCAATATTTTGCATAGCAACATAGGCGACCGCTTCGGCCTGGGTTTCCTGATAGGCTCGTGGCCGATCTTTAAAGGCTGATTTTAAGCCGTGTAGCTGGCTATGCGCATATTCGTGATATAACGTCTTCAGTTTTAAGGCGTTGTCCGGTTCATCACCGCCAATGACGATTTCATTAGTGTTGGGTTGAAAATAGCCTTTAGCGCCACCAAGTTCTGACAGACTTTTTTCACTGACTTTAATATCAGTATTGTTATTCAAATAATCTTTGAGTTCATTGTACAGGTTAGTAACATTTTTATGATCCACTAAATTTTCTTTGACAAAATCTTTAGCACTTAGGACTGGTTCGCCGCTTGTCTGTGATATGTCAAATACTGGAATATAGCGATAACCAACTATGGCTTTTTCTTCGGTCGTATCAAGTCTTTTCTGATCCTCTGGAGTTAGTTTTTTTATAATGGGAGCCGCAATCCTGATCCCTTTTTCTCCTTTATTTACTGATCGTTTAAAATCAGTCTGCCATTTTTTAAAGCCCGCAACTTGACCAGCATTTGGATTTTGAGAATAGATAAGGTCAATATTACGCTGGCTATACCGGTGAAACTTTGCTACGGTATTAAGATAACTTTTAAATTTTTCACTATCAGTTAGTTTTAAAATTTCTTTTTCGGCATTTTCGACAAGCTGCCTTTTCCATTTTTCAGTTTCAACTTTACTTGGCATGATTAACCCTCCTCGGCGTCTACAAACTCTACAGAATTATCAATTTGGGGTAACTTGATAGATTGTGTGCCGTAAAGTGCTAAATATTCGGCATTCTTTTTTTGCCACGCAACTTGAATATATTTGCCATTACCCGCAACTTCTGATAGGTACTTATAACTGCTTTTATCCGTCAAAATAGGTAATTCGCTTGCTAATGCTTCCAGTTCATTTTTCATGATATATCCTCCTTCTTTTACAATTACACTCGTTGGTTAGGTTCACTTTTTGGTTTT
>NZ_AZEB01000044.1 GCF_001434135.1 Lentilactobacillus kisonensis DSM 19906 = JCM 15041 | reverse complement strand
GTATTTTGCATATCTTTGTGAATAAATCAGGAATATGATTAATATTGATAAAAGATATCCAAATTTATACGTCATGACTGGCGCGACCATGTAACATGTCATTTGGTTATTAAATGACGAGGGGCAGTGAAAATATGACTATCAGAATTGTGGGCGACATCCGCAGAGGAAAAATCCAACCTTCCCTTACTGGCAATCCAATTGTCGACGATGCTTTATTACAAAATTTCTGTGACAGGTTGAAAAGTAATCTGAACGCTATTCAATCACCAATCAATATTATTGCTGATCATTTTTTTGATCCGACAATTCCAACGACTGACATTATCTTAATGGATAAACAAATCATTCATGATTTTCCTGGTGACCTTCTACTTCCATTTACGATAATTGCAGTTGATCATAGTGATCTCGTGCGGGGCAACGTCCTCAACGCCGTCAACAAACTTAAACACTTAGAAAACGGTGATCCATGTGGCAGCAAAACATATTCAAAATAAGCGTCTGGCCAAAATAACTTTTGGTACCAGACGCTTATTTTAATGGCGTTATTCACATTAATGACGCCGATTAAAACGAATATGTAGAAACATCCAAACAACGAGGAGCAATGTAATCACCAGCGTATAAAACCAGGCCTCAGACCGATCCGCAAACGGTAATTTAACGTTCATGCCATAGAAGCCAGACACAATTGGCGGAATTGCCAAGATTAATGACCATACCGTTAAAAATTGCATGGTTTGATTTAACTTATTATTCAAAATGTTTCCGAAAGCCGATTCAGTTTCGCTAACCACATCGCCAACCACGTCAAACATTGTCTGGCACTGCTTGTACTCAATCAAAAGATCTGAAATTTCTTGGTCAGTCCGTTTCGTTAACGCTACAGAGAGCGTCAATTTCTCATGGAAAGTTCCTTGAAGTTCTTGGATTGCGATCAGGTTTCCCGCCGTTGCCGACCGTAAATAGACCAACGTTGTTTTCATCATCGCCAGACTATCCAAGTTTTTATTGCTGATCTTGCGACCCCGAACGCCTTCAAGCTTTTCCGCGCGTTGGCTGATCTCATCAAGTTTATCAAAATAAGGAGTCAAAATCGCCATTAGGATCGCCAGAATATGTTCGCTGAGTTCTGAATAATCAAACTGAGCTTGATCCTTTAATAACTGTGCTTGACGGGCATCATGGCAAACCGAAATTAAGACATTATCGCTAAACCCCAAAAAGATCGGAACGGTCGCTGCTTTGCTATCCATACTCGTCGCAATCCCTCTAATAACAAGGACCCCAAAGGCCGACAGCTCGTCGTAAGCTGATCGAGGTTGTTCATGACGATCAAGCATATAATTCTTAAACTTCTTAGGTAACTGGTACTTACCCGTAATATCGTCTAATTCATTTTCGCTGGGATTGATCGCTTCAACCCAGGTATAGCCAGATAATTCGTGAACTTCTATCATCGATTTTTCCTCATTGCTATTTAATTAATACGGTTCATTTATAACTAAATTGTAAATGGATGACCAATTTTTTTCAAATTACTGTGTGACTCTGGAAATTGCCAGTCATTTGGGAACTCACCTTGTCTTTTTCACTTGAGTAAGTTGATAAACCACCAGCATCGTAATAATTGAGACAAGTGAAATCACCATTGCAACCCGAGTTGAGGTACTGATTAACAAGAATCCAAGAATGAAAATAAAAAAGGCTAAGCTGATATAATCAGCTATTGGATACCCAGGCATCTTAAAGGCCTTAACTCCCTTGGGATTGGCTTTTCGATACTTTAAATGGACGATCAATAAAACAATCCAGACAATGACAAAATTGATGGTTGAGACACTTGAAACCAGGTTGAAGACCCCCGCGGGGATAAAATAATTTAGAACAACAATTATTAACAAAAAAGCGGTTGAAAAATTCAGTGCAATATTAGGAACCCCGTTTCTACCCAGGCGATTGAGAAATGACGATGCATTTCCGCCCATACTTAGCGCGTACATTGTCCGGCTAGTACTGAACAAACAACTATTAGTGGCCGAAATTGCTGCTGTCAAAACCACAAAGTTCAAAATGCCAGCCGCCCCAATAACCCCAATCCCTGAGAATACCTGAACAAACGGACTCGCCGTGGTTGTAATTTTGTTCCAAGGATAGACGCTCATCACGGCAATCATAGAGCCAACATAGAACAGACCAATTCGGATTGGTAAACTATTAATTGCTTTGGGTAAGTTTAATTCAGGATTGTCGGTTTCACCAGCTGTGAGGCCGACCATTTCAATTCCAACAAAAGCAAAGACAACCATTTGAAATGACATCAAAAAACCATGTGCGCCAGTGGGGAAAAAACCGCCGTTAGATACCAAGTTACTAAATGAAGCAGTTGAACTACTTGTTTTAACGTGAAAGAGTGCCAGCAAAACGCCAACCACAACCAACAAGATAATTGCAACAACCTTAATCATTGAAAACCACGATTCCATTTCGCCGAATAAGCCAACGTTAACCATGTTTGCTGCAAACAAACATAGTAAAATAATCAGTGGCGGCAACCATTGGGGAACTGATGGAAACCAATATTTAATATAAATCCCCGTTGCTGTTAAGTCGGCCATTGCCAAACTAATCCAACAAAACCAGTAGGTCCAGCCAGTCACAAATTCCCAGCGATCACCAAGATAGACCTTTACAAAATCCAGGAATGAATGCTTATTAGTGTCCGACAACAATAGTTCGCCAATCGCCCGCATCAACAGGAAGCAAAAGATCCCAACAATGAGGTATGAAAGGATAATTGATGGCCCGGATGTATGAATTGCTGATCCTGACCCTAAAAATAGGCCTGTGCCAATCGCCCCACCAATTGCGATCATCTGAATATGCCGACTTTTCAAAGAACGGGATAACGTCTTTTGCTGCTTAGTTGTTTGCATTGTGTTTCCTCCTTGTGTAAAAGTGAGTGAAGTCAGGCGGTTAGAAACCGGAGTGTAAGTCTCCTCCGAGGGGAATTCCTGGTTCTGGAATTTTTCTCGGAGGTGCTTACACGCAGGTTTCTGCCTGACACAGCTGTCCTAGTAAAGTGAGCGGAGCAAAGCGGTTAGAAGCTGGAGCCTAAGTTTTCTTGCTCAGAAATCCCGGTTTTGGATTTTTGAGCAAGAAGGCTTAGGTGCAAGCTTCTGCTTTGTGCAGCTGTCCTAGTATAGTGAGCAGAGTCAGGCGATTAAATTAAAAAATCCCCTGGTACCAATTACGGTACCAGGGGCATTCGTTTGAACGCGGTTCCACCCAAGCTCTGCAACCCATTACGGATTGCCTCGAAATGCAGATAGTGGCTGCAACCAATTATGTACCTGCCATTAAACTACGCTGCCTTTCACCATTTAACCAGCTCGCTGTTATTTATCTTTCAAGTATACGGAACCTCTTTAAAAAGTCAAGGGGCGGCCTTTAATAGTGACTAGCCTTACAAGAAAACAATTTCGACCGTGCCGTTGTTCTTTCAACTACTTAATTATCAATCCAAATGATTGAATTATCTGCTAAAACAGAGTACCTTTAGCCTTAGTAAAAGTATATGATACTTTTAATTTTTAACTTTGGAGGAATCATTATGACTTCACACACAGCACTACTGATAATTGATTATACCAATGATTTTGTTGCTGATAAGGGTGCATTAAGCTGTGGCAAGGCTGGTCAAGCCATTGAACCAAATATTATTAGCTTAGCAGATACCTTTGTAAAAAATGGCGATTGGGTTATTTTACCCACAGACGTTCATAAGCCTAACGATCCCTATCACCCAGAAACGAAGCTCTTCCCACCTCACAATGTTCGTAACACTTGGGGCCGTGAATTTTATGATGGCTTAAAAGATTGGTTTAATGCTAACAAAAACGAAGATAAAGTGTATATGTATGACAAGACCCGCTACAGTGCCTTTGCTGGAACGGATTTGGACATTCGTCTACGGGAACGTCACATTGATACCTTGCACCTGGTCGGTGTTTGTACCGATATTTGTGTCCTTCACACTGCCGTAGATGCCTATAACCTAAATTACAATATTGTCGTTCATCAAAATGGGGTTGCCGGCTTAACGCCAGAGGGTAAGAAATGGGCACTTAACCACTTCAAAGCGGTTCTTGGCGCAACCGTCACAGATTGAGTTAATGAAGCAAAAAGTCCCAAGAGCAACCGTTTACGTATAAACATCTCAAAAAATCAAGCTATGAACTTCTCACTTTCTGTCAACGTGCTCCACCTAGCAGAGACTTGCACCCAAGCCCTCTCCTCTTGATTCCACACTCTTTATTCCCCCTTTGCAAAATATCGCGATTTAGTGTTTAATGTTCTTCAGAAGACTAAACATGAGGTCGAGTGGTCAAGTATTTCCATACTTGGCAATTATTTTTGTACTTAAGGAGGATGACTCATGGCTAATAAAGTGCCAAGGTACAATAATGAGCAGTGGCAAAAGGCCAAAGATGCTGTTTTGCAAGAATACGATGATTACAAAGAAACCCTGAAGCAGCAGGGTGTCGACTACACCATTAAAAATGCCCGGCAGCTATTGATATACCAAGACCTCGTTGCCGAATGGCATCATAAATTGGGAACGGTCATAACAGACTTAGAAGATAATCTGTTCGCATTGACGGTTTTTGACGATTTAAAAAAACGGAAAGTTAGTTCACTGCTAGCGCGAGGTTATTCACATATTTCAAGCTGGCCTGATTTTAATCCAACCGCGCTTGCACTTTGGCTAGAGCTTGAAGAAGACGAGGCAATGGCGTAATGCTTTAACTGAGATTTACCAATTCTAAACTAAAAAAATCGCCCAATTACTCCTGTAAATTCGAAATAATTGGGCGATTCTTTTAGTTTAGAGATAGTGACGTCTCTAGAGCACTAATTCTATTTGTCTTTATCCTTTTTCTTATCACCTTTGCGATTCTTGTTCATAAATTCTTCCCTAGTCTGTAAATCTTTAACATTGATCTTAATCTCGGTTGGTTTTAGGTCCGTCATTTCATTAATTGCTTGTGATAACTTGCCGGTCACTTTATTAAAGACACTCGGAATACTTTTACCATATTCCAATATCGCATCCATCGATAATTTGACTTCCTTGTCGTCGTTATCTAAGTCTACCTTCACGCCCATTGCGGGATCGGTTTCATCGCTGAATCGATCCGTTACGGAATCAATCAAATTACCTTCCAGTGATAATACGCCGTCGACATCTCGAACAGTATTTCCAGCAATCTTTGCTAAAACATCGTCTTCATAAGTTAATACGGTTGCGACACTATTTTCTTTGTGTTGTTCAGCCATTATTAAGTTCCTCCTAAAATTAAATATTATTGAACTCGGTCATCGTTTACGTCATTAGCAATTTTATCTTTCTTCCGGTTGCTTTGCTGTTCCCATTCTTGTTTGGTAAGGACATCATTAATATTTAAATTAATTTCAATAACATCTAAGCCAGTATAGTTTTTAATTGCCCGTTGCGTTCGTGTACATACTTCATCAAAAATCTGACGGGCATCTGCCCCATATTCGATTGTTGCTTCCATATCCAACGCGACTTGTTTTTCACCAACTTCAGCATCAATTCCCTTGGTTGGATCAGTTGATTTTGAAAAACGATCGGCTAATTCACTAATCATGCCGCCGTCAAGAGATAAAATCCCATCAACATTTCGACAGACCAGACCAGCAATTTTTTCAATTACTGAGTTTTCAAAAGTTAATTTCTTCGTTAATTCTGGTTTTTGGACGGTTGCATCCATCAACATCAACTCCTTTATTTATGAACTTAATCATCACTAATCAGCTGACTGATCAAAGTTTTGATCCCGCCTAATTTCCATATAATGGCCCCTACCAGTGATCCAATCAGGGTTAGGGCAAGAACCAGCAGCATCCCGCTAAAGCTCCCAAATACCCACACAAGACCGCAAATCAAGCCGATGAGGCCACCATACATAATTGCGTTCATTCAATCGACCTCCTTATACTACTCGGGGATGGTTTGCCCTTTTCTTGTTTTGGACTGTATCGAAGGGATTAACCTTTACCCTAACTTTTTTAACCTTAACGTTCATTAAATCAGTCATTTTAGCAGCAACGATGGTTTGGATTTTTTCACCCAATTCAACCAAATCGCGTCCTTGCTTATCAACTGCCGTTATCCTTACCTTCGCGATCCGGTTCTTAGTGTGCAATTTAACGGTCGTTTGAACATCTGAAACCGCGGCTTGTTGCATGATTGCTTCTTCAAGCGATTTTTCCACGGCTTTTTTTGAGATGCTCAACCTACCATTAGCAGATCGAAATACAATCTTATCGGCTTTTCTAGGAGCAACTAAAATTGTAATAATTGCCATTATTGCGACAAAGCCAACAATGACACTGCCAACTAATGCCAGGATCATGATCCAATCAACATTTGTTTGGACCGTCTGTAAGACCATCTTTGATAAGTAGTCTATCGGAATGACTAACCCGATAAACCAGACAGATTGAACAATGCCAATCATGCTAACGACCAAAATCAGTAATTTGGTTAATCGATTCACCGCCTTACCTCCTCTCCTATTGCCGCAATTTATCTTGCTAAACCACGAGTTATCAGAGATACCACTAACACAAGAACCACTGCGCCAACAATCGCTGGGAAAATTGCTATTTCAGCCAATTGTGGGCCCCATGTTCCTAACAATGCCTGACCGAGCCAAGCACCAATTAATCCACCGACAATGTTTCCGATCCAGCCCATTGGTAAATCACGACTGGTAATGGCACCTGCAAGTGCCCCAATAACACCACCGATAATAAGTGTCCAGATTAAACTAAACATGGCAATCATCCTTTCTGTATATGAGATTTAACAACGTGTTATGTTGCTATAACCATAGTATATAATAACTCATTACTTATTGTGTGAATAAGTTATGAAGGAAGATTGGCTTTTTTTAGAAACACATACTCCCTGTTAATAAAAATACCTAGGCCATGTTTTTTCTTTGGCAACGTCGAGAAAAGTGGGTTCTGCCAAGTAACAATCGGCACATAGTTTTTTCAACCACCGCTCCAAAATAAGGATCTTCATTGAATGTAGTTATAATGACTTCAAATTTTGACTGCATTAAGGTACTTTCCCCAGATTAACCACTCAAACTATCAACATAACCAAATAGCGCAATCATTCCTAGTTTGGGAATGATTGCGCTATTTGGTTACACTTCGGGATCAAAAAGGATATGATCCCTACTGTATCCCCCTGAACACGATCTGGTAACAACTTATTTGTCTTACTTAGTCATTTCGTGTGATGCAAAATCCTTAATGAATGCAATAATGTCACGAACCTTGTCTTCACCATAACGACTAATCCAATTATCAAATCGCTTGGTAATCAGGTCATTGACCTTCTTCTCAGCCTTTTCACCACTTGGCGTTAAATGAAGATATAATCGCCGACGGTCACTTTCAGCAGGTTTTTGAAAAATATAATCGTGTTGTAATAAGACCTTAATTTGCCGTGAAATTGCACTTCGAGTGACCTTTCGCTCGCTGGCAATATCCATTAATGAAACATGATCGCGCTCGGCAATCGTGTGCAATATCAAATATTGCTCAAATGATAAACCGTACTTAGTTGCTGGTTCTGACACGAAATTATCAAGATACTTCAAAGAAGACAAATACACTTCGATCGAGTCTTTTAATAATTGTTGATTTGTTTTACTCATATCCCTCACCATTCCCAAATAATTATTATTACTAATACCACCCTAATTATATATTTTCATGTCATTACCCGCAACCTTATACCCCTCGTTTTGGGAATCTTTCTTAAATGCATTATAATTAAGACATCAAATAATAACAGAGGATACTATGACAGATAATGTAATAGCACGAATTCACAATGTAGAACTAAATATCTTCAAAGAATTTACCCAACTTACAGAAGCACTCGGAATTAAGTACATGGCAATGGGTGGTACTTTATTAGGCGCGGTTCGTCATCAAGGATTCATTCCATGGGACGATGATATGGACGTTGGTCTTCAAAGAGCGGATTATGAACACTTTATTGAGCAAGCCCCTCATTATTTAAATGATTCTCACTTCTTCCTTCAATCTCCATGGTCCGATAGTAACTACGCACTCAGTTATTCAAAGATGTTAGACCGTAACACTTTTATCGAAGAGAAGAACAATGTCAATAATGCCCGAAAAGGCGTCTTCTTGGATATTTTTCCGATTGATAAAATTCCAGTTTCTAAAGACAAACAACGTAAACAGATCGTTAGTCTTCGAAGGCTCGATAGTCGAATCTATTTAAAACTGCGGTATAATGTAATTGATAATCCAATTAGAAGATTTCAAAATCCACTATCGGATGAACAATTGCAAACTGCTTGGGATTATAAGCACCAACGTCAATTACTCATGATTAAATTTGATGATAACCCCAATTTGACCAGTTACAAGAACTTAGCCTCCCAATATAGTTACGATAAAGAAGTGTTCTCTGAGGATCAACTAGCAGCGTTAATTGAGTTACCATTCGCTGATACTAAAATTTTCGTACCAGTCGATTATGACCAAATACTGACAGCTATCTATGGTGATTATATGACATTACCGCCTGAAGCTGCCCGGACGGAAAAACATATTACCCGGCTAATAATGGATAATCAAGAATTCATATTGTAACCAATTACTTGCATCACTTATTATTTTTTGTTAGGTTATTAACAATTACATTTTTGTATTGAAGGTGTTTTCATGTTTGATAAAGAGCATTCACGATTTGCGAGCTATAGCATTGTTTCGACCTTACCGGATGAAGCAATCGATCATGTTTGGTACTTGATTGATAACGACTTACAGGGAATCTTCCCATTGTCAAATCTTATTACTTTTAACTTAGTTAATAATAATGGGAGTTTGTCGTACGACTTTATTCAGGATAACGAATTAGTCGCCACTTTTGATTCGCCGTTTCCTTATAACAACAGTTATCCAAAGTCGCTAGTTGTTTATGATAGCGGTGATCGTCAGATTATTGCAACCCCGTCTGAGATAAATATTTAAACAGTGAGCGGAGCAAAGCGGTTAGAAACTGGAATATAAGTCTCCACGACCAGAAATTTCTGGTCGTGGTGCTTATATGGAAGTTTCTGCTTTGTGCAGCTGTCCTATAAAGTGAGCAGAACAAAGCGGTTAGAAGTCTGCACCTAAGTTACTCCGTTCAGAAATCTCTGGTTTTGGGATTTTTGAACGGAGTGGCTTAGGTGCAGACTTCTGCTTTGCAAAGCTGTCCTACAAACTGTGAGCGAAACAAAAGCGGCTAGAAACTGAATTATAAGTTTCTAGCCGCTTTGCTTACACTCTTTTTTGAAACTAAAATCAGTCACCATTTTAAATAACAGTACATTCAAAGTGCCTGTTGACAGATCCACACGTTTCTTGACTTTAGCTTAAATCGATACCAGGTAGTTGTTCCCTGAGAATGGGTTTTAACTGCCTTTTTATTAACCTTAAACTTTCGATTCAAAATTGTTTTAGCGGATCCGGTCACCCGCGACAGGTAATCAGAATTATAAACGTGGTTTCTTAACGCATAATGTCCCTTTTTGATAGTTATCGTTCGTTGAGATTTTGAATAAACCACGTTGTCAAATGTTAATGCCTTTGAATAGATCCAATACTTTTGCGCGTTGGCCGCTTTAGAAAATCTAATTCGATACCAGGTTGTATGGCTTGGACTTTTAACACCCCGAGCATCAACATACACCCGCCGACCAGGTTTAGCAGTCACATTGGCCCAGTTATAATAAAAGGTAAAATATCCCGAGTCTTTAACATGGTTATATAAACGATACTTCAAATACGTATTAGTAAGCCGAGCATGCTCATTACCCTGTCCCAGATGGTAGTTAACGCTAACTGCCTGTGAAGGATTGTTAGAAGCTGCTGGCTGTGCTTTTGGCGTTGTTTGCTTTGACGTGCTTGCACGGTCGTAGTAATGCTTAACAAGCTGATAAAAATCACTCATCGTGTATGCCTGACCAAAATACTGTTTACCCGCAGTGGCATAGTAGCCAACTGGGTCAGTGTGATCAGTACCACCTAAAAACTTAGAAACCGCCGCGTGTGACCACACAGTTCCTTGACCGTCATATGAGGCATCGTTTAATGGTAACCGGTACTGACGCAGTAAAGACGCTGTATAATTGGCGGCATTATTAACTTCCTTAGCGAAAGCGTCTTTATTATGGACCTCAACCTGCTCGAATTGAATGAACTTGGCATTACCCGGATAAGCACATCCCCAAGCAAGATAATCCGTATCAGCAATATTGATAATTCTAGTGGCATCCACGTAGGAATGGACAAAGGCATTTTGATAATTTTGCTTCATATAACTGATTTCGCTAAAAATAGTTGAATTTGGGTTCCCCGTCTCGTGAACAACAACCCCGGAAGGTTTGCCCCCAGGATACTTATTTTTTGGAAACCCAGCCCAGATTTGTTTGGTAACATTAACAGGGGTCAAATTCTTCCTTAGAATATATGAATTCACTGTTGAACTCGCATTAACCCGAAGATTAACACCAATCAGAACGAAAATCCCCACCAAAAATGTAATGATAAAGTAGCTATGATATCGTTTTGCTTTAGGTTTAATCAATTTTATATCCCCTCAGACTTTATGATTAATCAAACACAACAAGACTTAATTTTCGATAAACGGTATCATTATCGTACCATACTTTTGCACATTGTGAAAAGCTGGATGTACCATTGATTAGGGCTAATCCTATCAACTTGCGCTACTTACACCGTTTTCCGTATAAAAAAAGACCTAACTTAAAAGTTAGATCAAACCAATCATGACTGCTCCGGCTGGGTTCGAACCAGCGACCT
>NZ_AZEB01000043.1 GCF_001434135.1 Lentilactobacillus kisonensis DSM 19906 = JCM 15041 | reverse complement strand
CTCCGCTCACTTATTTTAGGAGGTCAATTTTTGACAATAACAATTAGAAAATGCACGTTAGCTGATATGGCTGACTTACAACAAATCAGTCGGGTAACCTTTGCGGATACGTTTGGGGATGCCAACACTGAAGCTGATTTAAGCGCTTATCTTAACGATGCCTATAGTCAGTCACAATTACGGAAGGAACTCACGAATCCCAATTCCCAATTTTTCTTCGTTTTTAAAGATGAAATACTTGCTGGTTATTTAAAGGTTAATGTTTTGGATGCTCAAACTGAGAAAATGGGACAGAGTGATTTGGAAGTTCAGCGGATCTATATCCTGCCACAGTATAAACGGCATGGATTGGGACGGAAATTGATTAATCAAGCAATCACAATTGCCCAGAAACTACATAAAACTGGTATTTGGCTTGGTGTTTGGGAGAATAATTTGGGAGCGATTGCTTTTTATCAACAGCTTGGTTTTAAACAAGTGGGTGATCATGTCTTTACGTTGGGGAATAGTCCGCAGCGAGATCTTATTTTGGAGAAACGGATTGAAATAAAAGGAGTGTAACGGTATGAAACAATTCATTTTAGACCCAGGGGTGGTTGATCTTTTCCCCGATGTTCAGATTAATGTGATGACGCTTCAAGGGATCGACAATCACATTCAGGCTGATAAGCTTGATTATTTTCAAACATTACTGGATGAAGGAACAAAGGCTGCTCAGCAATTTATCACGGTTGAGCCATTTCGTGAAAATCCAGTTGTGGATCAGTGGCGCCAAGCATTTCGCCAATTCAAGACTAAGAAGGGTGCCCGGGCGACGACTGAGGCGTTATTAAAACGAGTGAGTCAGGGAAAGACTTTTTCGCCAATTATGCCCCTGGTGGACATCTATAACAGTGTTTCATTAAAGTACGGTGCCTCGTGTGGTGGTGAGGACGTTGACGCCATTGTGGGGGATATGCATCAAGGGATTGCTAAGGGTGGCGAGTCATTCTTGCCATATGGTGAAACAGAAGATATGCCGGCGTTATCTGGAGAGGTTTGCTACTTAGATAATAAGGGCGCAGTCTGCCGTTGCTTTAACTGGCGTGAGTCTCAGCGGACGGAACTGACTGAAGCGACTACTAATCCCATTCTGGTGATTGAATCGATTAATCGGGAACAGGCTAAGCGTGCAGACAGCGCGATTATTGAACTCCAAAAACTATGTGACGATTTCTTCAAGGTTGAGGGAACCCTTCAGAAGGTAACGGCTGATAATAGGGCAGTGGTGATTAGTGAATAATATCGGTCGTCTTGCTCTTGATTCGGACTAATGGTTCGGACAAAAGCTGATTTTTCGCTTGTAAATGTAAATTGGATCACGACTAATATTTAGCTAAAACGGCTGTAACACGCAGCTGATTTTTGCCATTTAAACAAATAGCGCAATCATTCCAATTTCGGGAATGTTTGCGCTATTTGTTTAAATGCTGGGATCAAAATGTCTTCTACCAGTTTCTTTTGTATATTTTGAGAACTAATTGGGATGCGTTTTTACCACTTATTCTTCATTAAGCTTCAAGATGCCAGTTCCCACAAGTAGCAGTTCCATGGTCGTTGGGCCTACGAAGGTGAACCCACGTTTTTTCATATCTTTTGCAACAACTGCGCCCAATCCATGAGAATCATGGCCTAATGGTCCCGTTACAGTATCTTCTTTTGGCTTAAATGACCATAGGTAGTCCGCTAAATTTTTGAATTCGGGTGATAGATTCATCGTTGCCCGAGCATTTTGAATGACAGCTTTGATTTTTCTGGGGTTCCGGATCATCTCGGGATTTTCTTCGAGAGCTTCTAAATCCATTTCGGTAAAATTAGCAATTTCAGCCACGTTAAAATGGGCAAATACTTTATCAAAGACGGGAATTTTGCTAGCGGCGACCCGCCAATTTAAGCCTGGCTGAAAAACATTTACGGTTAACATTTCAAACATAACCCGGGGATCATGAACCTCTGTCCCGAATAATTGGTGATAGATTTCAATCCCACTCTTAGATTCTGCCATTCCTATCGCTCCTTATTAAAATCGATTTAGTTATGATCACGAAATTAGCGTATCACTTATTTTATAATAAGGATAAAAAAGCGCCTCGGGAATTGCCCCGGGACGTGAACTTTTCAGTAGTTATTTTGAATAATTACCCGCAATGTCATAGGTAACTTTTCCTGATTTAATTTTCAGCAGGGTCTTTTTAGAATCACCTTTAACCTTTTTTGTTTTGACCTTAATGTCAGCGTATTTTTTATTTGCGTAAACACCCGCGAATGCTCGTGAACGGTTCCTTAGCTTTTTAACCAAGATATTCCATTTAGCGGGCTTACCATTTTTAAGCTGGTTAAGTGCCTTACTATTTTTAGAAACTTTTATCGTGATGCCTTTATTTTTATCAACCTTAACACTTGGTTTCTTGCCATACACAGTGTTTTTCTGATCGTTAAAGAGGTACTGCTTGAGTTCTCGCTCAATTTTGCTATGGCTAGGGCCGTCCTGAAGGCTACACGAGCTTCCCACCGCAAAGATAAGCAAGACGGCAACTAACAGGCTGATAAATCGGCCAGATGGTTTTTGATACCATTTAAGAATTCGTTCTACCCTTGGATTATCTGTTTCATTCTCTTCAAGCCAAGGTTGTTTGGCACCACAATACGGACAAAAGTTTGAGTATGTGGGAATTTTTTTGCCACACATCACACAGGACTTTGTCTTTTCATTAGACATGCTTGTTCCTCCAATATGTACTAGTCGTTAAGATCCCAATTAATTATAGCAAAGAATTCCCTTTCCGAACCATTAATATGCGGTAATAAACCGCAATTTACTAAAATTTCCGGTTAAAGAGGAAATGGTTGAGTAAGTAATCGCTAAAATATAAGCTGTTAATCTTAACGTTCTGATCTGAATGCCAAGATTAACAGCTTATATTGTAGAGCTAAGTGTCAAACAATCCATGAGTTAATTTTAAATTATTGTGGTAAATGTTTATCCACGAACTCCTCAATCGGTAACCTGAAATCTAAATAATACTTTTCAAGATCTTCACGTGACCAGTCCCACCAAGCAATTTTTTGTAAGTCAGTCTTAATTTCGTCTGGAAAACGGTCTTTGATTGGTTTGGCAGGGACGCCGCCAACGATGGTGTAAGGCGCAACGTCTTTGGTTACCACGGCTCCCGAGCCAATAACTGCGCCGTTGCCGACCGTCACGCCAGCTTGGATAATAACGCCATGACCAATCCAGACGTCATTGCCAATGGTCGTTCGAATTGTTTTCCGGTGTTCCAAAAACGCAGTGTCTGGATGGCCGAAACCATAGGCGCCACCGTTATAAAACGAAATATGTTGAGCGGCCCGGTCATAGGGATGGTTAGTTGGCCCAATTCGGATCATGGCCGCCATGCTGATGAATTTCTTTAAGTCACTGTTTTGAATGAAACAATATTGACCGGTATAGGTGTAATCACCAATTGTACTGTTGTCGATTAAATTACTGCTGCCAATTTCCACCCATTCACCGAAAGTAGTATTCTTAGTTTGGGTTGATTTTCCAATCGTTGGTTTGTCTTTTGATAGCTTCACAAAATCAATATGCATGTTTAATGACCTCTTTTTCCCAAGATGTTTTTCTATTTATCCATTATAATCTGTTTATTAATAATATAGTTAAAAGGAGCTCAAAAAATGTATGAAGTTAAAACAATTGACCGGTTTGATTTAACCGATTTTGCTGGCGACATTTTTAAAGAATCCAATACCAATACGCCGGATGCCATTTTAGTCAGAAGTTCGCACGTTGATAGTCAGCTAATCTCAAAGCGATTGCTGGTCATTGCCCGTTCTGGAACCGGCGTCAATACAATTAACCTGGAGGCTTGCACAGCTAATGGAACCGCGGTGTTTAACACGCCTGGCGTTAACGCGAATGCTGTTAAAGAGTTAATTATTCAAAACCTGTTTCGGTGCGTGCGACCACTAAACGCCGCAATTAAGATGATGACGGGCTTGAAGGCCACTGAGGGTGAAAGCTTACAAGAAGTTGCCGAAGCTAAACGGGGTGATTTTATTGGCGAAGAATTATACGGGAAAACGATTGGTATTCTAGGCTTAGGAACTATTGGACAACGCCTGGCTGATTCGTGTTATCACATGGGGATGCAAGTGATTGGTTTTAACCGAAGTCGTAAAAATCTCCGCCACGTTCAGCAGTTTGAAACGATTGACGAGGTGTTAAGCCTCGCTGATTTTGTCGTTGTTCTTTTACCGCTAACAAATGAAACTAAGGGGATGCTTTCGACTGAAAGTTTTGAGCTAATGCGCGACAATGCTTATTTATTGAACTTTGGGCGCGGTGACATTGTTGACAACGATGCACTGATTTCGGCGCTTGATCATAATGAACTGGCTGGCTATATCAGTGACTTTCCAACCACTAAGCTGCAAAATCATCCTAATATTACCTTACTGCCACACCTGGGCGGAAATACGATTGAGGCACTAACGCATTCTGCCAATACGATTCTCCAAAACTTACTGGATTTTTTGGAGTATGGGACGGTTCGCCGATCAGTTAATTTTCCCCAAGTTGATTTACCGTTCACCAGTCCCCAGCGATTAACGTTTTTCTCCTATGCCCGAGAAAGTTTATGGGCGGACGTAAATGAGATTGTTAATCAATATGAGGTGCCGGTTAAGGAAATGATGGGAAATACTCGGGAAGGGTATGCCTATACAATTGTTAATACTGACTTGACGTCACTCTCTGCCCAAAAGACGCAAGCAATGATTGCGGAAATTAACAGTATCGACGAAATGTTACGGGTTCGGGTGTTGAACAATCCAACTTGGCAAAATTGGCATTAGGTTGGGGTGCCATTTCAAAAATAACTATTTTACTAGGAATAATGCCCAGCTTAACTTGACTAGTGATATGAATCTGTTTGGATTGAGTTGCTTTTAATTAATACCCGCCTATAATTAAGGATGTAAGCGGTTGTGGAAATACAGCTAATTATTAAATTGTTTAGAAGAAATTATCAGAAAATTGATTCTTTTTAAGAAATCACTTTAATAATTAGCTTTTATTTTGCCTATGATTGCTCATCTATTAACAAATAAAAACATTGGAGATGTGATTATGCGAATCAAAGCAGCTGTTGTTAATAAAAAAGGCGGAGATTTTGAAATTAAGGATGACGTTGAATTAGCTGATATGCAGGCTGACGACTTACAAGTTCATATGGTTGCCACCGGTATCTGTCATTCTGACGAAGCATTGCGTAAGGGAACCGCCGAAATTGGTTACCCAATCGTTTTAGGTCACGAAGGTTCTGGCATTGTTGAAAAGGTTGGCCCGGAAGTTAAGAACTTCAAGCCCGGTGATCACGTTGTCATGTCGTTTTATGGCTGTGGCAACTGTATTAATTGCTTAAAGGGAATTCCAACTCAATGTTTGAACTATGCCGCAAACAATTTGTCAGGTGTTCGGCCTGACGGTAGTGCGCACTTTACTGAAAATGGGCATGATGTTGCTGACATGTTTGATCAGTCATCGTTTACGACGACCACGGTGGTTCGTGAACGGAATGCTGTTAAAGTACCAAAAGATCTGGACTTACGGGAATTAGGACCTCTTGGCTGTGGCTACGTGACTGGTAGTGGGACCGTCTTTAATACCTTGAAGCCAGAACCAGGTTCAACAATCGCTGTCTTTGGTACTGGTGCGGTTGGTTTGGCTGCTATGATGGCTGGCCGAATCTCTGGTTGCACGAGAGTGATTGCTGTCGATATCGTGCCATCTCGGTTGAAGTTAGCTAAGGAGTTAGGTGCTACTGATACGATCAATAGTAAAGACCAAGATGCTGTGAAAGCTATTCAAGATTTGACGGACGGCCATGGGGTTGATTATGCGGTTGATACCACTGGCGTTAAGAAAGTCATGGAAGACTCAATTCAAGCATTGGCTCAAGGTGGCACAACCGCCACAATCGCGGTTACTGACCAACACATTGACTTGGATACTTGGAACGACCTTTGCACTAGCGATCGTAAGGTTGTCGGTGTTAACATGGGTGACTCAATTCCACAAGTGGATGTCCCACGCTTGATTCGATTCTATCAACTAGGGATGTTTGACTTTGATAAGACTGAGAAGTTCTACAAGTTTGAAGATATCAACCAAGCGAATGCTGATTCAGTTAGCGGCAAGACAATCAAACCCGTATTAATTATCGACCCGGATTACAAGCCTGGTAACTAAGTTTAAATTTAAATTTAGTTGTTAAAATAGGATTAGCTAATTTTGTTTTCTTTTTTGATAGTAAGTAGCGGTAAAGACAGTGGATTTTTAACTATCCATACTAGCTGCTAGTAAGATATCTTAAAATGATGAATGAATGGCTAAGCCCATAGATTAGAAGCACTTCTGATGAGGAAGGGGCTTCTTTTTTGTGTTTTCACGAACGGTGTTTATTGCTATTGATACTGATGATACTGATTACAACTCAAGAGCTAAATGCTTGTGAAATTTGCCAGTTTCTAATAGAATTAGGGCGTAAAAACGGTTAACGTTAGATTGTCATTTTCGTCATTGAGTTTGAATGATTAAATCATGTAGGAAGGGAGCTTGAATGACTATTTAATGTATTATCTAATGAAAGCGCTATCAACTGTTTAATGGCTAAGCGTTAAATTAACGGGTTGTTTCTGGGTCAAAGCTTCAAAAGGTAGTTGTTAGCGTCGTATCTATTTCTGCTGCAATGGTATTTAAGTGACTATGACTGACAGGTTAGTAGAAAGGGAGCAAATGCATTATGGCACAAAATATTGCTAGTAAACACTATCAAATGTACATCAATGGTGAGTTTAAAGATTCTGAGTCAGGCAATGAGATTACCGTCCTGAATCCCTCAACTGGTGAAGTGATTTCAACGGTTCCAGAAGCAACTCGCGAAGAGGCCCAGGAAGCAGTTAACGCAGCTTATGAAGCTGAAAAAACCTGGAAGCTAGTTCCTGCCGCTACTCGGGGCCAATATTTGCATGACGTTGCTGATGAAATCCGAAAGAACAAGGATCGCTTCGCTGAAATGCTTCAAGAAGAGCAGGGGAAAATCAAATCATTAGCCATGACCGAAATTCTATTTTCAGCTGACTACTTTGACTACATGGGGAGTGCTTCAAAAACCTATGAAGGCGAGATCTTGCAGTCTGAAAATAAGTATGAGAATATCATGATTGCTAAACAACCGATTGGCGTTGCGGTTGGGATTTTGCCTTGGAACTTCCCGTTCTTCCTAATTGCTCGAAAGATGGGACCGGCTTTAGTAACCGGGAATACGATTGTGTTGAAGCCAAGTTCAGATACGCCAAACTTAGCGCTTGAATTTGCGAAGACCGTTGAAAAAGTTGGAATTCCAAAGGGCGTTGTGAACATTATTTCTGGTCGTGGCTCAATTGTCGGTGATGAATTGACTAAAAATGATAAAGTGGGCATCATCAGTTTGACTGGGTCCACCAACTCAGGTAAGCGTGTCATGGCTGGTGCCGCAGAGCATATTGCCAAAGTTTCGCTTGAATTAGGTGGCAAGGCGCCTGGTATTATTTGCAAAGATGCCGATATTGATTTCGCCGTTCAATCAATTATTGACTCACGAATTGATAATAATGGGCAAATCTGCAACAACTGTGAGCGACTTTACGTTCAAGAAGACGTTGCTGATGAAGTGATTGAGAAATTGTCCAAAAAGATGTCTGAAGTAACCGTTGGCGACCCAATGGAAGATGAAAATATTGGCATGGGCCCACTCATCAACCAAGCTGCTTTGGATAAAGTATCTGGGATGGTTGACCGTGCGGTTGAAGCTGGTGGCAAGATTACTACCGGTGGCCATGTCTTGAACATCAAGAATGGCTTCTATTACGAACCAACCGTGATTACCAATGTTAAGCAGGATTCAGAGATTGTTCAAAACGAAATCTTTGGCCCAGTTCTACCAATTTTAACCTTCAAGACATTGGATGACGCCATCGAAATGGCGAACGACACGAAGTATGGCTTGACTTCTTCAATCTTTACCCAAAATCTCGACACTGCAGCCCGAGCAGCTAATGAGTTGGAAGCCGGCGAAACTTACATTAACCGGTTCAATTTTGAAGCAATGAACGGCTCACATGCTGGTTGGAAACAATCAGGGGTTGGCGGTGACGATGGCAAGCACGGGATTGAAGAGTTCTTAAATACCCACACCGTTTATCTGCAAGGCCATCCGGAAAATGCGAAGGGATAAATAAGTTTGCTGAAATGGCTTGTTGAATCATCCAAAATCTTTATATCGTAATAAGGAAGCACTACCGGTTCGTTCGATAAGTGCTTCCTTATTTTTGCCTTTAGGGATGATAATCAGTCATTACCCTTAATGAAGACAATCTTGGTATTTGTTGAATGTGATGGACTATATTGATAGTTAGGCGAGTTAAACCCCTTCAATGCAGTGATTGTTTGAACTTGATTTTCTGCCATGAAGCGGACCATTTCCCCACGAGCCATTTTTGCTAAGGTTGCTCTGGTTTTGAGCTTACCATCAACTTCATGGGCAAAAATAATATCAATCAATTGGTCCTGGGGCTTCAGGTAGGGGGTGATTGCCTTGGCGTATTCTTTAGAAGCTAAATTTATAATTGGTTCATTATTGACGCCAAGCGCTTGGTATAAACGATTACCCCAAAATCCGTATAGATTACGAGCACCACTCACTGATAAGCCTGCACCCATTTCTAGTCGATAAGGAACAATTCCGTCAAACGGTTTTAAGATGCCATAGAATCCCGATAAGATTCGAAGATTGTCTTGAAGATAGGTCAACGCCGATTCGGTTAATAGATCAGCAGCTAAGTATTGGTATTGAATTCCTGAGAAGCTTAAGATAGCGGGAGTTAGCTGCTTGGTTAAGTCAGTTTGCTGGAGCTGATTGTAAGTCGGTTGGGTTAACTTATCGCTGGTTCGCCAAAGATGCTTGGCTTCGTCATAGGTTAGTTGGCGTAAAGCTGCCAGTAACTGTTGGGCTTGTTTGAGATAGACGGGCATCCCTTGAATTTCAAAATCGTCTTGGTTGATAACCATTTTTTTAGCCGGTGAAATAATGATTTTCATAACAATTACCCTGAAATCCTTTCATTTCGCAAAGGTTAGTTATTGGAACAGATAAAATAAGCCGCTGATACCAATTAGGCTAAAGACGCATTTTTTAATCATCTGGATATTCATACGAGCTGTGATCCGATTCGCGATGATTGTCCCGATGACACCACCAACAATGCCAATCAAGATAAGGGGGATATCATTGGGTCCTAAAATGCCATTATAAAATCGAACGCTGGTAACATATAGTTGATCCATTAAAAAGAACGTTTGAATGCAGGCAAGATATTCTTCCTTGGTATTTGCTAGTGCTAGAAAATAAAGGGCCATCAACGGACCACCAATGCCAAATAAGCCGTTAAAAAAGCCGGAAATAACCATAAAAATAATGGCAACGTAGATTGGGTAATGTTTTCGACCGTCTGACTTGGCCAGTAAAAAGTAGCCGGATAATGCCACAAGCAGACCGCCGAGCATCGATTTCAATAAATGGACATCAATTGAGTTAACCAATCTTAATGCAATAAACGCCACGCTTGCATAAACTAGGAACGGCCAAATAATCCGCTTTAGATTAAGACTGTGACGATAGCGCCAAGCCAACATGAGATTTGAGATTGACATAATTAAAGAGGCCACCCCAGCGCTTTGGGGGATTGGCAGTATACTTGGTAAAAAAACCATTAACACGATTGCTGAACCAAAACCGGTGACGCCTTGGACAATGCCAGCAAGAACGGCAGGTAGTAAGACAAAAAATAAAGTTGTCATATTTCTGATCTCCCTTGAACAACTTATTAACGATAGCGTTAAATTTTTGAAAGGTGAGCTGATCCGTGAAAGTGGGGCTTTGGCGTGTGTGAATGTTTTGTGTATAATTTTCTGGACACCATCAGTGCAGCAATTAAGAATAGCAAGCACATCGTAAAGCCAGCTTGGATACCAATTTGCTGATGATTAGGTTGATGGCTGAATCCGTGGCTGGTAATGTTGATCGTGGCAACGATGATTGCTGTGCCAAAAGAGGCAGCAATTTGACGCAAGGTGTTGAAAGCTGCGACCCCGTCAGAAATCAAGTCATTTGGTAAGTAAGACAGGGCCTGCGTTTGGATTGGAATCAAGATGAGCACTAAGCCAAGTTGGCGAATGGTTTGACCCAGCGTCAGCATGCCAACTGAAGCGTTGACGTCAATGAACGCTTGCATCATTGTCCCAAAGCAATCAATTAAAATTCCGATGGTGACGATAATCCGAACCGGGTAACGGTCAAAGAGGCGACCACTTACGGGGGACATAAATCCGGTAAGCAACGCACCAGGTAACAGGGCTAAACCAGAAATAATCGCACTTTTGCCCATAATGGTTTGAATTAATAGTGGCAATAGAATCGTATTACCGTACATTGTTGAGACAATCAATGAGTTAACAATGGTTGCGGTGGTAAACTGAGCGTTTTTGAAGACAGCCAGATTAACAAAGGGATGATCTGATTTTCGCTGGGTACTGATAAATGTGGAAATTAAAATTAACCCAACTAAAAAGGGAAGCCAAACGGTTAGCGACGTTACTGGGGACTCGCCGACGTTTGAAAAGCTCCACAGTAACCCTAATAATCCAAAGCTAATTGTTATGAGGCCTTCAACGTTAAATTGAGGTTCTTGGCTAGTTGGAATCTTGGGAAGAGAAATAATGGCTAAACCTAAGTCGAGAATAATGAAGGGCAGTACCAAAATAAATAGGTAACGCCATGAAAAATAGTCCAAGATAATTCCAGAAAGCGTTGGGCCAATGATTGGTGAAAAGTTAAAGGCTAACCCGACAATTCCCATAACGGCACCTTTTTGGCCCCGGCCAGCATACCGGATAGCCAAAATGTTAACCAGGGGCATCATCATTCCGGAACCGATTGCCTGGATCATCCGGCCGATAATAAGCGTGAAAAAATTAGGTGCTAGGGCGCCAAAAATGGTTCCCAGCAAAAAAATGGTGCTAAACGAAATAAATAGGGAACGGAATGTAAACTTCTTAGTGAGGTAAGCACTGACTGGGATCATAATTGCATTGACTAACACGTAACCATTACTGACCCATTGCACGGTTGATGAGGAAATCGCGAATACCCGCATAAAGGTTGGTAAGGCAACGTTCATTAAGGTTGAACAAAGGATTCCAAAGAAGGTACCAAATACCATAATAAATAATGCATGCTTAATTTCTTTTGACATTAATAGACCTTCTAGATATGTATTTTTGTATAGGGCAACTTTAAATAGTTTAAGAAAAATAGATAACGAAGTCAATATGCTGAAATAAAGTGAGCGGAGCAAAGCGGTTAGAAACTGGAACATAAGTCTCCGCTAATATAAATCCCTGGTTTTGAGGGATTCTTATTAGTGGTGCTTATGTGGAAGTTTCTGCTTTGTGCAGCTGTCCTAAATAAAGTGAGCGGAGCAAAGCGATTAGAAGCTGGAGCCTAAGTCTTCTTGCCCGGAAATCCTGGTTTTGGATTTTTGGGCAAGAAGACTTAGGTGCAAGCTTCTGCTTTGTGCAGCTGTCCTAAAATAAGGTGATGGTTATTTAGGGATGCTGAAGCCAGAAATAAAAAATTACTAGTTGCAACCAACTTAAAATTTGGCAGGATGGCGCGTTTAGTTAGTCATCATTTATCCTTACAAAAACGCTAGCTAAAGCTGATTTTGTATCAGTTTTAACTAGCACTTTTGCAATGAGTGAACGAGTTATCAAAGGGACTTCTTCGTTGTGAGTTTCGGTCATTAAACGATATGAATCAGACGGCTGATGGTTAGTTACTTGAGCTCACTAGTTGGACAACCATACTGGGTTCACCGCCTGGAATTGCTCGATAGACAGCATAATCGCCGGGCTTCAGGTTATAATCTTGCAAGACGCCGTTAGCTTCAACTTTGAAGCCAGCAACTTCGTAATAGGCGTGGCCATCAACTGGTTCGTCAGTTAAGGTTACTTGAACTGATTCTAAGGGAGCTGTATCAAGTGAAGCTCGACGTAAAGCTAAATACTGATTATTAATTGAATCTACCGTGATGGTAATTGAGTTATCAGTACATGGGGCGGTAAAAGTTTCTTTCAATATAAGTGACTTCCTTTTTTGAATTCTGCGTGACGAATATTGTCTATATTAATTGTAACGGTTTTATCGGTCTGAAAGTAAACTAAATGATCGTTGGTACCAATGACAATCCCGTCAATATTATAGACGGTTAGGTAAGCATCCCCATTTAGCTGCAGCGTAATCCACTTTGAATTTTCCCAACTCTTTTGTAAAACCTGATCGATGGTTTGAGCATCTTGCTGTGGCAAACGGGGAGTTGGCACCTCGTTTGCCTTTTTATCGGTCATGTCCTGAGTATGGTCGCTTAAAAAATACCCTAACCACTTCATCATCCCGCGGTCGTTATAAAGCCATTCGTCACGGGGAACATTGCGAATCATACAAATCACCTCCGTATGTCTATGATACGAACATACGTTTGCGTAGTCAAGAAGAAATAGTGAGCGTAGCAAAGCGGTTAGAAAGTGGA
>NZ_AZEB01000042.1 GCF_001434135.1 Lentilactobacillus kisonensis DSM 19906 = JCM 15041 | reverse complement strand
ATTTCATTTACACAAGATTCTTGACGCTACCATAAAAAGTGCACATTAACATATAAAATTGAAAAATAACATATAACACTATGTAAAAGCGCTTTCGCAAGTAATATTCTAAGCAATAGATTCAATTGATTGGTATTTAAGAATATAAATGAAAAATTTCCCACGATGCTAATCAATTATCATTTAATTCAAAAATTCTCTTAAAAGAAGGCTATATTCATGAACACATTTTTGATTATCGATATTGGTACTTCTAGTATGCGTGGAATCCTTTTTGATAAAAAAGGTAAGCGCTTATTCAAGGATCAACTCTCATATCAACCTGAGTATCACAAAGATGGAGGTGTTCTCCAAGACGCACATGTTTTTTACAATCATTGTTTAAATATTAATAAAAAATGTGCAGACTTTGCTAATAAAAACGGATATAAAATTATAGCAATCTCAATGACGGCACAACGTTCCTCACTTATCCCAACAAAGAGTGGAGAGCCAACAGATAAAGCGATTATGTGGCAAGACACACGTGTTAATAAACTAGTGAAGGTATATTCTGCTTACAATGATTTTTTTATCAAAAAATCGGGTAGTAGATTAAATGCAGTGTATCTTGGTGCAAAGATTAGTTGGTTAAAACATAATAAGCCTGATATTTATAATAAGTCTGACAAAATGTTTAATATTCCATCGTATTTGATTTACCACATGACAGGAAGAGCTTCAACTGATACCACGTATGGTAGCCGAACAAATATAATGAATATTAAGACACTGGAATGGGATGATGATTTATTAAAGATTCTTGATATTTCCCGTGATAAGTTACCATCAATTATTAAGCCCGGAGAAGTTTGTGGAAAAATCACAAAAGAATATGCAAATTTAAGCGGTCTTCCAGAGGGAACCCCTTTGATTTCAGCTGGTGGCGATCAACAGTGTGCAGCAATGGGTGAAGGGCTTTTGAATAATGACTCAGTATCAATTAATACTGGTACTGGAGGATATATTATTAAAAACATTGATAAATTACCCGAAGTACTGACAAATAATTTAATTTATAATTGTTCTTCCGTTCCCAATAAATATATTCTAGAGATTGATTTACTTGCATGTTCTTCAATATTAAATTGGTTTATTGAAAATTTTTATGGAGATCTTAATAGTAACTTCGACAAAGTAAACAATGACCTAAAAAGTTGTTATGACCAAAACATCAACGTTACATCACTCCCATATCCAAAGGGTAAGTCAGTAAATATAAATGATACTCGAATTAGAGGTGCATTTACTAATATCGGGCTTTCAACAACTAAACAGGATATGCTTTATGGTTTAATGACTAGTTTATTTGTTGAAATTAATGACGGGATTGATATCTTACGAGCTTATGGTCCAATTTCTTCAGTCGTAATTGGTGGTGGATTAACCAATAGTAAGATTATGGATCAGATGCAGGCAGATGCTTACAATCTGAAAATTCATAAATCTCCTGTGACAGAGTCTACTGCAATTGGAGCATTGATATCTGTTTTAGTAAATCAAGGAGTTTATTCGAGTTGTGAAGAAGCATACAGTCAAGTAGTTCATGGTAAATCAGACTGCTATGTTCCTAATATTCATAATGTCGAACTATTTAAGGAACTGAATAGTCGTAAACAGGAGCTTTATTATGTTCTAAAGGATACTCAAGCTGGATATTATAAAGTAGATAATAAGCAAAATTACTATAATAGTGAAAAAGGTGATGGAGTAAAAGATTACCATAAAATTACCGTTTAATTTTTAAATTACCTTATAACATGATTGAAAATAATCATAAAATATTCATAATTAGTCTGTGTTAAAAAATATAGGGAGGCTTTTCACAATGGCATCACCAAAAAATATTAAAGACGTTACTCCAGAGGTTTGGGCAAAAAATGTTTTTCCTGAGTGGGGCACATATTTAAATGAAAATATTGCAGATAAAAAAATTCCAGAAGGTAGTTTCTCAATTTGGTGGCTAGGTTGCATGGGCTTTTGGCTTAAGACCCATGAGGGAACCAACATTGTTGTTGATATGTGGAACGGTACTGGTAAGCATACCCATGGTGATGGAAAGATGAGAATGGGTCATCAAATGATGAGAATGGCTGGGGTTCGAGAACAACAGCCAAATCTTCGTAACAGACCATACGTTATTGATCCATTTGCAGTAAAAGATGTTGATGCATTATTGGTTACCCACACTCACCATGATCATTTAGACATCTACACAGCAGCTGCCGTTAATGAAAATTGCCCTAAGGCTAAGTTTATCGGTCCTCAAGGTGTCGTTGATGAATGGATTGAATGGGGCATTCCGAAGGAGAAAACAATTGTTGTGAAACCTAACGATAAAGTTGAAGTTGGGTCAACAAAGATTACAGCCCTTGAATCTTTTGATCGTACGGAGTTAGTTACGGAAGACGATCCTAATGTTAAATTAGCTGGAACAATGCCGCAAGATATGTCCAAGATTGCTGTTAACTATCTAATTGAAACTTCCGGCGGAAATCTTTATGACGCAGCTGATTCACACATGTCTAACACATTTACTAAACATGGTAATGAACATAAGATTGACGTTGCATTATGTGCCTATGGTGATAATCCGAGAGGTATTACAGATAAATTAGACGACTCACAGGTTCTAAGAATGGCCGAAGATCTTAATACTAAGGTTGTTATTCCAATGCATTGGGATATTTGGGATAATTTCTATGCTGATCCTAAGGATATAATTCGCCTTTGGGAGCTTAAAAAGAATCGACTGCAATATAAATTCAAACCCTATATTCTTCAAGTAGGTGGACATTTTGATTTCCCTGAAGACAAGGATAAATTTGAGTATATGTATGACCGTGGATTCCATGATGCATTTAACCATAAGCCTGATTTGCCGTTCCCTGAATTACTTTAATTGATTATTTAAATTAGAATTTTGGAGGAGAAAACTATGGCAAAACCAATGTTACAAGTTGCGTTAGATACAAAAGATTTGCCAACGGCCATTGGAGTTGCACGGCAGGTTGTTGACGTTGTTGACGTTGTTGAAGCAGGGACTTTGCTGATTTACGAAGAAGGTCTAAGCGCAGTTAGAAACTTACGGGCACTTGCACCTGACAAAATTATTTTAGCAGATACAAAAACAGCTGATGCAGGTGCTGATGTTGGTGCTGAGTGTAAAGCTGCGGGTGCAAATTGGATGACCTGCATTAATGCTGCAACTGTCCCTACAATGAAATCAGCACAAAGTAAAATTGAAGTTCAAGTTGAACTTTATAAAAATTGGACAGAGGAACTAGCACAAGAGTGGCTTGATGCTGGCATCCAGCAAGTGGTTTATCATCAAAGTCGCGATGCTAAGTTGGCTGGTCAAACTTGGGGTAAAAAAGATTTAGACGAAGTAAAAAAATTAATCAGTATGGGATTTAAAGTTTCGGTTACTGGTGGTGTCAATCCTGGGGTTCTTAAGTTATTTGAAGGTGTAAATGTGTATACATTTATTGCTGGAAGAGCTATTCATGGTGCTGAAGATCCTCATACAGCCGCGCTTGAATTTAAAAAAGAAATAGATAGAATTTGGGGTTGACTTTTGAATGAAGTTGTAAGCATTTATTAGTTGATTACTGGGTAAAGAGCTGTTTATTAACAGTTCTTTATTTTTAAAGGCTATGAAAGCGCTATAAAAAATTCAATTAACTGAGGTAATGATCGATGATTAAAAATTACTTTTTTGATTTCGATAAAACATTAGCGGATAGTGGTGGTGTTTCTATCTCTGCGACAAAGGAAGCATTTAAAGTTATGGGGTTTGCTGTTCCGGAAACCAATGTAATTTTAGGATATATGGGTATTCCTGCAGAAATTTCGTTTAAAAAAATGGCAAGGGAGAGTTTATCAGAAACACAAATTCAAAAATTAACTGACACATTTCGAACAATTTATCAAAAAGTTGAAATGAAATCAACAAAACTTTACCCAAATATTGTATCAATGTTAACCAGTTTGAAAAAGGCAAATAAAAATATATTTATTGTATCAAGCAAAAAAACGGATGCTGTAGAGAGAAATCTAAATAACCTGAAGATTATCAGTTTTTTTCAAGATATTGTTGGATTTGATAAAGTTAAAAACTATAAACCGGCTCCGGATGGAATATTATTACTCCTTAGCAAATATGATCTTGTTAAAGATGAGAGTTTGATGATTGGTGACGCGAAGTACGATATTCAAATGGGCAAGGCAGTTGGGATTAAAACATGTGGTGCTCTATGGGGCGCGTTTGATGTTAACGGGTTAGCTAATGAGCGTCCAACGTATCTTATTGATCAACCAATGGAACTTGTAACGCTTGAATAGCTTAATGATAGTAGATTTTGATTATTATTAATTTGGGAGGTTAAAGTCATGCTGCAATCTTTTATGAACATATTTACCTCGTTGGGTGATACGGTTGTTGTACCTATAATTATTTTTATTGTTGCCTTATGCTTACGAGTAAAGGCAAAAACAGCTATGATGAGTTCACTACTAGTTGGTGTTGGATTAACTGGTTTTGGCTGGATTATTAGTTCATTTACACCTGTTGTTACAAAAATTATTAATCAGATGATTAAAACAACAGGTATCAATCTTCCAGTGGTTGATACTGGATGGCAAACTAGCGCATTAGCGTCATTTCATTCCACAGTTGGAATTTCCTTTTTTATTGTTGGGTTAATTCTCGAAATCATTTTATTCTTAATCGGATACACAAAGGTGTTTTTTCCCACTAATCTTTGGCAAAATTGGGGATTTATGATTTGGGGAACTGTTGCATATACAGTTACCCATAACTTTTGGTTGTCATTAGGGTTAAGCATTTTTATGATGCTGTACATTCTAATGGTTGCTGAAATCCAAGCCGATCGGTGGTCTGATTACTATAAAATTAGTAATGGTACAACTTCAGCATTGCATAATATGGAAAATGCTGTACCAGCAATAATTTTAGATCCTCTTTGGAATTTATTTGGTTTCAACAAAATCCACCTTACTCCTGAAGTTCTGAAGAAACGACTTGGTGTATTTGGAGAGCCAACATTTATTGGCGCTATTCTTGGAATTATCATTGGGTTACTTGGTAATATTTCACGTCTTAGTAGTTTAGATGCATGGGGACAAATTCTAACATTTGGCGTACAACTTGCTGGAGTTATGACGATTTTTCCACTTGTTGCTCATTTGTTTGGTAGTGCTTTCAAACCCTTAACTGATGAAATTACCGAACATTATATCAGGAAGAATACTGGCAAGACCACAGAAAGCGACGCTATAAAGAGCAAGAAGCGCTGGTTCTTAGCAGTTGATGATGGTGTTGGCTATGGAGAATCAGCAACAATTATTTCAGGAGTAATTCTTATTCCTATTATTGTTATTCTGGCGTTTATTCTTCCAGGAAATAAGACAATTCCAGTTGTTGACCTTGTATCTATTCCATTTATGATTGAGTCAATGGTTGCAGTCTATCGTGGAAATATTTTGAAAATTTTATGCACAGCTACTATTTGGCTCGGAATCGGTCTTTACGCAAGTAGCTATATGGCGCCGATGTATTCAGCATCAGTTTCGCAGTACGGTGTTGCGGCAACAACCGGTGCTGCACTAATTGTTAGTTTTAATGTAATGGCTCGTCCTTTAAATGCCTTAATATTTGCTGCGTGGGTTTCTGGAAATCCACTATGGATCGGATTAACAATTGTCATTTACGGTTTCTTCCAAATTTTGCTTCGAACGCGTCGTCCACAAATTTGGGCATATCTTAAGAAAATGTCCGACAAAAACAAACCAGATTATGTTAATGTTGTGAAAAAAGAGCAAACTTCAAATAGAACAATTTAAAACAGTTGATTAATAAAAATTAAATTGTTTTTATTATATATTTCTTCAATACTTCTTAATGATGACTAAAAAATTGTAGATGCAGGCAAAAGCGAACAAATCGTTATTGCCTGCGTCTCTCGTGTTCATTATACGATTTGTTAAATTTAAATCACGTAAACAAGTCTTTTTCATTTATTTCTGCTCTTATACTGATACTGGGCATCAAAACCAATGTATTTTGTAACACTAAGATAAAAAAATCAGAGTACAACACTGTGCTGTTTGAAAATAATATAATTAAAGTGGTGATTTTAGCTTTTGACAGATTAGAGTAGCTAAATGTAAATTTAACTCTAGTAATTTAAATTAATATTTCGGTAAAGAAGGATGCACTTTTATCATGAAAAATTCAATTCAAAATATAGAAAAACGTCGTGTGTATTTGTTAAAAATCATTAAATACAAGGTCTCAACAACTGTTCATGAGTTATCAAAAACAATTGGAGTTTCTGAAATGTCAATTCGTCGGGATTGCCGAGTTCTTCAAAAAATGGGTAAAATAAAAGTTTCCTTTGGAAAAGTAGAATATCATGATAAAAATGTTGACCAAGCAGAGCGAACACAAATTGACAAAATCAACGATAAGATTGCACAAGCAGCAGCAAACTATATTAATGATAATCAAATGATTTTTATTAATTCTAGCAGAACAGCGATCAAAATACTGGATCATATCAAAGATAAAAGAATTAACATATTAACTAATAATTTACGTGCGATTGATAAAAAAATAAATAATGAATCCAATTTAGTGTTGAGTGGGGGAGAAATTCGAAAGGAATCCCGAATCCTTACTGGTGACATTGCTTTAGAGTCTTTTAGGAATGTCCATGCCTCTATTAGCTTTATTGGATGTGCAGGATTAGATATTAAACATGGATTAACTACAACAAACATTCATGAGGCACAAATTAATAAGGTGATTGTTAAGAACTGTCAGCGCCTTATTGTATTAGCAAACTATACTAAAATCAATAAGGTCACTAATTTTAATGTTGGGAATTTGAAAGATATTGATGTTTTGGTTACTGATATTTATTCGAACGATAATTATATTAAACGAATTAGGAATATGGGAATTGAAGTTATTCAGGTTCCTATCTAAAAATTAACTATATCCTTTATTTCAATTAAAAAATATTTGTTTCAAAACGCTCAGCAAAGCATTGCCATTCCAATGCTTTGCTGAGCGTTTTTGAGCTTAAAGTAAAAAAAGATTGGAAAATATTGAGCAAAGGTAAACACTAAATAATTGGACGTATTCAAAAAGGCATTCGAGCATGTTATTCTTCAGATAACACAACCGAATGCCTTTTTAAGTTTTTACAGTTAAGCTGCACAGCTTTGCTGTACTGCTTTAGCCCATGGTAAATAAGCCTCTAACTCCTCGTCAGTTGGGGAATCTCCTAACCGAGGCAAGTAGGTGAACAGATAGACTAAGTATTTTTTGAAATCTAAATGATTGGCAATGGCCGTTTCGAATAGGCCTAGGAAGAGGGCGTTAGCCTTGGCTCCGCGCTGGCCGGTACTAAAAAGCCAATTCTTACGACCAATGACCGAAGTTTTGATACTCCGTTCGGCAATGTTATTACTAATGGCCACCCCAGGATCATTTAAAAAGACCTCTAGTTGTTCACGCTGATTCACCATGTAGGTATAAGCGCGTCCCAACTTAGACTTGTTGATAGGGGTAGTTTCACTCATTAGCTGCCATATGCTATCGACAATTGGCTTGGACTCTCGTTGTCGAATCTCTAACAACTGTTGTGGTGAAAAGCCCTGAGCTTTTCGTTCGATCGCAAATAGTTGATCGAACTTTTTGACAAATTTGCGGCCAAGACTCCTTTGGCTCTCAATTCCATTAGTGCCATCCACAAATTTTCGTCGTCCATGCGCCCAACAGCCAGCCCGCCGAATCCCTGGCGGAATGTGATTGTAACCCGCATAGCCATCGCAGACAAGAGTTCCGTTGAAGCCTTCGTAAATCGCCCGGGCCACTTTTTCACTTCGAGATGGGTCATAATGAAAATGGATAATCGAAGTAGCCGCGTTAGCGGCAGATCGCATTTCCCATAGAAATGACTTTGAGGTTGCCGACTTTCCTGGTTCTAGTAAAACTTGAATTGGCGTTTCATCGCCATGCAAATATGGTTGCTGCTTAAGCTTCCTGAAAAGCAACTGATCGACTAAAGCAACCCTCTCCGATCCAAAAATCACCCAATTGCTTAAGGTGGCTTCGGATACCGATAGTCCCAATCCCTTTAAACGTTGTCGTTGACGATAAAGTGGCAAGGCTAATTCATATTTATTGGCAATAATTGTTGCGACTAAATCTTCTGAAGCCAAACTATGGGCCATGAATGATTGTGGGACCGTTGCCGAAACAAATTGGTCGCCATCGTAATTGACGTCCTCTGAACAATGTTGGTATTTGCCAACTTCCTGATACCGACGAACTATGTATGCTTGAGCTGGTTGGAGATGAAATTTGTCTCCAATCAACCGTTTAAATATCTGATAGGCATTGCCACAATTGTGGCAATTATGTTCGGCTAATTCAATCAGTTCTTCCTTTATCGGGAGGTTTTTCGTGATTTTCGCTTTTTGACTTTGCCTTTTCTTTTTACGAACTGTGACAATTTCGATTTGTTCTCCAGTTGACTCTGGGTCTTCGAAAACACCATTACTGGCGTCATCAAATAGAGAGGTTTGACCATCGTCAATCGATTTTTCACTCGAATGACCATATAATTTGTTGCGAAGATATTTTACCTGCTCAGTTAAAATTTGATTCTGCCGAATAAGCTCTTCAATTTGAGCTTGTTGACTGGCATTAATCTTTTTAAGCTCCTCAATAATATCCATTGGTCTCACCACCTCGGTTGGTTTTCAATGATCATATCATGAAGTTTGAATCTTGCCTATACCTTTTAGAAAGGTTGACAGAGCGAGACTTTCAATAAATATTGCCTGGTCTAACACGATGAACCGATGGTTCAATCGTCAGCCCGGTTAGTAACCATTTGAGTTGCTGATTTGTTAATTGCCGGACTTCCACTGCGGTTCTTGGCCATTGTAAATGTCCTGATTCATAACGTTTGTAAAGTAATACAAAGCCGTCACCTTCCCAATAGATAGCTTTAAATCTGTCTTTCCGTGTTCCACAAAATAGGAACAATGCGGGTGAAAATGGATTTGAGTCGAATTGATCTTGGATAATTGTTGCTAACCCATCAATTCCTTTGCGTAAATCTGTTTTGCCGCAAACCAAATAGACTTTATCTAATTCGGTAAAGTTGAGTAATTTAGGCACCCGCCATCAGCTCCTTTAGAATGATCTTCAATATTTCTGGCTGGGCATTATTAAAGATCCTTAATTTTTTATTATTGACGGTTAATTGACAAGCCGGTTGAATTTTATTGGGATCATCAATCCTTGTAATTTGTAACTTTTCAGTGGGTACTGGCACAATGGTCTTTTGTCAACGCCGATGTGAAAATGTCGTTTTTTGCCGATTAAAAAATGCTGTTTTTTACCGATAAGGTTTACAGTGTCTCACTGCTCCTTTCTTTATTTTGTGAGCTGAAACCTGATAAATCAGGTCCAGAATTATCCTTCTTTTCAATCAAATGATCCTTCATTCGATATGATCGACCGGTGATTCGGATGACTTTAGCGTGGTGAACCAAGCGGTCTAAAATGGCGTTAGCTAACATCTTATCTGAAAAGGTGTTTCCCCACTTAGAAAGCGGAATATTAGTGGTGATAATGGTTGATTTCCGTTCATATCGTCTTTCAATTAGCTGAAAGAACAGCTTAGCACCCACTGACTCAATTGGGAGATAACCAATCTCGTCAATGATTAGAATTTGAAAACGGGCATACCGGCGCAACACTTCTTCGCTTCGTCCTTGAACTTGTGCTGTTTGAAGCTTGTTGATGAGGTCGCTACATCGAATAAACTGCGTTGAAATTCCTTGTTTNTGAGTCTTACCGACACCGGAGGTGCCGATAAACAAAATGTTTTGATTCTCTTGGGTGAATCTTAGTGATCCCAAGTCCTCAATTGTCCCTTGGTTAATTCCTGGTTGATAGCTAAAGTCAAAGTCAGCTAACGTTTTTTCATATGGAAAGCGGGCTAGTTTAATTCTCAAATTAATCTTTTTTTGTTCCCGGTATTTAAGCTCAGCCGTTGTCAATTCGAATAAGGCATCACTCAAGGACTTGGGTGCTTCATCTTGATGATCCAATAGGTAGCCTAAATGTTCGGCGAAACGATCTAACTTTAATTGTCTAAGGTTGGTGTATAACGCTTGGTAATTAGCCATTTTCTCACTCCATTTCATCAAACATCTTCAGGTTTCGGTCGACGTAATCATCAATGACTCGGTCATCACGATTCTTATAAAGGTCTGATCGGACAATCTCTTCCATGTCATCGCGAAGATAATTAAATCTTTTCAGTGAAATAGGGTGAGAACGAATTAATTCTCCGTTATAATAAACGTATAGAGTATTGTCATCGTGTTTAATTTGTACGGTTTCGTCAATATATCTGATGGGGACGGAGTATTTCCGATTTTGAAAGACAATCATTGATTCCTTGCTAACTTTCCTTGCGATGGTTTGGCTGGCATAGGCATCGAGTAAGTCATGATCAAAATCATGGAGATACTCTTTTTCTTTATCAAGCAATAAATAAGGCGGAATTTGAGTCGCCTGAGACTTCTCATGATTCAGCTGATCACACGTCAAATGAACGATCTCGGCTAAGTCTAGCGGCTCTTCAAACTCATGGTTGTAAACTTTAATTCGCTGAGTAGTTCTGGCCAACGCCTCAACCTTTCCTTTGGTTTGTGGCCGAAACGGTCGACAAGCAATTGGCTTGAAACAAGCGTCCTTAGCGTATTCAACGAAGGTTTCATTAAATACCGGCTTACCAAAATTACTTTTATGATGATCGACGACAACCTTTTGGTTGTCAAACCAGATTTCTTTCGGCACACCCCCGGTTGCCCAAAAGGCATTCGTTAAGCAATCAAAAAAGGTAGTTTGGCTGCGACTGAAGGTAAATTGCATGTATTTCATTCGCGAGTACCCTAAAACATATAAGAAGATGTTGCCTTTGACAATCTCTCCATGCCGAGAAACCAATGTTAAGTCTTCTTTCCAATCAACCTGGGCTGAAAGTCCTGGCGAGGTTTCAATCCGGATAGTGGCTTTTTTCGTTGCGGCTTTTCTGATGGTTCGACAATAGTCTCTGAGAATACTTTGCTTTCCTTGATAGCCACGTTCTTTGATAAAGTAATAAATTGCCGTTGCCGAACAGCCTTCTAGAACCTTTTCTTCAATCGTTTTTCGATAATCGTCAAGTTTACTCGGCCGCCGTAAGGGTTGTGGCTGCTCATCTGGGGGCGTAAGCCCTAAATTGTAGTATCTTTTTACCGTTCGTGGATCAACACCGTATCGCCGACCAATTTCAGCGAAGTTGGGCTTTATTTTGTTCATAATATATTGCTGGACACACTGCTCAACATCTAAACGCATTTCAGTTCCTCCAAATTTGAGATGCGTTTATTTTACCGTAAAAAAATGTTGGAAAACCGACATTTTCTAATCGGTATTTTCCAACATTTTACAACCGTTGCTGACATCTTTTCCATAAAGAATCACCTCATACTTAATTAATAATTCTATGGTACTCAAAAAGACGTCTACGAAGTAGACGTCCAGTTATTTAGTGCTTACAAGGTTAATGCAACAATTCCTAATATAATTGACTTTCTTAATTTCATGCTCGTTACCCTCGTTATCTAAAGTATGAGTGCCAGAATGAATACATTGAGATCTTATGAGGACTGAAATAATGCAGTGAATTTGAATCACCGTAAGCGTTGCTATATCGGAATTTATAGAAGTGATTTCCGAGATTACTTCCATTTTGTAACATGAACGGATTTCTCACCAGAAAAATGGATATAATGCCGATAGATTTTTACTCCATAGTTTGGATTAGCTGTTGCATACCAATGTCCGCGCAATCGATAGGGGATTGCAGAAGTATGCCAGGATGAAGCATCTATGGTGGTTGGAAATGTGATGCTCATAATTCCACCCAAAGATAATGCGGTAACACCTAACATAATTGAATTTCTAATTTTCATTATGATTTTCCCCTCTATAAGCCCAATAATTGTTTTTTCTTCGCGTCGAATTCTTCCTGAGTGATTGTTCCGTCATCAAGAAGCTTTTTGAACTTAGCAATTTCATCAGCGGTATCAGTAGCCTGTGCTTGAGATTCTTTTGGCCCCATATTGTTTTCTACAAATGTTTTTAACTTTTCCATATCTTTGTTATTAGATCCCCCACGGAAAACAACATTATTGGCTTTGTTGTAAGCACCATGTGCGAATCCTGGCAGGGCACCGAGTCCACCGGTTGTTTGATTGCCAGCAGCAGTGATGAAGTTGATTTGGCCAGCAGTAACACCGGCTTTTTTGAAGTCAACTCCAATAATATTTGTTAATGGAATTGTTTGATCTCCATTTTGCCCACGGTTGGCAAAACTTCGAATTCCTTTTCGTGTAATAACGACTTTAGCATCATCTGCGGTAATGATTACGTGTTCTGGAATGTGAATTTCTACTTTGATAGTCATGATTAAATCCCCCGTTTAATTTTTATCTGTTTGGTCAGCAAATGGATTGTACATGTTTTTGACTTTTGCATTACGTATTTTTAACCCTTTTTCTTTTCTCCGCTTAAATTCTATTCTAATAAATTCAGCGGTTGTATGAACCAGCTCCTTAATCGCATTCTTAAACTCATCACTTTCATTCATCGGTTGAACCCACATAATTCGTTGTCGTTCCAGATCTGTTGAAATGTTTCCGAAGAAATATTGATTAAATCCTGACTTCACCTCATTTTCACCAATCCCAGAATTAATATATATTTTGGGCTTGAGGGTGGATGGAAATTTGAAGTTTAACGTTCCATATAAAGATTGAATCGCTAGCGGCAAGTAATAACTTCGTAAAGCCGTGTATTCTTTTAAGGTAGTAAAATCTAAATCATTTTCTGGAAGCCCGACTTTCCACATCCAATAGCTGACGTCATCCGCATCAAATGGGGCCTCAATCAGTAACTTATAAAGGAGTAAATCTCGTGAATCTAAGTCTTTGGGATCAATGAGAGCACGCATATACTTGATTTTTTTGAATTTTGCATAGGCATACAGAGTGTCACTAAAAAGGTATCCGCCAAGTTCGACATAATCCAGAGTGTAAACGATGAATTCAACCCAATGAAAAGCCACATCCAAATTTTTCAAAACCATGTGGCGTTCCATTCCTTGATAAAGTAACCAGGGATATTGGAACTCTTCGCCAGCATGCGGGTTGCTAAGCCACTCTAGATAATGATAACGTTGTTTTGGTGTAAAACTACTATACGTATTGAACAAATCCAATTGACCTCGGAATGACTCCGGCGTGCCTGGTTCTAACTCATCAGTTTCAAATAACGCGGACAGTTCATCGTGTGCTTCAATATAGCCATGAACTTGCTTTGCAGCAGAAGGTGGGAAGTACTCGAAATTTTTATGAGGGCCATTCGCTATCCACAATATTTTTTTAGTCGACTCTGGAATGTTTACGTACAGCTTTTCAAAAACCGGATTGGGTTGATCATTATCAAGCTTTAGTTTCGACCGTTCTTCATGATAAATTTGTAGGTCAAAATCATCCATTTTAACTTTTCCGGACCTTGTGTAAGGATCATCCATTATTAACTGTTTTGGATCTGAATAAATATCGTCGTCTGCTTCTGTATCTACTTCTGAAATGTTCGAATTTGAGTCTGGCGATGCTTTAGGATCAACTTGCGCATCCGATGTGATCTCAGGCTTTTTTACAGGTTTTGGAACATCAGAAGCCGCTTTTTGCTTAGTAACCAAAGTGGCTTGAACATAGTTCCTAGACGGCTCTTTTTTTGGAGACACTTTCGAAACATGTTGCTTTGGTTTTGTGCCTTTATTGGAAACAAAATAATATATTAAAAACCCAATCCCAGCGACAAGTAGTATTTGCCACCCAAAAGTAGAAATAATCGCGATAAAAAATAATATTACAAGAAGCCCAGCACACCCCATTCAATCACTTCCCCCCATGACAACTTAGTCTAATTCATCCACCGGTGAGCCATATTGGTGCATCAGATCAGCGTAGCTTTCCGGCCCATAGCCGTTTTCTTCAATATACAGCAAACCCACCAACCCACTTGCAAATTCGTTTGCTTGATACTCACATTTGAATCGGGGTCGTGCCATAAAGGGCAACGTAGCCATCGGCTAATTTTTGCTAAGCCACTTGATAGTAAGCTCCATTTCCAGTAATTTCTTTTAAATACTTGTAGGCTCCTTTAGTCTGCAAAACCGGTAATTCACTCCCAATGACTGTTAATTCGTTATCCATTTCATGATCTCCTTTGCTTTGCTAATCTCACTCGTTGGTTAGGTTCACTTTTTGGTTTT
>NZ_AZEB01000041.1 GCF_001434135.1 Lentilactobacillus kisonensis DSM 19906 = JCM 15041 | reverse complement strand
GTAAGTCCGCGGTGTTCCTAGAAGCTCGTTATTTTAGTGACAAGTAGTTCACCCAACTAAAAGTGGCATTTGGCTAGTCGACGCAATGCCCGCAAAATACCTCAAGGTGATATCGCACTGAGGACCCAATTTATTTTTGGAGGAAAAGGCATGGCAGATCAATCAGAAGCACCCAAAAAGGTTACTAAAATTCCGAGATCAGTTCAGGGAAACTGTCCCAAGTGTCACCGGCCGATGCAGATCAGCTACGGTTTAAACCGATGCCCATCGTGTGGCTTTATTTTTAAATCGAATTTTAAGGTGCAATGATTTAAAAATTAGGCTAGGGACATCACAAAACAACCGTCCAATTAGAGCGTGTAAGGCTATTGGACGGTTGTTTTGTGATGTCACGCTTATTTTATGATGTTTTGACCACCAATCGTTGATGTTTCTGAACAATTGCTAAAAAATTCCTCACGATCTGCTTACCAACTACTAGGTCGGTCATGATTGATTCAGGGTGAAACTGGACGCCATACACTTGGTTCGCTTTATCGGCAATCGCCATAATCTCACCGTCAGTCGTTTTAGCCGTGACCTGCAGGGGAGTTGGAACCGTTTTGGGGTCAACGATTAGTGAGTGGTATCTGGCGGCTTCAAACGTTTTGGGGCAGTTGGTAAATAATCCAGTTGCCTCTGTAATCTTGACTTGGGACGGCTTGCCATGCATCAGTTTAGGCGCATGCACAACTTTAGCACCGTATGCCTCAGCAATTGCCTGGTGACCCAAACAGACGCCTAAGATCGGGACCTTACCAATAAATGCTTTGAGGATTGATGGCATATTGCCGGCATCCTCTGGCCGTCCGGGTCCCGGTGATAGGATGATGCTTTCAGGATGAAGTGCCTGTAATTCGGTGGCAGTGACCGCATCCTTTTTAAGGACGGTAATCGGTTCATCCGTTAAGCTACCGATGAGTTGGTATAAATTGTAGGTAAAGCTATCATAATTATCAATGAGATAGTGCATCGAGAATCACGCCTTTCGTTGCAGTTTCCTTTAGTGCGTTTACAACCGCGCTAGCTTTATTGTTAAATTCCTGATATTCATATTTAGCAACGCTGTCGGCAACGATCCCCGCCCCAGAATGAACGACCAGCGTTTTACCCTTACGGTAAGCAAGCCGGATGCCAATACAGAGATCTAGGTCCCCATCAAAGCCCAAATAGCCCAGGCAGCCGCCGTAGACACCCCGCTTACGGTTTTCCAGTTGGCCAATCAGCTGCATCGCTGAAATTTTTGGAGCGCCTGATAATGTGCCAGCTGGTAAGACAGCGTTGATAATATCCATAGCGGAAGTGTTCTTTTTAACGGTACTCTCAACAGTTGACCCCATGTGCATGACGTTGGCAAATTTTAAGAGTCTACGATAAGCGGTTACCTGAACACTGCCAAATTGGCTCACGGCTCCCAGATCGTTTCGCCCCAGGTCAATTAACATGTTGTGCTCTGACAACTCTTTTGGGCTGTGCTGAAGTTCGGATGCCAACTGATCGTCTTCTGCCTTGTCACGTCCCCGCCGTCTAGTTCCGGCCAGCGGATACGTGAACAGGGTTTGTCCCCGTTTGGTAATGAGGGTTTCGGGGGAGGCCCCAATTGTTTCAAAATCATTGTGGCGGAAATAGAATTGATAAGGCGAGGGACTTTCCCGAAAGAGGGTAGGCGCCGCGGCAAATAATGATCCGCGCATTTGAGCCTGCTGGGGATTGGAAAGGATTAACTGGAAGATGTCACCATCAACGATGTGCTGCTTGGTTTGCGCTACCTTTTCAGTAAATTCTTGTAAGGAAAATTGCAATTGCAGTGGGGTCATTGAAAATGGTGGTAACAGTTTTTCACCAGTCACTGCTAACAGTTGATTTTGTAGGTTAGTAAGGTCTGCTATAACTGAGTGATACAAATTCGTAAGTTGATTGGCGTTTACGATTTTGCTAAGGGTTACCGTTTTGGTGGTGTGATTATAAGCAATCACTTCGTCTACCAGTAATAAGTCAGCATCATTTAGACCCATTGGATCCTGAACGGTTGGTAATTGGGCGGTTGTGGCATATTTTTCGTAGTCATAACTAAAATAGCCGGCCAGCCCACCTAAAAATGGGGGCAGGTTTGGGATATGGGGCGTTCGATTTTCTCGTAGCACGGCTTCAATCACCGGTTTTAAAGCAACCGCTTTTTCAAAAGTTTCACCAGTTCGGTTAGTAACTTTGAGCTTGCCGTTCCGGTAGGTGAACGATTTGGTGGGATTGATACCAATAAAACTGTAGCCATCCTCATCTTTCTTTGGTTTTCCTGTTAAAAGAAAGCAAGGAGATTCCGGGTGATCTAAAGCTTGGGTAATCGCAATGGGATCGAACGATTTGAGTTGAAACTGACGGGTAATGGGAACCGCTGGGTAGTTAGCTGCGTAAGTTTGTAATTGTTTGATGTTCATATGATGACCTCCAATTTAGTTTGAGTTAGTTAACTAGATTGGGATTGCCATCGTTTGATTTCCTTCAAATGCATGGTGTAAGACCTCCGAGTTGATTAATTTTGGTTGAGGCGGAATGGTTCTGTAACTTCAAAAGTTGTATCTCTGTCGTTTGATAATGTTCATAAAAAAAAGCCGTCCTTAACAAATCATTTATTGATTTGTTAAGGACGGAGAATACCGCGGTGCCACCTTAATTTAGGGTTACTAACGAGACTTAATTGAGTTTAAAAACGTCCTCAATAGTTAGTCGTTCTCATAACCGGACTCTTAGCGAAGTGCGAACACACTCCCGGCATCTGACGTCAGCCTGAACGTTTCTTCGTACTCGGTAACTTTCGGAAGAACCCTCCGTGGTCCATTTAACTGCCTGCGTTCGACCGCACTCCCAGCAACGGTGGCTCTCTTAACGAGCATAACAATCTTGATCTCCACATCAACGGTTTTGTAGGACGGATATTTAATTGTTATTAGGTTACGGCGATTATGAGAATCTGTCAAGAAAAATGAGAGTGCGCGTAGCAAAGCGGTTAGAAGTCGGAGCCTAAGTTGCATCACGCAGAAATTCCTGGGCCTGGAATTTTTGCGTGATGTAGCTTAGGTGCAGACTTCTGCTTTGCGGAGCGGTCCTAATCCATGTAGCCAGAGAAATTTGGTTACAGTAGCTTAGGTGCAGCTTTCTGCTTTGCGGAGCGGTCCTAATCTATGAAGCCCAAGAGATGAGATCCAAATATATGAGAAATACATTCCCGGGCTTGAAATTTTTGTTAGAGGTGCTTACGCGCAGATCCCTGCTTTGCGGAGCGATCCTAGTCCATGTGAAATAGGATGACGGTTAGGCTATCAAAAATCAGCTTATTCTTAGGATCTTTTAATAGTAATGCTTTATGTGCAATCCTCATCTTTACGCAGCAATCCTAATCCCAGTGACCAGCGAAATGAATAGGATTCAAAAATCCTTTGACCATTGCATAAATGCAGGCTCTTACTACGTGGGGAGTGCTTAAGACAAGTACATAGATTTCGCTTATTTCAAACTTAAGGGTTGACAGAACCTAAAAATTATCATATGATAACTGCAATTAAAATTTAACTTTATTAGGAGATTCTAATTATGCGGAAAACAAATCAAAAAATTAATCGATTTTATTACTATTGGCCATTGTAGTGTTCACACCGTGCAGGTTGTGGGCACATCCTACAACCTGTGCGACCAATAGTATTTCAGCATGATCAGGTCGGTCACACAGTAAATTTTCAAAATACTGCGGGACCAATTTTTTACCCTTAAACCAGGAAACTCCCGTGGTGTTCTAGATATAGACGCTGCGGGAGTTTTATTTTACAAAAAATGTCAATAAGCCAAAAGAAATGGAGATCATATTATGATTATTATCGTTAAAGCAGGTCATGAAAGCATTGTTGATGAAATTAAGAGTCGGTTCAACGGGACTAACGAAGTCTTCGTTCATCATAACCGGGTTGCCATTCAAGGGATTAGCGAGAAAGACTTAAACTCAGTAGAAAAAGGGGCCATCGATTTGATTATTGATAATGTCCCAGCCGCAGTTCAGGGAAGTCGTTTATTTCATCCCGAAGATACGATTGTCACCACGGCGCACAGCAAAATTGGTGGTGATCACTTCACCATGATGGCTGGGCCGTGCTCCGTTGAGTCCGCTGAACACGTGATGAAGATGGCGAGAGTAGCGAAGAGTGGTGGCGCAACGATTCTCCGGGGCGGTGCCTTCAAGCCACGAACATCGCCATACTCTTTCCAAGGACTGGGCGAAGATGGATTGAAATTTCTACGGGCGGCCGCTGATGCGAATGATATGGACGTTTTAACCGAGGTAATGGATCAAGACCACGTTGACATGATTGCCAAGTACACCGATATTTTCCAAATTGGTGCCAGAAATATGCAGAATTTCTCACTTTTAAAGGCCGTTGGTAAAACGAATATTCCAGTGATGCTAAAGCGCGGGATGTCAGCAACCATCGATGATATTTTAAATGCCGCTGAATACATCGCTGCCGGTGGGAATCATCAGATTATCATTACCGAGCGGGGCATTCGAACGTTTGACAATAAATACACCCGAAACACGTTGGACCTTGGAGCCGTGCCAGTACTACAAAAGTTGACCCATTACCCAGTGATTGTTGACCCCAGTCACGCGGCTGGCCATACTGAATTTGTCACGCCAGAAGCATTGGCTGGCGTTGCGGTGGGTGCTAGCGGGTTAGTGGTTGAAATTCATGACGACCCAGCTCACGCATTCTCTGATGGCGCTCAAGCACTGAAACCAGACGAGTACCGTGAAATGGCGGCTAAAGCCTTTGCGATTCGTAAAACTCTAGCGACCCCGATTAAAGAAAAAAGTGAGGTTAAATTATGAAAATAATCGAAGTGAACTTACCGGATCACAGCTACAACGTTGAAATCGAAGCGGGCATCCTAAACTGTACTGGCCAACTAGTTTCAAGCGTTTGGTCCAAACGAAAAATTGCCTTGGTGAGTGATAGTAACGTTGCCCCTTTATATCAAGACAAGGTGGCTGATGCGTTAACGGCGGTGGGCTTTGCCGTCCATAATTACCAATTTCCAGCGGGTGAGGCCTCAAAATCGTTAACTGTGCTTGGCGATTTGACCCGCCAAATGGCCGCTGACGGGTTCAATCGTGATGATGGTGTTATTGCGTTAGGTGGTGGGGTTACTGGTGATTTGGCTGGATTCTTAGCTGCAACTTACATGCGTGGTATTAGCTTGATCCAAATTCCAACGTCATTACTCGCTCAAGTTGATAGTTCAGTTGGTGGGAAGACTGCTGTAGATTTGGATAACACTAAGAACATCATCGGCGTGTTCTACCAACCGGATTTGGTGATCATTGACCCCAATACACTGCGAACTTTAGAAACCCGTGATTTGGTTGAAGGATACGGTGAAATTGTGAAGGTTGCGGCGTTATCTGACGGTGATCTTTGGAAATTGGTTCAGTCAATTAATTCACCAACAGATATTTTGGCGAATGCCCAAGCGTTAAGTATCCATTCCATTCAATACAAAGCTAACGTGGTGATGGGAGATGAAAAGGAGGGTGGCTTGCGACAGCTGCTGAACTTTGGTCATACAATTGGTCATGCGGTTGAAGCCCTGGCTGATGGTGATTTGCGTCATGGTGAAGCCGTTAGTATTGGGATGGTGGCAATTACCCGAATCTTTGAAGAGAAGGGATTATCACAAGTGGGCTTAACCCAGACACTGATTGATCGATTAGAAGCGGTTGGCTTACCGACAACCTCACTTTTATTAGAATCCTCAGAAGTCTTTGATAAAATTAAAAATGATAAGAAGAATCGTGAGGGTCATCTAAATCTGATCTACGTTCATCAAATTGGCGGTCCTGCAATTAAATCGATTCCAAGTGAAGAGATTGAAACTTTTTTGGATATTAAGGTGGTTAATGTTTAGATGTTTCATGTGAAACATTAAAGCAGGAGTAACAAAAGATTATTGCTCACAATCTTTTGTTACTTCTGCTTTTTATGCTGATAACTGTTAATTAAACGCGCGTAAATTCCGATTTCTAATTATTTTGCTAACCACTGCTATAGATTATTGAATACATTAAAGCTCCTCATGGCCCGTGGTTTTGTCAGAGTCCAAAATATCATCCTTAACTCGCAAGTCTTGGTTTGAATATTTGGGATCTTCATAGATGTTTGGCGTCTTGGGAACATATGTGATGCTACCGTCCTCAGCTTGCGTACTCATGAATTCAGCTCCTTCGGTTACTTGAAACTGTTTTGGAATACTTAATACTAAGGTGTTACCCTGCTTTCGTGCCTTCATTTTAAACAGCTCCTCTTTTTGATTACATAGTATTATTTAGGTATTACTAATACAAACAGAACGCTCAAAACTCCTTCGGTTACTAATCCCGTTCTCACTTTCAGATGTATATTATAAGTTCAATTAATTTCAAAACTAGCTAGCTAAGTGGTCTTGCCATCGTAGACACTTCTTTTCGCCTAATAGTTGAAGAGCCCATAAAAGACTCATCTAATTTTAATATTATTAAAATTAGTATTGACACCTTCGCCAGATGCCATTATTCTTAAAATATTAAATTAAGCGAATTTTTATACAATGAGGGAACCTCGTGGAGGGTTAATAATGAAAAAAGCTGGATACTTTGTCGGCAGCTGTCTTGCCATTATTCTATTGTTATCAGGGTGTGGAAAGAAACAATCGGCTGAAAATTCAGGGAATTTGAAGGCCAATATGGCAACTAAGCAAGTGGTTAATTGGTCAGAGACCGAAGACTTAACGACGTTGGATCCTTCCAAGCTAACCCAGCCAATTGATATTACGATGGTTGGTAATACTAACGAAGGATTATATCGACTTGGCAATCATCATAAATTATTACCGGGAATTGCCACTAAAATGACTGAATCACGTGACGGGAAGGTCTACACATTTAACCTTCGCAAGAACGCAAAGTGGAGTAATGGTGATGCCGTTGTTGCTCATGATTTTGAGTACAGCTGGAAGCGAACGATTAATCCCAAGACGGTCTCACAGTATGGGTATATTTTTGATGGCATCAAAAATGCGAACAAGATTCAGGCTCGTAAAGCCAAACCAAGTACCTTGGGGGTAAAAGCAATTGGTAAATACAAGCTTCAAGTAACGTTAGAACGGCCAATTCCCTACTTTAAGCTATTAATGGCTTTCCCACTATTCTTCCCCCAGAACCAAAAGGCCGTTGAAAAATACGGAAAGGCTTACGGAACCTCCTCAGCCAAAATGGTCTACAATGGGCCGTTTAAGATGAACGGCTGGACTGGTACTAATGAAAAGTGGACGTTGACTGCCAATAAGAATTATTGGGATAAGAAGCACGTCTATCTTGAGAAAATTAACGATCAAGTTGTTAAGGATCCATCAACGATGTACAACATGTATCAGGGAAATCAGTTGGATGTGGCCACCTTATCCGGGACTCAAGTTAAGAATGAATTGAATAATAAGGACATGCACGTATTGAAGGATTCTCGGATCTTTTATTTAGAGTTCAATCAACGTACCCGGCCGGCGTTCAAAAATAAGGCGTTACGACAAGCCTTTTCCTATGCGATGGATCGTCAATCGTTGACTAAAAACGTGTTAGCTGATGGTTCTGTTCCGGCACAAGGGTTTGTGACCCAGGGATTAGCAAGCAATCCAAAGACCGGTGAAGATTTTACCAAAGAGGCTAAACAGGGAAACGTTGGCCTGGAATATAACCCGACAAAAGCTAAGGCAGCCTATAAGCAAGCGTTAAAAGAGCTTCATAAGAAGTCGCTTCAGTTGGAGGTGCTTTGTGGCGATAGCACGGCGGCTAAACATTCGGCAGCTTACGTCCAAGGACAACTTGAGAAGATTTTGCCAAACCTCAAGATTAGTATTGCGTCCGTACCACTAAAATCACTCATTCAGCGGCAAACCCACCATCAATTTGACTTTTTCGTTTCAAATTGGGGAGCTGATTATTCTGATCCCTATACGTTCCTACAGGTTTTGCAATCAAACAATACCTTTAATGAAGGTGGTTGGACGAATAAGAATTATGACAAACTCGTTCAAAAATCAGCTTCAACGGATGCCACTAATCCGCAAAAACGCTGGCAAGATATGATTGATGCATCTAGAGTGATTATGTCCGACCAAGGTGTTGCACCATTGTACCAGGCAACGATTTCTCAAATGAGAAAGGCGAAGATTAAGGGAATAATCTATAATAGTGCTGGCCTGTCCTTTAATTTGAAGGGGATGTATGTGGCGAAGTAGGAGCAATATGAATTTAGTTTAAGTGATAGTCAACGACTGATTATTTTTGAGAAAGATCAAAGAGAATAACAGTGAAAAGTCCTTGCGGTCAAAGTGCGAGGACTTTTTTTGTGGTCTCCCAAATTACCACCCGACATATTTTAAAATAGGTCGTATGGCAATTCGGTGAAAGGGTAATCGTCCTTATCAAGTAGATGTCGTAGTAGTGTTGGAATTGATTAAGAGAGCAACATAAATCCACATCAGGACTATTAAATTGTTATAATTTACCTGTTCATAAAGAAGCAACTTTAATTTTGAAATAGTAACGAATAGAGTTGATTCCAATCGGAATAAAAAAATATTAGTTGGTGGCTGAATGATGGATAAGAATAATCAAATTACTGAGCGGGAACAACAAATATTAGAATGGATCCGGCAAAATCCGATGATAAGCCAAAATGATCTAGCAAAATTAGCTGGCATTTCGCGTTCTGGTATTGCTGCCCATATTTCTAATTTAACTAAAAAGGGGTATTTACGGGGAAAGGGATATATTGTTGCCCCAGAGAAACATGTAACCGTTATTGGTGGGGTTAACATGGATATTTATGGAATTGCAGAAGCAACCTTTACGACAAAGACTTCCAATCCAGGGCATGTATATCACGCAATTGGTGGCTTGGGTAGAAATATATCGTTAAATCTTCGTAAACTTGGTGTATTCAACTATTTTATTTCAGTTTACGGCGATGATCTGGGTGGTGAACAATTCAAAGTCGATGCAAATAATAATGATATGGATATAACATATTCCAAGCAGTTAATTAATCAAAAGACGTCTAGTTATATTTATTTAAATCAAGCCACCGGCGAACGATTTGTAGGGCTCGATGATATGGGGATAAATGACTATCTGACCCCAGAGTTTTTGCAGCCTCGATTGGACGTTATTCATAATTCGACTTGTGTTGTAATCGATAGTAATTTGCCCGAAGAAACAATTCAATGGATTTGTAACAATTTCAATGGACCAATATTTGCGAAAGCAGTTTCCTTAGTGAAGACTAAACGACTCATATCAAGCTTATCAAAATTAAATACACTGGTTATTAATGGCGTTGAAGCACCTGTGCTAACAGGAATTACCCCAAATGATAAGGAGACGTCAATAAGTTGCGCAATGACACTCAATAATTTAGGTGTAGAAAATGTTTTCTTATACGTTGATGAGGTTGGGATGCTCTATCAAAGTAAAAGTGAACGTGTTTTTTACCCCGTTAATTCAGTTGGGGTTAAGAATACAAATGGTGATGGCGCAGCTGCTACATCAGGATTGGTTAGGGCATTTTTGAATAACGCTTCATTTAAAGATAGCGCTCGTTTTGCTAACGCAGCAGCACATATTACTTCTGAGACGGTTCAGGCAGTAAATGATGATATGAATTATCTGCTATTGAAAAGGGTTGTTAAAAAATATTTTAATTAAAGAAGTATTGAATCGAGGACTACATTGAGATGTGGTCTTTTTTGGGATGAGGAATTATTTTAAGCTTAATCATTAAAGTAAAGTGATTGGGTCACTTCAGAGTGATAGGTCAAAGTAGTCTTTAAACTATTTTGGGTTATCACTTTTTTCGTAATAGGTGGCTTGTTAAAAAATTAACTTTTTATTGACAGCGCTTTCAAAATGTTGTATCTTTATGGCAACAAATGTTTATCAACATAAACATTTGTTTAAAAGCTGCTCATTAAACCTTTGGAGGTAGCGTTATGATAAGCCCAAAATATTTAACTACAGATTATGTTGTTGTTATCGGCGGAATGAACATGGATATTTATGGGATGCCAAGTGAGAAAGTTATCAACCGTGATTCTAACATTGGAACTGTTGGCATGACTGTTGGTGGCGTTGGTCAAAATATTGCTCAAAATTTAGCACACTTAGATGTCCCAACGTATCTAATCACCGTTTATGGTGATGACTATAACGGCAGACTATTAGAAGAATCATGTCAGCGTAATAACATTCACCTGGATTATGCTGCCCAGCTAAAGGGTGAGCGCTCATCAACCTACATGTATATTACCGATGAGCATGGAGACATGCTAGTTGGTGTTAATGATATGGGAATCTGTGAATACATTTCACCATCATTTTTGAAAAAACGATTGGATTTCATTAATAATGCCAAGGTATGTTTAGTTGACGCTAATTTAAATAAACAGACAATTGATTGGATTGGTCAAAATGTTACCGCACCGATTTTTGGTGATACCGTTTCTTGCGCTAAGGCTCGTCACTTTGAAGGCATTTTAGATAAGATGACTACCTTAAAGCCAAATGCGTTAGAAGCATCCTTATTAACTGGTATTGATATTAATGACGAACATTCAGCAAAACAGGCTGCCCAGTCATTGCTTAATAAAGGAATAAAGAATGTGTTTATTTCACTAGGCGCTGATGGGATTCTATGTGCAAACAATCAAAAGATGCTGATCATTCACCCCTTTAAGACCAATATTGTGAATGCAAATGGTGCGGGTGATTGTGGCATGGCAGCAATTACTTGGAGTTATTTTGATAATCCAAATAGGCAACTTGGCGAAATTGGCAGGATCGCTCAAGCTGCTTCGAGCATTGCTTTAGAAAGTACAAAGTCAGTTCCAGATATTACTGTTAATCAGATTTATGCAAAGTTGGAAAGCATGTCAGTTGCTCTTTAATTAAATTAGGAGGAGATACAAATAATGATTAAGCAATTATATTCTTTAATTCAGTTCGATGAAGCGGTTAAGACGATGGAAGCCGGAGCAGATAATATTGGTCTGGTTCCAATGCAAAATGGTGGCGTTCCAGCTCATCGGGTTCCTTTAGAAAGAGTTTATAAGATTCATGATGAAGCTAAGAAACGGGGGGTAAAACTAGTTGCAATTATGCTTACCAATGACCCTGAAGAAATGCTTCAACTTGCTGAAAAGGTTCAACCGGAAATTCTTCACGTTGCTGGGGATGGGTATGCGGCAACTCCTGAATTTGCAAAACGCTTAAAAGAAGTGGCCCCAGATACAGCATTGATGCAGGCAGTTCTTGTAGATAACGAAACGGCAATTGATCGGGCGAAGAAGTTTGCGCCATTTGTTGATTATATCTTATTAGACTCAGGGTTAGCACCAGACACTGGAATTGGTGCAAGTGGCAAAACCCATGATTGGAATATTGACGCTAAAATTGTTGAGTCTGTTGATGTACCAGTTATTGAAGCGGGCGGTCTGGGACCAGACAACGTTGCTGATGCAATTAAGAAGATTAAGCCTTATGGAGTGGATTCACTCACTAAAACCAGTATCAAATATGAAGGTGGCAATATGGAGAAAGATATTGAAAAAGTCCGCTTATTCTGTGAACGAGCAGATGAGGCGGCAAAGGAAATTGGTCTTTAATTGATCGCAAATAAAACGGACGCTCTTAAAAGCCGATTAAGCATTAAGAAAGTCACTTTGGCAATGCTTGGGATTTTCTTAGTATGTATCGGGGTTGCTTTTAATAATAATACGGGCTTAGGAAATGATCCGGTTGGGATAATCTACGATGGCTTACGAGTGGCTTTTAGCATCCCAATTGTTCAACTGGGATTTGTTTCAAACTTTTTGAATATTGGCTTAATTATCATCCTGATGCTGATTGGCCGCCATTATGTCAATATCGGGACCTTAATGTATTTAATCCCATATGGACTATTCATTACGATTGGATCACATCTTTACCCGATGATTTTTACTGACACATCCTTAATTACTCGATGTCTTGGAGGTGCCACCGGAATTAGCCTCTATTACATTGGGATCAGTATGTTTGTAGCTGCTGATATTGGCGTAGATCCATTTAATGGTTTTATGTTAACAATTAGGGATCGTACTGGTTGGAGTGTTCGAAGAAGTAAAGTGACGTTTGATTTGGCATTATTGACAACGGGATTTCTCCTGGGTGGGAAATTTGGTGCCATAACGATTATAACGGCTTTAACCACGGGGCCAACGATTCAGGCCTTGGGTGGTTGGATTCAAAAGCATGTATTTAATGAAAGGAAGGGATAATTTGGTAAACTTTAAATTTTTACAGAAGGTAAAGGTGGTAAGTACGAACCACTTAGACCAAACTTTACTAAATATTCTTCAAACAGAAGGTTATAAAAGACCACTGTTTATCATGGATAGCTTTTTAACTAAAGTTCAGGTGGTGATCGATACTCAAGAAAAGTTAAAGCAGCAAGGAATTGACTTTGCGGTTTTTGATAAAGTCGTATCCGATCCACCAACAGAAATTGTTGATGCTGGGGTTGCGGCATTTAACCAACATCAAGCTGATAGCATTATTGCAATTGGCGGTGGTAGTTCCATTGATGTTGCGCGGGGAGTAAACATTGTTCGAATTAATGGTGGAAAGATTGCTGATTATGAAGGTAATAACCGAGCAATTAAGCCTTGCCCGGGTCTGATTGCAGTCCCAACCACTTCTGGAACAGGCAGTGAGATGTCAAACGCATTAGTTGTTACTGATAAGAGTTCACAAAAGAAATTAGCAATTTTAGCTGATAATGCTGTTAGTGAATATGCGGTGTTGAATCCAGATTTAGTCTTATCACTCCCAAAGAAGATGACAATTGCTACTGGATTAGATGCATTTTCTCACGCGGCCGAAGGATATCTTTCGAAGTTGGCATCACCGATTACGGATGCAGTTTGCGAGAAGATCATGTTTCTTCTTTACAATTATTTGCCACGAGCAGTTGAAGATGGTAGTGATCGGGAGGCTCGAGAACGCGTCATGGTTGCAGCAGCACTTTCAGGGTGGATGTTAAATAATGCTGGCACCAATATCGGTCATTCAAGTGCCCATATTCTGGGGTCAAAATATCATATTGTCCATGGTGAAGCGGTTGCGTATGCGTTGCCAGGGGTTCTTAAATTAGTTGGGCCGATTTTACCAAAGAAAGTTCGTGAAATTGGTCAGATTATTGGTGCTCAATATCCAGAAGATGCGCCGGAGAGCCAAACGACGGATATCGCCATTCATACGTACAAAGATTTTCGAGATAATATCCTCGGGCTACACCCATTCTCTGATTATAAGATTCAACAAGACGATGTTGTCTCAAACGCTGATGATGTTTTGCACGAACAATTTGCTGGGAATACACCAGGTAACTTGAATCTCGAAAAAGTAACATCATTCTTGAATGAGTTTGGAAAACAATAGGCCAAGATAGGGGCGAAAAACTATGAATTTTGTATTTCTACTGACCGGTATACTATTAGTGTTTGGTATTGGGTGGTTAATTAGTAGTGATCGTAAACATATTCGATTTATTTCGATTGCTAAATTATTTGCACTACAAATTATCATTTCGTTTATTTGTTTAAATACTTCTGGTGGCATTAACACATTAAAGAAAATTTCTGCTTTCTTCAACTGGTTAATGCTCCAAGCCGCTGGTGGTGTTGACTTTGTTTTTGGCGGATTAATGATTAAACCAGGGGGATCTGTATTCTTCCTAAACGTTTTAATGCCAATCGTCTTCATTTCTGCATTGGTTGGTATTTTGAATTATATTAAGGTTTTGCCATTCATTATTAAATGGACAGGTTGGGCATTAAATAAAGTTTCTGGAATGGGCGAATTGGAAAGTTACTTTGCCGTTTCAACAGCTATTCTTGGCCAACCAGAAGTCTTTCTGACAATTAAAGAACAAATTCCAAAGTTAACTGAACAGCGTCTTTATACGATCTGTGCATCAGCAATGAGTGCAGTTTCTGCCGCAATGTTAGCTTCATACATGAAGATGGTTCCGGGAAAGTTCGTTGTTGTTGCTGTATTCTTGAATATTCTTTCAGCATTAATCATTTCTTGTATTGTGAACCCTTACGTTCCTGAAAAAGATGATGAGTTAGTAAAAATATCTAAGGGTAACGATGAACCATTCTTCCAAGTTTTGGGAAATTACATTGTTGATGGGTTCCAACTCGCAATTACCGTTGGTGCGATGTTAATTGGTTTCGTTGCTTTGGTTACCTTCCTTAACAATACATTCTTAGCTATTATTCATGTGAGTTTTACAGATTTAATTGGTTATGTGTTTGCACCAATTGCTTACTTGATGGGAGTCCCAATGCATGATGTTGTTAAAGTAGGTAGTTTAATGGCGACGAAGCTAATTACTAATGAGTTTGTTGCGATGGGAACCTTGCATGGTGTTGCCGCCACGTTAAGCGCTAAAGCTAATGCGATTATTTCAGCATATCTGGTATCATTTGCTAACTTTGGAACAATTGGGATCATTACTGGTTCAATTAAATCAATCAGTGGCCAGCAAGGTGCATACGTTGCTAAATTCTCAATGAAGTTGTTGGTTGGGGCAACATTGGCTTCAGTTCTCACTGGAACAATTGTAGGTGTTTACTTCTAAAGCTATTGATTAAAAAGTAAGGGGTTTCAAAATGAAATTTAGTAAACAAGGAATGACACTAACCATATTTTTAGTTATGGGGCTGTTCGCTATCACTAATTCAATGACGTATATGATGCAATCTGCTAGCCCTAATATGGGTAACCTTACGAGGTCAATCATTTTTGCACTAGTTCTTTATGGCTGGGCACTTGTAAGACTGCTTTCAGGTAAACGATTTGCGATACCATTCATGGATTTCATCAATGTAGTATATGGAATGGGATTTGTCAGTAACATTGCAATTGCAGCCACAAAGTTATCTGGAACCGGGGCCCTAGTAGTAATTGCATTGAGTATCGTTGGTATTGGGACAACTATTTTTGCTTCATTTTTTGCTCGTAAGTTTCGTTCCCAAGCTCAAACACTAGTAGATTAAAAATAGAAAGGAAATTATAATGACAAAGATTATTTTAGACTGTGATCCAGGCCACGACGATGCCTTAGCAATGATGCTGGCGATTGTTTCGCCCAAGATTGACTTAGCGGCAGTTACCACTTCGGCAGGTAACCAAACCCCTGAGAAAACGTTGAATAACGCAATGCGGATGTTGACCTTGATGAAACATGAGGAGATCCCGGTGGCCAGTGGCAACAAGACGCCACTGTTGCGGCCGCTTCGAACTGCCGGAAACGTTCACGGCAAATCCGGCCTAGATGGTGCTGAGTTGCCTGATCCTGATTTTGAGCCCCAAAAGATGCCGGCAATTGAATTGATGGCGAAAACCATCCGAGAATCTGATGAGAAGATTACTTTGGTGGTGACGGGACCAATGACGAATGCTGCCCTATTCCTACGGGTTTATCCGGAACTAATGGCTAAAATTGAGCGAATTGTCTTTATGGGTGGCGCAATGGGACTTGGAAACTGGACGCCTTCGGTTGAATTTAATATCTTCGTTGATCCGGAAGCGGCTAAGATTGTGCTAAATTCGGGGATTCCCCTCACAATGGCGCCATTGAACGTTACCCACAAAGCCCAGATTCTTAAGAGTGAAATTACAAAGATTAACGACATCAAGAATCCGGTTGCCCATGCTTTCTATGGGTTGCTCGAATTCTTCGAACGCTACCACGAGGCACCAAAATGGGGCTTTAAGGGGGCGCCACTACATGATCCTTGTACCATTGCTTGGTTAATTGACCCAGCGATGTTTGAAAGTAAACTCATGAACGTCGATGTTGAAAATCAAGGTGATTTAACGGATGGCGAGACTGTTTGTGATTACTATGAATTGACAGATAAGCCTAAAAATACGGATGTTTTACTGAATATTGACCGGGAGAAATTTATTCAGTTGATTATGGATTCGTTAGCAACGTTTAATTAGTTTAATTGGAAAAATAAACATCCCCATTTGATGCCACGTTTTATAGTGTGACTAAATGGGGATGTTTTGTTTAGTTGCTAATGATTTTACTATTTCGGGAAACCGACTAATTCACTGCGTTAAACCGAATACGATAAATAAGGTGGTTATAAATTGATTAAATCGAGGAATTGATTAAAGGTTCTGGATGTGGTTTATTATAGGTGATCCAAAAATAACTAAGGTGATCAGGGCTTATTAAGGGCTTTCTAATTTGATGGATAGCCATGCTGATTTAGGACAGCTCCTCCAGGCAGAAACCTACACGTAAGCACCTTGGAGAAAAATTCCAAGCCCGGGAATTTCTCTCCAAGGAGACTTACGCTCCGGTTTCTAACCGCCTGGATTTGCTCACTTTTTAGGACAGCTGTGCAGAGCAGAAACTTCCATATAAGCAACACAACCAAAAACTCCAAGCCCAGGAGTTTCTGATTGTGGAGACTTATATTCCAGTTTCTAAGCGCTCTGCTCCGCTCACTTTTATAAGACAGCTGCGCAAAGCAGAAATCTGCGCGTA
>NZ_AZEB01000040.1 GCF_001434135.1 Lentilactobacillus kisonensis DSM 19906 = JCM 15041 | reverse complement strand
GTTTCTAACTGGATCTAATCTTAGATTGTTTCTAAAGAACGATCTTGTGCTTTAACCAAAATAGAAACCAAGATAACTCAGAAAATCACAATATTAAACCACTATCCACCATTTAAAACGCCAAATCACTTACCGCGTGACTGGCGTTTTAATTTTTTCCAATTTGTTTAATACCATCATCCAAGTTCTCTTGGATATAATTTACAAGTGAACCAACAGAAACACGGCGAACCCTTTTCGTTAGAACCACAAACTCATAAGTATCAAATCGGTGATCGTCATTCGGTGATGATTAACTCAAATAGCAAAATAAACGGCACTCACCCCAAGTTAATAAGGAAGGGTGCCGTTTAGTATCATTTAATATCCTTTGAGCTTAGTTTGATTTTTCACATCTAACCAATCTGAACCGACAATTCACGACCAGCAACTAGCGGATACTCATTGCTGCCAACAATCAGAGAGCCACCATCTTTGGAAGCCGTCACAGAAAGCCTATCACCATCCTTATCAAGGGTTACTTCACCACCTTTGATTGGCAATACTGTGTGCAGCGTCCTAAACTGCTTCAATTTCGGTTCAACATTGAACTCACGATATCCAGGACGAGTTGGATACAAACCTACAAAGTATCTACCTAAAAGATAGATGGGACTGGCTCCCCAAGCATGGCAGAGACTCTTCCCATATGGATCACCATACATTTCATACATGTCCTTGCCTGACTTGGTCGGATCATATTCTTCCCAAAAGGTAACGGCACCCTTATCCAACATGCCACCCCAATAATCCAGAATGACTTTGTACACGTTATCTCGAAGGCCTAGCTTACATAATGCATCTTGTTCAAAAAATTTAAAGTATGGTGTGGTAATTTGTGTAACTTTATCGTTTAATAGAACATTTTTAAGAATTAGTTGCTTCTTATCATCGTCAACAAGGTCAAATAAGATTGCAAAAATATTTGCGTGTCTCGTAACATGATTCTTACCAGATTCGTAGCTATCGATAAAAGCACCTTTTGAATCACTCCAGAAATACGCAATAAAGTTATCAAGCAACTGATCATGACGTTTTTGGTAATCATTAATCGGCTGTTTCAAAACGGATCCGCAAGTCACCATTGTTTTATAAACCTGGATTAACAATGCCTGTTCTGCAGCAACCGTTCCCTGCTTGTCCATTTCAGACCAATCCACAAAAATCCAGTCATTTGGTCGACCGTAAATAAATCCTTTATCGTTTGTTTGCCTCATAAAATAGTCAACCATACTCTTCATTTTAGGGTAAACAATTTTAAGAAAATCAATATCACCTGTCATCTCATAATGGTTCAGTACCCCAATCACCCAAAGCATTGAATAATCAACAATGGTATTAATATGCTGCTTAATATCATCTTGACCACGTAACGTCAGCAATGTCCGCTTATCAATATCTTCATTAAAGAAAGAATACTGATTAATAAAGTTTGCCTGGTAGGCATCCCCTGCCCAAATCCAACGATCACGTTTGATACCATCAATAAAGAAGATATCGCTACACAGATTCAATGTTTCTGTAGAGACATCCCAAATTCTATTAATCAGCTGCTGGTCACTTCTAAACACTGACCGATTGTTCTTAGGAATATACTCGTGAACAGCGGTAACATCAACATCTCTTTGTTTCGCATCTGGAATAAAAATATATCTAAATGCCCTTTTTCGAATTGGTGTTTCCTTATCAACTGCTTCTTGCTTGTAATAACACATTTGAACGTCTAGTGCTTCTGTTTTTGATTCTCCGTAGCAAATCGTAACTGCCTTTTTATGATGTAAATTTAACTTTAAGCGACCATTGACTGCTCTTCCAAAGTCAAATAACACGCCAGCTTGAACTTCTGTAATCTTCTTGGGTTTAATAGCTTTCTTTTGAAACTCAATCATGTTTGGATTTTGAGTTTTGGTAGTAAACAGCGGATCGTGACCAGCAGGTAAAGATGAAACAAAATTGCTGGCCTCCCAACCACCATCTGATTTGATAATCTCACCATCAACAAAAACACATGGCAACCCCTGTGGATTACCAACAAAGATTGTGATCACGTTTTCACCTGAATCACAATGCAGTGTCTTCCCTAGTTGATGTTTAACCCCGTTAATATCAACATAACCAACCCCATGAGCATAAACTGTAAACTCAGTGGGCTGATCAAGTTGATAAGACCGGGTAAATTTCACGTTTCGATTACAATCATCAATATACCAGTATGCCGGCCACCCCATTCCCCGCTCCTCACGGGCAAAGTTTTGTTGCATACCTTGATGAATTGAAAAATCCCCTGGATACCACATCCAATATTTTGTCGGATCCATATATTTTCTCCCCTTCATTAACCATGAACTAGCCTTCATTAGGAATTGGATGATTGACAGTCGTTGGATCAGAAACTTTAAATCGCTTAACTAACCTAACAATAATCAATGCACAGGTACCAAAGACAACTGTGCATCCAACCATAATCCAAAGTAAAATCTTTGGTGAATATCCCATTAAGGTAGGTGTGATAAGTGAAAACATTGCGGTAATTACGCGGACAAACCCATAAGAAAATCCTGTAAGTGTTGCTCTAGCATCGACTGGATAAAATGTCTGACTCCAGATCTTATATAAGGCTTCACCGCATAATACGGTACTTCCTGAGTAGAAAATATAAGCAAATGTAAACACTTGCCAGTGCTCGCTAAAGATTCCAGCAGATAAAAAGGCAACTAAAGCCGTCGCAATCCCGACATACATCGCTTTATATCGATACTTTGAATCTGATATTTTAAGGTAAATGACGTTTACTAACAAGCAGAAAACATTGGCGATTAACGCAATTACTGTTGAATATAACTGGCTACGATTATCAACCGTCACAATAAAATAATTAACAAATGAACCCCAGGTATTCGCCGGTAAATTCCAAAACAGATAAAAAGTCGTTAAGAAAATGAGTGGTAGAACATAACTGGTATTCCTTAATAATTCACGAAGTTTATAATGCTTTTTAACTTCCCCCACTTGCGCCATTTTTTCTTCGACAACCTCGGCCAGTCCTTCTTCAATCTGTCTGAAGTTTTTTGAGAAGACTCGGACACACCAATTCACAAAAGCAACCAATCCGATCCAACCAAATAAAGTTGTCGGACTTCCCATCCCAGCATTCGCACTTAACATTCCAATGAACTGTGACAATAAGATCCCTACCGTCCAAAAGATCTGAGTAGAAGCAATCGCGCGTCCATAAGTTCGTTTATCCATTCGTTCAGAAATCACAGCCAGTGAAGTTGGTAAGTCAGCCCCAGAGGCTAACCCAGCAACGATAACTCCCACCATTAAAAGGGGAACATCCCGTGCAGAGGCAACAACAGCTGAACCAATTGCAACAAACAAAATATCATAGTTAAAAACAGTCACTCGACCAAAATGATCAGACAACCATCCACCAGCAAACGAGCCAATCGCAACGGAAATGGTTAGCGCCGTACTTAGCAACCCGACGATCCAACTATTCAAGTGAAGATAGTTTGCCCAAATGGGTAACGCAACTCCTAAACTAACTAATAAAGCGGCATCAAGGTATGAAGCAATTCCAGCAACAATAATTAGTAAAATATTGTCTCTACTTAACGACACTTTTTCATCACTCACAACTATCCCTCCCCAATCAGGTACTTTTGTATCAGATAGACAGGCGTGCAACTCCATGCATGACAATAACTATTCAAAATTGGGCTCCCGTATGGCGAATAATTGGGGTTATCAGGTTCAAACGCCTCCCAAAAAGTGTCTGCGCCAAGAGAAATCATCTTTCCCCAATACTGTTTCATCAGTTTAACTGCTTCGTTTGAAAGTCCGGCTTCGAAGAGCGCTTGCGTCACATGATGGTACATATAGGGTGTTGCAATTCCCGTGATTGGAAACAGTTGAGCGACTGCATTCGTCATAACCTCATTATTATTGGCATCGTCCATAACATGTGCAAGAACCATCCAAACTTGAGAAGCAATATTAACTTCTTTTTGTGGCCCCGAAATAAACAAGCCCTGTGCTGGATCGTATAATACCGTTTGACTATACGAAATTAGTAATTGAAGTTGCTGACTATATTGATCAATCTCTTGATCCCCCATTATTTTTGCAAGATCAATAAACTGACGTAATGTATAAATTAATACAGCTTGACCAGCAGTATCCTTATCAAAGTCATTTGACCAATCAATGAAAACCGGATAATCATCATCAATCACTAAATGACCATTTTGATCAATCTTATTTAAAGCAACATTCATTTGTTTTTTAGCAATCGGGTACAAATCATGGAGTACCTCTCGATCTAAATGAAATTTTTCAAAATCATCCAAAATCGATATAAAGAAAAGACTATAATCCAGAAGGAATGTATCATCTGGCAAATTTCGTGGTTTCGTGAAAACATTCGCTGGAACACGACCATCTTCAGCCGTCATTGCCCCAAACAGATATAAGCAACGCTTTACTAAATCAACATCCTTGAACGTCGCATAGTCTGCCAACGCTTGAAGACGAAGATCCCCAATCCAAAGACGTCGATCGCGTTTAGGCCCATCTTCAAATACGTCTTGCATGCAGTCTTCAAGTGTTTTTAAGCCAACCTGATAAATATTCTGCAACTCAGTATCCTTAATATTCGGAAGCATGACATCCTTAGAGTTAACACTTGTTTCACTAATTAAAATTGGGTTGGTTAAAACGGCTTGCCACTTTGGCGATGTATCAATAATCGATATTTCAACATACCGAAAACTATATCGGCGAGGCAATTCAAGATGAGTCGGTAAAACATCCAAATGAATATATTCTTCTTGAATCCAGGATTTGCTTAACCAGCCATCATAATCGTCACTTTGATGCTTTAATTCTGCAGGCATTTCTGCAAACTTGAACTTAATAAATAACGGCGAATCCATTGGTGATCCCGCTGAATTAAGATCGATGCTAAATTTACCAACATAATGATCGCCAAAATCTAAAATCACCCGCTGATCCCGTTTCAGCTTTAGGTTAGGCAACTCGCTAGCTTTTTTAATAAATGTGGTTCCCCATCCTTCCAGTTTTGTGGAATCTTTTACCAATTCCACAATGGATTGGGGAACAACATCGTGATAATGAATAATCGGCTTGTATTGAGTTGCTTTTTCAAGAAGTCGTTGGTCATGATTAAACTTTACCTGATTATTAATTTGAAACGTGAATGCCATCATCCTCGCTCCCTTCATCAGCTTCAACACCAGGAACAATATGATGCTTTCGTTGGAGATACATCATTACTAAGCCAGCAATGAAGAATACCAAAACTAATCCTGTAAACCCAAACATGGTGTTTCGGATTGCAGATGGGACAACTAATGCTGGGGTAATAATTGCAAATAGGCCGCATAAGAATCGGGAAAAACCATTAATAAACCCTTGAACTGAGGCTCGGATCTCAACTGGAAATGATTCTTGAGTCCAAACTTTATACATTGCTTCACCAGCAATATTATTACCAATGCTGTAGCAACCAATTGCGATGACGATTGGCCATAGTGCATGACTACTTAATGCCAAACCAAGCATTGCCAGTCCTTGAACCAAAGCACCGACAATAAAGAATTTATTTCGGTACTTACCTCCCGAAACAGAAGCAAAGGTAATCGTGGCACCCAACGAAACTAAATTCAAAATAAGTCCTGCAGCCGTTGCAAAGCTTTGAGTTGCGTGCGCTTGAACTAATACAAACGTCTGAAATTGGCCAAAGGTATTCGCTAACAAGTTCCAGCAAATATAAAAGATCATGATTGCCAAGAAGAAACCAAGATACTTACCCCGATTAGATCCAGTAAACACATTTTTTACAGAAACTTTTTCTGTTTAATTAGCTTTTTTATCATGTTCAATCCGCCGTTGTTCCCCTTCTTGGTGAAATGCTTTAAACTTTCCTGAAAGCGTTCGCCAAAGCCAGGTAATTAGTGCAAATATAGCTAGTATTGTAAAGACAACTCGGGCGCCACTTGCGCCAGCCATTTTAGAAACAACAAATGCACAAACGTATGAAAGAAAAATCCCAATCTGCCAAAAAATCTGAGTAGAAGAAACGAGTTGAGATTGCGCTTTTTCATTAGGAGAATCATGCGAAACCACTGTTAAACTAATTGGTAAATCTGCTCCTGAAGCTAAGCCCGTCACAATGACACCAAATAATAGCATTGCGTATCCATTTGAAAATACACAGATCAATGCCCCAATAGCGTATAATAAATTTAACCAATTAAATGAACGAATTAAACCAAATAACTTAGTGATTTGACCAGCTAGCATCGAACCAATTGCAATCGCAAACGTTAAAGCCCCTGAAATAATACCAACTTGGGTGTTCGTTAACCCTAGACCAGTTTGCCAAACGGTTATTGTTGCTGATAAACCAACAATAATTCCAGAACCTAATATCGAACCAATGCCGGCCGCAACTGCTAATGGTCGATACTTTTTGAAACTTGAATCAAGTGTTTTGTTATCCATAATGTTCCCTACTTCTATTTTCAGTGATTATTGTAAGCGCTATCAGAAGGTGCCACAATATCTCAATCCTTCGAAAAGCATTGCATAATCACAGGTAAAATCAATCTATTTAAAGGAGTACTTTTCTGATGAATCATCCAAATTCAATTACATCAAGGCTTTTTAAAATGACAAAGGTAGAAAAACTTCAAAACCATTTCGGTGGTAATGTTAACTATATGGACCTCGATTATATTCATAATCCAATTCCTAAAATGCCACAGTGGAATTTCTTTAATGATGGTGACATTGATATCACCAAAAATAATCGATTTTCTTATGTACCGGCTCATACTCACAGTTTTATTGAATTTAACTATATGTATTCAGGAAGTTGTACGCAGTATATCAACGATGTCAAAACCATTCTGCATCAACATGATCTATTAGTTATGGACAAAGATGTCGTTCAGCGAATTGATTACACTAATGAAAATGATATTTTAGTCAATATACTGGTTAAAACCGATTCTCCTTATGAAGCTATTTTTGATTCCATTCCACAATCAACCAATGAAATAACGCAACTTCTATATAATGGCACTCGAGTGAATTCGCTTCATAATAATTTTATGTTATTTAATTTATCCCTTAGTGAAGTCGCCCTTAATTTAATAAACGCATTGATTGGCATCGGAATCAGTCAGTCGTCAGCTCATCGAAAAGATTCATTACGTTTTATATTCTCATCACTCTTACTTGAGTTACCAGATTTGACAACAGATAAATCAATTAATTTTGCAGATTCTTCAAGCGATGATTTACTGCCTGTTCTGAAATATATTGAGGAAAACTTTGCTACCATTTCACTGAACGAAGTCAGTGAAATTTTTAAGTACAATACCAACTACCTAGGTAATAAGATCAAGACAAATACTGGGAAAACGTTCAACGAATTGATTGAGCGAAGACGACTATCAGCAGCCCAAAACCTTATGTTAAAGACGAACCTTAATTTAAGCCAAATCAGTGAAACTGTTGGCTATCAAAATAGTTCATCATTATTTCGCCTTTTTAAGAAGTATCTAAAAACAACCCCGTCAGAATATAAGCGGCGGGTACATCCAAAAGTCCCAAAATCTATTTTGAAGCAACTTAATTCGTAATCGATTTAAGTTATGCTTAAAAGCCCGTAAATCCACGCATAAAGTGAATTCACGAGCTTTTAATTATAACTAAAGGTTGAAAGTTAAATTGTATGAGGCTGGATAGTGCCTAAAATCTAATTTCTGTTACCATAGGCCGTCAAGATACCCAAAATTTTGTTGAAAGGGCCGAGAATTCCCGAAACATTAGTCGCTGCAAAGCCTCTAATGATGGGATAGCCAACAAATATATGATATTAACATGATGTCGGCTTAAAGGCTTAAAGACTTCAACACAACTACTAATGAGATGAGCCATTAGTCGAAAATATTATGTAACTCACTTATAAATTTGGGTAATTCGCTAACAACATCGTCTAAATCACTGCCAAATTCGACATCATCACTAGCGTTATAGGAGTTTAAAGTGCGGTACTCAATCTCATCAAGAAAGTGTAGGTCTTCAGCTAATCCATAAAGTTTTTTAGCCCACATCGACGAAATAATCGTCATCCCTTTATGCTCTAAATACTTAGCGGTCGTCATGGCACCGGCACTGATAATTGTGACTAGATCTTCATGCAAGGCGGAAACCCGAAGCAATTTAAGTAACCCAATACTCAAAATACTATTGAGCAAACTATTATAATAGTTTTCAGAAATCAAATTACGCTTTAAATTATTCCAATTAAGATTACTAATCGCCAAATAATCATCACCATCCAGTTTGACCTCAAAACCATTTTGAATTGCCCAAAAAATATCCATTTTTAATTTACCAACGGTATCAAAACCTAAAGTTTTAAACCGCTCTTTTAATTCAGGTTCATCAAAAAGCGATAAATGCAGTAACTGGCCATTTTCTAATGGTCTACCAATAACCCTTACTGCATGAATATTATTAAAATTATTGAGTTGTGAATCAATGTCCTGTTCCTTAATCATTTTTAGTTCATCTTGAGTAATGGTCTGAAGTGGATCATTTTCATTGTAGGGTTTAAAGCTGAAATCTTGCGCCATTGCAGTATATTTACCAGCATGTTTTTGTGGTAAATAATTCGACGTTACTAGTGGCCGCTTATTTAAAATATCTTTACGAAAGTGTTTAGTTGAAAAATATAATCTTGATTTTGGCTCGGTCAACAGCTTATATACTCCGGTAGTTGAATGCAATTTAACCAGGTTCTTCTGAGTGACTGGCATAAAAAATTGATCGCCGTATAATGCCCCATTTTCACCGGTAGTTTGTAATTGATTAATGATTTGACACATGTTAATCAATTTGATGTCTTGTGGGCTTAGCTGGTCTAAGATTGTCTTGTTTTGGCTATTAACTATGCTGTTTAAATAAGTTGAAACGGGTCCCAAGATTGTATTTTGAGCACTCCAAAAATAATGTTCTTTTAACAAATTTTGAATAATCGCCCTTGCCGCTACTTGATTATTTAATTTCTTTAAAGGTTTGAGACTTTTAGGTAATTTCTTTAGAAGTTTACCGGTATCTGATTGCCCTAAATTGCTGGTATTTGAATTAATGAAAGTTTCGATCTGGTTTACGGTAATGATGTTCACTCTTTTATTAGCCACATTTAATTGATACCACCTTAATTGAGAATTATGATTGCCCTGGTCTTTAGCTAGTGAGTATATTCCAAAAATTAATCTATAGCATCCTAAACAACCACATTTTAACTAGATAATGATATTATCTCACATCGACTGAAAGAGGGGATATGTATTCATCTATCCTCCAACTATAGAAACGCTTTTCTGTTTTATCTGAACAACAACTTCTAAGCACAGCTGGCAAAATACAGGCGGTTCAGCAAACAATGACAACTCAGAAGATTGATAAATGGGGAATACACGATGCGCACGGTGATAACAGCAACAATAACAGGAGCCCCCCTACACACGTGGGGAATACGATAAATGAGGCAATTTGCAGGGTATTCACATAGGATCACCCCTACACATGTGGGGAATACGCGTGGGTACTCATACCCTCACTCCCAATTCGGGGATCACCCCTACACATGTGGGGAATACCTTGAAGGAAAGCGGCCACTATACGCAGTATTAGGATCACCCCTACACATGTGGGGAATACTCCATCAGTAACCACCGTAGCAATGGTAGAATCAGGATCACCCCTACACATGTGGGGAATACTGTTCTGTCATGCGATCAACTTGTGTTTCTTTGGGATCACCCCTACACATGTGGGGAATACCTGACGGTCTTTTTGCTATACTTAAAGGGCTGGGGATCACCCCTACACATGTGGGGAATACTTATTGTCTGAAGCTTGTGATATTTGGTTGAAAGGATCACCCCTACACATGTGGGGAATACTCACCCCAAAACTGTGAATAAGCATCGGTGTTAGGATCACCCCTACACATGTGGGGAATACCTTAGCTCTGGCAAGCTAGCGAATTCGTCTTGGGGATCACCCCTACACATGTGGGGAATACACTAACAAATCCTTGCTGTAGAGCCATTACTAAATCTTTAAACAGTCAATTTCAATCAACTTGAAAAGTGAGACTGATCACCTTTGCCTCTAATTAATAATATACGTCTTATTTAACACAAACGATTTTTTAATAATTTTATGGTGAATTGTAATCCATCACTCAAAAAGTTTCACGTGGAACAAACCACTCTAATTTTCAAACCACCTGCAGGCTTCTCGACGCTAAAGTCAATCACTCATTACCTTCTCGAGCCACCCATATATCATCTTCAATCCGCACGTCATCTTTTTCGGACAGGTAAACACCGGGTTCTACCATCATTATATAGTTTTCATGAACGACGTTCGATTCAAACCCTGGCCCAAAATTAAGCCTTTCATGGATGTCCAACCCAATTCTGTGACCATCGCTATGCTTGAAGTAATCGTCAAAGCCCATCTTACCAATATAGTCTCGGTCGATTACATCACCACATCAATCGCTTTGTCATTATTGCCCGGTTTAATCACTTTAAACATCCACTCCTAGTCTTCATGAACCACATCTAATTATTTTGACTATTAAACGGATATCATTTAGTTTAGTTGGTCCATAAATGGTAAATCCATTTCCAAACGCAATGCTAATGGCAGATGCCAAGTCAGCGTACCGGTTAAATGACATACGCATACTGAAAAATCAGTAATAGTTGCAATAATGCGACGCTCATTCCCTATCAGTGTGAGAATGAGCGTCGTTTATCATATATTTGAACAAATTATTCAGTTTATTGCATATCAATCTTGCCATTATTCTCATCAAAGCGACACCCATAAGAATAATTTCCCTCTATATCAACCATCTAATTTCTAACTAGCTCCCCTGGATATCTCATCAAGGTCGTCCTGAACAGCGTAGAAGGAATATAGTACTTATTTTGAGCAATCATCAAGCCATTAGCGCCATATAAATCTTCAGTCATTAAAATTAAGGAGTGCGTTGGTGCAAACTTTCTCTTAAAAGTATTAATTGGCCGATCAGATATCGTAATCGTTAATCTCGAATTAACAACTTTTTTATAAATATCTTTTTCAAGGAATTGGACAAATTGATCTTTATTAGATAAGTCAACGCCAAATTCTTTAACCGTTTCTGGTAACAAAATGGACAAATTATTGGCAATATTCTGATCCTGATTCTTGTACCAGATATTTAAGGTTAAGTAATTTGCATCATTTACGCCAAATATTTTATCGGTAAACTCACTACCCTTATTATCGTGATAATAAACTTCTCGATCAGTTATTTTAAGGTTCAAGCTCTTTGAAACAGGGCTTTCAAGCACCTCAATCCCCTGGTAGTCAATATCTTCGTTGGTTTGAACGACAAAATGTCCCTGACCGTGGATGCTCTGAATAACACCATCCTCTTTAAGTAACGATAGTGCGGTTCTAAGCGTCACGCGGCTAACATTAAACTCCGATGACAATACTTCCTCTGAGGGTAACTTTGATCCTGGAGGAAACTGCATCTGCTTAATCATTTTTAAAATTTGATTATAAATTTGCACGTATTTCGGGGAATGATGCATTATCTCAACGTCCTTAATCTTACAATATAGTGTCTACATTTTATAAATATAAGGCATAACGAAATGACCAACTATATCTAATCGAATCATTATCCACTTTAATAACCATTTATTACCTTGTCCAGTTATTGTACCACAAGCATTTAGCCATGGGTGATACACTCAAATCGAAGGATGGTTGACACCAAAAATAATTCGTTTATTTAGATAGTTCTCCGCTCACTAATAAATCCTTACTAACAGCCTTCCACCAAAATCATCGATTACCTCTTCTACCGATGTTAACCGTAAATTTATACCTATCATTTTACTGGAAAATCATCAAAGACATTACGAGCATCATCAAGACGCCGAATACCATTGGAACAGACGTCCGCTTAACAATTTGGACTGGTGATACTTTGGTTGTTCCGGCGATAATCAGTACAACAGCAGCAACTGGTGAAACAGCTCTTAACAAGTTACCAGCAAGTTGCATTGGAATGGAAAGCGCAACTGGATCAATCCCGGCAGCCTTTGATAATGGGATAATTAATGGAATCATTGCAAACAATAAAGCCGTCCCACTACCACTGAGAAGCACAATTATCGCAGTAAATACGACCATAATCACTGGGAGAATGATCCCTGAGCCACTCATATTTTTCATTGAATTCTGAACTAGGTCGATAATGCCAATGGAAGTTAATCCTTGAACGAATACTTGAGCCGATACCAGCAAGGCAACAATACTCATAACACTACCCATGCCATTAAAGAAATGGCTTGTTTCTTTTAACACATTTGTGAAATTCCCTTTGTATAAGAGCTCTACAATTACAGCAACAATAAAACTAATAATACTTACGACTTGAACACTCAGGTTCAATTTTGTGCCTGCAGCAATGTTCATGAAAAATACAATTAACAACAAAACAATTGGTAAGAGTGGTAACAAACCATACACAAACCCTTTAAATCCCTTATAATTTACTTCTTGATTTTCACTCTTTTTGTCAACATCATTATTTTGTGCCAGCTCATCGTTGTAACTCAACTTTTCTGGAGAACGTTTATCTTCATGCTTTTGCCAGAAATAATGGATTACAGCAATCGCCAATAGCGTTGGAATCGATACAATCGCATGATGCTGGAACACGTAATTGGTAACGGGCATATGAAGCTGAGCAGCGATTGCCACGTTATCAGATCCAAGTGGCGTTGGAACGATAGTTGCCGAAGTTCCAATAATGGCTGCAGCACTTAGTCTCGACATCCCAGCCGTCCGTAAAACGGGATATAAGGTCGCTAACAAAATGATTGCTAAATTCGATGCACTTGGAATCACAAGTGACAATAAGTTTCCAATCAGGAAAACAATTGGAATTAAAATATAAACTGACTTAATCTTCGAAATTGGTTTAGTTAGCGCATGAACAGTCACTTGATTCGCACCAATATGACTCATATAAGCACTATAACCACCCAAAATTAGGATTACAAATCCCGGACCTACCAAGGTATTCGAAAATTGATCAACGATCGCCTGAAATGGGTCAAATGCCGTCGCCCCAGTGGTCATCGTAACAACAATCTTTTTACCCATCACAATCGCAACATACATTAGGACTAACCCCAATGAGAGTAATGTCATTTTGATATCATTTTTCTTCAACAGCATGTAGACCAAGATTCCTACAGCAATCAAACCGATGATAATTACTAGTATCGTGTTCATGTTAATCTCTCCTATTTTCGCTACATCGTTTTAGCGATTTCTTTAACAAACCAGTCTTCAAATTGTTTAGTATCCACATTTGTTGCCACTCTTGCATTATTTGGCATCCCTAGATACCCTTTGAGGTCCATCAGAGACGCACCTGCCGTATATCTGCCTGTTGTTTCAATTTCAACATGGGTTTCAACTTGCTCAAATAATTCGGGTTTGATAACTAATGCAATTGCCAAAGCATCATACATGTTAAGTCCTTTATTGAAGCTACCACCACGATATTTAGAGAACAATTTGTAAAACATGTCACCGACACTACCAAGTGTTTTAATTTTATTTGAAGTCTCTGGCATGATTTTAGCCTGACGTCCGACTTCCATAGGAGCTACTCGAATCTGAGCGCCACTTGTAAACACAATTTTAGCCGCCTCAGGGTCTGTACCGAAATTAAATTCTGAAAGAACGCCAAAATTACCACGACCAAGGCTTCCCCCCATCAAAACAATTTCTCCGACCTTCTTCAAATCATCAGGATATTGATGAATAAATAACGCAATATCAGTTAAGGGGCCAATCCCAACTAAAGTGACTGGTTCTGTACTCTCACTAATAACTTGATGCATCGCAGTTGCAGCAAGCGTTTTATTATCAACGGGAATTTTTATTTCGGGAAATGGATAACCGTCCATTCCTGTCTTACCGTGAACACCACTCGCATCTTTTACTGGACGTAAAAGAGGTTTATTACTTCCAGGAACAACCCTAATAGGTTTATTGAAAAATGTTAGTAATTTTTGAGTATTCAACGTCGTTTTAGCGAGGCTTACATTCCCAGAGATAGGAACGATCAGTTTAACATCTAGTGTTTCATTTGAAGTAGCAATTGCGATTGCTACGGCATCATCAATACCGGGATCAGTACTTATAATTACCGGTTTTTTCTTTTGCTTATCAACCATTTTGTAAAACTCCTTTAATTTTTTGTATCGGAAAACGTTTTCAAAAATATTATACAACGTTGTATTAAATAATACAACGTTGTATAACTTTTGGCGAGAAATTTTTAGTTGCTGGTCACACATGACCTCATTTTCCGAATTCAATAGTCTTGTCAACTATCTGTTTAGATTCATTGTTAGTTTATTGCCTTTTAAAAACGATCAGAATTATACTAAGGAAAAAGCCTTCGTAACTTCTAAGTAGCTTATTTATAATAATCTGAAACTTGAAAGCCAATAATCACGCTAAAGCCGTGTGATTATTGGCTTTTTTGGCAAAAAAATAAACGCAAGCTCTCCTGCGTTGTATACTTTAGTCGACCAAAACCAAGCTACAAAGGAGACTTACGTCATGAATATTATAAGACAAAAACATACAGAAAACGAGCTTCACAACCTTGTTCATCAATTTACTTCCCTCATTGGTCTATCTAAACTCGCCAAACTGGTAAATTATCGCCGGCATTCAGAAATCAGTTTGACGAAGATTATTGAATGGCTGCTCACGACAAAATTCCTGGGGCGCTCACTTTATCAAGCCCCTGCGACCCCAAATTTTACTAGTCGAACCGTCAGGAATAATTTAAACGATGGCCGGATCAATTGGTAACGCTTGGTTTGTCAAGTTGGGGGTCATTTAATCAAGCATTTACGACCAGTTATTGACCGCCGGCGACGGTTAGCATTGATTATTGACGATACGCTCTTCTCGCGTGAGTACGCCACCCAAACCGAATTACTAGCGCGGATCTTTGATCATGACAAACAGTTATTTATCAAGGGTTACCGGGCTTTAACTTTGGGTTGGAGTAACGCCAATACCTTCTTACCCATCAATTTTGCTTTAATGTCTTCCAAGAAGCCACAAAATGTCCTGGGAAAATTAGCTAAAACAACTGATCAACGAACGATTGCCGGGCGAAGACGTCGTCAAGCACAACAACGAATGAACCTCGTTTCCCTGCAGCTGATCAAGCAAGCTCTCGCCAATGGCGTTCCAGCTGACTACGTGTTATTTGATAGCTGGTATAGCTCACCAAAAATGTTCTATGAATTAACCAAGCTGGGGTTGCACGGTGTGGGCATGCTTAAACGTTCCAGTAAGGTTTATTATCAGTATCGGGGACGTCAGTATTCGGTTAAAGCTTTATACAAGCGGCTGCAAGCCTCAAAATATCAATCCAAGCGTGCTTATCAGTACAGCTGCTTTGTCGAGGCCCACGTTGGGAATCAAAGATTCAAACTGCGCTTGGTATTCGTGGCTAATCGGGCCCGGCAAGACGACTATCTAGTGCTAGCAACAACTCAGTTAGGCTTTCAGCCACAAGCGATCATTCAACTATATGCCCGGAGATGGCAAATTGAGAATTACTTCAAAGTTGCCAAACAATATTTGCGACTAGATCAATCACAAATTCAAAATTATGATGGGCTTTGTGGTCATTTGGCGATTGTCATGGTGGCTTACGACTTATTAGCTTGGCAGGAACGGCAAAATGAGGACGATCGCACCATTGGGGATTTGTTTTTCATCATGAACGAAGCCATGCCAGATATTGAGTTGTCTCAAGCACTGGTATGGCTTCTAAATTCGCTGAAAACGATTATTAATCATGAGCTTTATGCAAGAAAAGCCCAAATTATTCAGATAATGAATCAGTTCTTCACGTTCTTGCCGAAACAGTTAGTGTCACTGCTAACTGCAAGCTAAATATTTAAATTAATTGAAATGAACCTTGTGCTACCAGGGGATCAGTCTGTCCTGGTGCTTTCAAGTTTCAGTTATCTTGATCAAAACAATGCTAATGTATCAAACATCCAGCTAAACAAGAACCCTTTTGGAAATTACTTTATTCATCAATATATTAAACAAGCTCATAGTTTTTCTCCAGCAATTTTGGAGATGATGTAATTCCGTACGTAAACATTATTCTTGTTACACCAAGTTCAAAATACCAAATGATGCCAATCGTATCTTCTTTTGATTATTACCTTGGTGATGTCAGTAATTTCTTTTTGACATTACGATTGCACAAACACGATCCCTCTGCGCAAAATATTATGCATACTGTCGAAGTAATAAATGGCTTCGTTCACAAACATATGAACGCTAACGGTCGGGGACCTGGTTTATCATATGATGATCTTAAACTGATCATTTACGCTTTAACCACCATTATTGTGATCCTTAAATGGTTCAAAAAGCACTGGAACACGCCATTTGGTGACGGTGGCTCCGATGATAGAGACTATACTGGTGGTTACTATATTGGCTCACAGAAAAACAATCATAACGATTATTATTAAGCTTTAATCTAATCCGAATTTTCAAAGAAATAGAAATTGATGATGAAAAACCTCTCTACTCATTTTGTGCTCAAGTTAATTGGAGACGTTTTTGGCTTGCCACTATAACTAATTTATTGATCGCTTCTCAACCAATATGTATTTAAATACTTGTTCAATCACAATAGTTAAGATTAAATTAGTCATGCCTATTTGCTTCATTCATAGGCGATAGATAGCTTTCCCAATGATACGGGAAGTCAAATTATATTCATTCGATAGATTCTTCCAATTCAGAGATTGCCGAAAAATGGTGCGGTTAATCATACAATAATGGTAAACAACTATTTATTACTTACGTTATATTTTTTCACGTAAGACTTAGTATCATTCTTATCGAGTCATCTTCCATCAACATTAGGCGCTTCATAGTAACAATTCCTTTAATGTGGAAAATATGCTTTCATTAGTTGGTTATTCTTTTCCCACATTTTTTGGTATGTCAGTACAAATTTACTAGTACCGAAAAATTTTGAATCGGCTGTGTGCTTATAAGATCCTACCTTAATGTAATTATTATCTTGTTGAGAATATTGGTCCAAAAGGATGAAAAAATCGCTATACTCTTTTATCAAATCCGGACAATCATGAGAGTTAGTATATTGGGGGAAACTCACACACGAATGTTGATATTCTATAGATAATTTGTTTATCTCGTTTTTGGAGGATTTATAAAATATATTTAGCAAATCAACTTTCATTCCCGAGGTATCAAGCAACACGGATAGTGATGATAAACCAGGTATGGGAATTAACCTTCTTTCCCTCTGATATCGATTTACCTCACCATTCATCACAATCGGTACCCATCCCTTAATATCAACAATCACATCAAGAGCTGAGTTTTCATTTATACATTGAACTACTGTCCAATCCATACCTGTTTGGTTTAACGAATAATAGCAACTCCAAATAATATTGCTTTTTTCTATGAAATTTTGCTTTGACACGACAAACACTGGGCGAACTCTTTCTTTCTGCTTTAGATCCGTCCAATCATGTTCTGTTCGAATTTGAAGTGCGACCGATGCAACTGTCACAACCGTACCAATCGAACCAACCCACTCAGCAATTGATCCAAAATTACTTTTATCTCCTAAATATAACAATACAGAAATAATACCCCCCAAAAATGAAGATGTTATAAATAACAAAGTCCAGATTGATAGCTTTGTTACTGTCTTTTGTGAATTGATTTTCATGTGTTTTACCTTTTTTTACCCTTTTTATTTACCGGTCTTCAATAAATCAGCCAAATATCCACGATCTAAATACCCTCGCAAAAGCTTTTTCTTCTTCATTAGCTGTTTAGTTAGTTCAATGGCTTTCACCAAATCATCTGGTCTATTCCTCCATAAATCATAAACATACTGATATTTCTTGACGGTAGTAACTCCCTGTTCATTTATCAGAAATGTACTTGGTTTCTTATCTGCGCCTTTCTTTTGTTTATAAATTTCAAATTTTTGCAGCAATCCAGGCTTTGCATATAACTGAACAGTTTCTATTTCCTCACGAGTGATATAATACGAAATTTGTGTTACTTCCTGTGATAATTTGGGTATCTTAGAAACCCGCTTTGGGTTATCACAAACGATGTGCATGTGAATCGGTACCCCGCCAAAATCGTGATTTAGAAATGTATTAACAAACTTTTTATCGTTCCTCAATTGTCAAATCAAGTGCAACACTA
>NZ_AZEB01000004.1 GCF_001434135.1 Lentilactobacillus kisonensis DSM 19906 = JCM 15041 | reverse complement strand
CCTCCCTCAAAAATCCCAAGCCCAGGGATTTTTGAGGGAGGCAACTTAGGCTCCGACTTCTAACCGCTTTGCTCCACTCACTTAATTTCATTAAAAATCCAAGTAATCCCATACTTATCAACAATTTGGCCGTACTTGTCCCCTGACGATTTCTTTTCAAACGTCACGATTACCTTAGCGTCTTCCGACTCGGCCACCTGTTTGTATAGGTTCTCCAGATTAGTTGATTCATCTGAATCGTGCATATCTACTTGAAGCATCAGCGAAATCAATGACGAAATTACCGGCTTGCCCATAAAGCTATCAGCACAATTAACTTCTTGTCCCAATATCTTAAAGCTTGCCCGCAACGTCAAATCTTCGAGGTTAACGTCTTTGTTCAACGCCATCTCGTCAGCCTGCTTTTCGGTCGGTGCCTGCCGGGTTACGTCCGTGACACCAAATACCCGTTGATAATAATCAAGGGCACTTTTCGTATTTTCAAAAGTTAAATATGGAATTAATTTGGTATTATTCATTAGGTCAACAACCCTTACTTTCAGATATTATACAAAATTTAGAATACCGTTAATTACGATAGTTGTCAATGTTAACCAGCCACTTGAGCCTTGCTGTAAAGCTTTGTAACGCATATATTAACTAACTTATTACCCAAAAGTGATACACTATTCACTAAATACAATTGGGAGGCAAAAAACCGATGGAACTTGCAATCACAATTTTTGTTTTAAACGCTTTATATATTTCAATTAATACTTTTAGAACGATGCTGGTAGTTAAAGGGCACCAATACCTCGCGCCAATTGTCGCTGTCTTTGAAGAGTTCATCTACGTTATGGCCTTAGCGATTGCTTTGCAGCACATTGACAGCCCGTTAAATATCGCCGCTTATGCGATCGGGTTTGGTGTTGGTATCTATATTGGCATTATCATTGAAGATAAGATTGCCTTAGGATATGTCAACTTTGAAGTCACCGTTCAAATCGATCCGACTAACCCAATTCATGCTCACAACGAAGAACTCGCTGAACACCTTAGAGATCTGGGATACGGGGTTACCGTCACCCGCGCTCAAGGGCGTTCTGGTGCTCGACTTGTCCTGAGCATCTTAGCTCCTCGAAAGGCCGATCGACGTCTAATGGAACAAATTCAAGAATTATCTCCAGATGCGTTTATTATGGTTCAAGAGCCAGTTCAGCTTGCAGGTGGCTTTTGGAGCAAGGAAGTTGATCATCGTTATCATCACGTCAATAAAAGGCCTTAATCATTATCGTCAAATAAGCCTAACTGTTTCAAATTATTTTCAATAGCCTGCACTGATTCTTTGGTACCATGGTTGGCCTTTGGCTGGTTTGTTGATGGCGTCTTGGGTGCTGCTGACTTAGCAACTGGTTTACTTGTGGGTTGGTGGCCGGTTATCCGAGGCGCTTTCGTTGTCATTTTATCCATTGTCTTATTAAGCAGCTTGTCGACGAATACGTTTCCTTCATTGTCCGCGTGGCCTTTAGTCCAATATAGTTCTAAGTGGGAAAAATGGCGCAGTTCACCTGCGAGTGCTTGCCATAATTCCTTGTTTTCTAACTTCTGGCCACCACTGCGGGTCCATCCGCGCCGTTGCCAGCCATTAAGCCAATGCTGGTTAATGGCGTTTAGGACGTATTTAGAATCTAAAACGGCGTGAATGTGGTTATCTTGAAGCTGGTGAGCGTTTAGATACGCCAAGGCCTTGTAAAGCGCCATGATCTCCATGCGATTATTGGTGGCCCCTAGTTCGCCGCCGGAATCGGAGAATCGGTTATCAACAGTCACAATGAGGTATGCCCATGCCGCCTTATCGCTAGCTTTAACATGACCGCCCTTCACGTTACCATGATTTCTAGACCCACCATCTGTATATAGGATAATGTCGTCATCCGTGGCACTAGGCAATTTCTTGGTTGGCTTAGTAACTGCATGGCGTGCTTTAGCTGGCTTGTGGCTTGGTTCCGCTAATTCACCGTTCAGGTATTGGGTCGCTTCAGATTGAGTCTTGAAGCTTTTAAACTTTGCATTTGGATAGCCTTTGACTTGTTTCTCGGCTTCGGGCCAGGTCGTAAAAATACCGGTAGTGCGACCCTTTTTAACTGCATAATATTTCATTTGAAAAAATTCTCCTAATTGCATAATTTTTTATCAAAGTGTTAATAATTAGTTATAATGTTTCTACCTACTTTCCAATTAGATAAATCTATGCGAAAATAGATTACAAAAGGGGGCAAAATTACATGACCCAGACAAAAGCCACATTGATCTCGGTAACGGAGGCAACAGCCCTCTTAAAAGACCGTTCAGATCAAATAAACGAACGTTTCCCGCAACTGAAAAATAAGGGTAAGTATATTCTACCTGATTATCGGTTAACGCGAAAACGGGAAGCATTCAAAATTCGCAAGCATACATTTTTACAACGTCATGCTCGTTCTTACGTTGCGTTTGATTCAGAAAATGGCCAGACACTTTGGATGCATAATTTTCCAAGCCTGACTGAGTCGCTATTTTGGTTAGATACGGGGCTCAAACCAACTGATACCGACACTAACACATCTTACAAGCAGTGGAAAGTGAAACATGAAGATGATATCAACGCTCTTAAGGACATTTTAAGGGAACGGTCACGAAAGCGAAAGGAAGCTCTAGCGGCAAAAAAAGCATCGGCCAAGAAACCGGCAGTAGCAAAGAAGTCGCCGGCGTTGATGAAGAAGTCGAAAAAACTATAGTGAGCGGAGCAAAGCGGTTAGAAGCTGGAGCATAAGTTGCCTCACTCAGAAATCCCCGGGTCTGGGATTTTTGAGTGAGGTAGCTTATGTGCAAGCTTCTGCTTTGCGGAGCGGTCCTACTGGAATATAGCCAGAATAGTCTTCGGAGCGACCTCAATTATATCAAGAAAAGAGAGACCCACTCCAACGGCCCAAATTCTTCAAAATACAAACAAAAATCAGTTATCCCATTCTCGGGGGTAACTGATTTTTTATATTCTAAGTGATCTTTGAACTAACCCTTAAAATGATTATGCACAGTCTTAGGCGCCGTTTCAACTAACACTTCGCCCTTATGAATCGAATAAAGAATCTCTGAGCGTTCATTCAAGGCATTATAGAAATTATTGTTATTCATAATGATGCAATTAGCCGGCTTGCCGACTTCAATTCCATAATGATCGGTAACGTGCATTGCTTTGGCAGCGTTGGTTGTCACAAATTGGTAAGAATTCATAATGTCGTCATATCCCATTAAATGACCAACGTGAATTCCCATTTCCACTGGATCAAGCATATTGCCGTTCCCCATTGGGTACCAAGGGTCTTTCAAATCATCCTCACCAAACGCTACGTTAATCCCATCTTCTTTTAACTCCTTAACCCGGGTCATCCCACGCCGCTTTGGATAAGTATCAAATCGGCCACCAAGATTCGTGTTAACCAGCGGATTCGCAATGAAGTTGATGTGGGACATTTTCAATAGTCTAAATAATTTATACGTATAGGCATCGTTGTAAGAACCCATCGCAGTCGTATGGCTGGCCGTCACCTTATCACCCATCCCACTTTCGAGGGCTAAGGTTGCCAATGTTTCAAGGCTGCGCGACTGAGGGTCATCAATTTCATCACAGTGAACATCAACCAACTTGCTCTTTTGTTCAGCCAATTTCATTAAGAACTTGAGGGATTCAACCGCATATTCATGGGTAAATTCAAAGTGAGGAATTCCCCCAATAACATCGACACCCAAATCAGCGGCCTGCGTCATTAGCTCTTTGCCATGGGGAAATGATAGAATCCCCTCTTGTGGGAAAGCCACCAATTGAAGCTCAACTTGATCCTTAATCTCCTCACGAACCTCAATCAACGCCTTGAGTGCAGTCAGATCAGGATCAGTTACGTCAACGTGGCTGCGGATAAACTGAATTCCGTTGGCAACTTGAATCTTAATCGCCTTTTTGGCCCGCGACTTCACATCTTCAACGGTCAGCTTTTTCTTGCGTTCACTCCAAATCCGAATGCCGTCAAACAAAGTTCCCGTCTGGTTCCATTCCGGATCACCAGCGGTTTGGGTCGCATCCAAATGAACATGGGGATCAACAAATGGTGGCAGCATTAGTTTATCCGTCGCATCAATGACCTTCTCATCAGCAATTGCTTCAATCGTTGGCGCAATTTTAACAAACTTACCATTTTCAATTTGAACATCGCTCGTTTGGTGATCGTTTTGAATATGAACATTTTTAATTAACATGACGTAAATCCTCGCAATCGTTATTTTCATAGCTAATTTCCATCACTATTATAGCTTATTTTTCACCGATTCGTTGGGGCGTTCAGACAGAATGTGCGATAATAAACGCAGACAATCTATTCGAAAGGTTCTGATCCATTGGCATCTCGCTTTCGGCTTGCTTTACCCCAAATCTTAACGCTCGGCTTTTTAACCATCATCTTGATTGGGACAATCCTACTTTCCCTTCCCGTTGCTAGTAAATCCGGCCACATGACCAGCTACATCAATGCATTCTTTACGGCAACGTCCGCGACCTGCGTCACTGGTATGACCGTTGTGAACACCGCATTGCATTGGAGCTTATTCGGTAAAATCGTTATCCTAATGCTTGTTGAAATCGGCGGCCTGGGGTTCATGACGTTTGCCGTTTTATTGTTTGTGTTTATGCGCCGCAAAGCTGATTTAACGACCCAATTGTTGACCCAACAATCATTGAATCTTGAGTCATTTGGAAACACGAGAAGCGTTGTTTTCTTAGTTGTCAGGCTATCATTAGCCATTCAGCTGCTAGGGACCATCTTGATCTTTGTTGATTTCTACCCACGGTATGGATTTCTCAAAGGGCTAGGCTATAGTATCTTCCATTCAATTAGTGCATTTTGTAACGCCGGCTTCGATTTATACGATAATAGTTTGGTTCGTTTCCAAAACGACCCCTACCTATTGTTTGTCCTAACCTGCTTGATCATTTCAGGTTCACTGGGCTTTTTGGTCTGGAAAGACATTCTGCTTTATCGTCAAGAGCATTATCTAAGCTTACATACTAAGCTGGCCCTGACCACCTACCTGGGCCTAATCGCTATTAGCTTCATAGTCTTTTTACTCACGGAAGCTAATTTTAGCAGTCAAACCCATTTGAGTCTCTTCGACAGACTGATGAATTCCTACTTTTTCTCGGTAACGCCACGGACTGCTGGTTTTTACACCGTTCCACTCAATAAAATCTCAATGGGTGGCATCTTCTTCACCATGATCTTAATGCTAATTGGCGGGACGCCCGGTTCAACGGCTGGTGGGATTAAAACAACCACGGTGGGCATCCTCCTAATTAGGGTCTGGGCAACGTTGCGGGGAAAGCGGGACGCAACGTTTTGGGGCCGCCGTTTCTCCAATGATAACGTCTCAAAATCACTCACGATGGTGTTTCTGGTTATTGTCGTCTTATCAGTCGCAACGTTGATATTAACGTTCACGGAAAAAATTCCAAAAACATATGGCTTGGAATACATCCTATTTGACGTTGTTTCGGCGTTTGGGACAACTGGTTTAACTCTGGGACTAACGCCAAATTTAAGCTTCATCGGCAAGTTAATCTTCGCCGTATTAATGTTCATGGGCAGGGTTGGCGTCTTCACGGTAATGTATTCACTGTTAACGTCAAAACGGCCAGAAGATGCGTTTAGGTATCCGGAGGAGAATGTGATGATCGGCTAGAGTGCGAAACCAAGCGGTTAGAAAGCGGAGCCTAAGTTAGGCCGTTCAGAAATCCCGGGTTTGGATTTTTGAACGGCCTAGCTTAGGTGCAGCTTTCTGCTTGGTGTAGCACATTTCCACTATGTTAAAAAAGGAACTATCCTAGGCTTGACTTTGAGTGACGTAGCTTATGTGCAAGCTTCTGCTTTGCGGAGCGGTCCTAAAATAAGTGCGCGGAGCAAAGCGGTTAGGAGTCGAAGTGTAAGTCTCCTACCGAGAAAATTCACGGGTTTGGAATTTTTTCGGTAGGTGCTTACATGCAGACTCCTGCTTTGCGGAGGTCCTAATCTGTGTTGCCAGAAACAAAGCAGCTATAGAGACTTACGTACAGATTTCTATTTTGCAAGGCAGACCTAATCTATATAACACCATATACCCCCCAACAACTTTCCCAAAGGAGATTTCACATGAAGAAAAATTATGCCGTCATCGGCCTGGGCCTCTTTGGCAGCAGCATCGTTAACACCCTGCTTGCCCATAACCAAGAGGTCCTAGTTATCGACAAAAATGAAGAACGAGTAAATGAGTTCCGTGACGTTGCAACCGAAGCAATTGTTGCTGACACCCAAAACGAGTTAGCCCTCAAGCAGCTTGGAATTGGTAACTTTGACAATGTTTTCGTTGCAATTGGAACTGACCTTGAAGCTAGCATCATGACAACCATGATTTGTGAAGAATTAGGAGTCAAGAAATTGATCTGTAAGGCTGAGAATGCTCGTCATGCCAAAGTGCTTGAAAAGCTTGGCGCAGACGAAGTCATTCAGCCAGAACGTGACATGGGTAATCGAATTGCGTTACATGTACTAGAGCCCAAAATTCTAAACGACCTCAAGCTTCGTGGTGAATTGGCCGTTGTTGAATTTGAATTATCCAATCCCAAATTCTTCAATAAATCGCTTCAGGAACTTAATTTCACTAATCGTTACGGCATCCAAGTAATTGCTCTTTCCCATGTCAACGAGACGGGCGCAGAGATCCCCAACTCTGAGACGGTTACTAAAAAAGGCGATATCGTCACCGTTATTGGAACGGAAAAAGACGTTGAGAAGTTTGAGGATTTGGCAACAAAATAAGTGAGCGGAGTCAGGCGCTTAGAGTGCGGAACCAAGCGGTTAGAAAGCGGAGCCTAAGTTAGGCCGTTCAGAAATCCTGGGCTTGGATTTTTGAATGGCCTGGCTTAGGTGCAGCTTTCTGCTTGGTGGAGCACGTTTCCACTATGTTGCCAAAGAAATAGAAGTCCCTGTTTTGGGGGGATTCCTGTTATTAATACACGCAGGTCACTGCAACACCGCCCTAATTCATGTCACAAAAGAACCATTACCTTCCCCCCCAATTTTAGATTATTCGGAAAATAACTACTCACCAGCCTCTAAGGCTCCGCCAAGTGTCAGCGGGGCCCTTTTGCTGGAATGCGTGCTAAACTAAAGTCAATCATAATTTGAAAGGAGGAACCCTCGATGGATCAGGTCCTATTGCTGACCATTATTTTAGCGGCTGTCGTGGCAGCCAACATCTTAGCCCGCCACGTATCAGTGATTCCCTTGCCATTCTTCCTAATTTTTATTGGGGCACTACTGGCCGGCCTGCCCGTTTATAATAATTTTCACCTTGACCCGTCCACTTTTGCTCTAGCAATCATCGCGCCGATGCTATTTAACGAAGCCCAAAATAGTTCGCGATTTTGGATTGGCCGCTCAATTACAAACATCCTATCGCTGGCAGTTGGCCTGGTTGTATTCAGCGTCTTAATTATTGGGACTGGCCTCCATTTTGCTTACATTGTATTGCCGTTGAGCTTGTCCTTTGCGCTATTGGCAATTGTCACGCCAACCGATGCCTCGGCGGTTAACTCCATTTTCGAGGCCAACCCCATCGCTGAAGAACAGGCCGGGATCTTGCAAAATGAATCCCTATTTAATGACGCCGCTGGCATTGTTATTTTTGATATGTCATTAGCAGCGTTCGTCTCTGGGTCATTTTCCTTGAATCACGCCGTTTTCCTGTTTTTATGGGAGTTTTTAGGTGGCCTGTTATTTGGAAGCATGATTGGTGTTTTGATTGTTAGCGTTCGTCTATTCTTAATTCGCTACAATGATGATACGCCCCTGATTATGGTGCTGATTCAATTATTAACCCCATTTTTAGTTTATCTGCTTGCCGAGAAATTGGCGCTATCCGGTATTTTAGCGGTTGTTGCGGCTGGACTGGCCCAAGGATCCGAACGTGATAAGCTGCGGTTAACATCGTCTCGGATGCAATTGGTAACCAGTAACGTTTGGGAAATTGTGTCAGGCATGCTATCTGGGGTGGTATTCGTCCTCTTAGGGCTGTCGCTTCCCGAAGTTACCCGCGCAATGCACCAATCATCAAACCCGAATTTTGCGATTTATAAATTAGTTCTAATCGGTATTTCAATCTATTTTGTAAAGGGGTTGATTCGGTTAATTTGGAGCCGATACTTACTCAAACGACGGGTGAAATCCAAGCACGAGTGGCGTGACAGCTTAGTCATGGCCCTTAGTGGCGCAAACGGAACCATCACCTTGTCACTGGCATTTTCGATGCCAAATACAATTGATGGGCAACCATTTGTATTTCGAGGCCCTCTCATTTTTCTAGCTGCTGTCATCATTTTGACCAGCTTAATTATGCCAACCATCTTTGTACCAGCAATTTTGCCGAGTCAGTCAAACACGAAGCCAAAGTATCGCTGGGTCCGTCGAATGATCCAAGCCGCCATCAGTGACCTGGTTAAAGAAAAGACGCATCCCGCTGAAGCCCAAATTGTCATCGATTCCCTCCAGCAGCAACTTGTCTTAGACAGCACACCAAACATGCGGTTACGCCGGCAATTGATGAGTGAAAGCCACCAAGTAGAACTGCAAGCTGTTAAACAATTATTTACAGACGGCAAAATCTCTCAAGATGAACTGACCTACTATAGCAAGTTTTTGCAATTAAATAATTTTTCAGCCGATGAAAAGATCTGGAAGAACGTTCTCCTGCGAGTTCGATTTAGTCTCCATATCGGAACGTTGTATAAGGATCTTAACCGAGCCCAAGAAGCGTTTTTAACCGCTCCCGTAGCACTTGAAGAGGTTTATTGGCGCGAACAGTTCAAGAAACACAACGAGGACATTCTGCCAATTGAAAAGGTTGGCTTTGATGCCGTTATGGATTTTTTGAAGACCAAGGATACCCAAAGTGGCGTGGAAGCCAATATGGTCAGGCGCTTTTACCGAACAAGGCATCGGCGAATCCATGAGCAAGACGTCGACAGCGACATCGTTTACCAAATGTTCATGCGGGCTTTCCACAGCGAATACGAGTTAATCCAAGATGCATTACAGTCAGGAAAGATTGACTCATCACTGGCGGAAAAACTGCAGCAGCGAATTTCGACCGATGAGATGACCTATTTGCAAAATACGGAATTGTTCCATGGTTAGTGAGCGGAGCAGAGTGCGGAACCAGGCGGTTAGAAGCTGGAGTATAAGTCTCCTTTAACAAAAATCCCCGGTTTTGGGATTTTTGTTAAAGGTGCTTATGCGCAAGCTTCTGCCTGGTGCAGCACGTTTCACTATGTTGCCAAGAAATTAGAATCTCCAGGTTTGGTCTTTGGTGGATTAGCTTAGGCTCCGCTTTCTGCTTTGCGGAGCGGTCCTAATCTATGTTGCCCAGAGCCACCTCGCGAAATTCAAACCTAAACTACAGCCATCCCATCAAAAAAATCCCAACCAGATTACTCCGGTTGGGATTTTTTATCATTACTTAGCAGGCTTTTGCTTCAAGAAGTGTTGCAAATCTGCTAAATCCTTATTTCGCTTAAGGTCGTTCTTACGGTTAATTGGACGACGTCCTTGTACGCCATGTGGATGACAAATACGCATAATTAGACTCTCCTTATTTATGGTTATTATTTATAGATTCCAATAGACTAAATTATTATAATACAACTCGACACGTTAACGCAAATCAAACTGAAGTTTTCTCTTTGATTTTTCATTAATTATGGTATTGTTAGTAGTTAAGAAACGATATGAGGTGAATTATATATGGCAAACGAATTTCCACAGGCTTTAACAATTGCAGGATCAGATAGTGACGGTAGTGCAGGGATGCAGGCAGATCTTCACACCTTCTTTAGACGCAAGGTTTACGGTACCTCGGTCATGACCGCCTGTGTGGCTGGCAATAGTTACGGCATTCACGATTCAGTTAACCTGCCAACATCATTTATTGACAGTGAGTTTAAAGACTTGGCGGATGATTACCATGTTCGAGCAAGTAAGACGGGGATGCTTTCTGATTCCGAACTCATTCGCACGGTGATTAAAAATTACCAACAGTACGATTTCGGGCCACTTGTCGTTGATCCAGTTATTACTACTAAACATGGGAACATGTTACTGGAGCAAAGTGCCTACAAGACGCTGCGAGATGAGTTAATTCCTCTCGCCTATGTGATTACACCGAACTTCTTCGAGGCTCAAAAACTAGCTGAAATGGAAATTAAAACGGAGGACGATATGAAGATCGCCGCTGAAAAGCTCCGCAAGCTTGGCGCTAAAAACATCGTCCTCAAGGGCAGCCACCATGATCCCAACCAAACCAAAGTATCTGATTATATTCTGTTAGAATCAGGCAAGAGTTTCTGGTTAAGCGGTGATTTCTATCCAACTGAACGAAAGAACGGCACTGGCGACAGCCTATCAGCCTGCATCGCTGCTGAACTAGCAAAGGGCAATGACATTGAACAAGCTGTCCGGGTTGCTAAGAAGTTTGTCGATGTTGCTATTGCTAATGAAATTCAGGTGGGACATAAATTCGGGCCGATTAATCATTGGGCACCAGCAGACGAGCTTTAATAATCGGTTTGAGCTCCAGCAATTATTGAGATAAAATGTTATTACTTACTTGGGTGAAAATCCCATATTGGACTTCGAGTCCGCACAGCCATTTGGCGTCTAACGTCATAAAAGGCTCTTGTAGTTCAGCTTCTACTACATCAAAAGAAGCAAGCAGTCATTCTTTTGGAATGGCTGTTTTTTTATGGCAATCCATTCATTATTAATCGGACATTAAACCGATTCTTACAGGACATCTCGTTATGACTTTCGCTAAGTGAAATCATGACTCAATGTTATTAGGATAATGTTCCTTCAAGAACTTTAAGAAACGTTGTGCGTCATTTATCTGCAACTTTCCAATATACTGAATCTTAATCGTTTTTTCTAATCTCACAACGTGTCCAACATCAATCCAAGAAGGTCTTCTTAGCCCGGATGCTGCCCATTCATGAATCTCAAAGTAAATTGATTGAATTCGCTTAGATTTACTGGAAAATTTGGTCGTGATACTAAACGTTGCATAATAAGAGCCCCTGTCCTCAACAATCAAAACCGGCCTTCTTTTACCACCTGAACCATCATCAAATTCTACATATGCCAATCCAACATCATTTTTCTTCATCGAAGCTGTCATCCCCATTTTCTAGAAGGTAACGTTTAGCGGCTTCGGGATCCTTTATCTCTGGAATATTAGCCTTCCGAACCTCCCGAGCAATTTCAAAACTCAGCCGTTCCTCCTTGGATTGAGATAATTCAAATGGTACCCTTCCTTCAGCGACCACTTTCTTAAGCAACGCATTAATCAAAGTGGCTTGAGAGATCCCAATGTCATTCAAGACTTCATTCGAATCATTATACAGGTCCCGATCAACTTGTACTTGAATTCTTTTCTTATCCTTAGTTATATTTGTCATACTTATCACCTCAAATAGATTTTATCATAAGTGAGTTGTTTTTACTCATAATCAACATTATTTGTTTCCTTTTCACCTATGTAGTTCATAATCCACTCATCAAATTCGCATTTCAAAATTCACTTTTTACCTAAAAAAGATCCTCGGCAAAAATACCGAGGATCGTTTACCATTATTTTAGTGGTTCCCTTCAATTACCAATTTCTTGTTAGCAGTCACATAACTGCCATTAGACAATTGATAACGGGTAGTCAAGTTATGTTTGTCGAGCTTCTTAACCATCAAGCGGGCACCTTTTTTAAAATGCTTAACCGGCTTAGTCAAATTAACATTTCGATAGGCATTAACGCCCTGTCTAGAAAGTACCGTTAGCTTCTTGGTCTTTGGCACTGTTTGATAATAGACCGGTACGACGAACTTTTGACTTGCGGTAATGTAACCAACTTTGCCGGCGGTCTTGCTGCCGTGATTGACGTCACGAACTTTATAGCGGAGAACACCAGCCTTAGAACGAGCGTAGTCAGTTACGACAAACATCGGGCGGTTAACCCGTTTGGTTTTCGGATACTTTGCCAGCCGCTGAGCGTTGGTAAAGTCCGCATTTTTGTACATGTAGATTCCCTTGGTGGCATAAACAACGGATCCTTTAACTGCCGCATCGTTTGGAACAGCCGGTTCACTTGTGGTTGTTGAACTTGTCGGATGCCAATCAGTATTTGGCTTAGGCGTAACCGTTGGTGTGGTAATACTGCCAGTCGGTGTTGATACAGGCAATGCAACCACGTGAACCGCTAGCGTATTGGTCTTTGCCGCCATTTGATAATCAACTTGACCTTGCTTAGCCAACCTGTAGCCACTAGGGGCAACCGGCGTGTACTTGCCAGCATCGCCAATCGACCCATTGATTGAATTAGATTTTACTGTGTGCCCATTTTCATCAACATAATCAACCGTGGTTGTGGCTGGAACTTTGGCGTATTGAATTTTGATTGAATCAATCGCCCATATTTTACTAGCATTATCAGTAGTTAAAGTTGGTTTAGACCCGAAGCCAATAAACTGTAAGTTAGATCCATAAACGTTGCCCATTGAAAAGCTACTACTAAAGATATACTCGGCTGGCGTCATCCCATTTAATTGACTTCCCTGGATAATTTGGTCTGGCTTTTCAGATTTTTGAGGCTTATCAGAATTCTCAGTTCCCCAGACATAGGTATCAACTTCATTAGCTTCAGGTAACGCATTAAACTCATTATACCAAGCATCATTTGACCCCGTGTTTAAAGTTACAAGGACCTTTGATACATCATTAATGCTATATCCAGGTAATGACGCATCCACCCCATCTTGTGAGTTCTTGGCATTAGGATTGAAGACAAAATCAATAGACTTATTCACGTTATTTGCACTGATTGAAATAGGGATAGTTTGAGAATTCGAGTCTGCATTTGCCCTCATGCTCATCCCCAATACCACTATCATAATGGCAAAGCTACCGATCAATAACCGTGTTACTCCTTTAATCATTAGAAATCCCCCGTTGTTCATTTTATCTGTTATTGTACTGAAAAGAATCACCAATTTATTATCTACCAATTGTTAACAATGTCAACTATAATATTTAACCAATTATCACCATTTATCCGGACTCCAAATCCGCCCATCAATCTCATCTTGGGACTGCTGAATACGCTTGGTCTGCTCCTTAGCTAAGGCCTTTGCTGCGGCTAAAATTGATCGGTTAATAAATGACGATTCCTGCTTCTTTAATTGAGAAAGCTGCTGATCTAACCAATCCGTTGTGTCACTCATTCTTATTCCTCCTGATCCCGAATCATTTTAACGTTTACTTTCAAATCATCGATCTGGTCCTGCTGGGCGCCAATCACGCCAATAATTAAATCGAGCTTCTCCTGGTCAGCGGCCGACTTTCCCTGTTTCAGTTTCTTGAGCCGCGACAACAGCCATGCTTCCCGATTATCCAAATTCAACGGCATTGGGGCACTAATGTATTGCAAATAGGCTATTAACAGCGTTTCTTTCTGTGGCTCATCCAGATAGCCAAACTGATTAACCACAAACGGCTTTAAATAGATCATCCCGGCTTTGTTCGCAAACGCCTCAAACGGTCGTAATAGTTCCGAAATCGTGAAGTGTTCACTGCCACCCGCTTGAAATTCCGCCTCAGCATCGCCTAAAGTCGCCACAATGCCAAGTTCTTTGTTGCGCAACAAATGATCCGCCACCACAAATTTTCGGGTAAAAACATCATCCATGTACTGCTTCAAACTTGCTGGCGATGAATACCAGTACATCGGAAACTGAAAGACAATCCGATCATATTTTGAGAGCTGTTGTTGCTCATGCTTAACATCCAAATTGCCATTTTGATAGCGTTCATCAATGTGCTGAAAAGTAACATCCGGTTGCGAATTACCAGCGGTTTTCAAAAACTGCTGGGTGGCTGAATCCGCAAGTTGGGGATGGGAAATTAAAATCAATGTTTTCATCCTACTACCTCGTAATATTCCTGATTTGACCATTATATTTACACTTTATTGTAGACTAACCCGTTGAACTAACAAAGTGAAACTTCCTTATGTAAAGGATCCTGACTTCATCAATAAAATAAAACAGACACTGCGTTTTATTAACGTCGTATCTGTTAAGATTTAAAATCCTTTTTAATGCGCTTCTTACAAGCTTCAAACGCGCTTCCGCTTAAACGCATAATATCCAATCGCAATGAATACAACAGCCCATGCCAAATTACCCATCACTAACTGCCAATCCGTAAGCATTGATTGTTGGTAAACACCTGGTGTTGTGAATTGAAAAGCAACGTTGAACATATTTCCAGGATTCCACTTAATAAGCGGTAGCACATGTCCCATCATCCCAATCAAAATTCTGGACATAGCAGTTGCCATAAAAATAAATAGGACGCCAATGACCGCGGCAACGGAACTTGTTCTACTCAAGCTGGCAATGACAAAGACAACGGTAATAATTAATAAGCATGAAAACAGGTTGCTTAAAACATTCGTAATGAGTAATTGCATCACCGTTTGATGATTGGCATATGTTGCGCCAAATGGGTGACTTCGCCCATATACAACGTACTTTACTATAATTGTAAAAATAAACGCACATAGGTGAAGCACCATACAGTAAACGCTAATGACAATTATCTTGGAAAGGTAAATCAATAACCGATTATTATGTTGTGCAATTAGGTGTTTGATCGTTCCGTGTTCAAATTCCATGGAAATGATGTTGGCTCCCGCAATAATAATCAAAATATCCAACCACTGACCAGCAGCAAACCCTTATATCGTATAGTCATCCAAATCACCAGTATTAATTGTTGCCAATCCAACAAATAACATCAACCCAAGGAGAACAATCGGTGAAGCCAAAATACTTTTTTGATGAATTAACTTATAGAACTCCTGTTTCAGTAAATCAATCATGGTCAACTCCCCCTTTTGATTCTTTGATAAAGTGTAGAGTTGCTGTTTCCAAATCAATTTCCTGATGGTTTACATCGTCCAGGTGAAGATCGTTCGCCAACAAAATTTTCAACGAATTTGTCAGATTATCAGTTGTATTATCAATTAGAACAGCATTTTCTCGTAACTCAGCTGTAATTCCGCTATTCGCTAGTAACCTCATGGCTTTCTCGTTGTCATCAGTCGTCACCAGATAATATCGATTCCCCAACCCTTGCAATTCTTTTAAAGTTGTTTGAAATACCAATTTACCGTTATTAATCAAAATAATATCGTCAGAAATTTTCTCGAGTTCACTTAAGATATGACTGGAAACAATAAACGTGGTCCCCCTTTTCACTTCCGATCGAATTATTCTCCGAAGATCTAAGGTAGCCATTAAGTCCAATCCATTCATCGGCTCGTCGAGAATGACTAATTCTGGCTGATTGATCAGTGCCAAGGCGATTCCAAGTTTCTGTTTCATCCCAAAAGAGTAAGCAGTAACCTGCTGGTGAATATAAGAGTCCATCCCTAATAATTTAATAATTCGCGCCACATTGTCTTTTGGTGCTGAATATAATTTAAAATGCTGCCAGCCACTCAAAAACGGATAAATCGATGGGCTCTCAATTAGCGCGCCAGTCCGCGAACTCATCACTTTCACATTACTTGCCGTAATTCGTTGCTGATCAAAAAATAGCGCCCCTTTATCATATGAATAGATTCCCAAGATGCACTTCATAATTGTTGATTTACCAGCCCCATTCGGACCAACCAAGCCAACAACGTGCCCCCTTGGAATATTGAACGATAAATCGTCCAGAACCTTCCGCTTGCCAAACTGCTTAGTTAAATGTTTGAAGGCTAAAATATCAGTCATCCCGATCACTCCCCCGGATTGTGCTTGATACTGCATGTTTTAAATGTGATCGATACCACTTCAGTAACCGTCAACAATCAGCCTATTCGTTTCGATGATGCCAAATCAGAAAAAGGTTAAACAATGCTAAGTAACCAGAAAATCCGATGCCATATTGGAACCCAAATCCCATGTTAAACAAGTAAGTGATGGCTCCCACAATCGCAGCTAAAGTAAACAAGGCATAACCACTCAGAAAAGCTGGTGATTTAAGCGGGTTTACCCTTTTTATCCCATATTTGCTGATTGCAATCCGCAAACCCAGGATTAAAACAATTAAGACATCCATATATAGGAACGCAGCTCTGATTGCATATTGAGTTACCCTTTCCGCTACCAATACTGCCAAAATAATGATAAGGATATTATTGGTGAGCCGATGAATACTAGATAACTGCGGCTGTGCCATCATTTCCTTGCTTTCTAGTTGCTGAGGGTCAGATACCAGTTGATCAAGAGAAACTTTGTAGATCCTCGCTATTTGTCGCAAAGTGTCAATATTTGGTAAGCTTCTGCCAGTTTCCCAACCAGAAACGGTCTTTCTTGAAACATTTAGGCGATCTGCTAATTGTTGTTGCGTTAAAGACGATGCAATCCGTTTTGCTTTGAGTTGCTGAGAAAGTTGGTCATCAATCATATCGATCACCCTCAATGTAATTTCTTTATTATTCTAAGGCAAGCTTATCTCTCAAGCATGCCCGTTAAATCAACAAACCAGCTTCAAAATATGTATGGTTTAATCCAAATTATGTCCCAATAGACCCTTATCGCAAACTGAAAACCAGAAACCAAATTTCTTTTATAATTATATCACTCAGTGAATTTAGCTGATTTTCAGATATAATTTTTACGTACCCCCGCTCCTCTATGGGTTATTAATCTTTGACTCTTTTTTATTTTTTCTTGCTAGGAAGCGCTCTCTTTTTGCTGTAAACTATGGGCAGAAACTAACAAAGGAGATCATACCATGTCAGAATACACCGTTCATTCAGAATTGCGCAACATTGGCGCTAAGACGGTCCACACCGCCCGCCTGCATCGTTTTATTTCAGACACCCCGACTGAACATCATGGTACCGATACTGGCCCATCACCAGTTGAGTATTTACTCGGTGCGCTTGGTGCCTGCTTGGGAGCTAGCGCGGCAGCCTATGCGCACAGTCCGAAGTACAAAGTTAAATTAAGTAAATTTGATATGGACTTTACTGCCGAAACCGAACGTTATCCCGATAAATCATCTAAGGTAACCAAAATTTATGCCAAAATTGATTGTCAGTCCCCTGATATGGATAAGGAAAAGACCGAGCAGTTTGTCGAGGACGTGATCCATATTTCAACGATTCATAATACCCTTCAAAACTCGGTAGAATTTTCTTTTGAGATTAGCAATAAGTAGTTGGATGTTTAATTAAAATTACATTATTGGTTAGCACTCTATTTATTGGAGTGCTATTTTTTATTCCTAATATCTTCCTTGATTTGTAGAAACGCCTATATAACAGTATCTTTTCTCGATGCATTTCGAAACTCATCGCTTGCACATATTACAATTATATGATATTATATAATTGTTCGTTAGGGGAACAGGTATTCCCCTAATTGAACGATTTTTATGATCAGGATTATCAAAGAGCGGTTTTACAAAGTGATTTTCTGCGTTTAACCATCTTCAAGCTAAATTCAAAGATTGAGTTTGAGTTGGAAAAATTTAGGTGCAGTTTTTAACAATTTGAATTGTTCGTTACTACTACTGAGTAGTTATTCTATTTTATGTAGATTAGGACAGCTCCGCAGAGCAGAAACCGCTCTGCTCCGCTCACTTTATAACAGGAGGGATTGCCTATGAATAATGATATTTTTGGTGCAAATGGTTTTGATGACATTTTCAATGATCCATTCTTCAAACAGGCGCTTGGAGATTCCAATGGTCGTCAACAAATGCGTCAGCAACCTATCCAAGTGCAGGAACGCACACCTCAAAACAAGAAAAGCTTGCTAGATGAATATGGAACTGATTTAACCCAAATGGCCAAAGACGGCAAATTAGACCCCGTCATTGGCCGGGATAAAGAAATTGAACAAATGGAAGAAGTTTTAAGTCGCCGAACCAAGAACAACCCAGTGTTAATTGGTGAAGCTGGCGTTGGAAAGACAGCAGTTGTCGAAGGCTTAGCTCAAAAAATTGTCGCTGGCGACGTTTCCGAAAAACTACTTAATAAGAAGATTGTTTCCATTGACGTTGTTTCACTCGTTCAAGGCACCGGTATTCGGGGTCAATTTGAAGAACGGATGAAGCAGTTAATCGACAGCGTCTCCAAAGACAAAAACGTCATCTTGTTTATCGACGAAATTCACCAGATTATGGGGGCTGGCTCAACTGGTGAAGGCGACAAGATGGATGCTGGTAACATTTTGAAGCCTAAATTGGCTCGGGGTGACTTCCAATTAATTGGTGCCACCACCAGTAATGAATATCGTGACATTGAAAAAGATCAAGCCTTAGCTCGTCGGTTCCAACCAATTATGGTTAACGAACCAAGTGAAAAGGACACGCTAACCATCATTAAGGGCTTAGCACCAAAATACGAGAAGTTCCATCACGTTACCTATACGGCTGATGCCCTAAAGGCTGCCGTTTCCTTGAGTAACCGTTACATTCAGGATCGAATGAACCCTGATAAGGCGATTGACTTGATCGACCAAGCTGGTGCCAAAGTTGCCATGGGTTCATCATTGACGAAAGATAAATCCACCTTGCAACAGGAAGCTCAACAGCTTGAAAAAGACAAGCAGGCTGCCTCTTCCAAGGATGATTTCGAAAAGGCCGCTCAGCTGCGTGACAAGCTTGATAAGGTCAATGATCAAATCAAGAATATCGATAACGGCACAAAAGTTGAAACGCCTAAAGTAACTCCTGAAGTCATTCAGTCAGTCGTTGAACGGATCACGGGCGTCCCAGTTACCGACGTTAATAAGAATGAAGTCAACCAACTCAATAATCTTGATAAGGATTTAAAGAAAGAAGTTATTGGCCAAAATAAGGCATTGGATGCCATTTCAGCTGCTATCCGTCGTTCACGAGTTGGCTTTACGGAAGGCAACCGCCCAATTGGCAGCTTCCTGTTTGTCGGTCCTACCGGCGTTGGTAAGACACAAACTGCTAAAGCCCTTGCTAAAGAATTATTCGGCACGACCAAGGCAATGTTTAGATACGATATGTCGGAGTACATGGATAAAATTAGTGCCAGCAAGTTGATCGGTTCAGCCCCTGGTTACGTGGGTTATGAGGAAGGTGGCCGACTAACTGAACAAGTTCGCCGTCATCCATACAGCTTGATTTTGATGGATGAAATCGAAAAAGCCCACCCAGACGTTTTAAACCTGTTGCTACAAATCCTGGACGATGGCCGTTTATCTGATGCGCAAGGCCGCACCGTCGATTTTAGTAACACCGTCATCATTATGACCAGTAATGCTGGTCAAAGTGAAGCTGATAATAAGCAAAGCGTCATTGATCGACTGAAACCCTACTTTAAGCTAGAGTTCTTGAACCGAATTGATGATATTATCCAGTTCAATTCATTAACCAAGCCTGACCTGCTCCAAATTCTTGACTTGATGCTAGGTGATTTAAACACCTTAGTCGATAAATCACGTGGCATTCACTTCACGGTTACTGAAGCTGCGAAAAACAAGTTGGTTGATTTGGGCTACAGCAAGGAACTTGGTGCTCGGCCAATGCACCGGGTTATTACCAAGGAAATTACCGATAAGCTGACTAACAGTTATCTAAAGAATCCTGACGTTAAGAACTTCAACGTTGATCTTAAGAATGACGCCATCATCGTTGAACCGGCCAATAGCCAAGTAGCCGCTTAATCGCCTACTCAATCAAGTTCATCTAAATAATTGATAAAGTGTCTTGCTGGTTGCTACCAAAGCGATTAGCAAGTCGCTTCTTGCTATAAACGATTAGTCGTCGTTGACATAGTTAGAATGATAAGGTATAGTATTGTTAATGTGTTTTAGGTTTCCGAGTTTCAAAGGTACTTGTTTTATAGTTTTATGAAATAACTTCCTTGGAATCACGTTCAACTAGATGCATTAAAAATTTAAGTATGCGCTCAAAGCGCAAGGAGGTTTCATATATTATGAAACAAGGTACTGTTAAATGGTTCAACGCTGATAAAGGTTATGGCTTCATTACTACTGACGATGGTGACGTATTTGTTCACTTCTCAGCTATCAACAAAGACGGCTTCAAGTCATTAGACGAAGGCCAAAAAGTTACCCTTGACGTTGAAGACAGCGACCGTGGACCACAAGCTGCTAACGTTACACCAGTTGAAGACTAATTATAGGCTTTAATAAAACTTTAAGAGGATCAACCAGAAATGGTTGGTTCTTTTTTTGCATTTAACATCATCCGGTGGCTAAAGTCTTCCTAACTACAGCTAATTACAACGCCAACTAATTTTGAGAAACCGTCCTTGTTACTAAGGACTCATAACTAGAAAATCTAGCAGTACCCAGTTTTTACCAACTGTTTACAAACTTATCTACCCTCCACTACGTCAGCATTTAATACCTTTTAAGAGAACGCTATCAATTGTTTGACCCATGTTACATTTGTAATCAAGGTGCTATACTAAAATCAACACATGGAGGTGCTTTATGAATAAATCACTTTACATACTCGCAGCAACACTCGGCCTAGCTGGCTGTGCGATCAGCTTACCAACATCGGCCCCGGCTCATGCCCAAGGCGTTTATCACGTTATTCAATCAAAAGCCGTTAACAATGTGGCCTACAACTGGAATAACACTAGCCAAAAAGCTTACTTATGGAATGCTCATTTAACCAGAAAACTTCACCATCTGACTAATTATCCCCATACAACCTGGTACGCGACTAAGGCATTTAAAATGACTAACGGCCAGAAAACGGGATTATTCTACTACGTTAAAAACAGCACGGGCAACGTGAAAGGATACGTTTGGCAGGGGTACCTGTCAAAGAGCGGTACAAGTACAACAACTGGAAACAATACTGCTAACGTTACCAAGGGAAATCCCGGCGGCATCCCCTTTGCTACCAAAGACGAATTAATTGATCTCAGTGAAATCGATGAAGATGACGATGACTACTACGATTCAGCGGTTACCAGCTACCAAGACACCCCAGTGATGAAACAATTCGAAGGGACAACAAGAAATACCAAATTGGATGATGCAGCTGCCGGACAGCTCGGCCATGGATTCGATTCGGTAACGCGTAAAGAATGGGGCGACAAACTCAATCAAATGACATATATCAAAAACTCAGTGGCCCCTACCGCGCAGCAGAGTCGTCAACTAGCACTTGACCAAATTAAGTTTTCAACTTTTGTACAAGCTGATCTCAAAAAGCCGCTTTTTGATTGTTAACATGTCCCGGTCATACTCAAATTTCACCTTACCAGCCGACGACAAAGAACCCACGGTCACGTCAAAGGTTAGTTTCGACTCGTCACCCACCTTGGCAGTTGTTACTAACTGGCGCTTATCATCGATCAATTTAGCGTTTTTAGTCGCAATTTCATCAGTCGCCACGACATCGGCCACGGCGGCCCCAACCGTATAGAAGTTACCGAATAACAAAGCTAGCACCCCAACGAACTGCACGATGCACCCCTTCTTGAGTAATTTCATGATTTCTTCCTCCGCCGTCGTAAGATTACGTATATATTATCCTTACAATAAGTTTATCAATAAAGTTTGGCTATTTTAGAAAGGAAGTATGAACTTTCATATTTGTTAATTAAACTTAGCGATATCATTCAAAAAGAGTAATACACTGGTTAAACAGCTTCCCCAGTCATCAGAATTTAGCCGTAAAAAATGCCATTCAACTAGTGAATGGCATTTTTTGCTAATCCGATGATAATTGTTACTTTAAATTCCTTTCTATTTGGTCTGTTTGCGTTTCGTGTAGTAAATCGTGCCAACAACTGCCACCATTACCAGAATGATCACGCCAATGATTGTGTAAAGTTTGCCGTCATCTTCGCCGGTCTGTGGTAAGGCCTGCTTACCAGTGTAGCCAGCTGATGGGAGTCCCTGTGGGCTAGTGATACCGCTAGTACCATTAGTCCCACTGGTGCCATCGCTTGCTGGTAATGCATCTGGTTCGTCAATTGTTGCGCTGGAATCTGGTTTATCTTCGTCAGCTGGGAGTGGTAATTCACCCTCATCTTCTTCGATATCATTGTGGTAGCTAATGTTGTCGCTATCGGCGGTTGCCGTGCCGAAGACGTGAGTGCCGGTGTATGCCGCGTCCCGTTTTGTCACACGAGTCGTGTAACCGTCCACCTTGTAGTCCTTTTCAGAAACTTCGTAGCGCGCACCCATTGGGAGGATGAACTTGATGCTTTGACCGTGCGTCAATGTAAATTTAGCATTGCCGCCTTGAATATTAATTCTCCCCGTAACTGCAGTTTTACTATTGGTAGTCGACTCCGTCTGGAAGATGCCATTTAACGGATTACCAGCACCGTCAACAGCTTCCAAGTTAAATTCGAACGCCCGGGTTTTGTCACCTATTGCATTGACAAATTTGTTAACGGAGAAGGAACCCATTGCAACGTCGCCGTTTTTGGTGTTGGTGAAGTCAACCGTGCCGTTTTGGTTAGCAATTAGTTGGAATGAATCGGTCGTCATTCTGTTAGTTTCTGCTCTACCATTCACCTTAAATGATGGGGTAAAGTCAGTCACGAATTCTTCGCCAACTCGGTACATTTGGTCAACAGGCAAGCCGGTGATGTCCAATGATTCGGTATCACGCAACGTGATCAAATCAGATTGACCGTCATTAAATTTGATTTCCGACTCCGTTGTACTACCGTTTTGGCTTGTCTTAACCGTATCAAACGTTCCGGTTGCACCAGAGTAGATCCGGAAGTTGAAGCTGCGGGTCTTGTCGGCATCGGTGAGGCCGGTACCGGCGAGGCGTTTGGTGATCTTCAAGCTGGCAGTTTCTGGTGCCTGCTTGCTGTTAGTGAAGAGAATCGTTGATTTCTCATCTTTTGCCAACTTGACGTCTCCGGTCTGTTTTCCCTCGTGTAATCCAGTACCATTGACCTTGAAGTGCGTTTTGAATTCTGTTGCGCCATCTTCTTTTACAACGTACGTAGATTCAAGTGGCAAGCCATGGATACTAATTCTTTCGTTGTCCTTCAATTGGATTTGATCAGATCTAGTCCCATTAAATGAAATCTCGCCTTCACTTCTGCCACCCATGGTATCAAACTTAACGTAATCGTACGTACCCTTTACGTCAGAGAGAATTCGGAAGTTGAATTTTGTTTCCCTATCACTTTCCAGAATTCCATTACCATCCAGCAACTTGGAGATTTCTAGGGAAGCCCCTTCCCGAGTGTTAATGAAGTCAACAGTCGCTGAATGACTATGAGGAATTGTGAGTTCACCAGTACTATTTCCGATTGTTTCAGAGCCGCCATTCACTTTGTATGAAGGGTCATACTCGAAGCCATCAGGCGTCAATTCCTGAACCCTGTATGAGTATTCATCTGACAAACCAATCAAATTAATAGATTCATCAGCCTTCAAAGTAATATTGGCAGCACCTTTGTTAAAGGTTACTTTTACTTTAGCAGCTCCCTTATTGGTGTACTTCCAAGCATCAAATTCGCCATTTAATAGTCCATTACCTGTCACTGCAGTGGCTGAAATCTTGAATTCAAAGTCGGTTGCCTTGTCACCTTCTTTGATTCCAGCTCCTTCCAAGCTCTTACTGATCTTTAAGCTAGCATCTTTCTTAGTGTTGATAAATTTCACATTAGAAGTTTTATCTTCACTCGTTTCAAATGATTCGGCCTTATTACCCGGCTTTTCAGAACCATGGTTCAAGATGTAGCTGGGATTGTAGCCAAAAGCATTTGTTTCGGCAACTACCACATTTGTTCCTGCAGGGAGTCCCAGAATGGTCAGTTTTTCGTCATTCTTAATTTGAAGACGAGATTTCTTTTTACCATCTACTTCTGTAATAATCCCCCTTTCAAACTTAATTGATCCGGTTGAGATTTGTCCGTCAGTCCGTTCAAGCTTATATTGAACATTTGCGGAAACCAACTCATTATTCTGATCTTTTACTGTGACATTGAAGTTGAATGTCTTGTTATAATCATCAGTCCCCTTAACTTTCTTCTCAATCTCCACAGCCGTTCCGGGCACGTGATTATTAAAAATTAGAGGTGGGAGACATGCCTGACCACAATCACCGTCACCGGTTGTAATTTCATATGCGTAACCATCGTCTCTATGATCACCATATTGGTAACTCACATCGTATCCTTGATGATTTTCTTCCTCAACATTTACTTTCAGGCCCTTAAGCGTGAAAATTGTGAGCGATTCGTCAGCTTTAAGAGTTTCTGAAACGGTATATGTCTTGCGATCTGCGCTTCTTGTGAATATAAGGTCGAATTCTTTCATATCACCGCTCTTAACTGCACGAAACGCCTTTTTCTCTTCCCAATTTTCCTTGGGATTGTTGATCGTTAAATTGAACTTGAAATCACTATCTTTAGGAGGAACAACTCCGCTTACGGTTTTCTTAACCTTGAATGAAACCATTTCTGGCTCAAGATTCCTAAACATAATGGAATTGCGTCCATTTCCTCGATTTAAGTTAAGAGTTGCCACATTCCCGTCTCGTTCCACATCACCATCAATTTGATGCTGAATATTCCAGTCTGTTTCAGCCACCAATTCTGTCACTTCAAATTGAGTCGTTTCAATTGGTAATCCAGTAATAACAACCTTTTGCTCATGCATTAAGGCAATGTCAGTTTTAGTTGCCGGATCATTCTTGTCGGTATACCATTCGGTTGCTTCACCTTTGGCATTAAACTGGATCTCATAATCATTAATCACATTTCCAGTTCGAGCATTTACCAATGAGGCAGCATACGCTTTGCCAGCAATTGCATCAATGGTAGTTTCGTTGCCACCTTTCACCTCGAATTTGAATTTGTCAGTAGACTCTTTACCTGACACAATCTTTTCGAATTCAAATGAGTTTTCCTTCTGTTCATTCGTGAATTTAAGATGTTTACCGTTCGTGTACATCGGACCAACGACATGGTAGTCCACTTTACCGTCACTTTCAGAAGCAGCCTCATCCTTGATTTCACCATCGATAGCGTAACTCGTGTGCTTGTAGGTATCATCCTGGCGTTCATATACCTTGAACCTCATGTTGGCGGGCAACTTGATATCATTATAGGATTCGTTATTCCGTAATTGGATTTTATCCCCATTCTTGAGCGTAGTTGCAATCCCTTTGTCAAAGTTAAAGATGACGTCTTTTTCTTCAGAACTTTCTAAACGTTTAAGCCCATTAATTTCTCCTGAGAATGACTGATCACGGTCACCGTTGGCATCCACTGCCTCAAGATAGAAATCAAACTGTTTATCACCATCATTTGTAGCGTTTGGACCCTTAATCTTCTTGGAGAAGGAGAAGTCACCCGGTTCAATCCGATTGATAAACTCTGCAATAGTGCTGGCAGCATTTTCCCCCTTGCGAAGGGTAAATTGGCCAGTTGCTTTACCATCCTTTTCTTGAGTTGATCCACTCGAGATGTTGGTCAACTGATTGCTTGTGATAAATTTGTTCGCGCCCAATTCAGTGATGGTAAACAGTTGGTTTTGCGGTAATCCGGTAATTTTGATCTGTTGACCATCCTTGATTGCCGGTAAGCCACTTGCTACACCCTCTATAAAGACTACCGTTCCAGTAATCGGTTGATTATCATTATCCTTGACTGGATGACCATCCTTGTCATAGACACTGTAATCAAAACTGGCGTTAAAATTAGTCATCGGTGCCTCAACATCGTCAACCGCTTTAACATCGAATTTAAATGTCTCATTTGAAACGTCGATGCCATTACTTTCAACGGTCTTTTTGATGATAAGGTTGCCAGGGTAAGGATTAACTGCTTGAAGCACATATACTGCCTTACCATCCTCAACATTCTTCATTGTAAATGGTTTGGATTCAAATTGGGTAAATCGATCTGCCGGCCCCTCTGTTTCAATAATTCGATACGTTGGTAAGGCTTCCAGATCCATAAAAGTTGCCATACCTTGGTCGTTGGTCACCACCTTATAAGGTATCGATGGTGTTTCTCCGTCATCATTAGGCGTCATCACATCTGTCCACTGGTTCCCCTTCAGCTGTTGAAGCTTAAACTCAACTCCCTTAAGAGGTTCGCCACTCTCATCAGCAGTCTTAACAACATTCACGCTGAAGTGGTTGATGTTTCCCCAGGTATCAAGTCCTGATTGGAGTGTTTCCCCCGCGGTAAATTTGCGGTCACCTAAGCTAAGCGCCACGTCATTTGTGAAATCTTTCCCGGTGGTTGTTTGGATTTCTGTGTAATACTGGACAACTAATGGTTCTGTAATCCTAAAGTCTTTTGCAAAATTAATCTCCAATCGATCTAGACTTTTGGATAGTGTGAATGAATAGTTATTAGAGGCAATTGGATTTTTCTTATCCGCCTCATATGTGACTTTGTTTGTTTCAGAATTGATACTTCTAATGGCTTTATAAACTTTAACGTGATAGTCTAAATTCTTAATATTTAAGTGATTTTGATTGCCCCCAGTAATTTTATCAACAATTTTAACCTCACCATTTAAATCCTTACCTTCACCATTGATGAGCAAATTCCACTTAATTGCCGTGATTTCTCGACCTTCATCAATAACTTCCTCTGACTGACCACCTTTATCGAGTAAATACCCGGCATCAGTATATGTGGTTTGAGCATGAGCGGTTAGTTTCTCTGAATGAGGTAATCCTGCTACCGAAATTGTGTTGTTGAATGTCCATTTTTTTAGATGATCGTAATCTTCTTCCTTGCCATAAGATAAACTTTTTACATCAGATTCGTACTTTAGGATGCAAATGTTATATTTATTATCATCGATAAATTTTTTACCTTTTGGAGTTAGGGTTATTGTTAACTCAAAGCTTTTAGAAGACGAAGTTAGTTCTAATCTGTAATGATTACCTTCCTGAAACTCCTCCTTACCTGAATATTCATTAACCTTCGTACCATTTTCGTCCAATTGCCCAAGGGACAATTGGATATGTTCACTAAGGTCACCCCTTTCATAGTCAATACTCTGAAGGTCTTTATCTTTAACCGTTGAATCTCTGCCATTGTACATGGTCACCGAATCCTTTGTATCATCACCAATACCGAATTCATCTTTAACGGTATAAATTCTATCCTTTTCGGGATCACCATCTTCACCGAGATAATCCTTAAAATTGAAGCTTGATGTCCATTCAATTTTACGATTTTGTGGATCACTGAAGTTCTCTGATAGTTTTCCAGTCTTAGAAATGTTTTTTTGAACTAAGTGTGGTATGTCAATTGTTGCACAAACTTTTTCTTTGTTATAAGTGACCTCGGCACAGTTTTCTATTTCTGTCTCATCAGGTGAATTTGCCAGTTTTGCTTTATCGATAGGAACATCCAACCAATCAACTTTAAAATTGCGGGTTTCTGAAGTTCCTGGTGAGCTTAGAATTTTCAATTTAATTTTACCTGACTCATTTTTTTCTAATGTGAACGCATTTTTCCCATCATCTTTCCACTTGAAAGTAATAATGCCCTCTTGCACTCCCACAAGTTCAACAGCGCGTTCTTCGTATTTATCCTTCTCATTCTTGGTAAACAACTGAATATAATCATCTATTTTTAAAGTACTACCGGAACTTGTCTGTGCCTTTTTTAATATTTCGTCAAAATACCCCTCAAAATCAAGATAATTCGAATCACTTACCGACTCAACGATTGTGATCGGAAATTCAAAGTTTCGGTCGTACTTATTAACTTCAATCGACCAATTTGTAGTGAAGTTAGTCCAATTTGGATCCCCAGCTGATTTGCTATTAAAGGTTGGATTCTTAATATTTGTAAATTCACTTGTTCCATTCCAGGTAACTTTATTTTTTAAACCTTCATAATCAGTATCTTTAATCGTCTTTGGATTAACGGGGGTCACCTGATACACCAGTTCATATGAAATTGGCGTATCGTCCGTGGGCTTTATATTTTCTTTGAATTGCAAGGAAAAATTAGCGCGGCTTTCTCCGCTTGGATCATTTATTGTAGGAACATCGGAAAAATCCGACAGAGTCACTTGCTCTCTGTCTGTACCGGTTCCTCGATACAGTTCAAATTCAGAATCGTATTTAAATAGTAGTGAAGTTAATTCATCCGTTAATATCAGATTCGTATCATCTTTTTTTACTGTGAAACGAACTGTGTATTCAACATTCCCACCCTTAACAATTTCCGCGGTCTTATTAAGCGTTCTACGGTCATTCTCCACTTTGGCTCGAGCCGTGTAAGAGGTCATACCAGGACTGCCTTCACTCTTCCATGAAGTTACTTTGATTTCATTCTTATACTCGCTTGGCGTGTAGTCAGTGATATCAGCAACCATGTCAAGTTGAATTGCCTTGATCTTCTTTCTATCGGAAAATATATTCTCAGCATTAAATGTGAAATTCGCTTTGCCTGACGATATACTAACTATTTTGTTGTACAAGTCTTCATCTTCACTTTTAGATATTTTCTTTGAGTCTCCTTCGTTTGGCGTTACCTCAAATTCATAGATGGCATCCTTATAATTATATCCACCACCAAAGACATCTTGTAGTGTGACTGAATCGGCATATTTGTATTGATCCCCATCTTTAGCAGTTTCAAAATTTGCTGTCCAGTGTAGTTTGCTATAGTCAGTTACCGTCTGTTTGGGATTTTCCCCAACTTCACGAGTTTCATATTTTCCTTTCTTTTTGATATCTAGAATTCCTTTTTCAATTTTGATAGTCTGTCTGTCACGAGCAATTTCACCAAAGGTAACTTCTTCAGCACCTTGGGATAGCACCGTTTTGGCATTTGCCTTGTATTCTATTCTTCTCTCAGTAGTACTGGCCCCTGGCAAAAACATAATCCTGACACGTTGTTCGTTATTATTTTCACCCTTTGATATTATAAATTCACCTATTGTGTTACCTTTGCTGTCTTCAATTTTCTCTGTGACAGAATCTTTACCAGTCGGATATAAATACTCGAATCCCTTGATGTTAAATTCATAATAATCGCCATTTTTAATTGGAGAGCTTAACCCACTCTTTTCATTAATATTTTGAGTGTTCCATGCCCAATAGATCGTGATATTTTCGCTATCTCTAATTTCTGCAGGGATTTCCACATCTTTGCTTAGGTCACCTTCAACAGTCCAAGACTTTTCATTATTATCTCCGTACTTTAACTGAATGGTATCAAAGAAGTAGTCTAGTTCCCCGAGATTATGGCCCTCAGCAAACACACCATTCACTGGCAATGTCCTTTTCAGCGAATCTCTGTCCACATCACCTGCCTCAGCATCATCCGATCCACCCAACACCTTCTTAGCACTATCAACATTAGCCAACAAAGAATCTTGCGGTGTCTGAATTTCTCGATTATCACCTGAGTTCTTTAAGGCCTTTTGATTATTTTGGGTTGGATCTTGAGATCGATTCTCATTATCCTTCTTTCGTTCCTCAATCGCCTGTCGACTCTTCTCCTCAGACTTCTTCTGATCTGCTTCCCGCTTCTCTTTTAGCAATGCTTCTGCTTTTTCGCTATTAGATTGCTTCGGTTCTTCAATCACATCCGCCTGCGAAGAATTCTCATCAATTTCATTGTCCTTCTTCGGTTCTGGTTGAACTGGTTGCTCAGTTGTTTCCTTTTGTTCTGCGGCTTCATCTTCTTTAGCGGCTTCATCTTCTTTAGCAGCTTCCGCCTGGTCACTCGCCGCCTCATCCTTCTGCGCCTCTTGCAGCACCTTATTCACCAAATTATCGTCCTGCAAGTTCCCGTCAGCCTTGTCCTGATTAGGCGCAGTGGTGTCCTTCGCCTTCTTGGTATCCTTATCCACCACCGTCAACGTTGGCAATTTCACTTCTTTCTCGTCAATTGTCACCATCAACTCCTGATGATCGACCGGCCGGTTAAACTTAACCGGCAAGACCACCTCAAGATCAGTCTTATCAATTGCGTGTTGCCATTCGATGGTTGAGTCTTTGCCATCAATGTCAACGACAACCTTGGTGCTGCCATTTTTAAACTTGTACTTATCCTTCTTGATTTTCAAAGTATCCCTGTCATAGGCAAACTTAATCTTGCCAGACTGCGACAAAGAACCCACAGTTGTGTCAAAGGCTAACTTCGCCTTATCGCCAACCTTGGCATTGGTCACCAGCTGCCGTTTATCATCGATCAGCTTGGCGTTTTTAACTGCAATTTCATCGGTCGCAACTACATCGGCCACGGCGGCACCGGCCGTATAGAAGTTACCGAACACCAGGGTGAGCACCCCGACAAATTGCACAATGAATCCTTTCTTGAGTAATTTCATGATTTTTCCTCCGTCATTCGCTATGATTACCCTCATCTTATCTATGCAATAAGATTATCAGGAAAGTTTGGCTATTTTTAAAAGAAATTATGAACTTTCATATTCGCTAATTGAATCCTGCGATATTTATTCATGAAGGGTAATATCAGGCTTGGAAGGCCTTTTTCTTAATTAAAATTGAAGCTACATAAAAACGCCATCCAATTAGTGAATGGCGTAACTTGTTATTTTAATTTTGGGTTCTTACTTTAAGAGATTTCCCATAAATTCAATTAGAATATTGTTATCAATATTTTTTAACTTCGCTTTCTTCACTGCCCGATTAATCGTCCAACTACTTAATCTCTTACCAATTAGGCTCATTTCGATCGTTTTCAAGTCGCCAACCACCTTGAAAAACGGGTTGAACTTGAGGTGCACCAATTTCCCATCCTCAACCGTCCAATTCATCCCCAGCTTGCCAGCTGCCAGTTCCGTGTCCGCATAGTCATAGTAACCAGGATTGTGCCCGTAATTCCAAGCATCCGTCCCATACGTCTCCGCTAGGCGCTCATCAATCTTCTGCCAATCGGCGGCGGTCATATGATAGGTTTCAATCTCATCCAGGGATTTCACCGAAAAAAGTTCCTTCAACAGATACTCGTGGAAGTCGGCCATCGTCATCCCCGTCGGCAAATAATCTTTCAAATTAACGATCGGGCTCCGTTTAGAGCGGACCCCCAGCCCTTTTTGGCTTTCTAACCGATCCTCTGTCAATACCTGCTTGGCATTTTCAATATTTAAATCGTACATAATCGTGCCGCCAGCCGCTAAGCCAGAACCACTCTTGAACATGGTCATCCCTGACCATTTTTTACCATCCAAGATCAGATCGCTGCTGTTCGTCTTCATCTGAACATCCATTCCAAGTTTACGCAACGCCCTCAGTATCGGTTCAGCAAAATGACCGTAGTCGCCAAAGTCGTCAGCGTTATCCGTCAAAATATTCTCAAAGATAAAGTTGCCCATGTCGTGATAGACCGCGCCACCGCCGGATGTCCGCCTGACCAGCTGGATATTGTGCTCATGCAGGTAGTCAATATCGACTTCCGCCCAGACATTTTGATTGCGGCCGATGATGACTGACGGCTGGTTAACGTAAAACATGAACCCGTGTCCCGGCAGCTTGAGGTCATTCACAAAATAGTTGTCCAGCGACTGATTAACCCGGGCATCGTAACTGGGTTGCCCATTTCTAGAAATATCGATTAAATACATCAGGCTATCCCTCCTGCAGAATCCTACGTATATTCCTCATTATACGTTATAATTTAGGTAAACAATACCGAGGCGAGATAATGATGAAAACAGTTTCAATTTGGCAAAAATTTTTAAATCTATTTAACCGTCACCCAGCATCCAAATTAACTGACGAAAAGGTCAAGGACGGTGTCTGGTATGCGAAAACCGAAAACGGCGACTACCTGTTGGGAATCGACGAATCAGTCTACCAACAAATCGGCAAGATCACCTTTGCTGATTTCCCAACCCAATTAAAAATTATCGAAACCGATGACGACCTTTTGGACATTGAGGGCGATAAGTCGGTGGAGACGCTCAAATCACCGGTATCGGGCAGGGTGATCGCCCGTAACGTCACAATTGGCGAGGACATTGACCGGCTGAACACACCAGATCCAAAGGTCAACTGGATCATGAAAATTGAACCAGCCAAGTAAACAATTTACATTTCTGCAACAATTTTTAGCCCAAAATTAAAATTTGAACTATAATGGTTATAGAACAATAAAGGAGGTAGTTACTTATGGCAGAAGAACCCGGTGCAGAATCCCCATTATTAAACAAAAAAATGAATGAGGCTTTCGATTGGAGCGATAGTAAACTTCCAGTACGAGATGCTTTATGGGATTATTACATGGAAAAGAATGATCATGACACCATGAAGACTGAAAAAGACATGGAGCCATACATGAATATGTCGACTGACGACATTACAGCTGATGCTGAAAAGTTACTCAAAAAGTAGCCTTCGGCTCTACAAAAAAGATCTTTACGCAAATGCGTAAAGATCTTTTTTGTAGAGTTGCGAAGGTGTCAAGTGAGCGGAGCAAAGCGATTAGAAGTCGGAGCCTAAGTTGCCTCCCTCAGAAATCCCCGGGCTTGGGATTTTTGAGGGAGGTAGCTTAGGCGCAGACTTCTGCTTTGCGGAGCGGTCCTAATCTACATATAAATAGAACAACCACCAAGTAACCATGACCAACACAAGCACATATAGACTTCCATCAACTAATCCTGCAAAGAAATGTCGATCACTAAATACAAAATGCCTACTTCCAAATCACCTTAAAATGCCCCCTAATTCTCCCATTCCAAACAAACAGCGCCACCATTCCACAACTACGAATGATTGCGCTGCTTTTTAAACTCTTATACCAAGCACTTTTGATGTTATTTTTATTAGGATCACATCACCATTGCTCGTCAATCCCTACCAAACTTCTCATTCAGCTTCTCAAAATTAATCGTTCCCAACCCAGTTGCTTGGTTATATAACTTCCCGGGTTGACCAGTATAGTACAGGTTGTTGTTATTATCAGCACTGTCCAACACCGTAAATGGGCTGTCTCCTTCTTGAGCAAACTTATAAATCTGTGGGTTCCAAAAACCGATCGGCGTTTGGCGGCCACTGTTCATGACCGCATTCGCCCCCGCCATTTGTGGTGAGGTGTAACTCGTCCCACCATCAACTAGCCACATTTTAACTGGTGTTTTAATAATCTGATGGGTCTTTGCCTTCAATGAAACCTTATTACCAGACACAAAGATCGCGTAACCCGTTCGTAGATCCGCATTCCCCGCTACATCTGGAATATTACGAGAATTACCCGTTCCCAGAATGATGTGCGGGTCCTTAGTCCGAACAAATTTGCCCTGCTGGTAAGTTAAGTCATTAACCGCCCTAAACGTATTAACCCCAGGGACCCCTTGTTGGTAACGTGGGGTTGGGTTCAAAGCTGAAAAACCACCACCACTGCCGCCAAAGATGCCATGTTTGATATCAGTAGGACTCGCTGAATAAGTGTCACCCCAAGCACGTTCTTTAGAAACCGTCATCACCTTATTATTAATGATTTTCTGATAAGGCAACGTTGTGCCCCCAACCAGCACTTGGTACGGCGACGTCGACATTGGATGATTTTCTTTTGGACTAGGCTTTACCGTTGGCCCATTATCACCGCTTGCCCGGAAGACAGTAATCCCTTGAGCCGCAGCTTGTTCAAGCATTAAATTAAAAGCATGGCTGTACTGCTTCATTGTGGCACTGGGATCATTCCAATCAGCAGCCACCTCAACGCCTGGTGCAAAACTAGTCGATAATTGCTTATCCTGATTATCAGAAATAGCCGTCATGAACGTGCCATAATGGGATGACGTTGATGTCGCCTCAGTTCCTGCCACGTCGCCAACGTACAGATCAATGTCGGCCTGTGGCGCAACCGCTGAAGCCGATTGAACATCAATGCTGGCTTCCATTTGTGGTGAGTTCAAGACTAAGTTCATTTCCTTTTGAGCTTGTGCTTTCGAATCAACGGTATAAATATGGTGAACTCTACTCAAATCATCGTTGACCCCAGCTTGTTTCCAATAAGTTACCAGATCACTATCGCGAACGTCACTGGCACTAATAATTCCAATCCGTTGACCCTGGCCTTGAAGCCCCTTATTATACAGAGCATTCAATTGATAAGCATTGGCGAATTTCGCTGCTCCGTATTTTTTGGAAAACGCGTTCCCTACCAGGCTTGTATTTGGCTTAGCATCAGCGGTTGGTACATCAACACTCGTAGCAGCGGTTATTGCCGCTTTTTTATGGGTAGCCACTTTTTTAGTAGCCTTCTTAGGCGTTTTCTTGTTAACCGCCTTTTTAGCAGGAGCTTTGACGTATAAGCCAATGACCGCCACCACCTTTGATGAAAGTTTTGCCGGTAACTTATAACTAGTCGTGACCTCTTTTTGAGACGAGACATATTTAGCCTTAAATGCCCGTCGCATGTTGGCCGGTGTTGCCGTTAATTTCAGTGATAGATTACCAGGATACGCGGAGGCGCGAACATGATATGACTTTAGGTAGTTCTTGAAAGAGTTGATATAACTATCTGACTGCCCAAATTTACTGGCAAATTCACTTGGTGATAAGTATTGATGAAAATTGGCACTAGTTGGATCCACCGTGTCGTAGACGTAATTGGTCAACCCTGTTTCACTGCTTGGCTTAAAGGCAACGTTGACAACGGCTTTCTCCGCCGCCGCTTGCGCAGGCCTCATCGCCGTTGTAATCCCAACCCCAAAAACGAACAACCCACTTAGGGCGGTAATGATTAGTTGCTTTCCCCTCAAAATAATCACTCTTTTCCATTCAAGATAATCTTATTATAGCAATCTCAGGATTTGATTACCCTCATTTAACCTTCCAAATGCCCTTAACGACTAATAATTATCAATTGGATACACTAAAAGAAGCGGCACTACAGCTTCTCAGCTGCCCGCTTAATCAATTCATCGTTTACCATCTCACTGGTAAACCGCTGCAACGGTGTGAACTCATGGCGATCTTTAAACGCAACTGGATGAACCTTCACAATAGCAACCATCAAATTATTTTCGGTAATGAATATCTGACCAATTTTCTTGAACTTTCCTTTGGTATGCTTACCGGTCCGCCAACTATGGAGCTTAAAGTCACCCTGCTCATCAGTTTTAATTTGGTAATTTCCTGAATCGTCCGTTTCTAGCGGCACGCCAATGTATTGAGACACCTCGTACTTACCTTTCACAAATCATCATTCCTTTCTCAATTTACATAAGATAATTGTGAAGTTAGAACTTATTCCTAATAATTATCAAAATCCCACCCATCAGCCATTTCTTCATATACAATTAAATAGTATGAGGATAACAAGCAAGGGGTGATTCAATGAAGTCAATTAAAATCGTAACCGATTCAGCCGTTCATCTATCTCCTGCGGACGTTCATAACTATGGTATCAAAGTTTTGAATCCACCAATTTTGATAGATGGTAAATTATTTGGTTACGTCAATAAAATCACGAGTGAAAAATTTCTGCAGCTATTTGACAAATGCACGGTGAAGCCAACCATTGGTGACATCACCGTTCCTGAATTAGTTGCAGCTTATGATGAGCTGGGTAAAGATGGTAGCCAAATCATCTCGATCCATCTAAGTGATAAGCTGACCAGTACGTATCGGAATGCCGCCATCGCCGCCGAGCAGTCCACCAGTGATATCACCGTCATCAATAGCGAAGTCACCGCCGCGGGGCTCGCCTATCAAGTGTTAGCTGCCGCTAAGGCTATTGCCAGAGGGAAGTCAGTGACGGCGATTGCCGATCAACTAACCCAGATTAGGCAACGCACCCAAATTTTCTTCTCCGTCCAAAACAATCCCCAGCTGGTTAACCGTAAGATCATCGGTAAAATCAGGGGGATGGTTGATAAACAGCTAAACGTTTCGTATATTCTGGCGTTTGCAAACAACGATTTTTCCTTCGTCACCCGCAGTCGAAAAGAAGAGCTGATTAATAAATTCTGGGAAACGCGATTAGCCGAAATGCATAACCAATGCATCGTCAGGTTATCCATTTTACATTCAGGTAGCGATAGCCGGGCTCGGTTCCTGTATGACATGCTGACGCAGGAATTTCCCTTCGTTCCAATCTCGATTGTCGCTACGAATCCCGAGATGGCAACCTTTATTGGCCCAGAATCTACCGGGGTGACTTACCTGCTTGGTTAAGGCTACTTTCACGCTTAACCAGTCGGTTGCCGACAACGACTTTTTGGGGTGTCCGGTTTTCTTCTTCACTAGTTGTCATATTCAATTGGTCCAGCAGCCGCATCGCCATCTCACCCATCATCCCAGTATTGACTTTCACTGCCGTCAACGCGGGGATGACGTACTTAGCAACCGCCGTATCGTTGAAGCTGACGAGGCTCACATCATCAGGAACCATCACGTTATTTTCATGAAGGGCCTTCAATGCCCCCACCGCCATGGCATCGTTTGCAACAAACAGGGCGTTCGGGAATTGATGGCCCTTTTTGAGTGCCTGATTAACCAAATCGTATGCCGACTGCAAGGTATAATCCCCAACGAAAACGTTTTGGGAATCGTACAGCCCCTGTTTCTCCAAATAATTTCGGAAGACTTCCAGCCGGGGGTCCACAATTTTCAAGCGATGATCGTTAGTGTACTCAACGCCGGAAAGCATCCCAATCCGTTTTAAGCCATTACCGATGAAATCAGCTAACACGGATTTGGTGGCATTATCAAAATCAGTCACAACGCAGTCATATCCCTTAGCCAGGGTATCAAAATCCACAAAGACAACGTTACGATTTCCCTTTTGCATTGTCTGAATCTGTTGGTCGCTGAACTTGCCAATTGCGATAATTGCTTTGACGTCTTCATCAATGTCAGATAATGAGTCGCCGGCAAAGTAACGCTTAACCTTGTAGTGGAGCTGGTCCGCCATTTTCTCGGCGCCCATTCGAATCGACAAGTAGTACAAGTCATCTAATTCCTGCTGTTCGGTGTACCACTGAACGACGGCAATACTGTCTTTAGCGGTATTAACCCGGTGCTTTTTGGTATAATCCAAGTCTTCTGCAGCCTGAAAAATCTTTTTGCGGGTCAAGTCACTAACCGAAAGCGACTTATCATAATTAAGCACGCGGGAAACCGTTGTAATAGAAACGCCAGCCTTATGTGCAATATCTTTAATGGTTGCCATAATTTCACCTTCCTAGTGAGCGAAGTCAGGCGGTTAGAAACTGGAATATAAGTCTCCTTGGTTAGAAATCCCTGGTTTTGGGATTTTTGACCAAGGTGCTTATATGGAAGTTTCTGCCTGACGTAGCTGTCCTCAAATCAGTGAGCGAAGCAAAGCGCTTAGAAACTGGAACATAAGTCTCCTCTGACAGAAATCCCTGGTTTTGGGGGATTTTTGTCAGAGGTGCTTATGTGGAAGTTTCTGCTTTGCGCAGCTGTCCTCAAAATAATTCTCAATTTAATTGACTACGAATAAATTTAGTTAATTTACTAAAATAATTATCTTTTGTTTGCCTTGATAAGTCAAGGATATTCCGTTATATTAACGTTTTTGGGTAGTAAACTTGTTGACGTTAGCCCAACTAATTTCTATAATGAAATTGAATTATAAAGGATTGCTCTTCTGAGTAAAAGTCTGCTCACAAGTACCACCAACAAAAATCTTTAAAAAAGTAATTTCTGTTGGCAAGAACTTCTGTGCAGACTTCTAACCGCTTGGATCTGCTCACTTATTAACCAGGGAGGGTCATGTCGTGAAAGACACAATTGAAGCTGTTTACCAGCAATGGCAGCAACAAGCTCATTTACCAGCAGATATTTTGCTTGATTTAGATCAAATGAAAACTGATTCAGATAAACAAGAAGATGCATTTGGCACGTTCCTATCATTTGGTACTGCCGGAATGCGGGGAATTCTCGGTGCCGGTACGAATCGGATGAATATTTTCACCGTCCGTCAAGCCGCAGAAGGGCTCGCTTCATTTATGGATACGTTGGATGAAGCCACTCGAAAGCGCGGGGTCGCCATCAGTTTTGATTCACGTTACCACTCAAAGGAATTTGCCCATGAATCCGCTAAGGTATTGGGTTATCATCACATTCCCACCTTTGTCTTTGACGATATCCGCCCTACCCCAGAACTATCCTTTGCGGTCCGCCATCTCCATACTTACGCTGGCATCATGATTACCGCCAGCCATAACCCAAAGCAGTACAATGGCTTTAAGATTTACGGCCAGGACGGCGGTCAGATGCCACCTAAGGAATCCGATTTAATTACATCATACATTCGCAAAAACAGCGACTTATTTGCCATCAAGGTGACCCCCGAACAGGAACTCCGGGAAGCTAAGATCATGAACCTAATTGGTGAAGACGTTGACCAAGCCTACCTTGCAAAAGTCAAAACGGTTAACATTGACTTAGACCTCATCAAAAAAGTCGGCGCTAACATGAAATTTGTCTATACGCCACTTCACGGAACTGGAAAAGTCATCGCCAGACGGGCCCTTGAAGAAGCCGGCTTTAAGAACTATGTCGTTGTACCGGAACAAACCATCGCTGACCCTGAATTTCCAACCACGCCGTTTCCAAATCCCGAATTCCCACAGGCTTTTGACCTAGCCAAGGAACTCGGTAAAAAGGTGGAGGCCGACGTGTTGATCGCCTCGGATCCGGATGCTGATCGCTTGGGATGCGCAGTTCGCCAACCTGACGGTAATTACCAATTATTAAGTGGTAACCAAATCGCGAGTGTGCTTTTGAACTATATTTTGACTGCTAAGAAGAATGCCAATGAATTACCAGCCAACGGAACCATTGTTAAATCAATTGTTTCAACTGATTTGGCGGTTAAGATTGCAGCTTCATTTGGCGTTGCAACTAACAACGTTTTGACTGGGTTTAAGTTTATCGCCGAAGCCATTCACCATTACGAAACGGAACATGATCACACTTTCCTATTTGGCTTTGAAGAGAGCTTTGGCTACTTAATCAAACCATTTGTCCGGGATAAGGATGCGATTCAGACTGTTCTATTGCTGGCTGAAGTGGCTGCCTACTATAAGAGCCAGGGCAAGACATTGTACGACGGCGTTCAAGAAATGTTCAAGAAGTATGGCTACTACGCTGAGAAGACGATCGCTAAAGAATTTGACGGCCTCGATGGCAAGGATAAGATGGCCCACATTATGTCAGAGTTACGCAACAATCCGCTAACTGAACTTAACGGCCACAAGGTTACTAGCCACGCCGACTACCAGTCCTCAGAACTCACTGACAAGGATGGCAGCAAGTCAGTCATTTCATTACCTAAGTCTAACGTTTTAAAATATTGGTTAGATGATGAAACTTGGGTTGCTGTTCGGCCTTCTGGAACCGAGCCAAAAGTGAAGTTCTACATTGAAGTGGTCGATAAGAGCCAGGCTGCTGTGGATGCAAAACTGAAACAGTACGTGGATGAGCTGGATAAGCTGATCGCTAAGTTAGTTAATAATTAACCACTATTTTTGAATTCAATCTAACGATGGTGCCTACCTGAAACCGAACTGAGTCGGTTTCAGGTAGGCACCATTTTCATGATACAATTGACCCAATAGAGGAGGTTGTTCATTTGAAACTAAAAACAAAAGTTAAACTCACAACTGGGGCGTTGCTGCTATTTGGTATCACCTTGCTTCAAGCACAACCGGTCCAGGCTAAAATTATCAAGAACAGCTTTGTGATCACCAAGCAAGCGATCAAGACCACTAATAGTAAAAAGCAGGTCAACTTAACCATTCCCAAGAACACACCACTTCAAGTTGCTGGTGTCAAAACCGTCTCGGGGCGAAAGTATCTCTACACTGACGTTGAGCGTTTAAGCTATCACTTAAGAAAGCCACTTTTATCCGCCAAAAGTACTAGTACAATCACCCGTTGGCTGCCAGCCACAACGGCCAACTTCAAAGAAATCAAAAAGCCAGTTTATTTAGACTACTTCGCCGCTCAATCCGATGGTAAGCGGTCATTAAAGAAAGTTAAAACTGAAACTGGCAACCTTTGGAAGGACTCTCGAATCCCAGTTGATTATGCTTCTCAAACCGGCACGAGAATTCGAGTAACCACTGATGGTTACTTTGAATACTACGAAAACATGCCGTTTGTCTTTAACATTTCACCGCAACCAACTGCGAGCGTGAAGGTCCAAAGTGCGACTCATCCAGTCTCAAGCGGCCGAACGATTTTAAACTTCAAGGATGACATTGCCCAGCTCCCATTTGTGAAATTATCAGCTGACCACTTTCAATTGACGATTCAGGGAACTTCCGCCGGCACGATCACGGTTATCCCCAATGAAGATAACGTTCAAAAAGTCCTCACCAGCTGGATTTCAAGAATTAATAAGGAAGATTGGTACGAACCGAACAGTATCACTATTTTCCATCAATAAGGAGAATTCAAATTGAGCCTATTAAACCAAATTAAAGCGACTTGTCTCGCAATCACAACCGTTCTGCTAGCAACAATCGGCCTAACCACAGTAACATCCGCAAGTTCACAATATTTAACCAGCAAGTCTCACAATCTTTATTTAGAAACCAAGCAAACCATTCATACCACCAATAGTTATTTTAAGGACGTCCCCATCACCATTCCAAAGGGAACCGTTTTTAACGCTGGCTCAATTGGTAAGGGGGTTAAAACTGGCAAGCCCTACGTAACCATTAATATGAACAACCTTCGCTGGCCGCTCAGAAAATCGGTTGTCGAATCAAAGCATAACCAGCAGATAACCACCTATATTTGGGCCAAAAAACAGCTCTTCAAGAAAGTGAAGGTGCCAAATTACTTAGCTTATACCAAAACACCCGATAACTATGTTCGAGATCCCTACGTCTGGGAGGGCAACAAGGCACCCTCAACGAGTCCAGCCGTGCAGAAGCAAAATGCCTTTCGGGTCACTGATGACGGTTACTTGGAATACTTCACCGGAATAAACATCTACACGGACGGTGATGCCAAACCAGCTGATTACGCGAAACTGCAAAAGTTTGTCAAAAAAGGCAATACATCCTACTTTTACACGAAATCAGCAGTATTCGGCTTACCAATGACCAAAATCAGCAACACTGGTAAATACCAGTATCTCCTAAAAATGACTAAGACCAACCATTATCTGGCAACGATGATCCCGTCACAAAATAAGAATGTTGGTGGGAATGTCGACATTTCCGTTAGGTACTACGTTGGCGGGCAAGATTTCTACGTTGGTAGCATGTCGATTTATCCATAGAAGTTCTTCAAGTAACGGTTGTTTTAAAACCTTATTGAGAGCGATAGACTAATCATCAATTTCGTGTCAAACCTTATAGCAGACTGCCCACTAAAAATGAATCAACTAATTTCTCCGTAATTAATAGATATCAGGTGATCGACAATCACTGATAATATTAATTAGAGGAGTGGTTACGTTAGTAAAGCAAATAATCTACCACGCAACAGCAAAGTCAAATTGGGAGAAAATAAGGACTACCGGTTTTAAGATCCCTAAAAATGACTGGGCCCATTTTTATATGGGTGGTACTAGGAAAAAGCCCGGCAGTTTGGGATATGGATTATATGGGTTTTGGGAAGATACAGAACTAGCTCGGCTCTTCATCTCAAACACCACAAGTCTGAAAGAACATGCTATTATTAGATTAACTTTGGAGGTTGAAGAGGAACAAACATTGAATTTCTTCGATAACCTAGAGGATATAAAGTTATTCCGCAATTTTGTTTTAGATTCCAATTTAGATCGAGTTATCATGAGTTTGCGTAAGTTATATCGCAATTCATTTAAACAGCACGCGTTAGATGGTGCGTTAATTGAGTCTTTCATTAGGAAACTAAAAAGAGATACTGAATTCTCGCAAATTGATTGTGTGATAAGTGCCACATCGACAAGCATCTACAAGCGAGTCGAATTGTTTGTCCCAAATGGCGTTGAGTATTGTATCCGCACCAAAAAAATTATTACGCAGTATGAATTGGAGTGATAATAATCGTTAAGTTTAATGGTTCGAAGGAGGAAGCATACCGGCGTGTTCATAAAATGGCATCAGAAGTAACCCTTGAAGAATTAGTAGAAATTATGGGGTTGCCTCCGGTTGAAGAAATGAAGAAGAAACGGGCAGCTGAGAACAAAACAAGTACCCAAATTAAGCCTAGGATTCTAAAAGAACAATGATTGATCTTACTAAAAGGAGCCGGCAAATTTTTTGCTGGCTCCTTTAATATCCTTGTCATAATTTCCGGCCACCTAAAAAGTCCACCACATGAATAATTGGAATACCTTCATATTCACCGACATCACTCCATGAATTAGTGATGAGGACCCGCTTATATCCGGTAGCAATTTGTAGTAAATTAGCCGTTTCACGCTCATTATTTTCCGGAATGTGATCCGTCACCTGCACATAGATTGTTTCATCAGCGTTTGTCGCCACAAAATCAATTTCTTTCATTCCAAGCCTTCCAACGAATACATTGTAACGACGTCGCTTCAATTCCAAGAAGACGAGGTTTTCAATTCTCGAGCCCCTATTCGTATTACGTTTCTGTAATTGTGACCGCACAAAGCCCAGGTCAACAACATAGTATTTAGATTGGGAACTAATATATTCCTTTCCCCGAATGTCATATCTCGGCGCTTTATAGAATAGAAAAGATTTTACCAGGAGATTGATGTAATTTTCAACCGTATTATTACTAATTTTTCTGCCACTAGATCGAATGGTATTTGCAATTTTGTTAGTACTAATTAGCTGACCGATATTATCCAACAAATACAAGGCAATTCTTTCTAGTAGCTCTGGTTCTTTAATGCTTGCGCGATTGGCAACGTCGCGTAACAAAATACTGCTATAAACGCCATTTAGGACATCATCCTTTAACTGTTTATCGTCTTGCAGAACGACCGACGGAAAGCCCCCATATTCTAAATAGTCTGAAAAGTATCTCTCCTTTTGTTGAGCATCCAAGTCTTTAAAAGCCAAGTATTCTTGAAAGGACAGTGGCAACATTTTGAGTTCTACATATCGCCCGGTCAAATACGTTCCTAATTCACCAGATAAGAGAGAAGCATTTGAACCGGTGACGTAAATATCTGAATCATAAGCTACTCGAAGCCCATTAATTAACTTTTGCCATTCACTAACTTCTTGAATTTCATCAAATAAAAAGTACGTTTTTTGATTTGAATTTACCTTGTCCTTCAAATATGCATATAGGGATCGATAGTCAAACATCTCAAAATAGGCCGGATTTTCAAAGTTGACATAAATAATCTGATCCTTTGAAATTCCCTGCTCTTCTAAATAATCCCGCAGCATCAACAACAGAAAACTTTTTCCTGATCTTCGTACTCCGGTAATTACCTTAACGAATTCTGTATTAATCATCGCTTTTAATCGATTCATATAAAGTGGCCGCTCAATCATTGTTAATCACCTCAAGTTTATTTTATCATAATTATCTGTGAACTGAAAATTACGGTAATTTAATTTGATATTTTCAGTTAACTGAAATATTTATCTAATTTATCATTTATTATCTTTATACTGAAAACAATTCTTTAATGTTTAGCTTTTTTCAGTTAACTGAAATCTTTGTAATCGTAATTAGTCAAAAAAGTAGCGGCGATAAAATCCAGGTAATGAATTCTATAGCTGCTACTTTCCTATTAAGGATATGAACTTTAGCCAACACTAATTAACAATTTAACGATAGCTCTTGCAAAATCCAGGGCTAGCATACGCCTAATTCTTCTGGTAGGGGCTTGATTAAGGCCCGGAAATTTGAGTGCAAGTGCCCATCTACCTAGATTAGGACAGCTCCTCCCAGCAGGGATCTGCGCGTAAGCACCTCTACCAAAAATCCCAGAACCAGGGATTTCTGGTAGAGGAGACTTACGCTCCGATCCCTAATCGTTTTGCTCCGCTCACTACTTTGTAGGACAGCTCCTTCAGGCAGAAACCTGCGCATAAGCACCTTGATCAAAAATTCCAAACCCAGGAATTTCCGCTCAAGGAGACTTATACTCCGGTTTCTAACCGCCTGAATCCGCTCACTCATTTTAGGACAGCTCCTCCAAGCAGAAAGCTGCACCTAAGCCACTCCGTCCAAAAATCCAAGCCCAGGATTTCTGAACGGAGCAACTTAGGCTCCGCTTTCTAAGCGCTTTGTTCCGCTCACTTTGTATAATCAATCCCCTTCGTTTCCTTCGTAAAGAACAGGGCAACCATTGACACAACCGCCATGATCGCCAGGTAGTAGCCAACGGCATGAATTCCCCATTCCGTTACTAACCACGATGCAATGGTTGGAGCAAATGCTGCACCGACAATTGCTGACATGTTGTAAGCAATGCCGGCACCTGAATATCGGGTATTGGTTGGGAATAGCTCTGGCAATAACGCACCGATTGGGCCATACACGATCCCCATCGCTACAAAGCCAACCAACAGGAAGAACAAGCTTCCCCAAATATTTCGCTGTCCTTGAAAGAAGAACGGAAAGACGAATGCAAACACGGCGATAACAATCGTCCCTGATTAGTAAGACTTTTCTGCGGCCAAACTTATCTGACAAGATCGATGAGTACACAATCATCCCACCAAATGCAATAACCGACCCCATCAGTAACAGCAAAAATTCCTTATTGTCAAACCCAAGTACCGTGGTAGCGTAACTGAGCGACCAAGTAGATAATAGGAAGAAGAATGTGTAAGAAACCGCCATTGCCAAGGTTCCTTGGAGAACTTGGCGCCAGTTTTTAACAAACACTTCAACTAGCGGCGCTTTTTGCACATTATCCCGCTGTTGTGCCAATCGGAATAGTGGGGTTTCCTGCATCCGGCGACGTACCCAGAGACCAACCACAACCAGAACGGCTGAAGCCAAAAATGGGATTCGCCAGCCAAATGATGCCATCTGGGATTGGTTAAGGGTTGATTCCAAAATGTAATACAAGCCGTTGCTCAGGAAAAAGCCAATCGGTGCACCTAATTCCGTAAACGAGCCGAATAATGCCCGTTTGCCCTTTGGTGCGTTTTCGGTCGCAACCAAAACAGCGCCGGACCATTCACCACCCAAGCCAATTCCTTGAATAAACCTTGCCAAACAAAGCAGGATAATTGAAGCCATCCCAATTGCTTTGAATCCAGGAAGAAAGCCAATCGCAACGGTTGAAAGGCCCATCATCAATAAAGAAACAACTAGGGCACGTTTTCGCCCTAATTTATCGCCAAAGTGACCGAATAATAAGGAGCCCAGCGGCCGGGCAACAAACGCTACTCCAAAGGTTAATAGGCTTAAAATCATTGCAATTGTCGGTGTTACGTCTGGGAAAAAGACATTGGGAAAATAAGTAGCTGCCGCGGTACCGTATGCATAAAAGTCGAAAAATTCAATTGCCGTACCAATCATCGATGCCATGATAACGGTTCGAATCGGATCCCGCTCAAGCTTCGTTGTTTTTGTTTCGGTATATGTAGTCGGTGTTTCTTCCATATTGGTCGCTTCCTTTTCTGTAGTGAGTGTCGTAAACACTTTTTCCGCTTTACAAAACTATCTTGGAATAGTCAACAAAGTCACTTGGTAACATGTTAACGAGTAACATTAAAATGAAATGAGAGAAAATTCGAACTGAGTATCTTCCACCATCACCTCCTTTAAGGATAAAAAAACACCAAGGTCTGTTGTTGACAGTCCTTGGTGTTTAAACCAATCCTGCCCGCATCTTGCGGGCATAATAACGTTGCCCGCAGTCTAAATAATGACAATGACCCGGACGACGACAATATTTGCGTTAAGTGTGAGATTAGTTTTTTTCATTTCGATTTCCTCTTTTCATAGGTTGAATAAGATATTATCACGTCGATTATGAAAAGTAAATAATAAAATTAAAATAATTCAAATTATATCAACTTTTACTTTTTTCCTGGACGCTTCCTTTGTATTCCCCCTAAATCAAGGTTAAAATAATAACGAACCCCGAGGAGAGGAATAAGAATATGAAAACAGCCGTAATAACTGACAGTGCCAGTTACCTTGATAAGGAACTGGCGGATAAATACCGGATCACTGTTTTACCAATTACCGTGATTTTTGGGCAAACTCAGTATCGCGATGGCATCGATATTACATCAGAAGCCTTCCTTGAAAAGCTTGCAACAACTAAGCAACTCCCAACTACCGCTCAGGTCACTATGGGCCAAATGCAAGCCGCCTTTGACCAGCTCAGTCAGCAAGGATTTGATGAAGTCATTTGCGTGAACTTGTCGTCAGGAATCACGTCATTTTACGAAAACCTTGTTGCTTACAGCCGGCAAGTAACCAACATTAAGGTTTACCCATTTGACTCCAAAATTGCGAGTGCCGGTGAGGCTGACCTGGCATTGTTAGCGGGCAAACTCGCGATGGCGGGTGAGAATGCCACGACTATTTTACCCAAATTGGAACAAGTGCGGGATTCCATTCACGTTTGTCTGGTGGTTGATAGCTTATCCCACCTGCAACGAACCGGTCGAATTTCCAACACCTCCGCTTTCTTTGGTAACCTACTTAAGATTAAGCCAATTCTAACCTTTGACGAAGCTGGTAAAATTGTTCCCAAAGCTAAGGAACGGACAATGAAGCAGGCACTCCAATACATTATCAACGAAATCGACAAAGAGAAAACGACCCTACCGATGCGTATTTCGGTGGTCGATGCGCACAATCCCGTTCTCAGCAAATCGTGGGTTGCAGCGTTTCACGAGCATTTCCCAGACGTTAGCATCAGTACATATCAAATTAGTCCGGCCATCACCGTGCATACAGGTGAAAAGGCAATGGGCGTTGTTTGGGATATTGATTGGGACCAATTGAATTAGTCATTTGAGCTAAAGTGAGTGATTATCACTCGCTTTTTTATTTGCTTGATGCTTAAAAATCCAAATCCAAAGAATCGTGAAAAAGATAGCAATAATTTTAAATTTACTGACATTTTTTAAAAATTCGTGATATGATTTAAATCAAGTTTTGAAATATCGCCGTTTTTTGCAATCTTTAGTATTTATGGACCATTAAGTTTTTAAATTATAACAATATTTTAAAATTCGTTTTAATAAGCACGATTACATTTTCAATTATTACAAATATTTAAAACTTGGAGGGAAATTAATCATGGCAGATTATCATAATTTGAAAATATTTAAATATGAACACCCCACTGCTGATATCAATGCTGAATATCAAAATCGACTTAACTCCCCAACTAGCATTACAACCAATCTCAAAATCAACCCAATGAATGACGGGATTAGGCAAAGCTCTGTTTACCCATTATTTTTACTTCCGATCCAAGAAATTTTACAGCTGCAGGATCAAATTCAACAAAACGCCACTGAAATAACGCGACTCATGGCAAGCCTACCCGGAATTGCATCTAGCCAGATGTTTCTGAATACCTTATCTAACGAAATTAGGAGTACAAATGAAATTGAAGGCGTAAAAACAACTAATAAAGAGGTCAATCAGGCGATCATCGCTGCACAAAGCCGCTCTGAAGAAAACAGCCGTTTACAATCATTTGCAAGAATGTATCTTAAAATTCAAAATCGAGAAAACTTACAAATTCATACCTTGGACGACATTCGAAAGATTTATGACTTCTTGTTAGCTGGCGAAATTGCGCCTGATCGTACGCCTGATGGCAAACTCTTCAGAGATCGATTTGTTCGAATTGGAAACGAACTAAATACCGTTCACCTGCCAAAAGAGCATGAAACCGACTTTTCATCAGACCTAATTGACTGGATTGCCTTTATTAACGATGATACGGTCCCTTTCTTAATTAAGGCATTTATCGCGCATTACTATTTTGAATATATCCATCCCTTTAACGATGGAAATGGCAGAACCGGCAGATATATCGCCTGTGTTTACATTGGCTATAAGTTGGATCCAATGTCAGCAATCACTTTTTCAAGCGAGATTAACAAAAGCCGAAATAAATATTACTCAGCGTTTCAAGATGTCAGCGACGAAAAAAATAGGGGCGAAATCACTTTTTTCGTTCTTGAAATGATGAAGATTCTCGCTGAAGGTCAAACAACATTAATTCGGAAATTTAGAGAAAACAGCCGTCGATTGGAAGTTATCAATACTAACCTTAAGGCATTCTCTAACGACTCATCCATTAGAGAAATATTATTTATTTACGCCCAAGCATATTTGTTTAACGATGTGAGTGACGGGCTTGAAGATCGCGAACTTAAACTGGCTGCCGCTAATATTCCTAACACCCAAATAAGGCGGAAGCTCGATTTACTCACCAAATCTAACACCCTAGAAATAACAAAGCACTCTCCTCTCACTAGAAAGTTAACGCAATCCTTCATCAACCAAAACAACTTTTAAAAAAGAGATGACATCATGACAACGAACAACGAAAAGATCAGCCGGCAAACATTTTTAGCGCTATTGGCGGCTGCCCTCCTCTCATTTACTGGCATTCTAACCGAAACGTCAATGAACGTTACTTTTCCAGAACTCACTAAGATCTTTAACGTTACTTTGGACACCATCCAGTGGATCACAACCGGCTACTTACTGATGGTGACCATTGTCATGGCGACGACTGCCTATTTGCTAAAAAAGTTCAAATCCCAAAACATTCATTTGTTCGCCGCAATTGCTTTTGTGGTCGGTGACGTCATGTGTGCGGTGTCACCAAGCTTTCCCATTCTTCTGAGCGGACGGCTCATTCAAGCCATTGCAACCGGATTATCCACCCCGTTGATGTTTCACATCATTTTTAATCGGGTGCCGGCCGGTCGGATTGGCTCAATGACTGGGCTGGCAGGGATGGTTATTTCACTTGCCCCGGCACTAGGCCCCACTTATGGCGGTACCATCTCCTCCACGATGTCCTGGCGGATGATCTTCTGGTTAATCCTGCCAATCATCGTCATCAGTTGGTGGTTGGGATCTCACTACATCCGCATTGATCCTGTCGGTACCGGCTCGTTCGATGTATTGAGCTTGGGCCTTCTGGCAGTGACCTTATTTTCACTGGTCTATTCAGTTAGTAAGGCCGGCAAATATCCCATCTTGAGTTCAGCGGTTATCATCCCATTTATCATCGGCTTGATTGCGTTGGCACTATTCATTTATTCAGATACCCACGGCCAGTCACAGCTTCTCGATATTCGAATTTTGAAATGGTTGTCAACTTCCCTATCGGCCTTCACTTATTTCGTATTGCAATTTGTGAACATTGGAATTTCCTTCCTGATTCCCGTTTATTGTCAATACGTCTTGCATACGTCGCCATTTATTGCCGGATTGGTCCTGTTGCCCGGCTCCTTGATTGGCGCAGCAATTTCCCCGTACGCCGGTCACCTCGCTGACATTAAAGGCTACGCACTGCCAATTATTCTCGGCCTCAGTTCAATGACTCTCGGCGGTATTATCTTCTTTGGTATCCAAGCCGTTCTCTCCGCGTGGATTATTATCTTCGTTTACTCATTCCTGCGCTTCGGCTTCAATATGGGGTTTTCAAATACCATTTCAAACGCAATGCTAAACGTTCCTGACCAATATACCGCAGATGTTAACTCACTGTTTAGCATGCTGCAGCAATTTGCTGGTTCAATCGGGGTTGGCCTAATGGCAGCTGTGATGGCAATCAGTCAAAATAACGGTACCGGTAATCTGGCAGCCCGATCATTTACAGGTGGGCGTTATGATTTTCTGTTGGCAACTGTACTGAGTGCCTGTGCCCTGGTTGCGGCAATTATTAATTTTAGGATTCAAAAGAAGGCCAAACCAATCAAATAATTCATTGTGTACAAGGCTTTTTGTTTGAATTTCTGATCGAAAGCGGGTAATCTGAATTTGGTTATTTGATAGAAGTAACCAAATTGCTCATTAGTTGTTTAGAATGGTGAAAACGCGGGGGTTATGTGTAGACACCCTTCTAAACCACTTAGCCAAATGATGCACCGCCAAGTAGAAGCTTTGTTCCGCTCACTCGTTTTAGGACAGCTGCGTCAGGCAGAAGCCTGTCTACGCTCACTTGTTTAGGACAGCTCCTCCAGGCAACAATCTGCGTGTAAGCACCTCAGAGAAAAATTCCAAAACCAGGAATTCCTCTCTGAGGAGACTTACACTCCGATTGTTAATCGCCTGGATCCGCTCACTATTTAAAAGGGGGACCACAATTATGGTAAAAGTTGGTATTAATGGTTTTGGTCGAATTGGTCGTTTAATTTTACGCCGAATTCTTGAGATCAATGATCCAGATTTGGAAGTTGTTGCAATCAATGATTTGACAAGTCCGTCAATGTTGGCCTATTTATTCAAATATGACTCAACTCACGGCACCGTACCTTATGAGATTTCTTCAACCGACGATTCATTAGTCGTTGATGGCAAAAAATACCGAGTTTACGCCGAAAAGGATGCTAGCCAAATTCCTTGGGTTAAGGATAACGGCGTCGATTTAGTTCTTGAATGTACTGGCTTTTATACTTCCAAGGAAAAATCCCAAGCTCACTTGGACGCCGGCGTTAAGAAGGTCTTGATTTCAGCACCAGCTGGCCCGATGAAGACGATCGTTTATAACGTTAATGATGACACCTTAACTTCAAACGACCAGATTATTTCAGCTGGTTCATGTACCACGAATGCTTTGGCACCAATGGCTTATTGGCTTAACAAAGAATTTGGAGTTGAAGTTGGCACCATGACCGCAATTCATGCGTTCACCAGTTCCCAGATGATCCTCGATGGGCCTAAAGGCAAGAAGTTCCGGCCAAATCGAACCGCTTCTGCGAACACCATTCCACATTCAACCGGTGCTGCCAAAGCAATCGGCCTGGTTATTCCAGAACTTGACGGCCACCTTCAAGGCCATGCACAACGGGTAGCGGTTGTTGACGGTTCCGTTTGTGAATTAGTATCAGTTCTTAAGACTAAGGTAACCGCCGATCAAGTCAACGATGCCATCAAGCCTCACACTGATAACAACCCAGCATTTGGTTGGAACGACGACGAAATCGTTTCTTCAGACATTATCGGCGACACCCACGGGGCAGTTTACGATCCAACTTTGACAGAAGTAACCTCAAACGGTGACTTCCAAGTCGTTAAGACTGCAACTTGGTTCGATAACGAATACGGTTTTGTAAGTAACATGGTTCGAACCGCTAAGAAATTTGCGGCAGTTTCCGGATTGAATTAGGTTAAAAATATTACAGCTACTAAAAAGGATCAGCGAACAAAATTCGCCGATCCTTTTTAGTACCTAAATTATTTTGCTCGGATTAGGCTAACCGTCAACATGGTGTCGTTAAGTGGTATTGTACCTTACTAAAATGCCACTCAAAATGGGTTAAATTGCGCATAACCAGAGATCGCTGGTGCTACTATTTAGTATCAAAAAATCACCAAACCATGTATAATGATAATCGAAGAAAGTTTGGGGGTGCCTCCTTGGAATTAGTCGTCGTTCTTGCTCAGCTAAAATACTTAGTATCCAAAAATCAGTTTCAGTTGGTAAATCGACGAGCGCATCATGCACAAGCCGTGACAACTACTTTAGCAAAAGTAATTGTTAACCAACTCAGTACCAGCGACTTTCAGAAATATGAAGAGGATCGTGATCGCCCCAAAGAATATGTTTGGGTCTTTGTAACTGACTATGGTGACACTTATTACATTAAGTTTAAATTCATCAATAATACCCAGATGGTCCGGTTTATTAGCTTTCATTTGGCAGACTAAGACAGCTATTCAACACAAAAATCTTCACACAATTACCACTAACACCAATCTCAAAACCAAGATTTGATGTTGACCCACGTGCCAGCTATTAGTAAGCTCACCGTGCTCACTTTCTTCGAGGAGGAATTAAGATGGTTAAAACTTATGTTAAAGATTACACTAATACATTTCTGATCCACGGCAACGAGTATTCAGTTACCGCTCCAGCTCGATTCGATAGCAAAACCAATGAGCTGATTAATGATCCGGAGTTAGATAATCAGGCGGTTGAAATCGCTAATGAACTGTATCGAAGGGACAAGGATCTGGTTTCCCCTACTGATATTAAAAAGTATCGTGCTAAAGTGGGGTTATCACAAAGAGAGTTTGCCAAATTACTTGGATGGAGTCCCAACACCGTTGCTTTATACGAAACGGGAGCATTCCCCTCTGAATCTAACAATAAGCTGTTGAAAGCACTCATGTCTGATGATCAGATTCTCAACAATTATCTAAAGCAGGATCAAACTAATAACAAAACCAAATTACCAACTACTACTCGAGAAAAAGTTGAAAACTATTTGAACCATAAAAGTAACAATATGATCACTTCCAATGCGATCAAGCCTAAGTTCACCGCTTTACAGCTCACTAACTGGTACCGGGTGACAAATTACTTTGATGCTAAAAATGACGAGAACATTGAGGCACTTACCCAAATGAAGGTTGTTAAGCTGCTGTACTTTGCTTTTGGCCGGTACGCAGCTAAAACACACGGGAAATTATTTGATTCGCCGATTATTGCCATGCCATATGGGCCAGTTATTGCAGAGGTTCATGAAAAATATAATGGCAAAAGAGACATTGTTTCTAGTGGCCTCAGCAAAGAAGCGTTTTCCGATTACAATTTAGTTCAACAGGATGCTGAAATAACGACTCTCCTTACTAATGTTCTAACCGATTATGGCGATAAAACTGCCGCTGGACTAAGTAAGATTACACACCAGCCCGGATCGCCATGGTCGCTAACTGATGGCGGCATTATCAACCCAACGCTAATTGCCGAATCCTTTATTCGTGGCGTTGAGCAATAGGTCTACTACTCAAAGTGGTCTCTGATTATTGTTATCAAAAAGGATCAGCGAACAAAATTCGCTGGTCCTTTTTAGTACCTAAATCATTTTGTACGGGTCAAGCTAACTGTCAAAACGTTGTCATTAGTAGTGTTATAACTAGCTAAAATTCCATTCACAACGTCAGACGCTGGTCCATGAGTCGAAGTCGAACGGTGATAAGTGTTGATCCAAGTCCCTAACGCATCAAGCCCAAACTCAAAGCCCTCAAAGACTTGCATGTACGTTGCTGATTGGGGCTCTGGCGTTTCAATCGTGACTTTTTCGACCCGCTGGTTGCTGATGATCATCGTCATTTTAATTTGGTTGGTATCAAATAAGATTGATGTGCCGTCTTCAATCTTGCTTGGCAGCTTGTAGTCTGCCAAGCGCATATTCTCGTTATATACTCTGGCAACATATTCGTAAGTTCCTAAATCGTTGGTGCCTAATTCTTGTGCCATTTGAAATCCCCCTTTGATAGTTTTGGTGACAAGCCATTAACGGAATTATAAGGGGATTATGCTTAAATGTGGGAAATTTTGACTTCACTAAGAACATGCTGAAAATACGCCTTTCGCAAAAAAAGCCTTACGATTTAATCTCATAAGGCATTTTTATTAAATTACGATTATTTCCAAATCACCAACTGCTTGTTGGCCGAGATGTAATTCCCGTTCGTCAGTTGATAACGGGTTGCATTGCCAGTTATCATTTTCTTAACTCGCAAAGTCTTATTCTTATCCACATGGCTTTGACGGCCTGTTAAGTTAGCGTTCTTGTATTGACTAATTCCCTTTGAACTAATTACGCGCACTTGCTTGGATTTTGGCATTGAGGTGTAGTAAAGATTGCTCGAGTAACTGCGCACACCGGTAATGTAGCCGGTCTTCTTGTAAGTCTTGCTACGCTTATTTTGGTCAGTCACCTTGTATCGGAAACTGCCAGTCTTCGAGAACGTATGACCAACTACTTTAAACACCGGTCGTTTTGTCCGTGACTGTTTGGTGAATTTGTTTAATCGGTTGCTGTTTGTAAAGTCTGCTGATTTGTACATGTAAGCACCCTTAGTGAGGTAAATCGTAGCACCAACCTTAGTCGCGTTTCCCGGCACTTTATTCTGTGGTGTTGTTGGTTTTTCAGTTTCTGGTGTTGGGTTTGTCGGCACAGTCGGCGTTGTTGGAGACGTTGGCGCACTCACTTCAGGAGCGTGATCGATCGGCGGCACAGTCATCCCGGGAACCCAGCTAGCGGTTAAAACTTCATCGATGGTATCCGCTATTTTACTAGTAGCAAACTGGTTAAGGCTCAATTGATTACCATTAACTACCACCTTACCCTTTTTGTTATACCAGCCACCAAATTGATATCCTTTTCGTTGAGCATCAGGAACTTCAACATAATTATCTGTCTTAGGAACGACTCGAACAATATCCTTATTTACCCCATCGTCAAACTTAAAGATAATTGAAGCAGTATCTGCATTTGGTTTAACTAAATCAGTACCGGGAGCAACAGTGTTTTCACTAACCTCCAGAGCTTCTCTTGGATTTGCCTTTTCCCCTAAAATCAGCCCATTCGCAGCATTCACTGTGTTCCTTGCAAAGGTGAGACTTCCTGATGTATTTTGCTCGCCCTTATAGTTAAGTGTTCTGAGCCCGACATAACCACCAAGCACGTTTTCTGTAACTTGAAGGCTTTCAATATTCCCCACAATAATCGCGTGAACGTTACTAATAGTACTTTTCAACGAATAGTCATTCACCGTGTTCTTCTCAATTTTTAAAGCGCCAATACCATAGTTTCCTGAATCTTTGGGCACATTCCCAATCGCAACAACTAAATTTCGATTTCCGCTGGGACCAGTCCCACCAGGACACATAAGTTTATTATTAATAATTTCAATGTTATCCAACTTATTATTAATACCACCGCCAACAACGTTGATTCCTGTCCAGGAATTCGTATTCGTTGGACTAGCAATGGTAAATTTATTATTAGTAATTTTAATATTATCTGCATCACCAGTTAACCAAACAGAATTATACTGTCCACTGACATTCCCTGGATTAAGCTCAAATGTATTGTTTGATACTGAGATATCTGGACATGCAATCCATAGTTGAATTTGCTTAGCGGTGCTACCTGTATTGTCAAAATGGATATTTGAAATTGTACTCCCCTGTGCCCCATCATTGAGAAATACTGCAGCTTTTATGGTAGCTTTCTCGCCACCAACAAGCTGTACCTTTTTACCAATATGAATGGTACCGGTGTCTGGCATTGTCCCGTTGATAGTAATCTCATTATTAGCTTCATCAGTAGCAGCAACGGCCTCTTGCAATGTGTCATATGTTGTCCCTCCAACAGTCGCACTATGTGTATTCTTTACACCAATTTGACCATCGCCAATCGGTGCGGCTGCTGAGGTATCTTCCTTCGGCACTGTCACAGTCGACCCAGGCGCCGCCGTCTCCGCGTTCGCCTTTGAGCTTAAATTAGTCAGCCCTGCCCCACTCAACAACACAACCGTTGAAAACAAGCCAACCATAATCCCTCTTTTAATCTTGCTATTATAACTAGTCATTCGTTACATCTCCTCTTGAAAATTCTATTCCGTCTCAATATACTTTATGTATATCATAGGTAGTATCTTATAAAATAAAATCGAAGAAAATTAGAAGAGCCGATGACTATTTCGGTACTTTTATCAAATCATTGTTAAATTAGTTATGGCGAATTATCAATCCAAAATCAATTCGCCAATTTCTTTGGTTTAAACACACAAATAGCCCCCACAAATCCAATTTTTAAGATTTGCGGGGACTATTCTTTAATTTTTATATTCGCAGATTATTCATACAAATCAGCCAACTTCTTCTGCACGTCCGGATGATTGATGAATTCATCGTAAGTCGTGTCAGCCTTATCAATAATGCCATTATTAGATACTTCAATGATGTGGTTGGCAATTGTCTGAATGAACTCATGGTCATGGGACGTGAAGATGATTGAGCCTGGGAAAGCCACCAAGCCCTCATTGAGTGAAGTGATTGACTCCAAGTCCAAGTGATTCGTTGGGTCATCCAGCAGCAACGTATTGCCCTTCTGCAACATCACCTTGGACAGCATGCAGCGCACCTTCTCGCCTCCGGACAACACGTTAACTTCCTTGTTAACATCATCCCCGGAAAACAACATCCGCCCAAGGAAACCACGAAGGAAGGCGTCATCATCACTACCCTTTTGCGCGTACTGACGCAACCAGTCGATAATTCGTAAACTATTATCGTTAAACTCAGCCGAGAAGTCCTTTGGGATCGAGGTCATTTCAACGGTTTGACCCCAGGTAATTTCACCCGTATCCGGCTTCATCGTTCCGGCCAATATCTGCATCAAGGTTGTCGTTGCCAAATCGTTTCGGCTAACCAAGGCAGTCTTTTCTCCAGGACGCAACGTGAAGGTGACGTTATCAAGGATTTTAACGCCGTCAATAGATTTAGAAAAATTATCAACCCTCAAAAGATCGTTCCCTAATGACCGTTCCTCCTCAAAATGAATGAACGGATATTTTCGGGAGGACGGCTTAATGTCATCCAATGAAATTTTGTCCAATTGTTTCTTTCGCGAAGTGGCCTGTTTTGACTTAGAAGCATTCGCACTAAACCGGGCAACGAACGCTTGCAGCTCTTTGATCTTATCTTCTTTTTTGGCGTTAGAGTCTGCCCGCATTTTGGCAGCCAACTGACTGGATTGCAGCCAAAAATCATAGTTGCCAACGTACATTGTGATTTCACCAAAATCAACGTCACACATCTGCGTACACGTTTGGTTCAAGAAGTGACGGTCATGAGAAACGATAATCGTAATCTTAGAATAGTCGGCTAAAAAGTTCTCTAACCACTCGATACTGTATACATCAAGTCCGTTAGTCGGCTCATCTAGCAATAGAATATCCGGCTCACCAAATAGCGCCCGTGCCAATAACACTTTCACTTTTTGGCCTTCCGTTAATTCACTCATTAACTGTTGGTGAAGGTCTTCTGGAATTTCCAGTGACTGCAACAGCTGTGAGGCATCTGCTTCGGCGTTCCAGCCATCCATTTCCGCAAATTCAGCTTCCAAATTAGCAGCCTTGATCCCATCCTCATCAGAGAAATCAGGCTTAGCGTATAAGGCATCCTTTTCTTCCATAATATCGGCAAGCTGCTTGTAACCTTGAATCACAGTTTGCAAAACCGTCTGATCTTCAAAACCATAATGATCCTGACTTAAGCTGGAAATCCGCTCGTTTTTATCGATATGAATTTCACCGGTTGAAGGCGCTAATTTGCCTTCCAACAATTTTAGAAAGGTTGATTTACCGGCACCATTCGCACCAATTACGCCATAACAGTTGCCCGGCGTGAACTTTAAATTAACGTTATCATATAGTTTTTTACCTGAGAGTTGTAATCCCATGTCTGAAATTGTAATCATTGATATACCTCACTGTTTCTTTGTCTGAAAACGGGAACTTGTTTGGATGTTCGTTGCGCTACTTGGCGACTGTTCTATCTGACACAGAGTAGGACAGCTCCGCAAAGCAAAAGCCTGCATATCAGAACCTTCTGAAAAAATCCCCAAAGCCCAGGAATTTCTCCAGAAGGAACTTATATTCCGGCTTTTAACCGCTTGTCTCCGCTCACTTATCCTAGGCTAGGACAGCTCCTCAAAGCAGAGGCTTGCACCTAAGCCTTCTCTGCCAAAAATCCAAACCCAGGATTTCTGGCAGAGAAAACTTAGGCTCCAGCCTCTAACCGCTTCGCTCCGCTCACTTATCTTAGGACAGCTCCTCAAAGCAGAGATCTGCGCGTAAGCACCTCTACCAAAAATCCCAGAACCGGGGATTTCTGGTAGAGGAGACTTACACTCCGATCTCTAACCGCTTTGCTGCGCTCACTCACAAAAAAATCAGGACCCATTTTCTCGTCCTGACTTACACATTATCAAATCAATATATCATATTAAACAAGGTTAAACAACACTAGACCTCGCCAAGATTGTTAAAGTACTCAACTTGGATATCGTCATCACTGATAATCAATTTAGTGACACTGCCATTTTCGGTTGCCTTACCAAGGTCTAGCTTGGGCGCATACCGATCAACAACGGAACGAATCGTCATTCCGTGAGACACAATCAAAATTTTGTCACCATCATGGGTCGTTTTGCGGATTTTATCAAACCCTCGGTCCAATCGTTTCCAAAACATGTCATTATTTTCAGCCTGATTATACAAATCAGCATGGTGAATCAAGTCACGGGCCCGTTCCAGACCAAATTCTTTTAAAACCTTGGCTTCAGACGTTGTTTTAACCTGCTCACCCACAAACTGCCACATTTGGTTAGTATCGTTACCTTCGAAATAGCCATGAAATTGTTCGCGAAGTTCTGGATACTGGTAGCTGACAATGTTCATGTTATGCGGATTGGCCCGCAAAATAATTTTGGCGGTATCGATTGCCCGACCAGAATCACTTGAAAAGGCAGCGGTAAAATTGATTTTAGAAAGCCGTTCACCAGCACTTTTGGCATCTTGAATGCCCTTTTCCGTTAATGGCGAATCAATCCAACCCTGAATCTTATTATATAAGTTCAAGTACGTCTGTCCATGTCGCACCATGTATGCAGTGACCTTTGCCAAAAAAATCATCCCATTTCTTCAAATTTAGGACAGTTATCTAAAGCGGAGACTTCCATATAAGCGCCGCAGCCCAAATTCCAAAACTAGGAATTTCTGGTCGAGGAGATTTATATCCGGCAGTCGTGAAACGCCTAACCTACTTGGCAGTTTCTAACTACTTTGTTCCGCTCACTTCATGTCCATAGGTTAAGTATAGCTAATTCGTTGAAATTAATCACTTAAAGCAAAGCATTAAATGGGAATAATTCTTTGAGGACATCAATAAAGTTATGATTTGCCTCGTTCTGACAATCACAAATAGGCATAGTAATTTGTTATACTTAAGATAACAACTACCAGATACAAAAGTGAGGTTATTATGGAAGTTATTCTAAACTTTTCCCCCTGGCAGCAGGCTTTAATTGCGACATTATTCACCTGGGGTGTTACCGCCCTAGGAGCTGCGCTAGTTTTTGCGTTTAAAACAATTCGAAACAACGCGCTGGCCTTAATGTATGGGTTTGCGGCTGGTGTCATGATTGCGACTTCTTTTTGGTCACTACTAGATCCGGCCATCAACTTAGCCGAAACCCAAGATCGGGTGCCATGGCTGGTTGTCGCCATTGGCTTTATCGCTGGCGGCTTCTTCTTATACCTAGCAGACAAGCTCATTCCCGCCCTTTATCTCAAGCATAGCCGCCATGAAGCTACTTCTCGATCAGGCCTCAAACGGGTGATTCTCTTAGTCTTTTCGATTACACTGCACAATATTCCAGAAGGCTTAGCAGTCGGCGTTGCTTTTGGGGCTATCGGGGCGACCCAAAATGGCAGTCAAACGGCCGCAATTGTTGCAGCCATGACCGTTGCAATTGGTATTGGCCTACAAAACTTTCCAGAAGGTGCCGCCGTTTCGATTCCGCTTCGTCAAAGTGGCATGAGTCGAACACGGGCCTTTATGTATGGCCAATCCAGTGGGATCGTTGAACCAATCGCTGGCGTTTTGGGTGCGGTGTTGGTAGCTTCTGTGAACACAATTTTGCCGTATGCCTTAGCATTTGCGGCCGGCGCCATGATTTACGTTGCCTGCAAGGAGTTAATTCCAGAAGCCCACGCTCGAACCAAAGCGGAATCCCACTGGGCCATCTTTGGAATCATGGCGGGCTTTACACTGATGATGGTGTTGGATGTGGCGTTGGGATAAAACAGCCCGTCCTAATCAATTTAGTTCTAACTCAAAAGACAGTCCATAAAATTCATAAAGGCGGCGTAACCCCAAATAAAGGACGATCACTGACACTCCCAGTAATCGTCCTTTACTGTTGCTTATCAAATGGCTAGCGCTGCCATAGTTCATTTAAGGCTATTAACCCTACTTCGCTGACAAATCGTGCCCATCAAATCCCGTCCGATCAGCCGCGGTAATCTTTCGCAATACACGACAAGGATTACCTGCTGCAATCACGTTAGCTGGAATATCTCGAGTAACGACACTGCCGCCACCAATGATACTATTGTTACCAATCTTGACTCCTGGTAAAACAGTGACGTTGGCTGCGATCCAAACGTTGTCACCAACTGTGATCGGTTTGGCAATGCAGCCACCAGTTTGGCGTTCAGTAGGATCAAACAAATGATTGCTAGTATATAGCCCCACCTTTGGCCCAAGCAGAACATGGGTGCCAATCGTGATTGGCGCGCCATCGAGCATGACACAATCATAATTAGCATAGAAGTAATCACCCACCTGAATATTTCGACCAAACTCACAACGAAAATTCGGTTCGATCATGGGATCGCTGCCGACTTTTCCCACCAACTTGGCAAACAACAACACTCGCTTGTTCGGATCAACTTCTGCGTTTAATTGCTGCGTCGTGGCAGTTGCTTGAGCCCGCAACGCCACCAACTTGGGGTCAAGATCATCGTATGGTTGGCCGGTAGCCATGTAGGTAAATTTTTCATTTAAGTCCATTTAACGCTTCCTTCTAATGATGCGGGTATTGATGGCCAATTTCGTAGACCATTTCCGGTTCTTGGCTGATTCGGGTATTCTTGTTCAAAGCATCGACCCAAGCCATTTCCTCATCGGTCAATTTAAAGTCATAGATGTCAGCATTTTGCTTAATTCGCTCTGGGTGAACTGACTTGGGAATAAATGAATCCCCGCGTTGTAAGTGCCACCGCAAAATGATTTGAGCAGCTGATTTACCGTGATGCTTCGCAATTTTTAGGATCGCTGGATCTTCAAAAATCCGACCACGGCCAAGTGGCGCCCAAGCTTGAGTAACAATATGATTTTTCCGGTCAAAGTTAATCATCGCTTCTTGGGAAAGGTATGGGTGGACTTCTAGCTGGTTCAAAACTGGCATTTCATTCGCTTTGGTTGCGAGGTATTCTAAGTGAACCATCCCATAATTACTTGTCCCAATTGACTTAGTGAGGCCTTGTTCCTTCAATGCTTCAAAGGCTTTCCAGGTTTCAAAGAAATGCTGGTGAATTGGCCAGTGAACCAACAACAGGTCAACGTAATCTAATTGAAGCTTCTTCAAGGATTCTTCAACTGAAGCTATCACCTTGTCGTAGCCCTGATTGGCTTCAGCAACCTTTGTCGTCACAAAAATCTCGTTTCGCGGCACGCTTAGTTCTTTGATCGCTTTACCAACAGCCGCTTCATTGCCATACATTTGGGCGGTATCAAACAGCCGATAACCGGCATCATAGGCAACCTTCACGGAATCAATCAGCTCCCGTTCCTCAGTCATTTTATACACGCCAAGTCCCTGATTGGGCATCGTGTGACCATCAGCAAATTTAAGGCTTGAATCAATCTTTTGAGTATCCATCAAATTCCTCCAACGTTACTTTAGTTTCTTAATGATTCTGGCAGGATTCCCACCGATTAGGACGTTATCACCAAATGATTTCGTGACAACCGCGCCTGCAGCAATTATAACATTATCACCAAGGGTAACACCGGGAACAATAATAGCGCCCCCACCCGTCCACAGATTATCGCCAATCGTCACATCAGCGGGATATTCATAGTTGGCAATTCGTTCCTCAGCATCCAGCGGGTGATTAACGGAAAAAATCTGGGTATTAGGACCAAGCATAGCGTTCTTACCAATGGTGATCTTGCCAACGTCGATAAACGTACAGCCATAATTGGCAAAGAAATTCTCACCAACTGAAACCGTATCCCCATAATCGCATTGAAACGGCGATTGAACGTCGACCTTCTTGCCCGTTTTGTGAAAAATCTTTTTAATTAACTGGCTGCCTTGATCTGGATCTTCTCTGGCAACTCGATTGAATTCATCAATCAATAATCGATTCTTTCGGCGGTCTTCAGCCAATTCCGGGTCCGTATTTAGATAACGTTTACCTGCCAACATCTTGTCTTTTTCAGTACTTACCATGGGTTCCTCCGATTAATTTAGGCTTTATGTATAAACAAGGTCGAGGCAATTTGATTGTCTCGACCTCGTTTTGAATCCGTTTTATTGGATGGTTCTTTTGTTTGATGAGTTGTCGGTTAGGGAATAGTTTAAGATCTTGGTTACAGTGAGTGACCCACTCTGTAAAGCAGAGACTTACATCTAAAGTCGTATAAGATAAAGCTTTTTTATCTAGTGATGGCTTCGCTTTTATATTGAGTAGGACCGCTCCGCAAAGCAGAAATCTGCGTGTAAGCACCTCAAGCAAAAATCCCCAAAGCCCAGGGATTTTCGCTTGAGGAGACTTACACTCCGATTTCTAAACGCTTTGCTCCGCTCACTTACTTAATGTCGTTAAACGTCAAATTGAACATTGTTGCCAAGTCTTGGAATTGGGTTTCCGTTGCAGCAAATGTCAAGACAGTATGGTGACCGCCACCATCATGAATCCATTGCGTAGCACCGTGTTTCAAGCCCATCTTTGGTGTCCACATTTGTTTAGCAACTGGCAAGTTTGGTGTTGGCTTTGGTGCCTTGTGACCATCAACCGCGTAACCAATCATGCGATATTCATTACCGAAGTCTGAAATCGTGACATCCATGGCGTCGCCTTCACGACCGGTAAATACCAAACGTGCAGGATCTGCTTTACCACCAATATCCAATGGATGAACTTCGACACGAGGCTTGTCACTAGCAATACTTGGGTCAACTTCAAGCATATGTGAACCGAGGATGGCTTCTTTGCCCTTTTGTAATTCAAGGGTGTAGTCTTCCATGAAGGCTGTTGCTTGATTATGAGTCATGATCTTAGTCAAACGATCCAAGGCAGCTGTCTTCCAGTCACCTTCAGCACCGAAGCCGTAACCTTCAGCCATCAACAGTTGAGCTGCAAGGCCTGGTAATTGTTCCAAACCGTAGAGGTCTTCAAAGTTAGTGGTGAATGCTGAATAGTTTCCTTTGTCAAGGAAGTTCTTGATACCGAAGTATTCACGAATTTGGTAACGAACTGAATGTTCGTACTTATCCTTGTCATTATCACCCTGAACAAATTCATACTTATCTTGTAGTTCTTTATACTTCTTGTCGATGTCATCTTCAGAAACAGCGTTAACTGATTGTACTAAGTCACCTAATGCATAGTAATCAACAGTCCAGCCAAATTGAATCTGGGCTTCAACCTTGTCACCTTCAGTAACGGCAACGTTTCTCATGTTGTCACCAAAACGGGCAACCTTGATGTTAAAGCTTTCGTTGTAAGCAACCGCAACATCTTCCCAGTCAGCAATTTCGTCTTGGACTTCTGGATCTCCCCACCAGCCATAAACGATCTTGTTGTTCATGCGAAGACGCGCATTGATAAAGCCGTATTCACGATCACCATGAGCACTTTGGTTCAAGTTCATGTAATCAAAGTCGATGGTGTCATATGGAATGTGATCAAGGTACTGAGTAGCTAAGTGAAGCAAAGGCTTTTGCAGTAACTTAGTCCCACGGATCCAGTTCTTAGCTGGTGAGAAAGTATGCATCCAGGTAATAATTCCAGCAACCTTATCGTTGTAGTTAACATCTTTCATTAACTTAGTGATACTGTCAGCAGTTGTGGCAACCAACTTAAATACAACTGGGTAAGGTAATTTACCTGAAGCATTCAGCTTGTCAACCATATCCTTGGCATCTTTTTCAACGGACTTTAATTGCTCTTCACCATAAAGGTGCTGACTACCAGTAACGAACCAAAATTCATAATCAGGAACTTTTAACATAACGTTTTCTCTCCTTGTAGTGACATAATTTTATCACCTGGGTAAAATCGCCAGGCATTTATAACGAACAAATCTCACACAGGTAAGCAAATAATTAGGTTACTGTTATCGCTTACATGAAATAGTATAAAATATTTGTACGCATAAATCAACACCAAATTATATTTATTAGCATAAAATTTGCAACCAATATTCAAATAGTCAGAGAAGTGGCTATATACATACAAAAATCAATCATTCCCATACTAAGAATGATTGATTTTAAGTTATCGTTTATAGTTGATAAGCTTCATAATTAATTAGATGACGTATTTTCAGCTTCTTTAACCCCGGCAGCTTTATGAAGATCAAGTTCAATCTCTTCAAGTGATTTACCACGGGTTTCAAGGAACTTGCTGTGGCATACCCAAATGGCAACGCCACAGAGAACTGCGTAGAACAGGAACGAATTATCAAGTCCCCATGAACTGAGCATCATTGGGAATGTCAAAGAAACAACCATATCAGCTAACCAGTTAGTTGCCGAGCAAAGTGATGTCCCTAAACCACGAATGTTGAGTGGGAAGACTTCACCAATGAGAACCCAGGTAACGGGTGCCCAAGTTGTTGCATAAAAGGCAATGTAAACAGTTAAGGCAATCGCACTGACGTAAGCAGCGGCCTGAGAACCGTTATCAAATTTCAAAATGGTGTACATCACAACCAGTGAGAGACCCATTCCAGTTGCACCGAACTCAAGCATTTTCTTTCGATCGACTTTATCCATTAACATCATCGCAACAATGGTAACGAGGACGTTAACGACACCAATTCCGATATGAGCAAGTAACGCAGCAATAACTCCCCAGCCAACGTCGGTAAAAATGGTTGGTGCATAGAAAATAACACTGTTACTACCAATAACTTGTTGGAAAATTGCAACACCCAGTCCAGTAATCAAGGCTGGTCGAACACCTTTTCCAAATAGTTCTTTCCAACCACCAACGGGTTGCTTAGCAGTTTCTTCAATTTCATCAAGCGCAACTTTAACAGCTTTGTCATCGTGTTTGTTGGTATCCATTAAGACGTCACGAGCTTCATCAATCTTACCAATCTTAACCAAGAACCGTGGGCTTTCTGGTAAGAACAGCGCACCAAAGAACAGAATGGCAGCTAGTAAGGCCGCAAATCCTAACATCCAACGCCAGCCGGTATACATGTGGGCAAATGAGTAGTTTAAAATGTAAGCTAACAAAATACCAATCATAACCATCAGCTGGAACATCGTTGCAACGGCACCATGCATACTCTTAGGAGCAAGTTCATGCAGGTAAGCTGGAATCAACGCTGATGTAATTCCGACACCAATTCCTAGAACAACACGCGTTGAAACCAGTATCCAGAATTCAGGTGCGAATCCTGACGTTAATGCACCAAAGAAGAAGATAACCGAAGCCCAAATCAAAAGTTTACGACGACCATAAGTATCCAAAAACTTACTAGTTGCCAAGGCACCGATAATCGCACCAATCAAGACTGAACTAACAACCCAGCCTTCTTGCCATGGACCCAGGTGAAATTGCTTTGAGATAAATAGAATTGCCCCTGAAACAGACGCAATATCATACCCAAAAAGTAAGCCCCCTAAGGCACCAAAGGTATAAATAAAACCATTATTTGTAACTTTCTTCAATCCAAGCACCCCATTCGATTAATTTACTAAAGCAAAAAATTGCTGAACCAAAATATTGTGCGCACATTGTAACCGATTTCTGACATCGCTTACAAACGGTAGTATAGGATATTTGTACGCATAAATTAACTTTATTTTATTTAACAGTATAAATAAAATAAAGCGTTATGCTAGTCTCTCAACTAGTACAACGCTTTATTATTTACTAAAAAAGACGGAAATTAGTAAATATCCCGTCTAGCAGCGGCAACTTTAATGGTCACACTTACATTAGCTGAACTCTAAGATCTACCTGCCTGATTCTTTCAGTCTTAAATCGCTTTAGTCGAATCACGAACAATTAATTCTGAATCCAATAGTTTATAATCACCCGTGTTTTTATCTAACATATCCAATAATAGCTTAGCCGCCGTTTCACCCATGTGTCGCTTGGGGTGGGTCATGGTCGTAATACTTGGATCAACGAATTTTGAAATTTCATAATCATCAAATCCCGCAACCGATATGTCATCTGGCACTGAGATTCCTTCTTTACTAAGCATGCCAATCACTTCAATTGCCAGCTGATCGTTATAACAAACAATCGCTGTCGGCCGATTTTCTAGTTGAACGTCAACCCGCCCTTTCACTTTTTCCAAAACGTTATTGATGTTGTCGCTAGACCGATACATCATAATGTCACCCGAAGACGAAACGTTAGGATGGGTCTGATAAGATTTAATGAAGCCATTCATCCGATTAACCCCTTGTAAATCATCAACTTGGAAAATCCCCAGCACCCGCTCGTGACCGTTGTCCAATAGATGATCAACTAGTTGCTTCTCCGCCTTTGTATCATCAATTTCCACGTATGGAAATTCTAATTGGGGGTAGTGGGCATTAATGAAGACAGCAGGTTTGCCAGAGTTTACAATCATTTGGTAAACGTCCAAGTTGGGATTTTCTAGTGTACTGCGGGTCGGCTCAATAATAAAACCAACCACGTCATTATCCAGCATATTCAGTAAGTTATGGCGTTCATTATCATACTCATCATGGGTGTTGCCAATCAGCACCGAAAACCCTTCTTCTGAAATAACCTGATCGATGCCGCTAATAATATTTGGAAAAATATAATCGGCAATATGGGTCGTAATAACGCCAACACTTTGGTTCGAACGCTCTGAGCGGACCTTGTTATTAATCCAATCATTGACGTACATGCCACCGCCTTGAACCCGATAAATGTAGCCTTCATGTTCCAAATCGCCGACTGCCCGGCGGATCGTATAACGACTGACAGAATACATCGCCATCAATTCGGATTCGGTTGGGATCTTCTCATTGATCTTGTATTTTCCGTTAATAATGTTATTTTTAATGTTTTTTTTAACCATGACATACTTAATTTCCATGAGTAACGCCCCCGCCTACTGAATTGTGATATCTTCCTACCTCGTTGCTTAACTTTAGCCGCCTTTGACTCATTTAAGTGATCCCGCCAGATACATTAACCCCGCCGTTACCGCAATTGCCACCAGTGTCCACCAACCAAAGTGATGGTTTCGCTTAGTCTGGTCTTTTCTGGCAAATTCATACATCCAAGCAAAAATGAAAACAATAATTAATAGGTCAGTAATCCCCGATAAAACGTGTAAAAGTGTTTGCATGATGCTTCCTCTCTTCTCTATATGATCTCAAATCACAGCTATATGTATGAATGTCGGCTAGATTGATCCCAGTTGCTAACCGCTTGTCTTTGCACTCTGAGAGCTGCTTCAGAAAACAAAAGTCGATAACTAGGTTCCTATTCTTAGTCATGGCGACATATGTGCCAATCCCTAACCGCTTTGCTTCTTCACTAAAAATAGCATACTTCTAATCAAATTAATACATAGTTATACGGATAAATATGACTTTTCCTATTGCATCACCGTACAAAAAAATATTATAATACATATTAAAGCGGTTACACAACCACAATTTATTAATTCAAGGAGATTTAATTGACAATGCAAATAAAAAAAGAATTATTTGATACGTACAAGGGTCAAGATATTCAAAAGTTTACGGTTACCAACGACCACGATGTTTCGATTTCTGCGATTACGCTTGGTGCTACCTGGAAAGCCTTTAACATTCCTGGTAAAGATGGCAAGCCAGAAAACGTCATGTTGAGCATGCCAAGCAGTGACGAGTATATGAAAAATCAGTACTTCTGCCAAGCCATTGGGAGAACAGCTGGCCGAATTACTAAGGGAACTTTCTCGATCAATGGTCAAGAATACCACGTCGATGCTAACGAAGGCACCACAACCCTTCACGGTGGCCCTCATGGCTTTAACACACAGATTTGGAATGGCGCCTTCGATGGTGATTCGATTGTGTTTGAAAAACACATTGATTCTTCAGAGGACTCATTTCCAGGCAATATTGACGTCAAAATTACGTATACGTTAAGTGATGATAATGAAGTTACGATCAGCTACACTGCCAAAAGCGATGCTGATACTTTATTTAACCCAACTCAACACGCCTACTTCAACTTGAGCGACGGCCAAAATGTTTATGGCCAGTCCTTGCAAATTAACGCTGACAAGTACCTTGAACTTAATAAAGACAAGACCCCAACCGGCAAAATGGTTGCGGTCGATGATACCCCTTATGACTTCCGGGACCCCCAGAATATTAAGCTCGGAATCGATGATATGAAAGCTGAAGTTGGCCACACCTACGATGAAGTTTATGTCATCAATGATCACAATGACGATGACCCAATTGCCACGCTAACTGATCCAGAATCTGGTCGTAGCGTCGCCATCAAGTCCAATCGCAATGTCTTAGTCGTCTTCACACCTGATGATTTAGATGGTGTGAAGTTCGACCGTGGCGCTGGCGTTCCTCATATGGGAATTGCCCTTGAAGCCCAGAATTTACCAGACACGCCTAATCACGAAGGTTTTGGTAGCGTTCTTTTGCCAAAGGGTGAGGAAAAGACCTATTCAATTAGCTACAAAGCAACGTTCTAAGATTTAGCAAATTTAAATACGTCAAAAAGATGAGACAGCCTAAGTTGCCTCATCTTTTTTGTCCAACTATATCAAATAACCCTGGCAATAATTCGGAAATCATTTTGCTTAAAATCATGACAGTTATGACATATACCAATTCCCAAAAGTCACCAATGTCAACCCACTTAGGCAATTATTTAAGCTTCCAAAACAAAACCTTTAACACTATTTCAGGCTGAAATAATTCGTCACTAGACCACAACTGTTTTGTAACTCCGTTGTAACCTTTACCGGGTACTATGACACCCATCAAATAGAAAATGAGGTGTTTTTTTGAAACTCAGTAAAATCATTTTAAGCTTAGCATTTGCCGGAACAATTCTTAGTGGTGTGGCCACAAGTGCTAGTGCGGACACGGTTACATATCCGTCAACCCAAGCAGCCACAAACAATCGTGGCACTTACAATCAGACTCAAACTACCCAAACAACCCCAACTACTTCAGCAGCTACGGCAACAACCGCTGCCACTGATACAAGTGCCGTTGTTACCCTGGCTAAACAACTCGCATCCCAAAACATCCCCTACATCTGGGGTGGCGAATCACTCACCGGAATGGACTGTTCTGGCCTGACCGACTATGTATACCAAAAAGCCGCCGGGATTACCCTCGGCCACTACACCGTCACTCAAGAGAGCCACGTGACTAAAGAAACCGTTGCGGCCGCCCAACCTGGCGACCTACTATTCTGGGGCAGTCAAGGAGCATCCTATCACGTTGCCATCTACATCGGCAACAATCAGTACGTCGCCGCTCCTCAACCTGGTCAAAACGTTCAAATTCAGACAATCAATAACGCCTTCATGCCAAGTTTTGCGGGTCACGTAAACGGGTAATTAGATTATTTTTTAATCCGTTGAAATTAATCAGATCAGGGATTCCTATTAAATGTTATTAAACTCATCATCAATTATAAAGCGCATGATTCATCATTTCGGTGGACCATACGCTTTTTTGGTTATGTTTTTATTGATTAATTATAATGCCGAAAATCACAATCAAAATCGTGATGATTAAGGCCAACCACCCAACCCAAAAAGCGGTTGTTTGATACTTCTTAATCGTCGCCTTGTCTAAGTCTTGGTAGTCTTTCCCAGTTATCGACGGACTTGCTAACAAGGTATAATCCCGCTTAACCAGTAATTGATATGTAATCCACGCAAATAACAAGGTGATTGCCAGCAGTCCCAAATTCACCGAAACCAGTAGAATAATCACGCAAATCACTGAACTAGTAATAAGGGCAATCCTTTTGAAAGCCAACGCCATCATCCCCAATTCTTTGACCCCATTATATCAGCTAGTGACGTCTAAAGGGCTTCCACCTTCTACTAAACAATCCCATAACTGACTTTGCTACAACCAATGTCGCTTCTCCGCGATATTTAACGCCTCAATCCGATTTGCCGCGCCTAATTTACTTAGAATCGATGAAATGTAGTTGCGCACTGTCCCATTCGACAGATACAGTGTCTTTGCGATTTCAGCGGTCGAGCCACCCTTTCTAATTTCTGCTAGGATCTGGGTTTCCTTATCCGACAATGGATTATCGACATCCCCCAAAATTGAACTCACTAATTCGGGCGAATAGATTGTTTTGCCAGCCACTACCTCATGAATTGATTGGATCAATTCATCACTTGGAATATCCTTTAACAAGTAGCCATGAACGTGCGCCTTAACAGCCGTTTGAAAGTAGTTTTTGTTGGCAAAAGTCGTCAAAATCATAACTTTAACTGGCAATTTCTGTCGATCAATCTCTTCAGCAACTTCTAATCCCGTCTTCTTCGGCATTTCAATGTCTAAAATCGCCACGTCTGGCTTCTCGTACTTAATATGCTTAAACGCCTCTTCGCCATCGCCATAGGTACCGATCACTTCTAAATCGTCTTCAAGGTCTAACAACTGCGCCAACGCACTACTTAATAAGCTTTGGTCTTCTGCTAAAATAAGTCTAATTGTCATTCGTCCGTCTCCTTTGGCAGGGTCAGCTTAATCGCGGTCCCATTGCGGCCAGTCTTGGTTTCAAGGTGACCGCCAGCAATCGTTGCCCGCTCCTTCATCCCACTAATCCCATGGGCATTCTTGCGCACCTCACCATAACCAACCCCGTTGTCAGTAATTTCTACTTGATAATTGTTGTTGACCTCATCAAAGGTTACCCATAGCTGATTGGCATGACTGTAATTAATCACGTTGGTCACGGCTTCTCGCAATACTTCGGCAACCACGTTCTGTGTCTTAGCAGGCCAACTATTAGTCATTTCTTCATTAATCGTTTCCAAATCGATTTGACTCGCCTTCAAGGAATCAGCGACCTCAATCATCATTTCCGCAATCGATAATTGCCGCAAGCCAGTTACAATCTGCCGTACAAGCTGCAAATTATTTCGCGAGGCTGCCGCAATTTCCTTTAATTCAGCAGGCACCTGATCCGGTTTTTTCTCGAGTAATTTTGACGCTAACTCGGCTTTGACCGTAATCGTTGAAAATGATTGGCCCAACGTATCATGTAAGTCCCTAGCAATCCGCTCCCGCTCACCACGTTTGATCACGTCGGCATATCGGGAGTTTTGGGCGCGTAGTTCCTGGCTTCTACGGTAGGAATTGGAAATCGACTTACCTCCCAACGGTGACAGAATTTCAAACAACATCATAACTAAGCCATTCCCTACATTATCCGCCGTAAAGAAATTAGCACCAGCTTGCGTTGCCATCCAAGCAAAGCATAATCCTAACGTGACATAGTATCCGACTAAATAATACCGGAATTTTGGCTTACTGAGTGGCAGTGACCCAATTTCCCACGCTGTGAACAATGTCAGATACACCCACGCATTAGTGATCGTCAAAATTAGGCAAAGCAAATACTGCCCATATATCCACAGTGGTAACGTCTTCGTGACGCTGTATCCATTTCGATAAAACCAGATAAAAATAGCCAACAAGATTCCAGAAATGATTTTATGAGCTGTATTAAACGGCCACAAAGTTGTTAGCGGAAATATCAGCCAAATCAGCCAGAAGTACGGATAAAATCCGAATCGTTTTGGGAATAAAATGTTCTTCTGTAAAAATTTCATTTACGCGTTTTAGTCCTTTGAATTTTTTGAACGGCGAACAACAAGGTGGCCGCTAACAATAGCCATACGATTTCGCCACCAATTGCATTTAGTGAGATTGTTGTTTTATTAATTACCTCATTAACAATAACAGAAGTTTGGTAGGTTGGTAAGAGCTTGCCGACGGTTTGGGCCCAGTTTGGCATTAGTGATAACGGCCACCAGAGGCCACTGAGAATGGCAACCGGGAACACAATAACGTTAACCATCAAATTAACGACCGTTCCCGATCCACAAAATGCCAGGCTAACGCCAAAGACCATCAATGAAATACTGGCAACTGTCGCTAATACCAGGATCGCTAACCAATTGCCTATGCCCATCGAAACCCCAACGTAGAATTTCGCAATTAATTCAATAATAGCAATCTCAATAACTGTTAGGCCAAGTAAAATAACCCCCATCGCAGTGTAATAAGTTGGCCGTGAAACCGGTGAAACGTCAATAAACCGAAGATAACTTTGGTCAGTGTCTGAAAGCACGTTATTGGCAACCGTGATAATTGATGATAAAAGCGTTGCGTAAATTGCCATGCTCACCAAGTATGTCTTGTTAAATGACGCTGGCATCCCCTGATTCATCACCTTAGTAAATAAAATGTAGAATAGTGCTGGCACCCCCACATCAAACACGATAAACCGCGGATTTCGAAGAATAATTCTAAAAAAGTTGTTTTTAACCTGCGTTGCAAATGCTCTCATCTTAATCACCTTCCTTAATAACTTCTCTAAAGATCTGATCCAACGACTGTTGAGTAATGCGAAGATTTCTAACGTTAGCGATCTCTGGCGTCAGCTCCCGCACAACTGCGTCCGCGTCTTCAGTTACAAACACATAGTGGCTTTGATTGTGAGAATCCAGATCACCGTTATGAATCAAAGCGGCAATTTGGGCCTCAGGAAGCGAACTATCAAACTCAACGATTGTATGGGTAAAGCTCTTTTGAAGGCCTGCTAAGGGGCCGTCATACAAAACATGGTGATCCTTCAAGAAAATAATCCGGCTCGCAACGTCTTCAATCTCTTCTAGATAATGACTGGTAACAATAATCGTTTTGCCAGCTTGAGAAAGCTGCTGAATCTGTTGCCAAAAATCATAGCGGCTATTGGCATCCATTCCGGCAGTTGGCTCATCCAAAAATAACAGTTCGGGATTGCCGGCCATTGCCAAGGCAAAGTTCAACTTACGGCGTTGACCTCCCGACATTTTGGTAACCATAGTGGTCAGATTTTCACCCAAAGCGGCCAGCTTAACAACCTCAGAAAATGGCAGGGGATGGGAATAGTAGCTTCTAACTAACTGAATCAGTTCACTTCCCCGAACCCGGTCTAAGCCAAAACTATCTTGAAACATGACGCCGATTTTATCCTTGATCGTTTTAGATTGGGGGGCTTGGCCGAACAAGGTGATTTTCCCATCAGTTGGTTCAGTCAATCCCAACATCATATTAATTAGGGTACTTTTACCGGCACCATTCTTGCCGATGAGGCCAATGATTTCACCAGGCGCCACGTCAAAATTAATGTGTGAGAGAATTGATTTCTGAGCAAATTGTTTGGATACGTTAGTCACTTGAATAATAGCAGTCATAGTGGTCATCTCCGGTTTCTTAATTGATATCCTTAGTTTAAGGGTAAATCGGAAGCGCCTGTAGAAGCAGATGTCAGGAAGTGAGATGACAAATGTCATAGTGAGCGAAGGGCAACGGGTGATGCGGTGTGTAAGGTTGAAATGATTAAAATCCTGGTTTTGGATTTAAATCATTTTAGCCTTACACGTTAGCATCAGTTGCGTCGGAGCTGTCCTAGTAAAGTGAGCGAAGTCAGGCGGTTAGAAACTGCCAAGTAGGCTAGGCGTTTCACGGCAGTCGGAATATAAGTCTCCTTGGGCAGAAATCCTGGGTTTGGGGATTCTTGACCAAGGTGCTTATATGGAAGTTTCTGCCAAACACAGCTGTCCTAGTAAAGTGCGCGTAACAAAGCGGCCCTAATCTACGTAAATGAGAACGCCACAGTGCCCTAATGCCACTAACATTCATCGTAAACAATATACATAGTGACGATAAAAAAGATTGAAACCACGTTATCTGGCTTCAATCTCTTTAATTTTATGAGCAATCTATTTTACTGTTTTCACAAACTTAGCATTTGCTGTAATGTAACCTCCGCTGACTTTGTACCGCATCGCACCATGATTAGTAACACTATTAGCGTGCGAGTAGTCGACAGCAAGTACTTTAAATACTTTGCCCTTCTTAAACTGATGATTCTTTCGAGTTAAGTTGACGGTCTTGTAACGGTTAACCGGCTTCTTAGCTTTAACGTATTTTGGAAGGGTCTGTTTTCCCATCTTAATCAACTTTCGATTACCTGTAATGTAATGACCGTTGCTTAAGACGTAGCGAGTGGTTAAATTGTGTTTGACAAATTTCTTGACGAACAGCACCGTTCCCTGCTTAATGTTGCGGACCTTACCAGTCAAGTTGGCCCGGGTATATTCATTGACTCCCCGAGGGTTAATTACGGTGAACGTTGTGTGTTTACTCTTATAGTATACCGGACGCACGTATGCCCACTGAGTCGTAATATATCCGGTCTTATGGCGGTTCTTGGTCAGATGATTGACGTCACGAACCTTGTAGCGAACCGCACCATTGGCTGAACGGGCGTAACCAGTTACCACAAACATTGGCCGATAAACCCGGGGCTTAGAAACATAACCAACTTTTCGTTGGGTCGTCTTAAAGGTTGGTTTTTGATAAAGATAAATCTTGTTTAGGGAGTAGACAACCTCGTTCTTTTTGGCAAGCGTAGCTGGATACTTACCGCTTGTATCGGGCTTTACTGGGGATGTTGGGGTCGGATTTGAATTTGGTTCTGGCGTCGGTGTTGGATTGACTGGCGTCACCGGATTTACCGGATTAACTGGGTTCACTGGATTCACTGGCGTTTGTTGCTTACGATACTTGTAAACAACGGTAATTGGTTCTTCCTTGGCGAAAGTCCCAGTAGGTTTACCAACGGTCGACTGTAATATATAACCTTGATCTTTCAATTTTTTTTGCGTATTAAGGACGTCTTTAATACTAGTGACGTCGTAATTATAACCAACATTACCATCAAATTTAATAGGATGCGCAATTTCCTTCCCATTTTCATCTTCAAATTGTACCGTCCCGCCTACTTTGGTGCTGTCAGCCTGGGATTTATAATACAGTTTAACAATGTTTGAATTGGCGTTCCGATTAACAGTGATGGTGTGATTCTCGAAATCAACAGGGATGAATCCATCAATTGGATAGTCATTGGCATTCGCGGTAAATTGGGCACCGATTTTTTGGTTCGAGATGACCTTAGGATCCGCAATCTGGTAGTCATCTCCATTTTGCCCCTTTGCCAAAAATTGAATGGTGACATTTTCTTGCGATGAATTAACGTTTACGATCGCCGGATTTGACTCTAATGGTGTCACATCATTATCCCGTGTTTTGACAATAAAGGTGCTAATTCCTTTAGGGATTTCCTTTGACTGATCACTAGTAATTGCTGGGATAATTGATGGGTAGGCAAAATTAATTGTATCGCCGACCTTAAGTGAGTTTCCACTATCAGCTTTGACCCGAACCATGGTCACGGCATCCCAATCATTTTCGGTGCTATTAAACGTTGCATCATAGTTCTTGATTAAATTAGCACTCGGCGTTGCGGTCGAATATGTCACCGAATAACCATTTGGAACTGTCACTGGGCCAGTCAAGTGAAGTGCAATAGTCGAGCCACGCTTTCCGGAGATACTAGGATCATTGGGACTAGGCAAAATACCAATGATATCAACATCGTCGTATGTTTGCAGCCCATCATTAGCCAGTGTACCCATAAACTGAAGCTTATCACCACTGAACGAATTATCTCCCGTGTTGGTGACTGCTTCTCCCCAGGTTCCTGCTTCAGCATTAAACACTTTTACTTTTTCAATACTCAAAAGGCGGGTTTCCGGTGTATAAATAAATTCTCCCTGATCAGAAATAATCCCTTTTGAGTTGTTAGTCGCATTATAAATACCATAGGGGTCATCAACGACCGCTGATTTAGCCGGAACGGTAAAATCAGTTACGTTTCCTGGCTTGCCGTTATTATTATCAAAAACTAGGTAAGCAGAAACATTGTAATGACCTGAAGTAACCGTTCCGTCAGCTGTAAGTGGCAGCTGATACGACAGGTAAGTTGAACCGCTCTTAAAGGCTTCAGGATTTGTGATGTCACCGATAATAGCTGTTTTACCGGACCCCGCATAGTTCGTTTCTACTTTAATATTTTTAAGGTTGTCAACATCACTCAGTTTATTTTGATCAACTGAGAGACCATCTGGAACGATAAACACCATTTTGCCATTTTTAGGAATGATTTGCAGGTTGTCATTATCGTCTACTCGTAGTCCAAACGAAGCAAGTAGGGTCCCCTTGCCAAGCAATTGATTACCATTCTTCCCAGCCAATGATAATCCGGTTCCAGATACTCTCGGGGCGTCTTTATACAGACCAATGTTACTGCTACTGTGCTCTGGATCATCATAAATAGAATCCTTTGTCTTCACAAATTGCGCATCCATTTGATTCTGGATCTGTTTGTTCGTACTGGTGCTATTATTAAAATCATCTAGCACGGCTTTAGTTAGATGACCACTCATAAATACCTTGAACATATCTTGCTGAGATTTTTGAAAGGTGACTGGAGAATTAAAGTTAACTTTAATCGACGTATACTGACGGTCCGGAATCGTTAACGGTTCGTAAAATTTCACCTTTCCTAAATTAGTAGTGACCGATTTCCCATTCTCGTCATAGGTTCCCTCAACGTTATTATTCTCTAATGCCCCAATCTGATTACCATTCATCCCATCCATAGGCCCAAAACTGACTTTGTTCGTCAGCAGTCCGGTGTCTGGCGAATCGGTGATACTTTGCAACGAGACTGCTTTAACGTCAACGCCATCAATTTGGTCTCCACCCATTCGCCACATTGGATTCAATTCGGAATTAAAAACGGTTTTATCAGTGACACTACTGATTTCCATATGGGAGGCATTTTTGCCGTCTTCACGTGAAATTATTTTTGCTGGCCAGATGAAAAATAATTTCTTAGGGTCAGGCGGATCGACTGTGGTTTTATCAATTGCAATATAGTAGTTGGTTACGTCAACCCTCCCATTCGGGCCATTAACATCCATACTGATATTTTGATGGGAGCCTGCATGATATCCCCTTGGAACAATCAATTGGAAGCTTCCTAGATCCACCCCAGTCCGAGTTTTGGTTGCACCAGTTGTATCAACCGTCATTTTCTTAGTCAACACATTATTTAACTTATCATATTGCCAGGAACCGGCACCACCATCAGGGACGTGATAGCCTGCAGGTAAGTTAACCTTAAATGTGTATTCGCCTGGTTGAGATTTATCAATATAGAAATAATGATTAGAATCTGAATCACCGTGGTAGCCTAAACCACCACCCACTGAAATTGTCGTATCATTTTTTAAATTATTCCCTGAATCAAAATATTTTTCATCCAGGCTCGTCTCAGTACCGGGACTGTATGCAAAAATATTATCTGTTTTACCAGTCACTGAAAAGGCATCCGTTTTATACAATGAAGTACCAGAATTATCAAAGAATTCCGTGGTGATTTTATAAGTGCCGCCGTTCACAACCTTGCCAGGCTTTAAGGACGCAAGAAATGGAATTCCGACACGGGTGCTATTTGTAACGGTATTAAGCGGAATTGTCACAACATAATTAGCTGCCGTTTCTGAAACGGAAGGCGTTCCCTTTATGCTCTCCCCGCCGGAAATATCATCGACCGCCACTTTATTAAATATCGTCTTATCTAAATATATCTTGGCAGTGCCATTAGTGTATGTCTGCCCTTTTTGGACAAAGGCTTGAAGCATAAGGTTAATCACGTCATTAGGATAATAGCTACTTTGGTTCGGAATATTAGGATTAAAGACAACCCCGCTACCAGCTAAATCGACGCCACCAGCACTAGGCGTCGATGGGTCGTCAGGTAGTGATGCTAGCTGGTCCTCAAGTGTCCCAGTGTTACTTTTCCCAACCGAACCAGTGGTTAATCCGGTTTGAGATCCCAGAAAAGTCCCAGTATCCCCCGTGGCTGCGTGAGCTGAGGTCATCAATGTCATCCCAAACAAAAATGTCAGGACAACTGTCATCATCAGCAACAATAGTTGTTTCACCGCCACTAATCCATACTTTTGTATTATCAATTTAGCTTCCCCCTATAATAAAACCGTAAAGTTATTGAGCGCTTAATACCGCATGCCCATGTATACATAACAGTTGGTAATAGAGCCTAACCAGTGTCTTTCTCTATATAAGATATAATAGCTTATATGTAATGAAAGGGTCAACTAATTCAACTGTTATTTTATACGATAGAAATTATTAGTGCGATCAAACGCATGCCGTTTTCTGTCAGGCCCACCACCGCAGTTATCAAACCAGTCAATGTAAAAATTACCCCTAAATCCTGTAAACAATCGGTAAATCATCCCCCAGGCCTCATTTTTTATGGCATGCTTAAACTATCAATCCAAACAGATTAGGGGTTAACGTCATGTTAGATATCATCAAAGCCATTATTTTAGGAATTGTTGAAGGCATTACCGAATTCTTACCAATCAGCTCAACTGGGCATTTAATTCTGGTGAACGAATTCATCAAGATGAGTGAGACTACCCAGTTCACCGATATGTTCAACGTTGTCATTCAGCTCGGCGCAATCATGGCAGTGGTCGTATTATATTTCCACAAACTCAATCCACTGTCGCCCAAAAAGACCCATGTTGAGCAGCATGAAACCTGGGTGTTATGGTTTAAAGTGGTCGTTGCGGTCTTGCCATCCGTTGTGATTGGCCTGCTTTTAAACGATTGGATGGATGCCCACCTGATGAACTGGGAAATCGTTTCGGCGATGTTACTGCTGTATGGAATCCTCTTTATCGCAATCGAAAACCGCAACGCAAACCGGCAACCACAGTTTTCTGATTTAAACCGGTTATCCTACAAAACAGCCTTCATTATTGGCATGTTCCAGCTGCTATCACTCATCCCCGGGACTTCTCGATCTGGTGCCACTATTCTTGGCGGCATTCTAATTGGCACCTCACGTTACGTGGCCACAGAATTTTCATTCTTCCTAGCAATTCCCACCATGTTTGGTGCCTCCCTGCTAAAAGTTTACAAATATTTTCATCACGGTGGTACCTTCGATGGCATGCAAACCGCTGTGCTGCTCACGGGTATGCTGGTCTCGTTTGTCGTTGCCTACATCGCCATCAGATTCTTACTCAACTACATCCAGCACAATAATTTCAAAGTGTTTGGCTGGTACCGGATTATCCTGAGCATTGTAGTGATTGGGTACTTTGGGATACGAACATTAATTTAAAATTCAAAACAGTAAAAAGGCAGTTCAAGCGTGATAATTGAATTGCCTTTTTAATTGTAGATACTACTTCATCCTACCAAACAGTGATATCACCGCTATCTAACGATAAGTCATAGAGAACAAATTTTGGCTAAGCAGGCCAAAAACGCATCATCCAAAAGTCCAGAACTCATCTGAATCGTCATACTATCGCCTCCATAAATTAATACGGACACAAAAAAGGCCCTACTACCAGTATTTTTAGTAATAGGGTATCAAACCATCCATCAACTTTGGTATTGTTTGATTTTATCGTACTCATCATGCTTATCTATTTCGATATTCCGTAAATCGATATCATTTTGGATATTCAGAAAATACCGATCAGAAACACCAAAAAATTTACCTAATCTAACGGATGTATCTACAGTTATTTCCCGACGATTGTGTAAAATATCCTGGATTCTAGATGTTGGCACATTGATGTGTTTTGCTAAGGCGTATGCGGAAAGATTTAAGGGATCCATGAATTCATTTTTTAGAATTTCACTAATCTCTGGCGTTGGAATCTTGCTCATATTTATCTCTCCTATCCATGATGATAATCAACTATTTGAACTTGGGTAAAATTATTCTCGTCTTGAACCGTGAATAAGATTCTATACTGATCGTTAATTCTAACACTATACCATCCTTGGTAATCCCCTACCAACCGTTCCAAATGATTCCCTGGTGGAACCCTTAGGTCGTTAATATCCATTGCAAAGTCGATCATCAACAATTTACGTAATGCAACCTTTTGTATAGATTGGGGAAGCTTTTTGGAAAATATCTGGTTATATATTTTCTCGGTTTCTTTATCTGCAAAAGTTCTTATCATCATTCTTCTCTTTACATAATTTCTTTGTATTATACACGAATCCCGTGTATACGTAAAGAAAGTCCATTCAAATGTATAAGCATATATTGTTTTTAATAAAAAAAGAACAATTAGTCACTTTAACTAATTGCCCAATCATAACGCTAATTTATTTCAAAGCGCCCTGCACATCCCGTACCATTGCTAGCTCTTCATTGGCCGGAATGAGCAAAATTCGCGCTGATGAGTCCTTGGTTCCCAGGTCACCAGGCTTCTGTTGGTCATTTAGATCAGCATCCAACTTAATGCCAAAAATACCGAGTTGCTTGCAGACCTCATCACGGACCCATTTGTCATGTTCGCCAATTCCACCAGAGAAGACGATGGCATCAACGCCACCGAGTTCGGTGATATAACTAGCGGTAAATTTGACCGTTCGGTTCACGAACATGTCCAGAGCCAATTGAGCGCGGGGATCCTTTGAGCTTTCAAGGTCCCGCATATCAGAGGAAACGCCCGAAACCCCCAGCAAGCCAGACCGGTCGTTAAACATTTCAATGACTTCACTGGCTTTGGCCCCCATCCGTTTCATGAAGAATGGCACCAAAGCCGGGTCAACGTCACCAGCGCGAGTGCCCATCACAAGGCCGTTCATCGGAGTAAAACCCATGGAGGTGTCGTAACACTTGCCATCTTTTTCCGCTGCTACCGAAGCTCCCGACCCTAAATGAAGGGTCACTAACTTGGCATCCTTCTTACCAAGCATATCATCCGCTTGTTCAGTGATGTAACCATGGTTAATCCCATGTTCGCCATACCGGCGAATTGTAAATTTCTTAGTCAATTCATAAGGAATTCCATAAATCGAATTGACTTCGGGAACGTCTTTGAAAAAGGCACTATCAAAAATTGCGTACTGATCCGTATCTGGTAAAATCCGCTGGATAATTTTGATGTATTCAGCCTCAACTGGATTATGAATCGGGGCAATTTCACCCAAATCGACAATCTGCTGCAGCACGTCATCGCTAATCTTAGCGACTTTATCGAAAATATCACTGCCGGCAACCACCCGGTTCCCCACCGCGTCGATGTCTCGAAGGTGCGTGATGATTCCTAGATCCTTCAAACTATTTAACATAATTCCCGCTGAGCGTTCGTAATCAATCTTATCTTCGGTTGTCTTATAGGTCTTGCCATCCCCGTACTTAATCTTGACGATTGACCCTGACATATTGAGTCGTTCAACCTCGCCATCTGCCAGAACCGCTTCCTTTGACATATCGAACAATTTAAATTTAAGCGATGAACTCCCCGCATTTACGATTAAAACTTTGGTCATAGTAGAACCTCCAATAATTATATTCGCCGTTTCCCTTTGAAAATGAAAACGCAATCACAACTAAAAGTATACTATATAAATCGTCTTGCGTGCCATCAACGCACATAAATCAATCAAAATTCTTCATTCTTTAATCCGATTAACCACTGAACTTCGAACGATAATTTCTGGATCGATCACCTGTTGGGTGATTTTTTTCGATTCACCATCTTCCAAAATAGCCATCAAAGAAGCCACACCCTTTTGAATAATCAATGAAGTCGGTTTTCTCACAGTTGTCAACGGTGGCGTCATATACTGAGAATAGCTCATGTCATCGTAGCCAATGAACGACACGTCTTCCGGTACGCGATAACCCAGTTCAATGCAGGCATTAATGGCACCAATGGCCATATCGTCATTTTCACAAAAGACGCACGTTGGGACTTCGCCGCTCGATAAAATCTGGCGCATGAGCCGGTTGCCACTTTCAGGCCGATAATCGCCGCGCTTCACGAAGTTAGGATCAATCTGAATATCATGGGCGTTAATTGCTTCAAAAAAGCCTTCGCTTCGCTGCTTGGAAGATTCAAAGGACTTAATTCCCTTAATCAAGCCAAACTTGGTGTGGCCCATTCGAATCGCATATTCAACGACGTTCTTAGCACCAACAAAATCATTTGGTGCATAGTTGGTAATATCTTTTCGACCAATCTTCCGGTTTAAAACGACCAACGGTAGACCCATTTCATGAATGTAATCAATAAACTCATCATCGGTTGGCGACTGGCTCAAGACGAGAATCCCGTCAAAATTTTTCATTAAAATCCCCTGGTCGGTCATCACATTATCAATGCTGTTGACCGATAGTGAATAACTGTTTGGCAACGTGGTCTGGGATTGCTGCATAACTTCTGTCAAGAAGCTGGCAGACGTCCCTGTATCGAGGTTGGTAAAAAAGATCCCGATCATATATGAGCGGTTCATCACCAAACTCTTAGCGTTAATATTAGGTACGTACCCAATTTCTTTTGCAATTTCAGCAATTTTCTTACGGGTGTCCGGTTTGACTAATGGGCTCCCATTTAAGGCCCGTGACACCGTTGTATGGGATACATTGGCCATTTCTGCGATCGTTCTAATTGTCACCGAGCTCTTTTCAGGATTCTTCATGAGGCCGGCTCCTTTCTTTGTTCTAGATCATCTGTGTAGAGCGATAACCACTTAGCTTCACTCGCTTTTAACTCAACAATCAAATTCTACCATTAACTAACGTCAATTTCTCAGAAAAAGTCAAACAGGCATTGACCCTTGCACTCATCAAATAAATTTGTTATGCTTCGAATGAACGTTCATTCTAAAACTTAATTGGAGCTTAATCATGAAAAACACAACGGACAAACAAGAACGAATCATCTGCGCTGCCATCGACATTTTTGCAACCACCGGCTATGCAGCAAGTAACGTACCGTCAATTGCCAAAGCTGCCGACGTTAGTGTTGGTTCTATTTATCATTACTTTAAAAATAAACAGGCTATTTTAAATGCCGTTTTTCAACACGTGATGACGACATTTTTAGAGTCAATCAGCAGCTCGCTCGACTCCGCCAAAGAAACTCGAGTCGTTTTCGGTAAACTGTTTGATGTCACGATTAATCTAATCGACCAAAACACCACGGCGCTACATTTCATTTATCAAAATATCTTTAACGTTGATTTGGATGAAGACAGTAAGCACTTACGCAGTCAAGTTATCGATACCCTGACCGATTTTCTGAATGCCGGACAGAAAAGTCAAATCTTCGTTAAATCCAATGTCCAGGCTCAAATTGCGCTACTCACCGGCAGTTTATCAATGATGGCCAACTTCTCATGGATTGGAAAAAATATCGATCATCAAACTGCTCCTGACCAAGCCACTATCTTAAGCTTAAAGAATCAGCTTTGGAACGGACTGACGAACAAGCAAACAGTCTTTTAACTAGCAGGACATTTGCGATGATCGTGAAAGTTTATCTGGAACAAAGCAAGAGTTTACTTATAAGCACCTTTTGTCCTTTTCTATATAGATTAGGTGCAGCTTTCTGACCGCTTTGTCCCGTTCACTCACACAAAGGAGATCAACTATGACTCAATTAGTTTTACAACAACCGCTGACATTATCCAGCGGAACCATTATCAAAAACCGTTTTTTCAAATCTGCCATGAACGAGAACTTTGCAAAAAACGGTCATCCAAATCAACAACACGTTAACTTATACCGAACCTGGGCGAACGGAGGCGCGGGGCTCTTACTTACCGGCAACGTGATGATTGACCAACACGCATTGGGCGAACCCGGCAACGTCGTCGTGGAAGACGAACGGGATTTAGAGGTGCTCAAACAATGGGCAGAAGCGGGAACCGTTAATAACACTCAACTATGGATGCAGATTAACCACCCAGGGAAGCAATCGCCAAGAACTCTTTCAAAAGAGCCGGTTGCCCCAAGTGCTATTGGTTTTGACGGAATATATGGTCGAGCATTTAATAAGCCCCGCGCGCTTACTCAAGATGAAATCAAACAAACCATTCAACGATTTGTCAACACGGCGGCTATCGCGAAGAAAGCTGGCTTTACCGGCGTCGAAATTCATGGCGCCCATGGCTACTTAATCGACCAATTCCTGTCACCGCTCGATAATCAACGAACTGATGAGTACGGTGGCTCCCTTGAAAATCGAATGCGTTTTTTAGTCGAGATCTATCAAGGAATCCGTCAAACATTAGGTGACGATTTCCCAATTGGCTTAAAAATCAATTCTAGTGATTTCCAGCCTGGTGGATTTACTGAAGATAATTCACTTCAAGTCATTAAAAGGATGGAAAGTCTCGGCATCAATCTAATTGAAATTTCTGGTGGTAATTATGCCAGCCCTAAAATGTCAACGGGGACCTCAAAGAACAGCAACGATGCGTTCTTTATTAACTATGCCAAAAAGATCAAGGATTTAATTCACGTTCCAGTCGGTTTGACTGGTGGGTTTCGAACTCAAAGCAGCATGGAAAATGCCGTTGCGGATGGTGACACCAATATGGTTGGCATCGGCCGCCCATTAGTTCTCTTGCCAGATTTACCGAACCGCATCTTTAACGGAAGTTACGCAACTGTTAATCTGCCGTGGTTAACAACTGGGATTAAGTCGCTTGATAAAACAATTGGCCCAGCCATTGGCAACAGCTACTATGAACAGCAGATGGCCAGAATTGCAAACGACGAAAAGCCAAAGATCAGCACCAATGCCTGGTCGCCGCTTTTTTACTCACTCAGAGTTCAAGGATTGGCTGCCCTAAGTCCTAAACGAGCAAAATAAAGATTAGAAAGGATTTCGACAATGACTATTGCAATTATTAGTGGCACCACGTCCGGCTTGGGTACAGATTACGTCAAAGCGGTCCAAGACGAATGCCCTGATGTCAATGAAATCTGGATGGTTGCCAGACGACAGAACCGAATGGAGCAAATTGCTCAACAATATCCAGACATCAAATTTAATATTTTAGCACTAGACCTAGCTAAAGAAGCCTCCTGGAATAGACTCTCGGCCGAGCTCGCAGCCAAAGCCCCCGTCATTGAAGCTGTTATCAGTAATGCTGGGGTCGCGGTTGGCGGTTACGTTACTGACCAAAATATGAGTGATATTGATACTATGGTGAATCTTAATGTTCTTGGTGCAACGGCATTTATCAAGAACTGCATTCCTTACATCAAGCCCGGTGGATTTATCCTCTCGGTTTCCTCAGTGTCATCATTCATCCCCAACCCCAATTTGGATGTTTATTCCGCTACCAAAGCATACTTAAAAGATTTTGGAGTCGTCCTTCGCCAAGAACTTCAAAAACGCAAAATCAACGTTTGTACCGTCTTTCCAGGCCGGATGAAAACAGAAATGGATAAAGCCCTCCACGCTGGTCAAAACACCACGGCATTCAATATAGTGCCTAGCTTGAACGTCCCTAAGTTTGCCCACAAAACAATTCAGGCTGCTAAACATGGTCGGGCAACATACACTGGGATGTTGGTTTATAAGACATTAAGAGTCATTACTAACTTCATTCCACAATCAATTATGGTTAAATTCAGCCAAATTTAACGGCTTCATTTCATTACATTAGAAAGGACTTAAACACATGACTATTGCGATTATTACCGGATCATCAACCGGACTTGGAAAAGAATTTGTTGAAGCTGTTGTCGATACCGAACCAGACATTGATGAAATTTGGCTCATCGCCCGTCACCAAGAGGCTCTTCAAAAAGTTGCGGATTCTTATTACACTAAGAAGTTTAAAATTTTCCCACTAGATTTAACAAATCACGAGGATATCGCTAAATTCAAAGATGAAATTAATCAAGACCGTCCAACTGTGAAACTGTTGATCAACAATGCTGGCATGCTTAATAAATCATCATTTGCCCAACAAGACCCTTCGAAACAAGCCACAATGGTTCAGTTAAATGCCGAGGCACCAACCTTAATCACTCGGATTGTCTTACCATTCATGGAGCGTGGCAGTTCCATTATTAATACCTGCTCAATTACCAGCTACGCACCACTCACCCAAATGGCAATCTACGCTTCAACCAAGAGCTATCTTTACTTCTTGTCAATCTCCCTACGTCAAGAATTAAAGTCTGCAGGCATTAACGTACTGGCACTTTGCCCGGGAAACATGAAGACGGAACTCTTCTTGAAGGCAGACAATTCAAATAAAAAGAAAACAATCACTGACGCTCTGCCATTCCTAAACATGAAGAAGATGACCAGAAAAGCCATCCAACTTGCCAACGCAGGCCATGCAGTCTATACCCCTGGCTTTGTTTACAAAGGCTATCGAGTTTTGGCAAAATGGGTGCCGTATGAATTCTTCGATCGATTTGCCAAACCGTAAAGTTGATCCCCTGATCGACGAATGATTAACTGAGACTAAAACTTAAGCCAATCCGACAATCATCTCTTTTGATGACTGCTAGGTTGGCTTAGATTTTTTAGGCTAATTTTTCAGTTGACTTCGACTCATTAATCCTTCAAAAATCCAAAGTAATCATGAGCATTATTATAAGAAATATCTTGGACAATTTGACCAAGTTTTTCAATATTATTTGGCACCCGCCCCTGTTCGGCGAGTTTGCCATAGAAGTTGCACAGCACTCTTCTAAAGTATTCATGACGTGGGTAGGACAGGAAGCTTCTTGAATCTGTTAGCATCCCTACAAAGTGTGGCAATAGACTTTCCTGGGCAAAAATTCTCAGCTGATTATCCATACCTTCAGCAGTATCGTTAAACCACCAACCAGCACCCAGCTGCAGCTTTTGAACCGTACCGCCCTGGAAACAGCCCATCATGGTTGCCAGTTGCATCCAATCATTATTATTCAATGAATAAAAGATTGTCTTAGGCACGTCGTTGGTATCTTGCATCTTGGTATAGAGCTTTGTAATGTGGTCAACAATGTCAGGTTGGGTTCCCACTGCATCATAGCCCGTATCAGGCCCAATTTTATCAAACATTGGCCGGTTCAAATCCCGATTCGAATTGATATGAAACTGCATCGTCCAATTGAATTCTGTGTTTAGCTTCATTAGATTTTCTAGCAACATCGTCAAGTACTTATCGATCTCAATTTGACTCAACAGCTTGTTTTGGACACCCTTGTTGACGATCTCATTTAGTTCGTCCTCGCTGGCCTCGTTAAAGTGATAGGTCAGTAATGAATGATCTGAAAGACGACCACCCATCTCGTTGAAGAATTCAAAGCGTTGATGCAAAGCTTTGATGATATCCGCAAAACTATTGATTGGCACTTGCGACACGGCGCTCAGGGTCTTCAAGTAGTCCGCAAATCCATCTCGGTCAATTTGAATTAACTTATCCGGTCGCATAGCTGGTAACGTCTTGAAACCACTGCTAGCTTCTTCCCTCTTTAACAGTTTGTGATAGCGAAGGTTGGAAGCTGGATCATCCGTTGTGCAGACAACCTGTACGTTAGAATTCTTAATCAAGTTGCGGGGCTTAAAGGCATCGGTTTGTAATAATTCATTGGCCTTATCCCAAATTCTTGGTGCGGACTCTTCCGTTAGTTCTTCGTCAATGTGGAAGAACCGCCGTAATTCGAGATGGGTCCACTCATATAGTGGGTTGCCATATGAATTCTCAATGGTTTTAGCCCATTCAACGAACTTCTTGTATTCGTCACCATCACCAGTGATGTATTTTTCATCCACACCGTTCGCCCGCATTAGGCGCCACTTATAGTGATCCCCATAGGTGCCTTCATTGAGCCAAATTCGAGTGATGTTTGGATAGTTCTTATTTTCATAAATTTCCTGTGGGTTTAAGTGGCAGTGAAAATCAATGATTGGCATTTTAGCTGCGTAATCATGAAATAAGGTCTTTGCCGTCTCGTTTCCTAACAGAAAATCATCATTTAATAGCGTCATGCCGACTAATGCCTCCTATTTATTCGTACTTGCTTGAAGTTCTTGGTTGCTTTCCTTTGAAATGTCCGTTTTAGGTTCATGCTTCTCTTGGGCTTCCTGCTTTGTCTTAACAACGCCCTGAAGCAAGTCCAAATGTTCTGCGATATGGATATTCAAGTATCTGTCGTAAAGAGCTTGGTTCTTCAAGATGATGTTCCAGAGCTTGTCACGGTATACATAGTGGTAGTTGTGCTTCAAGTTCATGATTGATCCGTACATTGTGTGCAAGACTTGACGGGCATCATCGTTGTCTAGAAGATCCATAACGTTGTCCTTGTTCATGTCTGCTGGCTTTGGTGCAGTACCGTCAGTTTGGGCGTTAAAGACATAGAAGGCCTTTACATCGTCAAGGTTTTCATATGAGAACTTGTAGAGTTCCAGCATGAAGTCTGGGTCCTTGTGGGCCACAACCCGCAAAGCTTCCAACCAGTTAGTACCGGCAGTCTTAACGTGCCAGCCGTGTTGTTTGGATACGCGGCCGATAATTTCGTATACGGATAATTTATCTGAACCTGAGTGAATACTGAGCTTGTAGCCAAAGTGTTCTGCGATGGCTTCGTGGATGATGTATTCACGTTCAAAACGCTTAGTATCACCAATGTAGTCGATGGCTTTCTGGAATTCACCATAGAATCGAGGGGCCATTGTAACCGGGGTGATCCCACGACGGTTGAGTTCGTTAGCGAAGAAGTAGTGGTTTGGATTAGTCGTTTGATATGGGGTTTCGTCCATTGAAATTTCAAAGTCCAAGTTGTAAGGAACCACGAACTTCTCATAAATACCAGCAGCAAACAGAATAGCACCATAGAATGTCAGAACTGATTCTTCAACATCGTGCTTGGTGAATTTAACTGAACGACCATCACCAAGATCAAACGTCTTGTTCAAATAAGTATCATTAAAGTATTTGATTTGGTCTGGGTCTAGTTGATTGAACCGCTTGTCAAGTTCTGCATCGTCCAAAGTGACAATTTCATTGTTGATCTCTTCAGTACAATCCAGGGTAATCATTGAGCAGCCAATTTTAACGGCATAATCAACTTCGTATGGCGTCTTAACATGATCACCGTCAGCACCCCAACCATACGTGAAGCCTTCTTCAAAAACAGCCCATGATGCAGATTGGAAAACGTCGGTATTGGTTCGGTGCATTAAAACCAACTCACGGATTGATTGTTGTGCTAATACTGGCATAATGCCGCGGCCCTTAATTAAACGTAGATGGGCATTAGAAGCATTACCGAGTCGATCCCCTAGTCCAAAGGTGTACTTGTAATTTCGACGGGAAGTTGGCCGCATCCATTGGAACCGTTTAGCCAATGCATCATTATTGTGTTCATTAAGTTCACCAACAATCAACGTTGAATCCACATCATCTAACGAGTCAACCGCTTCAAAATCACCTGATGTCAATCGGTTTTCGTAAACGACCAATGACTTTTCAACAATCCCATCAGCATTGGTTTGGTGGAGAATGAAGTAGACGTTTCTTCGGTCTACTTGAATTGAAGGGGTATAGATCTCCTTGTTACTTAAGTTCTCATAGTTGCCATCTGCAGCCAAAATTTTTTTGACATCTGATAATAAATTAGTTAAATCCATAATAATATTCCTCCAATTTTATTTGATTCTGTTATTAATATTCTGATAACCACTATTTACCAATCTTGCCGCCTTCCCAACGACCATGATCCAAATCGTCAGCAATCTTACCGAAGCGCTCATCATCTAGCTTGTACAGGAAGCCAATGATAACAGCCGCCATTACCAAACAAATTCCTGGGTAAAGCGTCATTGCGGCTTTGATTCCGCGAAGGGCACCAGCCGTTTGATGTGCATTAGCAACATAGCCGGTTAAAGCTAAGATTCCAGCGGATACAAGGGCTGCAATGGATTGAGCAATCTTCCTAGAAAAGTTGAACGCGGCGTAAGTAATTCCTTCTTTCCGGATACCGGAACGCCATTCACCATAATCAATTGCGTTGGAAACCATTGCCCAGGTAATCCCGTTTGGAATTGCTAGCGCAGTGTAACCAATCGTGACAAGAATAACGAAGACAACGACATGATCTGGAAGCACAAAGTTCAATAGGTTGGCACACGCGCCAACAACGAAACTCACCATAGCAGTTCGTTTCTGACCAAAGTGCTTTGTTAGCATTGGAATCATGAACACCCCAACAATGGAGCAGCCCATCATAATTGCATTAATAATCGGCTGAAGACCGATGTTACCAAGGTTATACTCAGCGTAAAACACCATCATCTGGTTATTCGTGTTCATTGCTGAAATGGTGAAGATGGTCATCAAGATTAAGGCACCTAGAGGCCCGTTCTTAAAGATTACCTTGAAGTAATCCTTAAATCCTTCTTTTTGAGCACTCTTGTTTCTGTGAACGTGAACATTTTCTTTGGTACCAAGGTAGCAGACACCAAACATCAAAACACCAAATGCGGCAAAAATTGCAGCTGCCCAGAAGTAGCCAAGCCGTTGGTCACTACCACCGATTAAAACGGTCAGTGGAATAAACGCAACCCCAGCAACAAATTGTGCCCCAACGGAGCCAATTTGGCGGGTCGTTGCCATGAAACTACGATCCTGTGTATTTCGCGACATGACTGAAGCAAGTGAGCCATATGGGTCATTCGTAAACGAGTAAACCAAGCCCCAAATCATATAAGCTGCATACGCGTAGATGATTTTCTGAGTCATTGACAAGCCATCTGGCATCATAAAGGTTAAAACGGTCAAAATACCCAAGATAACCGCTGAAATCATCATAACCGGTCGGAATTTTCCCCGCTTACCAATTTTCTTTCGGTTATCAACGACCGAACCGGCGATTGGATCCATGAACGCATCAAAGATCTTGGTGAACGCAAATATGCCACCAACAACCCCAGCGCCAATTCCAATACCATCAATCCAAAACTTCGTTAAATACGCTTGTCCAAGGTCAAACATGAACCCATTTCCGAAATCTCCAAATCCATAGGCAATCTTTTGCCGAGTGGGAATCCGCTTCGAGGAATCATTCATCAATTTCTCTTTAGATTCCTTTGGATCGGAACTTTCGGCAGCGACTTTGACATCTTCGCTTTCCATAGTGCACCTCCATCAACTGATCTTCATCAACTGATCCTAATAATAGTTATTTTATTGCATACATTCATGACGTCATCAGCACTACTTTGTTAACGCTTACAAGTATAGCACACCTTAATGCACACGTGAACACCTTTCTGCTTTTTTCAATTCAGTAATCTCCACGGCAACCATAAAGCGCCAGCTAATCCGCTTTATGGCATGAGTATTTCTTAATATTTTTTTATTTATTATTTGTCAGTTGGTCAGAACCAACCGGTTATTATGTAGATATCCTTGATAGATAGCGTTTTCAATGGTGTTTCACGTTTGCATTAGCATTAAAAGGTCGGTACAATGGCATTTGACTAATAAATTTCCATTCGCCTCTGAAAATAATCATGAAAATAAAGGAGTACTTAAATGCCTGCTTTAACTTTTAGATCATCATTAGCAACTGATCAACAATTTGAAACCTATCTGAAGACCTACCTCCGTGACCACAAGGAATTAAATGGCTCATACGAAACCAACGACTATTTTAAAAACTATCAGATTCGTTGGAACAAGCGACACGGCTTAATCCTAACAACCACAACGTGTCTTAATATTTCTGCAGCCATCATCCCGTCAAATAAAACAGAGAACATTGCTGTCTCCGATCTTCGCCGGTTAATTCTCAATAAAAAGGTTTCGGATATCAATGTTACCCTAGCGGATGTTTTTGAAAATGCGTTGAGCTGTGAGCCACAGTAGCCAAATACAAGAGCAAACTAGCCACAAACGGTTAAAATCGCTTGTGGCTAGTTTGCTCTTGTATTTAGATTAAGTTATGATCCGATATTATATATGGAGATTAGAGCTACTCCGACCCCTAACCGCCTTGCGCATTCTATACTACTTTCCCGGCGCCACATCATCCGTATTATAAGGCGACGGATTCAGCTTAAAGGCATCATCCGTTGGCACACTTGACTCGTTAACAGCATGGTTTGCCTTGTGCAACGTAATCGTTCCCCATGCTGGCACCGTGACGTTCTGCCAATCGGTTCCGTGACCGCTCACGTTCACTGCAGCAGATAATGGTTTGCCTGTTGGATTATACAAATGGGCAGAAATCGAGCCATCCGACGCTTCAAAGGCAACCGATCCCAATCCACCACTAAACCCATCTGGCGTGTAGTTTGATGAACCAATAACCTTTGAGCCAACCGGAACATCCTGACCAAAGTTTCGCAGCATAAAGTATTCGAGGTTTCGTTGCACCTTGCCGGTAGTGTGATCGATCGTTACGACCCCTTCCCTACCAGTTGAATCGGCCGCGTTAGGCAAACCACGTTCATCTAGCGCCAAGTTCCACAGGGTGATCATGTTCAGGCCGTTTCGAACCAGCCAGTTACCAATAATTCCGGGCATAATATGAGATGCATTTTCGGTGGATTCTTCCATCATGCATCGCCGTTCGGTCATCACCATTTGCCAATTAGGAAAGGCTCGGTTCGCGTTAAACAGATTATCGTAAGGGCCACTGTAGGTGTGAACTGCCAGGCCATCAAACGCTGCTGCCTCTTCTGGGGTAACGTTATCAGTAATCGGTTCATTTAAAGCGCTAAAGCTATCGTCTAGGAAGTAGATTTTCGTTGCCGGAAAAGTCTTATTTAAAGCCGGTCGTAAGTATTGATAACCAAACTTAGCGATTTCTTTAGGTGTCCAAATCATAGCTGGCCAATGAGCGGCATTGGACGGCTCATTTTGGATTGTGATGCCATAAATTGGAATGCCTAATTGCTGATAGGCTTCGATGTACTTAACAAAGTAGCGGGCATAAACGGCATCAAAGGTAAAGTCTTTGCCATACCCATTGCCAGTGTACTGCCCAAACCGAAGGCGACCACCATAGGTTAAATGACCAGTATCCTTCATCCAAGCAGGTGCTGACCATGGTGATGCAATAATCTTCAAAGCGGGGTTAATTTGAAGAATTTCTTGCAATACGGGTACGATATATTTCAAATCTTTGGTCGCATCCGCAGCGCCAGGCTTTCCTTCACCGACCGAGAACTTTTCCAACTTGAAATCATGTTCACCAAACGGCACGTCATCATAGGTGTAGTAGTATTGACTTGAAAAATCGCAGGATCCTAGTGGCACCCGGACGCTGGAAAAACCGCCCTGGGCTGGATCAAATAGCTCGTGAAGTAGGGAATCCCGTTGTGTCTTGGTCATTGCTCCCCAAATCAAGGAAGCAGCCGAATCAGTGATAGCTGCTCCTTGACCTAACCAATCTTGATGACGTTCAGAAGGATCAATCACAATCTTAGCAGCGTCAGCTTTTGCATCGCCAAACTTGGGTGTTTCAATATGGTCACGCCGTTGTTTCAGGTCACCTGACGTTGCCGTCCAAAATTCGGTTGAAAAGCCATTCTCAGATTCATCATTTGTCATATCAATCAATCTCCTTTAATTTGTTAAGCGGTTACAAATCAATTAAAAATAAAATTCCAAACCGACCCAACATAGAGTTAACGTCCCTCTTATTAGTTGTTCAGTTTGGAATTATTAATCAAATCAGTTTAGTCGTTATCATCAGTAAATTCTCGTTGATAATCGGCAATGCCCTTATATTCTTTCGATAAATCTCGGCTTAATCGCAAGTATATTGGAATGAGCTTCCGATAACGCGCAAAGACTTTTTCGTTAGGCTTGTACACGGTCTCTTTTCCCATGTACTTCTTGATGTCTTCAAGATTATCTTCCATCCCCAACGCCATCTTCGCCAAAAACATCGCAGCTAGACTACCACTTTCGTAAGATTCAGGGATGATAATGTCATTCTCAAAAATATCAGCCATCATTTGGGTCCAAAGGGTTGACCTGGCAAATCCACCAGCAGCCAAAATTGCCTTGGGGTCCCCCGTAACTTCCTTCAGTGCCAATGTCACTGAATAGAGATTATACATAATTCCTTCAAGGACAGCCCGAATCATATGCGCCCGGGTGTGCTTACGGTTTAGGCCAAAGAACGATCCACGCGCGTTAGCATCCCATAGCGGCGCCCGCTCACCACCAAGGTAAGGGTGGAAAATCAAACCATCAGAGCCAGCCGGAACCGTTGCGGCAATTTTACTCAACATATCATAAGAATCAATATTCAACAGCTTAGCAGCTTCCTGCTCGCCCCCAAATAGTGAATCATGAGCCCAATTTAAGACAATCCCACCATTATTGATGGGGCCGCCAATGAGGTACTTACCCTTCATAATTGGGTAACAGTACAATCGAGCTTTGGGGTCAACCCGTGGCTTATCAACGAAGGTTCGAACAGCGGCGGAAGTGCCAATATTAATTGCCAACACACCGGTTTCAATTGCACCAACGCCAATCGTCGATAAGGCACCATCAGTGGCTCCCATGACGAAGTAAACGTCATTATCTAAGCCAATCACCTTTGCATATTCAGACTTAATTCCTTGAAATTTATCAGTCGTCTCAACTAATTCCGGGAGTTGTTCACGCTTAACGCCAACTTCTTTTAGCGCCACTTCATCCCATTTTGCCGTTTTCATATTCAGCAAACCAGTTGCGGCCGCCATTGAGATTTCTTCTTTGAGAACCCCGGTATACTTCCAAATAATGTATTCCTTGATACCAACCCAATAAGCCGCTTGATTAAAGATTGCTGGCTGTTCATTCTTAAAATAGAGTAGCTTGTAAAACGGCCCCATTGGGTGAACGGGCAACCCCGTTCGCTTATACATCTCAAACCCGCGACCGTTTTCTTTGTACTCAGCGGCATACTTGCCAGAGCGATTATCCGCCCAAGTTAACGATCGGGTCAGTGGCTTAAAGTCCTTGTCGAGCGCAATCAAACTATGCTGTTGTGCTGACCAAGAAATCGCAATCACCTTGCCGTCAGTCGCTTTAGCAGTTACCTCTTGAAGTGCCGAAACGGTGGCGTTAAAAATTTCATCTGGGTCTTCTTCAGCCATATCGGGCGTGTCTTGGTATAGTGGATACCCTTTATTTGCTTTTGCGTAAATGTGACCATCGGTATCGTACAGCAACGCCTTTGTGCTGGTAGTACCAACGTCAATTCCAATAATATAATCCATATTATAATCTCCGTTCTAATAATGGCCGATACATCAGAATATCTATCAAATATATCAGTTAATCGGCGTAACTTGCGAAACCGGGCGATTGACCGCGTTACTCGATAAGAAGTGACTGAAACAAAGCCGTTCGGAACCGGCGTATCATTTTCTGATAACCAAAATCACCTGTCTTAAGATTTATGTTGTCAGGACATACGCGCAAATCCGTGCTTTATACAGCCGCTCTTAAATTTCCCGTAACCTCAGTCGCTTAAAGTATGGGTCAACTCACGAACTGGTCGTTTGCCAGCAACAATGGCTTTAACATCACTCACACACTTTTCACCCATGCCGTGCAAGCATTCGTACGTATAAGCAGAAGTATGCGGTGTTACTAGAATTCGGTCGTTCTTCAAGAATGGATGATCAGCCTTAACTGGTTCAACTTCCATGGCATCAGCAGCGTAGCCAGACAATTGACCGGACTTAATGGCATCAAGAATCGCATCTTCTTCAACCAAAGCACCTCGGGCATTATTACAAATATAGGCACCCTTCTTGAGGTTCTTGATGGTCTTAGCATTGATCATATGCAAGCTGTTATCATCTAATGACGCATTAAGTGAAATATAATCACAGCGTTTGAGCAATGTCTCAAGGTCAACCCGTTCAACATTGTTGTTAGTGAACCATTCTGAATCTGCAGCAGGATGGGGATCGTTAACTAATACAGGACCACCAAAGATACTGAACAGTTCAGCAACCCGGCTGCCAATATTGCCACAACCGATAACCCCAAAGGTCTTGCCACTAAATTCGTTACCCATAAATTGAGCCCGGTCTTCATAACGACCAGCCCGTTCACGTTCTGAAGATGGCACAACTTGTCGAACCAAAGCCATTAAATTAGCGAGTTCATTTTCAGCAACTGAATTTCGTTCAACGGTTTGTGGGACAATTGCTACTTGCGTTCCGTGGGCCTTTGCGGCTTCGAGGTCAACGTTGTTAAACCCAATTCCGTGACGGGAAATCAATAGCAGATCATCCTTGTTGTCAAAGAACTCCTTATTAAAGAACGGGGTCACACTGGCGATAACAATGTTGAAACCAGTCAACTTTTCAGCTAATGATTTACCATCAATATCGGTTGGTAACATGAAACGCTTAACGGTTCCAATTCCCTCAAGTTCCTTCCAATGTTCGGTAAATACCTGACCAAAACTATTTGAATTAACGACTGCGATGTTGTATTCCATCTCAAATTCTCCTTTAATAAAAATTATGATGATTATTTATGTCTACACTGGTATATTAGTTCTTTAACTAGCACTTGTCAAAGCCTTTTTTACAAGATTGGTAACGGATTCATAAGTCTTTCCTATTAGGTAGGGGCTTTTATTGCTTACAAAAAGTGATATGTTAGATATTCAATTTTGTCTAAGACTACTTGTGTACAAGTTCTGTCGTAATTTAGTTCATCTAAGCCATATTTGATGTGTTTTGATTTATTAAAACGGGAATGAAAATCACATCATTATTCGCTGTATTTCATTATAGAGTGCAATATATTCAGCAGTTCCCAACGTATGTTTAATAATCACCAACTTCAATTTCTAATATACCAAAAGCAAAGAAATTAGCAAAATTATGACTTTTCTTGTTGTAAGCGGTTAATGAAAGTGCTATCATTCTATTTGTCTGATGTATCAGTTTTGGGAATGAGTAGTTGCTTGATGATTGTCCTTTGCCATTTATTCTTTTGATCATCCATGATTATTACAAGCATCTCAAAAATGACATTATTCAAAAATTATTGATTTTAGGAGTGACTAGATTGGATAAAACACAAAAAACAATTCTTGTTGACGCCCACCCATTTGGTATTAAGGATAAAATTGGGTATATGTTCGGCGATATCGGGAACAACTTCTCGTTCAACGTCGTTAATTCGTTCCTGATGATCTTTTACACCAACGTCCTTGGCTTAACCGGCGCTCAAGTTGGGGTGCTGTTTATTACCGCCCGATTCGTTGATGCCTTCGCTGACATCACCGTTGGTCGATTGGTTGATAATAGTAAGCTTCATAAGATTGGTCGTTTCAAACCATGGATCAACCGAATGAAGTATCCACTGTTAATTGCCCTAGTTCTGCTATTCGTTCCAATCGTTAAAGACTGGGCGCTGGGTGCTCGATTAGTTTACGTCTTCGTTACCTACCTGGCATGGGGCATTTTCTACTCATCCGTTAATATCCCTTATGGCTCAATGGCCTCCGCTATCAGCAGCAGTCCTAACGATAAAACCTCGTTATCAACTTTCCGGGCCATGGGTTCTGCTTTAGGTAGTGCCATTACCAGTTACATCATTCCAATGTTCATGTACGTTGGCGCTTCCCAAAAGATCTCTGGTAACCGTTTCTTCTGGGTGGTTGTTGTCTGTGCCATCCTCGGCTATGGCTGTTATGAACTAACAACCCACCTCACCACTGAACGGGTCCGAACTGAAAAAAGTGAAAAGGTACCAATGGGCCGTTTAGTTAAAGGAATGCTTGAAAACAAAGCTTTGATTATTCTGGTCATTGTCGATTTAATCTTAGTCGTCAACCAAAATCTTTCTGGTACATTGATTTCATACTTATTTAATGACTACTTCCAAAACAAAGGCGCCATGTCACTTGCTCTCATTGTTAACTTTGCGACCGTTCTGTTACTTGCCCCATTCAGTAACTGGATGACGCAACGATTTGGACGAAAGGAAAGTACCGTTACGGCACTAATTTTTGGTGCTGCAATGTACGCGATCTTACTGGTATCCCACACGCACAGTGCTATTTTCTATCTGGTAATGTTATTCCTTGGTTCCCTTGGTGCCGGTGTCTTTAACCTAATGGTTTGGGCGTTCATTACCGACGTGATTGATAACCATGAAGTCCTTACCGGTGTTCGTGAAGACGGCATTGTTTACGGTGTTAATTCCTTCGCCCGTAAAGTTGCCCAGGCCATTGCCGGTGGTTTCGGTGGGTTCATGTTGACTTTCATCGGTTATGTATCTTCCACAAATGGTGGGGTTCACCAGACAGCCGCCGTTGTGAACCGAATTTACAGTTTGGCAACTGGCGTCCCAACAGCTTGCCTAACCCTGGCAGCTTTAGTATTAATTTTCCTTTACCCATTGAATAAAAAACGGGTATTAGCAAACGCTGCAAAGCTCGAAAAAATTCATACCCAAAATACTGAGGATGAAGAAGCTAAATAACTTCTAAATCATCTTGATACCAAAAATCCAGGAACCCTTCACCGTTATGCGATGAAGGGTTCCTGGATTTTTAAGGTTTGCCTGATTTTCAATAAATTGTGTTTGGCGAAACCGAGACTAACGATTACGGATAGCCAACGTTTTAACCGTTGGCCCTGGAATCAACGTAATTAACGTATTACCTCACTTGTCCCAACATCGCCGTCAGAAATTCCGTTGCATCACCAACATAGGCAAAATCAGACTGGGCAAATATCGGTGCATCTTTATCTGTATTTACTGAGACCACTTTCTTGGCATTTTTAATTCCTACGGCGTACTGTACAGCTCCCGAAATTCCCAGGTTAATTAGCAAGTCTGGGGCAATCGTATTGCCACTTTGCCCAATTTGATCATCGTGACCAAATTCCGGTTTATCAGTTAACGGTCGCGAAACGCCCACCATACCACCTAATTTGGCAGCTAGCTGGTTTGCCAATTTAACGTTCTTTTCACTATAAGCACCCCGGCCAAGCGCAATTACCGTCTTTGCATCACTGATATTAGCGGAACTATTAATGATTGGCTTAGTTGATAGGATACTGGCAGCCTCTTCCTTATGAAACTCAAAGATTGGCTTTTCAATTTTGGTTGTTGCTGAAGAATCCTGCACCGCCCGAAACGTGTTTGGCCGGACCGTTGCCATTTGCGGCCGTCGGTCCGGGCAAACAATGTCACACATAATATTGTCGCCATAGGTTGGTTTTACTTGAACAAGTAAAGTATCTTTAAAGTAAATATCCAGACAATCACCAGTCAGCCCTGTCTGGAGCTTGGCTTGTAATCTTGGTGCAATTGACCGGCCCAGAATCGTCGCTGGAAACAGCAATGTATTTGGCCGCTGCTTATCCATTACTTGGAATAGCGCATCTGAAACTTCTTCATCGGTTGCCTCCGCAAATCGATCATCAACTAGGATTTCGATTTTATCGGGCCCATACTGGCTAACGATGGTTTCTGCCTGAACCGTTGTTGCTTCTGGAATAACCGCCACAACTGGTCGGCCATCAGCAATTGCCTTCGCTTTGGTAATTAGCTGGAGGCTCGTTGGTTCGATTCGGCTGCCGCTCAATTCTACATATACCCAAATTTCATTATTATCCACTATTTTCACTCCCATCAGTTTAACTTATTAAGTAATTCCACTACAGCTTGAGTGGGGTCCGTAGGCAAAGTCGTTGTTTGCCGCCCCTTTTTCTCCGGCGCATAAACGCTCGTAACCTTGGTTGGTGACCCAGCCTGGCCAATTTGTTCAGGATCCAGGTTAAGGTCGGTTTCTGACCAAACGGTAACTGCTTTGTCGAAGCTTTGTTTGATGTTAACTGGTGTTTCGTAACGGGGCCGATTAAGCTCGCTTCTTACCGTGATAACCGCTGGCGTTGTGACCTTAATGTCCTGAATAACCGTATCCAGCTGACGCTTTGCAATAATTGTATTCGCTGATTCCAGACTAATTGATTCGGCAAACGTGACCTGTGGCAATCCCAAATACGCCGCCACGATTGGGCCAACTTGACCGGTATCGGCATCAACTGATTGCCGGCCCAATAGGACTAAGTCAACATCGCCAATCGCTTCAATGGCTTTTGCCAACGTGTAGCCAGTTGCCAACGTATCGGCCCCACCAAGTGCGCGGGAACTAACAAGAACAGCCTGATCCGCGTCCATAGCAAGGCCATCGCGCAAAGAGGTCACGTAACTATCGGGTCCCATGCTAAGCAGAATCACTTCACCACCTGCTTGCGCCCTCAACCGCAAAGCCGCCTCAATTGCATTCTTATCAAACGGATTGATAACCCCTTGAATTCCGGATCTGATTAAATTATTCGTTTGGGGATCAATCTTGACTGAATCAGCTTGTGGTACCTGTTTAATTCCAACAACAATTTTCATTTTGATAACCCCCTACTTTGCGATTTCGGCATTGGTAATTTCTAAATTCATTTTTTCAATGGTTCCCTCAGCAAGTTCCATGGCCCGGGCATCCCGAATTAAATGTTCTACCGGATACTCGCGACTATAGCCGTAGCCGCCTAGAACTTGAAGGGCTTCATCGCCAGATCGAACTGCTGCCCGGCTGCCATATGATTTAGCCATCGCCGCGGTTTCGGCATAAAGCTGATTAGCCACTTTTTGTTGTGCCCCTTTTTGGTAAAGCGCCCTGGTGTTCTGGCGCGCAATTGCAATATCAGCGATTTTCTCTTGGATAACCTGCAGTTGGTAGAGCGGTGTCGTTAATGCCTTTCGTTCTTTGGAATAATTAATGGCAATCCCAAGTTCGTGTTCGATAATTCCTGCAAGAATTGCGCCCATTAGTACCCGAGCGTCGGCATGCGCGTTATCACCAATTTCAAGGCCCTGACCAACTTTTCCTAGTAAATGATCTGCCGGTACCACAACATGATCAAGAACCACTTCACCAACTGGCGTCCCTCGCAGCCCAATGAAATCTTCGCGTTTGCCAAATTGGAAACCGGGCATATCCTTATCAACAACGAATACCGCCATTTGGTCATCCTCAGTCTTTGATAAAATACAGTAAACTTCAGCCAATCCGCCATTAGTAATCATAATTTTATCGCCGGTAATGACCCAATTATCTCCCTGTTTAACGGCACGAGTTGAGATGCCCTTTGGATTTGAACCACCAGAAGGTTCAGTCATTGAAAACGCAAAGATTCGGTGACCGGCACTCGGAAGATACTTATCATTTAACGATGGTTGCCCATATTTAGTAAACTGTTCAATTGTCTTAAAATGACCTTCCAGCGTCACGGCCATACTCGCATTCCCAATTGCCATTTTGTTCAACGCGTCAGCAGCGGCCGTATAGTCAAAGCCAGCGCCACCATATTGGCTGGGTAACGTAATCTTAAGTAGGCCATTATCAATAACCCTTTGAAAGAGTCCCGCGGGGTAATCACCCTTTTGATCAATTTCCATGTCAAGCGGTGCCAACTCGTTAGCGGTAAATTCCTTAACCATTTGAATAAGCATCCGGTTCTGATCTTCAATGACTGTCATATCTTTCCTCCTGTGTATTTTTTCACAATCCCTTATATTCCAAAACTATATAATTAAATATTCCAAATGTCAATACATTCAAAGTTGAAATTATTATATTTTCAGATATTATGTATGAGAGTAGTCATTTTCAATCTATCACGGCAACTTACCGGTTAGGTCCATAACACCCACTCAAAAAAGGGAGAATCGTCATGAATATCACAAGATTTGTTGAACGCCGAAAAGAACTTGGCTATTCGCAGAGCGATCTAGCTAAAGGGATCTGTACGCAGGCAACCATTAGTAAATTTGAAAATAACGGTAAAATGATTTCTACTAAGATTCTTTCTCAACTCTGTCAGCGATTAGGAATCTCAATAAGTGAAATTTTTCCCAATCCAATTGATACCGATTCCGAGGTCCAACACCGACTGCAAACGGCAGAATTTGATCTCATCACGACTGAATACGATGAGGCCATTGCGATCTTACAATCAATTAATTTTGAAACAATCATAAACGATACAACCAAAATGACGTATCTCATTATTAAGGGTTACGGATTAGCCCTCAGTAATCAAGGCACTGATGAAGCTGTTTTCTGTTTTGACCAAATCCTAAATGGCTACGATGAACCTCACAATACCATTTATTCACAACTTGCTTACGTTGGCTTAGGAATCGCCTACCAGCAAGTTAAAAATCTTGACAAAGCCCAATTTTATTTTGCTAAAATGCCTAAACAGCTCGCTGAGCATCCCACCGATGACGTAGCTGATGTCTGGAAAACATTAACAATGCTCTTTTATACTGGTAGCTTCTATGCCTTAATCAAAGATCTTAAGACAAGTGACTCGCTCCTAACTTCTTTAATTCATCTAAGTTCCAATCGCCATGTAACTTTTTACGTCGCTAGAGCCCAATTCCAGTTAGCCCTGAATATTTTCACAGATAAGGGCGCCACCTCTGAGGTCACTGCCTTACTGAGAGATGCCGAGGCATTTGCCCGCTTCAACCACAATCAAAATCTTCTCGATAAAATCCAATTATTCAGTCACAGTAATAATATAAGCCGTTGAGTTTTTCTATTTAAATTTCATATCTGATGGTCAAAGTTCGAGTTAGTCCTTTTATGCTCGAACTTTTTTCTTATTTTAAAATAACCATCATGCTATTCTATGCCAATTCTCTTATTGGCTTAAGGGTTTACTATTGTCCATATACCAATGATTGTTCGGTATTTTTCTCAACTGCAAAGTTTACAAAAATTTAATTCGCACAAATAGTTGAAAGCGCTAACAGAACATGGTATTCTCTTTTTGACTGATGTATCAGTTAGGATATCTGTGCAAAGCAGAGTCCTGCTCGCTTACCTTAGGACATCTCCTCCAGGCAGCAATCTGCGCGTAAGCACCTCCAGCAAAAATTCCAAAACCGGGAATTTCCGCCGGAGGAGACTTACACTCCGATTGCTAATCGCCTGGATCCGCTCACTTGTTTTTAGGACAGCTGCGCAAAGCAGAAACTTCCACATAAGCACCTCTGGCAAAAATCCCCCAAAACCAGGGATTTCTGCCAGAGGAAACTTATGTTCCAGTTTCTAACCGCTTTGCTCCGCTCACTTACTTAGGAGGGATTCGCCATGCCTTAATCATTTTTTTGCTCGACCATTCCGGTTTTTATTCATTTTTTTGTTGTTGAAATTATTCGATTATTGACGATATTTATTTTAGAGGAAGTGGCCATTTTGGATAAGACTCAAAAAACCGTTTTTATAGATAGCCATCCATTTAATATTAAAGATAAGATTGGCTATATGTTTGGTGACATTGGTAACAACTTTTCATTTAACGTTGTTAACTCATTCCTGATGATCTTTTACACCAACGTGCTTGGCCTAACCGGCGCGCAAGTTGGGACACTATTCATTATTGCGCGTTTTGTGGATGCCTTCGCTGATATAACAGTTGGCCGGCTAGTTGATAACAGTAAACTTCATAAGAGCGGCCGTTTCAAACCGTGGATGGTTCGCATGAAGTATCCACTGCTGATTTCACTGGTACTGCTCTTTGTTCCAATCGTTAAGACTTGGGGAATGCCATTACGACTGACCTACGTCTTCATTACCTACCTAGCATGGGGGATCTTTTACTCATCCGTTAATATTCCTTATGGCTCAATGGCTTCTGCTATCAGTAGTGACCCTAACGACAAAACATCGCTTTCAACGTTCCGGGCAATGGGGTCTGCGTTAGGTAGTGCCATTACCAGCTATATCATTCCAATGTTTATGTATATTGGTGCCACTCAAAAAATCTCTGGTAACCGATTCTTCTGGGTGGTTGTTGCTTGTGCAATTCTTGGCTACATCTGTTATGAATTAACAACTCATTTAACAACTGAACGGGTACGAACTGAAAAAAGTGAAAAAGTCCCAATGGGTCGTTTGGTAAAGGGAATGCTTGAAAACCGGGCTTTGCTAATCCTAGTTCTTGCTGACCTCATCTTGGTTATTTTCCAAAACCTATCTGGAACCCTAATTTCGTATCTATTTAACGACTACTTCCAAAACAAAGCAGCCATGTCACTAGCTTTGATTGTCAATTTCGCCACCGTCCTCCTATTAGCGCCCTTTAGTAACTGGATGACCCGCCGATTTGGCCGAAAAGAAGCTTCTGTCACTGCCTTGATATTTGGAGCCATCATGTATGGCATTCTGCTTGTTTCCCACACCCACAGCGTTGAATTTTACTTAATTATGCTGGTATTAGGGTCATTAGGAGCCGGTGTCTTCAACTTAATGATTTGGGCATTTATTACCGATGTTATCGATAATCATGAAGTGATTACCGGCGTCCGTGAAGACGGGATAGTCTATGGGGTTAATTCTTTTGCTCGTAAAGTTGCCCAGGCCATTGCCGGTGGTTTCGGTGGCTTCATGTTAACCTTCATCGGCTACGTTTCATCAACCAGCGGTGGCGTTCAGCAAACCACAGCCGTTGTTAACCGGATTTATGAACTAGCAACTGGTGTTCCAACCGTTTGTTTAACACTAGATGCCATTATTCTGTTCTTCTTCTACCCATTGAGTAAGAAGAAAGTGCTTGAGAATGCGGCCACCCTTCGGAGAATCCATATGGAGAACACTGAGGAAGAAGAAAAGACAGACAATTCAGATTCAACAAATAAATAAGCTATTTAATCTTTAGCTTTAATCTATTGGCGGTAGGAAGTTCGGACTGGTAACCCTCAATTTCGATTCCTACCGCTTTATTGTCCAATCAGTTAAGGCGATTCTGCATTCTTTACAGTAGAAAATTATTATGATGTGCCTAAGGCTGTACCCGCCAATCCATTTCCCAATGTACCAAAAAAGCAACCATCCCAAATCTGGAATGGTTGCTTTTTTGCACGCTGGATGAGGTAAGGATAACTGGCGAGAAGCCCCTATTATTCCAATCTCTTTAAAACGCGCTTATTGTAACTTAAGGTTAACGTGATAACTCTTAGAATCATTGGCAGCAAGGTGATGGTTACCTTCCTTTGATTGCAATTCAACTAAATCACCATAGACATCAGGCAACCCGTTAAATGGTTCAATACATAAGAACGGTGCGTTGGCGCCCTCCTTAGTCCACAAGGTTACATGATCAAAATCAGCAACATCCACCGTAACTGCATGTTTTGTCACCTTTGAATAGAGCTTAACCGTCTTGATCCCGGTATTCTTAATAATCAGTAACCCTTTAGCAAACATGTCGTGATCCAATTCAACGATCCCATTATGATAGTTAGGCAGCTTTTCAAGCTTACCAGAGCGATAAGGATTTGGCTTCTTAACAATTTCATAGGTACTCAGTGAATCTTGCGCTGGTTCCAAATCTAATCGATAGTCATCAAAAGAACCTTCGCCATCTATTGGCACATTGAAGGCTGGATGATAACCCAGTGAGTACGAGAGATCGCTATTGCCATTGTTTTGAACGGCAAACACAACGTCTAAACCTGCATCCGTTAAAGTGAAGGTAACACTAAATTCAAAATCAAACGGATAATAGTTCTTGGTTGCCTCGTTTGATTTTAACGACAACGTCACCTGATCACCTTTTTTATCAGTGACGTCAAAGTCGAAATCAGCAACAAACCCGTGCTGAGGCATTTCGTACTTGTGACCATTAATCAAATAAGCATCGTCATTTGAACGGCCAATTGCTGGAAACAAAATTGGTGCGTGCTTTGGCCACAAATCATTATTCCAAATATAATCAAAGTGACCACTCTTATTAATCAGATGAGTCAATTGGCACCCGTGTTCGTCAATTTCCACACTAAAATGAGCATTTTCAATTTTTTGCATCGTAGATACTCCTCTTCTGAAAGCTAGTCCTTATTGAAGAATCCAAATTGATTATAGGCATTGTTGTAAGAGATGTCCTCAACAATTTGGCCCAGGTAGTCTTCATCATCAGGTGCCTGACCACGCTCAACCCATTCGCCAATAACGTTGCAAAGTACCCGGCGGAAGTATTCATGGCGGGGATATGATAGGAAGCTTCGAGAATCAGTTAGCATCCCAACAAAGTTAGGTAGCAAGCTCTGTTCAGCCATAATCGTCAACTGACGTTTCATGCCATCAAAGGTATCATTGAACCACCAAGCAGCGCCAAGTTGTAATTTTTGAACACCGTCTTGTTGGAAATCACCCATTCCGGTCGCTAATTCCATCCAGTCATTAGGGTTCAATGAATAAAGAATGGTGCGTGGAATTTCGTTTTCAGTTTGCATATCAATTAATAACTTCATGAATTCTTGCGCGATATCTGGTTGGGTTCCCATAGAATCAAAGCCACCATCGGGACCGAAGCTCTTAAACATTGGCTTGTTGGCATTTCGCGTAACGTTCATGTGGAATTGCATGGTCCAATTGAATTCCTTGTTCAATTTCATCAAACCTTCAACCAACATCGTTTGATACTTATCAATGTCTGACGTGGATAATGGTTTGTTATCACAGGCACGCTCAATGATATCGTTTAATTCATCGTCACTAGCCTTTTCAAATCTAAAGAAATTCAAGCCATGGTCAGATAGTCGGCCACCAACACTGTTAAAGTATTCAAACCGTTGCCGTAAGGCCGCCATTAAATGCTTGAAAGAATCAATCTGAACGCCAGAAACAGCTGACAATCGATCCAAATATTCGCCAAATGTAGTATCAGTTAAATGCAAAGCCTTATCTGGACGCATTGCTGGCAATACTTTGAAGCCGTTGTCAGCCTCTTCTTTCTTCAATAACTTGTGATACTTCAAGTCAGATGCTGGGTCATCAGTCGTGCAAACTGCTTTAACGTTCATCCGTTTGATGAGGTTGCGTGGCTTGAAATCGTCAGTTGCCAACATCTCATTGGCTTTCTTCCAAATATCGGGAGCTGACTTTTTATTAAAGACGTCATCAATACCAAAGAAACGCTTTAATTCCAAGTGGGTCCACTCATACAGTGGATTTCCCAGTGATTTTTCGATGGTTCCGGCCCAGGCAATAAACTTCTCGTAATCATCGCCATCACCCGTAATCAGGTCTTCAGGCACTCCGTTCGCCCGCATTAGGCGCCATTTATAATGGTCACCAACACTACCATCATTTACCCAAATTCGGGTAATGTTGTCGTAGTTGCGGTTGTCATAAATTTCCTTAGGATCCAAGTGACAATGGTAATCGATAATTGGCATTTTTGAAGCGTGATCGTGGAACAATTTTTTTGCCATTGGCGTGGTTAATAAGAAATCATCATTTAGTAAAGTCATCAATAAAGTCTCCTCTTAGAAGTGTATTCATTAAACAATTTGTGCGTATTTAGACAACGTGTCTTCCAGTGTCTTACGAACGGCACCAGTACCACTAATTTGTTGCGCAAAGTAATTCTCAACCGTTTCGCCCATGCCAATTTCGTATAAGTCATGACCAAAGATTGACTTGTTAGCAAGAATGTCTTTCAAGTGCGCATGAACGTCGGTCTTTTCACCTAGCCTAATATCGCTCACTTTAGGTTGAAGCTCTGCTAGCAATGGATCTGGACTTGGTTCAAATGAGTTGCCTTGATCATCAATTGCCATTAAGTAACGGCACCAAGTTGCCAGAACGAGTGGAATGAAGTGTAGGTCTTTTGGATCACGCTTAGGATCATCAATATAGTGTTGAATTGTAACCCCATAACGGACTGACAATTTCTGCGACGTATCTGACGCAATTCGTTGCGGCATATCAGGGATGTATGGGTTAGGGAGACGTTTGTTAACCAACTGATCGATAAAGGTCTTGGGGTTAATTACCTTGGGATCCTTCACAACTGGCAACCCTTCCACGTAACCAATTTGCTTGATTAAGTTAAGCATATCCTTATCGCTAACTTCCTTAGCAATCGAATTAAACCCTAATAAGCTCCCGTTAACGGCTAAAGCAGTGTGTAGTGGGTTTAAGCAAGTGGTAACCTTCATTTCGTCGGCATCATTAACGGTGTCGCGATCAGTTAGGATAACCCCGGCCTTGTCCAATGCTGGCCGGCCATTTGGAAAATCATCTTCAACCACTAAGTAATGGACCTCTTCCGTATTAGTAAATGCGGCAATATTAGTGTGGCCTGGTGTATGGTAGATCTTATAATCGTCGAAACCATCTTCCTTGAGCTTTTCTGAAACGGCTTCTGAAGGATTGGGCGTAATTCGGTCAATCATTGACAGTGGGAAACTAACGGCCTTATCATCTTTCAAATAATCGATAAATTCAGATGGTACCAACCCATTTTCTGCCCAGCCGTTCGCAATCGTTAAGACGCTCTTTTCAAGCTTTTCCCCATTTTGAGAGAAGTTATCAGTGCTCAGCAATGCCATTGGGTACTTGCCAGCTTTAAAGCGAGCAAACATTAAAGCAGTCAATGAAGCCATGTTGTTTTTAGGGGCTTCAGGCCCATTCTTAATGTCATCTTCAATCATTGGCAATAGGTTGCCTTGGCTGTCCCAAAGGTTATAACCCTTTTCAGTGATTGAAAAGGTTGCTAATTGAAGGGCTGGGTTTTCAAAAATCTTGAATAATTTTCCCCAACCGTCTGGATTGCTCTGATCAAAAAACAACGCATCGGCAACCGACGCAAACAACTCTTTTTCAAATTTACCATCTTCATGAGTAATTACCCGTAAAATTCGATTATTGAACTTGCGGTAAACATCGTCAACGACACCCTTATCATGGGTTTCAGCAACGACAATTCCCGAATCGAGATCTCCTGATTCAATTAATCGGTTAGCAATTGCGGCGTGGAAAGCTCTAAATAAGTTACCACCACCAAAATGAACCCAGCGGGTTGCCCCCGTCTTCGTACTAATATCATAATCAGGAACCTTGATGTCAGCGTCCGTAAATTCTTTTTTATTTGTCAAATAATTATCAGTAATTTTTACCATCAATTGATCCTCCTATTGCAATCTTTATAGACTGTACCGCCAAGCGATGTTAAAAGCGAAACTAATACACCAGTATTCTGAATCCGCTTACAGGTTAATTATATTCTGATATATCAGATTGTCAATACCCACATTTCGAGACGCGCCGGTCATACTCAGTATGCTATAATGTGTGGTGTTATAAAGGAGATTATGATGATGGATAATATGAGAAGCGATGCTTACCACGAAATTAAATACAAAATCATTCACTTTGACTACATCCCTGGCCAAAAAATATCTGAAAAAACCATTTCTCAAGAACTCGGATTAGGGAGAACCCCTGTCAGAGAAGCGATCATCCGAATTGAACGGGAAGGCTTAATTGAAGTTATTCCCCAGAGTGGGACCTATATTACGAGAATTGATATGGCAGATGCCAAGGACGCCCGCTTCGTCCGGGAATGTATCGAACCCAAGATTATGATTAACGCCGCTGCCAATATTTCAGAAGACGCACTTGCTACTTTACGGGAAAACTTAAAGGAGCAAGACAAAACGGCGAGTGAAATCAACCCCGATAGCTTTTTCGACCTTGATCAGGATTTTCATCATGAATTCTATAAAGTCGTTGATAAGGATACCGTTTGGGATTGGCTCCAGATTAATAACACCCAGTTAAACCGGTTCCGTCGACTCCGTTTGAAGGAAATGGACTTGAACTGGAGTACCATTTACACCCAACACAAGCATATTTTTGATGCCGTGGTTGAGAAAAACATCGATGATTTGGAATATTTGGTTAATGAACATCTGCATTTAATGTTGTTGGAAAAGGGCCAAGTCTTAGAGGCTTACCCAGACTATTTCCGAAACTATGATGAGGAAAGCAATTCGGCATCAGATACGTCAAATTAAGTAAATTTCTGAAATATATTTAATGGGCGAAAGCAGTTTTAGCCGCTTTTCGCCCATTATTTAGTCTTCAGTCATTGGAAAGGTTTCCGGATTTATGAATAAACAGGACCTTACGGTTGGTAATCCCCTGACCAAACTCATCCTATTCTCTTTACCACTGGTCGGCGGTTCACTATTTCAACAGCTCTACAACTTCATCGATACCCTAATTGTGGGCCGTTTAATTGGCATTGACGCGGTGGCTGCGGTTGGGGCTTATTATCCACTCAGCTTTTTAATCATCGGCTTTATTCAGGGAAGTTCAATTGGGTTTAGTATCCCTCTGTCCCAAAGTGTTGGCGCTCATGATGAGTTAGCAACCAAGCAATTTTTCACTAATGGCGTTTGGCTAAGCGTCATTTATGCCATTGTCTTAACGCCATTAATGATCGTCGTGGCCTCACCTCTATTGAAGGGGCTCAATACGCCCACCAATATTATGTCAATGGCGCTAACCTTTACCACCATTTCTTTCATTGGCATCCCCGCCAACATTCTTTACAATTACTCTGCCGCGGCATTACGCGCATTTGGTGATTCGATTCACCCTCTGCACTTCTTAATAATTTCCTTAGTTCTCAACGTGATCCTTGATCTGGTTTTTATCCTGCAATTCCATATGGGGGTTGCCGGAGCTGCATGGGCAACGGTGATCAGCGAGTTTGTTGGTGGCTTATTAAACATTGCTCTTTTCTTCGTTGGCCATTCAAAGTTATCACTTCAAAAGGCGCATTGGCGATTCTCACTACCCCACGTTCGTAAAATGAGTGTCATTGGCATCCCCATGGGCTTTGAGTATTGTGTCTCGGCAATTGGCGCTATTATTATGCAAGACGCCATTAACCGGCTGGGCTCCAGCATTGTAGCTGCACAATCAGCTGCCGATAAAATTCGGCAGCTGTTCACCCTACCGATGGAAAGCGTTGGGGCGGCCATGGCCACTTACCAAGCCCAAAACTTTGGTGCTAAAAACCGGCAGCGAATAAAAAGAGGGATCACTAACGGCGTCCTCATCCAAGTTGCTTACTCAATCATCTCATTTATCGTCGTCAACTTGGCTAAGGTTCCTTTAGTCACGATGGTTCTAGGAACTGATTCGCCAGCAACAACCAAAAGCGCAGTCGAATATCTCACCATTATTTCCTTTTTCTTCCCAATTCACGGACTATTAATGATTTTTCGAAACACACTGCAGGGATGGGGTCACAGTCTTTATGCCATCATCTCTGGTTTTGGTGAACTGTTGGGCCGTTCAATCGGTAGTTTCATTGCGCTGGGTTCAGCAGGCTTTGTGGCGATTTGTTATTCAAATCCGATTGCCTGGGCAATTTCGTTGGTTTATTGCGTCTTCACAGTGTGGCAGCTATTTATCCGGGACGAGTTAAGCTAGAGTTTTAAAAAGTGGCAACCAATCTCTTCAAAATTAAAAGCTCCCAACCATTCACAAAACATGAATGGCTGGGAGCTTTTAACAAAAGTGGTAAGTCCGATTTTTAGGATTTATCGCTTGATTACTTTAACGTATTTGGTATTGCCAGTGATGTACCCACCAGCAATGTGATATCTCAAAGTACCAGCCTTGGTAACGCTATTGGCGTGTGAGAAATCGTAATTCTTAATTCGAATCTTGGTACCACGCTTGATGTGTTTATTACGTTCGGTTAAGTTAATTGTCTTGTAACGCTTAAGGTCCTTCTTAGCCCTGACGTAACGTGGCATCTTTTGCTTACCCATCTTAACCAGCTTGCGGTTTCCAGTAATGTAATTCCCGTTACTCAAAACATAGCGAGTGGTTAAGTTATGATGGATAAACTTGGTGACGTGGAGGACAGTGCCTTGCTTGTAGTTGCGAACCTTCTTAGTTAAATTGACCTTCTTATAAGCATTAACACCCCGGGGATTAATGACAGTAAGCGTCTTGTATTTACTTTGATAGTACACAGGGCGAACATAATTCCAATTAGCGGTGATGTAACCAACTAACCCATCTGTTTTGCTGGCATGATTCACATCGCGGACTTTGTATCTTAATTTACCAGTTGCTGATCTCCGGTAACCTGTGACCACAAACATTGGCCGGTAAGGACGAGGCTTCTTTGAGTAGCTGGCTTTTCGAGCAGCCTTCGTGAAATTGGTGTTTTTATAGAGGTGAATTTTTCGTAATGAATAAACGGCTTGGCCCACAAAACTTTCTTTGGTAGGAGTTGCTGGCCGCGATTCGGTTTTTGATGGGACTGTTGACTCACTGCTTGGCGTAACAGCCGGGTTTGTGTCAGACGTAACGCTTGGTGTATCGGGATTAACCGGGGTAACCGGGTTAGCGTTCTTCTTGTAAACAACGGTAATTGTCCCACCGGCCTCTGGGATGACGACTTGGCCGCTGACAACTTTGCTATCGTTGACGGTATAACCCGGAATGGTTGGAACATTAACTTTATCGCCAGCATAGCCTTTACCACTAACGTCTTTGTTCAATGACTGACCATTTTCATCAACTAGGTGAATGGTGTAATTGATTTCAGAAGCGATGGTATAGGGGAGATAATAATCAATGGTATCACTACTGATTGAAGTTCCGTAACAAGCAATCATATAATACGAATCCGTTTTAGAACCGGTGTTAATAACTGTAGCCGTAGTTCCCCATGGATCATTTTTAACGTAATTGGGTTTAATTTGTTGGGCAAGCCCGGTAAACGTTATATTATCTTTCGTATCTCCCGTTATCGTCTGAGTTCCACCCCGTGCAATTCCGTTTTGCCAAACTTCTAGTTGTTGATAATGCGGGTAATCGGGAATGAAGTAGCCCATTACATCGGGGGCCAACTCGATATTTTTAGATTGATAGGGGGCACCAACGGCAGAATTTGTGGAATTCTTAGGCAATGCATCCTTAAAAACATTTTCCCAGGTATAGGAATTGCCATGTAGCGTAATCGGTGAGTGAAAGATTATCTGCTCGGACCAAGCAAAGTTTTGTGTGTAATCATTAGCATCAAGCACATTTAGGTTAGCAATACAATTACCGCTAACATCCAACCAGGTTACATTTGGGAGATGTTGATGATCAATGGGTGAAACATCTGTAATTCGATTGCCAGCTAAATTAATGTGCTCTAAATGAGTCAAGTTCTCTAAGGGGGTTACATCAATGATATCCCCTCGATAAAATTTTGACCCATAATTTGAGTCAGCTGCCAGTTTTAATGTTTTCAAGTTGGTAGCATATTCTAACCCCTTCAGAGAATAGTTACCCGGGTTGACCTCTGGCTCGATGGCACCGTTACTATTTTTGACAACGGTGTCTAAATTGTTATAGGTTTGGTCCTTGCCGGGGGTACCGGGATCCCAAGTCAACGAGGTCAATTGACCCAGCGCAGTTGTAAAATCCGCTGTACTAATAGTAGCTAGTGTGGTACTGCTGTCCACCAATCCTTGTTCCTTCATGTTATACAGGACAAGCTCCTGCAATTTCTGATTTGGCATAATATCAGAAATGCTCTGATAAGCTGATGAATCGGCCCGAGCGATGATTGTAACTGGCGTGGTTGTGAACTGGGTGATAGTGGTTGTTAATAAAATAGTTGAGCACATTAAGATAAGTGCCGTCAATAAATGCTTTTGTGATTTCATTTTAATTCTCCCCCTCAAAATACAGCGTACCGTCCTGCTTAACCCAGCTCTGTATCGCCAAGCTAACCCTTTATATTAGTTAACTAGATTAGTATGATTTTTGGGATTGACTTTGTCAAGATCAATGCTTTAACCGTTATGGATTGTTTGATAACGTATTGATGAGGCAACTCTTTTTCTAGTGAACGTAGATTGCTGAGCATCCACATCCAATTTGCGAGCGATTAATACCCAGCGATTGAATTTAGAATAACGATAATAATCCCGATAATAATTGCGATGATCAGAATAATAATTTGTTGTTTAACCGAAACATTTAACCGCTGACCATTGAAAATCTGACATAAAATGGCACTCTGCCCCCTTTAAGATGGAATTTCCGCCGCTATCTAGTGGAATGGTGATCCGAAAAGCAGCTGCTAACAATATAAGGGCCCTCCCTCTAAAATCCCCAAAACCAGGATTTTAGAGGGAGGGCCCTTATATTACCGCAGCTAACCGCTTTTCTCCGCACACTTACTTAAATCGAAATCAAATCCTTCACCTTGAAATTAAGAGCCACCTGATAATCTGCTTCACTCGGTCGTTCAAATTTCACAATTACCCGCCGGTTTTCACCATTGAAGAACCAGCCTTGACTTGCATTCACAAATTTATCATAGTTCAAGAACTGCTCAATTTCCTTGCCCAAAATTGAAACTTGAGCTGGGGCTGTTTGGGGACATAATACCTCCAATTTGAACTGCTTTACCTTTGATGCGTAACTGCCGGCGTTATGAACGTCAACCACAACGCCATCGTTTGAGCTCGACACCTGGTAATTCGTGGTTAAATAATTGCCACTTTGGTAATCATTAGTCTTCCCATCATCTTCATAGAGAGTGAAGGAACTTGCCTCCGATGGCTCAATCAACAGGTTCAAACTATCAATAACCTGATTATGAATATTCATCAATCCCGGTGCGGTTGGGATAATACCACCGGTTCTCAGGAACATTGGGATACTGTGCAAGTCAACTGGTACCTGAATCGTTTGCCCACCGTCGTAATAGTGCCCATCAGATAAATTAACCCAGTTTGCACCCTTTGGCAGGTACACTGATTTAATCGTCTGGCCTTTATCCAATACGTTTGCAACTAGCAATGACGACCCCAGCATAAATTCGAAACTCTCTTCTAGAACTTTAGGGTCTTCTTGAAATTCATATACCAGTGGGCGCATGATTGGTGATCCCTTCGTTGAGGCTTCAAATAATAGGGAGTAGAAATAAGGCACTAATCGGTACCGCAAGCGGATGGCATCCCGAATGTATGACATAAACTTAGGGTACATCCACGGTTCCGTCACTGTATTGTCATCATTTGAAGAATGAATCGAGAATCGTGGCTGGAAAATCCCATTTTGAACCCAGCGAACAAAGAGTTCTGGCTCTGGTGCGGGGCCATCAAAGCCACCAATATCACACCCCTGGTTAGCAACTCCTGATAACCCCATTCCTAAGATCGTCGGGACGTTGTACTTCACATTTGTCCAAGACGTCCGGTTATCACCCGCCCAAGTTTGCGCATACCGTTGAATTCCCGCAAACCCGGCTCGGTTGGTAATGTATGGCCGAACATTTGGATTGTAATCATGAATTGCCTTCCGAGCTGACTTCGCCATCATCGTGGACATAATTGGCTTAAGACTCTCAATCGGCTTCCCTAACCCATCGGCAGCCACTTGAGCTTGCCCATCGTTAATTTCGTACTCGTTATTATCGTTCCAAATTGACGTGATTCCTTTGGACAAAAGCGCCTTAGTCATAAAATCATTCCAAGTATTACGACCATCCTCGCTGGTAAAGTCAATAAAGTGAGCGTCACCACCCCAATATTGATCGACTTCATAACCTTTTTTATCTGGCGTCTTTACGAAAGCATTTCCAGCTTCAAAATCCTTCATAAATGGATGGGTTAATAACATCCCCGGCTTAATATTTGGTGCCAGCAAAACCCCACGCTGTTTTAGCTCTTCAACAAAGTTGTTTGGATCTGGAAAACGCTTTTTGTTCCAATTAAACACGTATCGTTTGCCATCACTACCTGATGTATAACCTGACGAAAGGAAAAAGCCGTCACACGGAATGCCGTTTTTCTTACACGTATCGACAAAGTCTAAAATCGCTTGATCTGAATTGGTATCTAACTCAGTGTAGTACATCGTTGATCCCATATAACCCAGTGAAGCTAATGGCGCCATCGCACTCCTTCCAGTCAAATCAGTGTAATGTTCAACGACGTCCTTAACCGTTGGCCCACCAATAAAGAATAGGTCAATATCACCACCATCACACTCAAAGTAGCTAAACCGTTTCCAATAATTGCTATGCTCACTATCCATATCAAATACAGAATCATACGAGTTGTTGTAAAACATTCCCGTTGCTGTGTTCAGTGAGGCGTCCAAGTTAATGTAGAAGGGAATCATTTTATAAAGCGGATCGGATTTAGTTGCGTTCCAACCAAGAGAATCGGTGTTATGCATCCGCATTCGTCGTTTAAATTTATTTAACTCACCTGATTTTTCACCAAATCCATAGAAGAAGTTATGATCGCCCATTTTAGTATAATGGTAGGATCGCCCGTGATCGTCCTGCATAAACGACCGTTTAGCTAAATCCTCGTGAAGTACGGTGCCGTTTTTGTTAGTAATCTTAAACTCAAAGGGTTCTTTGTTGATATGCAAATCGTACTTGGGCCCAGCAATGAGATATTCCTTCCCCTTATCCTCAGCCTTAATTGCCAATGGGGCAACCTTTTGCCGTTCATCCTTAAACAAGTCATCTAATTGGTCATCCCACGCTGTTTTAACCAGCGCATATGACTCCTCGGTATCAAACTGATCCTTGAACGTTCCCCGAATACGAATGATGTTTTCATCCAGCAAATAAACTTGGAACTGAGCCCCATCCGTTTTAACCAATAAATAATTGTCTTCTGGGGTAACTGATAATAATTTTCGACTTACTTTCATTTGATAATCCTCTTTCAATAAGTGAGTGGATCCAGGCGCTTAGAAACTGGAACATAAGTCTCCTCTGACAGAAATCCCTGGTTTTGGGAGATTTTTGTCAGAGGTGCTTACGTTCCAGTTTCTGCTTTGTGCAGCCGTCCTGATCCACTATTTTTTATAGCCAAAATTCGGAATCGAATGCCAGCGTTGGCTAAGATACCTGACAACCGATTTAGGTTCCCGTGAGCGGGTAAAGACGCCCTTTTTATTTCCCTGAACCCGTTGGATACCATACTTAGTCTGGAAATCCGCGAAGTTCCATAATTGTTCCCCGACAAAATTCGGGATCTCATCAAACACCCTGCTATTCATTCTGTAATAGTCTTCTTGAAATTCTTCTGACCACGGTTCATCGTAAGCGCTGTGAAGCCCAGGAATTGTATCAGCACCATATTCCGTATACATAATCGGTTTGTCTGGGTACTTAGCCTGCCAAGCTTTAAGTTCGGCTCTGGTCTTCTCTTCAGAGATTTCCAAATCACCGGTGTCTAGATACCACCCGTAGTATCGATTCAAACAGATCACGTCTAGTAAATCGCTACTCTTATCCGACTGTGGGTTGGACCAAACCAGATCAATATATGTTAGCGGCCGCTTCTGTGGATCGAGCTGGCGGGCTAATTTAAACAACGGTTCAAAATACTCATGAGCCCCTTTTGAATAGTTAGCCGCTTCATTGGCAATCGACCACATTACAACACAGGCGTGATTCTTGTCCCGGTCGATAATTTCGTGAATTGCTTGCCGGTGAGCCGTTGCTGTTTTGAGATCCTTCCAAGTGTCATCTTGATAACCAGGCTTGGAAATCTCAGAGTTGTCAAAGGTAAATGACACCATCAGCCCAACTGCTGGCGTTTCATCAATCACGACAATTCCCTCCCGATCACACAGCCGCATCATTTCATCGGAATATGGGTAATGTGACGTTCGAAAGGAATTAGCCCCCATTTTCTTCATTAGGTTAAGATCTAAAACATTGTACGCTTCATTGAGACCCTTGCCATTAATATAGGTATCCTCATGTTTTCCAAATCCTTTAAAGTAAAATGGCTGGCCGTTAATAAGAAATTTCCCGTCAGTGACCTTGACTGTCCGAACACCAAATGGTTCTTCGTAGATATCTACCGGCTGACCATTAAGCATCCCTTCAACCTTGGCAGTATAGAGGTAAGCGTGCAACGGCTGCCACAAGTGAACACGACTGAGGGTAATTTGCTCATCCGTTCCTGAACCCTCACCAACTTGGTGACCCTCTTCATCAAGAATGATCGTTCGAACTTCATCAAACGGCTCACCACCAGTTTGAACCATAATATGAACATCGGCCTGCTTATGGGCCAAGTCGACATCGGGGGCAATCACAATATCATCAATGTGGGCTTTAGGCGTTGAATAAATTTTAATCGGCCGATTCAAGCCAGCATAGTTAAAGAAATCAAAGTTTTCGTCCACCTTACGGGTAATATGACCATCGACGTCCTTAGTTTCACTATAGTTACCAACCGGGATGGTCGAATAGTCCAAAATATTACTTAGTTTGACAGTTAATAAGTTGTCTTCGTCTTTAAGGTAGTCGTTAATCTCAACTTCAAAGGGTGTAAAGCCACCTTTGTGATGCGTAATCTCCTTACCATTTAAATAGACCCAAGCTTCATGAGTGGCCGACCCGAATCTCAAAACTAATCGTTGCGCTCTTAAGGGTTTTGCCACCGTGAAGGACCGTTGATACCAGAAGTAACCAGTGTGACTCCTAATTTTAGCCTCCGCGGTCTGATCGTTAAACGATGCCGGAACAGCCATTACGTCATTGGTTGGCAGTGGTTTTCCTGGATCAATTGGCGTCGTTTCTGGATCAACCATAAACTTCCATACTCCGTTTAAATCAGTTACGGTTCTACTTGTTGTGTTAGTTGGATATAGCATATTTCCGTCTCCTTCACATACTTCTAAACGTGACAACCTGCGTGACCAAAACTAATACATCAGTATTATTACATCACAAAATATATCACATTTAGGTAGCGCTTTCAATGCTATTGAGGGAGATTTACTGATTATAAGTAACTACCAGATTCTCTACTTCATCACTTAGTAGGAATGTCAAAAGCCGTCATCGCCATTGCGTAGTTGCAATGTGTGCCGAGAGATCGTTACTTATATATAAAAATGTCCCCAAAATTTTAGGGACATTTTTTATTATTGCAGCATGCTACTTTATTTTGTTAGTGCTCAAGAATTGAATCTTCTCTAACGATATAAGGGAATATCCCTAAAATTCCAAAACCAGGATGATCCTTTTAACTATATAGATTAGGACCGCTCCGCAAAGCAGACGCTAAACATATAAGGGGAATATCCCTAAAATCCAAAACCAGGATTTTAGGGATATTCCCCTTATATGACCGCGTCTAAACGCTTTGCTCCGCGCACTTACTTCTTTTCCATCGCATGCCCACCAAATCCGTGGCGCAATGCTGATACAACTTTTCCTGTGAACGTATCTTCTTCTTCTGATCGTTGACGGGCGTATAGTGAGTCAGTGATAACTGGCACTGGGATGCCTTGTTTTAAGGCCTCTTGAACCGTCCATTTACCTTCGCCTGATGAGAACATCTTACCAGTGATTTCATCCAAATTAGCATCTTTAGCAAATGCTTCTTGGGCTAATTCCATGAGCCAGCCACGAATAACTGAACCATTTACCCAAACTTTGGCAACTGCTTCGTTATTGTAATCATATGGACTATGATCCAAAACATCATAACCCTCTCCGATTGCTTCCATCATGCCATATTCAATCCCATTATGAACCATCTTCAAATAATGGCCTGAACCGGGCTTGCCCGTATATAAGTATCCGTCTTTGAGGGAAATATCTTCGAACAATGGTTTCAAATGTTCAAACTTCTCGGCACTGGGGCCACCAATCATGAAGTTACCACCATTCAGGGCACCGTTCTTACCACCTGATGTCCCACAATCAAAGAAGTTAACCCCTTTTTCTTCGGCAATTTTGCTATGTCTAATCGAGTCTTCGTAATATGAGTTCCCACCATCAATTAAATAATCTCCGGTTGAAAGAAAGCCGACAAGTTCATTAACAGTCGAATCAGTTGGCTTTCCTGCAGGCACCATAATCCAAACGGTGCGAGGTGTACTTAACTTATTAACAAGGTCTTCATTACTTGAAGCAGGAGTTGCCCCAGCTTCTTGAGCTAATTTAACGTTATCTGGATTCAAATCAAATGCAACAACTTCGTTACCATTACGAATGATGTTCTTAACCAGGTTAAGACCCATTTTTCCAAGACCAATCATACCGATTTGCATAAGCAATCATACCTCTTTCATCTAATATACTAGTTAACTGCTAACTCTTACAAGAACATTATATTATCTGAAAAGAATTTTCGCAAGTGATTTAGATAAAGTTTTTTAGGATATTTGCTGAACAATTAGGATAAAATAATTGGTAAGGCTAACATCCTTATTATGGCGGCGGTCAATCAACCATTTAGAATTAGCTATTTTGCAAAATAATTTCACAATATCTGAAAATGTTTTACATTTAATCCCCGGTTCGCTTTAAAACTACCGTACCAATTAATAAAAGTAGTCCTACCAATGAAAAGATTGCCCCTGTGAGTAACCCACGAATATGATAATTAAACGCTAAGCGATGGGTTCCCACCGGCAACTCAACCCCTACTAGGCCGGATGCCACCTTCTTAACTGGACGATTCCGACCGTCAACCTTCACCTGCCATCCCTTATCGTATGGCATACTCATTAACAAAATCCGCTTCTGGTTCGTGGCCCTGGCCTTCCCTCTAAAATGGCCACCATGCCAGTCTAATTGATTATTATCCTGTAGCTTAAGCTGATGCCGGTTCAACGTATTAGCTGCCCGATCAAATTTAGCAGCATTAATCCCATCAACGTGGCTGGCTGGATCGGGTAATTTCTTCGTCGATTTAACCGTAATCGTCGTCGCTTGATTCCGCTGCAGGTTGCCAACCGGAATCATTTCAGTTCCTAAACCACTGTATAAGCTAGAGAGTTTTCTACCATTAATATAAAACTTAACGCCGTGAAGCCGAACCTTAGGCAAGTATAAATAGTGCGGTCCGGTTGTCCTTGCCCGTAACTCAACTTGATATTGATAAAAGTCGCGGAAGGTTTGCTGACTCGTCTTAACAATTGTTGGTCGTTCAAAATACTGTTCAGAATTCCCCATTTCCGCTTGAACCAAGCGATTTTGATTTCTAAACGGCTGATCCTTAATAAACTTAAGGTGTTGCATTCGACTACTGGTCATAAAGCCCAGGCCGGCAACGTTCTTCTGGGTCATTAAGAGGTGTTCATGGGCCCCAATGTAATAAACATATTTCAGTCCCAGTAAGTGTTGCGTAATTCGCGTGCTGCCAAACATATCAATCCGACGAATATTTCGACTGGAAAAGCCTAAGTTTGCCAACACATGATGCGTATGGGAATTTAGCGTGGAACTGTACGAACTTAAGCCATGATTTTGGAAGATAAACGAATCGTTGTATCCACTATATGGCACTTTAAATAGTTGTCTAAATGGTTGGTTGATGACCAACATCCGATAAAAGCGGTGATGGGCGCGCTCTTTGCTCTCAACTTTGCCAACTAACCGTTCGGATTTTGCATAGGTTCGTTCAAAGCTTTGCTGGTTGCCAAACGGGGCCCCTGATGTTGCAATAGAAAAATTAACCATGAGTTCAAGGGCCAAAATAACGACTAGGAAAGCCTTACTTGCTGGCCGTTTCGCTGCAACTGCTAAGATCGCCAAGGTTGTAACCACTAAAAAACCGATTGCTAAAACGGCAGCTGAATTGCTAACCATTAATTGAGGAATCTGAAATTTAAATGGATCCATTTTTTGCTGAAACAGATTGGCCGTTACATAGCCAATCAGGAGTGCGGCCCCAATTCCAATTGCTGACCACAAAATGACTTTCCGCTCCGCAAATACCCCCTTGAGATAACCTTCATAGGCAACCATGATCAACGCAAAGCTAAATAAGAAGACCATTCTAAATGGAAAGCCAGCTGGCTGCTGCATCATATGCCAAAACGTATTCAATGGTAACAACCACATCCCAATCAAAATGCTTCCAAGCAAAATGCCGGCTGCTTGCTTATTTCTCAACTTGATTTTTCTTGAAAAGAAATACGCTACCGCCCCGATAATGAACAACGAACCGGTAAAAAGGCTGGGATTATGAACCAACCGACCGGCAAAATCGTTTCCCCCCACGCCAAGGTTAACGGCAAAACTGGGGCCAAAGGTGCCCTTAAGTAAGAAGTTAGTCAGTGAAATATCCTTTTTCCCGGTTGAAAGCATTGCAACCACCGTTGGAATCAGGACAACCGCCGCCAGCATCCCCGAGATTAGCGAATACCACAGAAATTGGCTAACCTTCCGTGAATGAGCCTTAATGTGCTGGAAAAATGGCTGCCTAATTGGCTGACTTTGTTTCATTAAGTAGGCAAAATAGATAATGGCAAAAACGCAGATAATATAACCCATATAATAATTGGTAAGAATAATTGCAACTAAGCCGATGACATATATCCCGCCCTTATTACGGTAAAAGAGTTTCTCAAGACCGTAAACCATCACTGGCAACCATATTAAGGCGTCCAACCACATCAAATCATAAAAATACATTGCCACAAAGCCACATAGACCATAGGCTAGGCCGCCACAAATCCCCATAAAATCATACGATTGATACTTTTTACCCAAAAAGATGCTCATCGAAACGCTACATAGAATAATCTTCATCCAAATAATCAAATCAATGGCGATTGGCAGCTGAGCAGGTCGGAAAAAGACAATAATCAGGTTCAGTGGGCTTAACAGATAGTAAGAATAGATCGGCACTAAACTATCCCCAATTGAAATCAGAAAGGAGTAACTAGGAAACGAGAGGTGTAACAATTCCCTTCTCAACTCAGCAAAAAACTGTAGGTATTGCGTTGAAAGGTCACTTATCAATAGATTGTGATTCCCAAAGGGGGCAATTCCGATGGTCATAAACACCCCACTAATAATGATTAATGGCACCATGATTGTCCAAATATAATAGGCCAGCTTATGAGCGCTCAGGTTCTTTCGTAACATGATAATTCCACTTTCTATCTTTTATTTGGGGCGACTAGATCGCTTAGTCCGCCCATTTATTTCTATGCTTAGTATACAATTCATGGTTACTCGTTATCATCTCAGCGCATATTTTAACCAACTATTATATTTCTTTAGGTGAATGTTACACTTAACCGCCTTAACTTGTAATAATAGGCATTATTTTTGACTTATTTCCTCAAATCTGTGTTAAAACTGGTTAATTTTTGTTAAAACTTCTGTTTGTTTAGTCCTTTTATGGCAGCTGAATCCCTTTCGTTTCGGCGATTAAGGCCAATTAATGAATCACTGAAATCTTTTTTAACCTTTATGAAACACTCCTGAGACTGTTTGGTAGCATTAATTCCCTATAATACTTCTTGTAGCTTTAAAGGAGGACTATTACATGAAATTGAACTTTAAAAAAATAGCCGGCCTATTCATGGGTGCGATGGCAGCATTTACGATTAGTACAAACGTATCTGCCAGCAAAACAAAGATTGCGGATGTTTCCCAATATCAAGGCACCATCAATTGGAGTAAGGCGTCTAAGCAATTAAAATTTGCGATCATTCGGGTCCAACATGGTGACACCGGTGATGCGGACTTCCGAATTGATACTCATAAAGATATTAACGCAAATGGCGCATATAAATATAACGTACCATTTGGCCAATATGGTTACGCGGAGTTTTCAAGCGTTGCCGATGCCAAAAAAGAGGCCAAAGACTTCTACAAGCGGTCTAATGCCAAAGCAAGGTTCTACGTTTTGGATAACGAGCATCGTAAGGGTAAGGGTTCTGAGCAATCTTACGTCAATGCTTGGCTAGCCACAATGCGTAAATTAACCAACAAACCGTTAGTTTACTATTCATACCAAAACTATGTGAATGTCCATAAAGTCAATTATTCCAAGTTTGACGGTTCCTGGATTGCTAATTACTCCCAGAAACCAAACGTGCCAACTGACTTATGGCAATACACATCAACGGGACGTTTAAGTGGCATCAAGGGCAACGTTGACTTGAGTAAAGTCGTTAATGCCTCAACCGTCAATACTTGGCTCAAACAATCATCAGCTGACAAGGCCAAGCCAACCTACTTCACTTCAATTCCAGTAAGTAAGCAGGTAACGGTTTCCAAAAAGATCTATCAATATCAAGATGTTAATTTCAAGTCCCGGCTAACTAAAGTTAACACTGGTACAAAATTAACCGTTAAAGGTATTAGTAAATCAGATCATGGTACTTATCGCCTTCAACTAACAAACGGAAATTACATCACTGCTAATAAAGAATTTGTATCTAACTAACGTATTTAAAAAGGGGAATATTATAATCGTGACACACAAAGCTATTAAATCAGTCTTAAAACCATTCTTATTGTTCGTTGCATTATTTGCTTTCGCCGTTGCTGCCTATTCAGCTGCAACCAGTGCAAAGGCAGATAGCTCAGATCCTTCGTATTCATCAGTTTATAACGAAGCCAAGAAACACATGGGTTCCCGTTACGTATTTGGTGCCGTTGGTCCTACTAATTTTGATTGTTCAGGCTTCACGAAGTACGTTTATAAGAAGTCAATCAAAAAGACAATTCCTAGAACTGCCCAAGCACAATACAATGGTACTAAAAAGGTTTCTAAGAGCACCGTTCAAAAGGGCGATTTAGTATACTTTGGTGGTAGTAAACACAGTATTTCCCACGTTGGGATGTACATCGGTAATGGTCGGATGATTGATTCCCAAAACCGCGGTGTTGTAACTGAAAATGTTTACTCACCATGGTGGCACGTTGTTGGATTTTCTCGACCAACTACTTTGAGTTATGACGATTAGTCGTAAACGAACAAAGCATAATGGATTGGTACAATCCAATCTACATAATCAAAAAATTTAATATCAATAATCCTATTTAGGAATAAACAAAGAGGCTTCAACCATAACGGTTAAAGCCTCTTTTGTTGGGTTCAAAACTGACTTTATTTAATAACCTTCACATACTTCACATTTCCAGTGATATACCCACCAGCAACTCGATATCTCAGCGCACCTTTCTGATTCAAATTAGTAGCGTGTGAAAAATCGTAGTTCTTAATCTTAATTTGGGTTCCCTTCTTGATCCGTTTTTTATGACCAGTCAAGTTAACCGTCTGATAACGATTAATCGTCCGTTTAACCTTCACATAGCGAGCTGGTTTGTGTTTAGCCATCTCAACCAGTTTTCGGTTACCGGTGATATATTGCCCATTACTTAGCACGTATCGGGTGGTGAGGTTATGATGAACAAACCTGGTAACGTGTAAAATGGTTCCCTGCTTGTAATTCTTCACCTTGCCAGTCAGATTGACTTTCTTGTAAGCATTCACCCCACGCGGATTAATCACTGTCAGTGTCTGATGCTTACTCTGATAGTATACAGGACGAATATATTTCCAATTAGCAGTGATGTATCCTCGTTTGCCAGCCGTCTTGCTCAAGTGGTTAACATCCCGGACTTGATAGCGCAACGTGCCGTTAGTAGAATGACTATAACCCGTTACCACAAACATTGGCCAGTAAACTCGTGGCTTCTGAACGTATTGAGCAACCCGATCGCGCTTATTGAAGTTGGCGCGCTTGTATAAATAAATCTTATTAAGTGCGTAAACCGCCGATCCTTTCGGTGCCAGGTTCTGTGGCGTTGCTGCCTGAGAACTTGTCTGGGGATTAGGTGTTGGTGTCGGGCTTGGTGCGGGTTCAGGCGTAGGAGTTGGCATCGGACCCGGTGTCGGCGGGATTGGCGTTGATTTATCCTGAACAATTACCTCAACGGTAGCCGTCCGTAAGTGGTAGGTATAGGTAACAAAATAATGACTGGGTTTTGATGTATCAAGATTACCGGCATCATAAGTCATACCGTCAGCGGTTGCCTCATCATAGGTCTTATTAACGCCATCAGCACTGGTTGCCGAAACGAAGGCCGTCTTTGGCTCAAAATGGTCTCCCACATAGAGATAAATTGGCGACTTAACTTTCAATGTCACTTTAGAATACGGCACCCAAGTTTCCAACTTATTATTAGTGTTATTGTATAAAGCTACCAAGTCGTTAGGAAGGTATCCCCGGTCCCCTAGAGGATTCGCAACGGTGCCACCAGCAACTGCTTGCCACTGATCGGAACCATTGGGCGCACCGAGCTTGACAGCATCAGTCAGTTGGGTGTTGGGCCCTAGAACCAATTCAGATAAATTCAGTCCTGCCAACATACTATCCAGCTCAACTGCTGGTCGGGCTGCCGTCAAGCTTGCTGTATCAAAACTTGATAAATCGAGTGTCGCCAATTTTTTGTCGTAAAAGAACATTGCGCTCAGATCAGCAACGCCTTTAGTATTAAAATGGGATACGTCAAGGTTCGGCAAACTTAAATCATTGGCAAACATCGCATTCATATTAGTTACTTTTTGGGTATCAAAATGGGACACGTCAACCGCATTCAGTTCCCAGTCATCCTCAAACATCCAACCCATGTTTACCACATTTTGCGTGTTAAACTTCGAGACATCAACTGTTGTTAGGGCATGATCGCCTGTAAACATACCACTCATGTCAGTTACGCTGCTGGTATCAAACTTTGTGTTATCAATGTTAATGTTGGTCAATGTAGAATCGTTCCCGAATATATTGCGCATATCAGTTGCCGATTGCGTGTTGAATTTGGAGACATCAAGGCTGGTTATCCCAGGGAGATCATTAAACATGTAACTCAGGTCAGTGACCTTGCTGGTATCCAGATTGCTCACATCGAGGCTGGTTAACGCCTCATCACCATCAAAGATGAACTGCATATCAGTCACAATTGGCGTTCTTAAACTTGAAATGTCCAAGTTCTTCAACTTAGGATCACTCGCAAATGTGGCGTTAAGGCTCGTTGCCCCGGAAGTATCGACCTTATCCATCCCGCTAATTTCAGTTAGATTAGGTAGGTTGGCAAAGAAATATTCGGCAGCCGTTCCGTTTAGCTGCAATTTGGCAGCCCCCACAATTTCCACTTTAGTAATTGCAGCCTTATCGGCAGTGTTGTTCCACGGGAAAATATTAATTTGTGAATTATCAGATGCTGTTACCCGTTCAACATCAGTACTATTAATAACCCCAGAATCTCCCGTGTTCAGGGTCAACGTTTTCCCAGTATCGTTATCGCTCAAGCTAAAGGCCACATCCCCAATCTTGCCGTCTTGATAATAGCTTGCCGTTTGTGACGTTGTCGCCTGGGCACTCTGTGGCGTCGTACTGGCATTAACCGTCAGCGGTCCGCCAACCGCAAATGTAGTCAGTGCCACAGCCGTAATGAAACTGCCTTTTAAATCCCCTCTAAGCCCCATATTCGTATCCTCCAATAAGTTTATTCGTCATCATCGCCCTCACTCTGATTAACACCCTCATTATAATTACATTCGTCATCAAATGAAATTACCAAACTAATTCCTGATTCAATAACATTTTAATTATTATCATGGTGGTTAATTGGTAGATTATTTGAGTCACTAATACCAAGTGGCGGCAACTCATTAACTGCCTGGATACAAAAAGGCCAGTTAGAAACCGACAAATTTCAGCTTCTAACTAGACCTATTCTTAGATTATTTTGTATCCACTCACAAAAGGGATGATTTAGTTCATTTTGAACTTGTGGCTGACAACCGCTGCAATCCCAATAAAACTAAGCAAAATCATTCCAACGAGGCTGACTACTAGCGCTTGTTTCTTATTATCACTAGTCTGCGGTAATTTTCCAGACGAGCTAACCGCTGGCGTTTCACTGTCAGTTGAGGCTTTTGGCGTCGGCTGCTTGGTCGCCAAACTTGCTTGAGATGTTGTCGTAGTCTTTGTATTAGGCCGTTTGTGACCCATCGTTGGTTTCTTGGGTTTCTTTGGGGATACTGGTTTATTTGGTGTTCCAGGAGTTGCTGGCGTGCTTGGCGTACTGGGAGTCACCGGTGTATTTGGCGTTATCGGTGTCACTGGCGTATCCGGTGTTACTGGTGTGTTGGGTGTTATCGGTGTGTCCGGCGTTACTGGTATAGTCGGAACATACGTGTTTTTCAACGTCACAATCCCGTTGTTAACTGGTTGCGGGCCAACGGTTGTTGATTTATACCCAGTGGGTACCTTTTCTTCGGCGACTGAATAACTAATTGGTTTCCCAGTGCTATCCGTTACTGGTAAATCAGTAAATTGCGCCGAATATTGATTACTGGCAGATAATGTAACGGTCGTTTGAGTTGCTTGACCATTTTTATATAGGACGGCTGTGATTGACGGTGGTGTTGTCCCTGTCGGAACGGCCGCCCAAACTTTATTAACCTTGATACTTGTCGTTGCTGGCAAACTATAACGATTAACTAGCGTTGCCGTATTATCTTTCGCATTAAGCGGCTGTGGCGTCGTTGTTCCGGTGTAGTCCGTTGGCACATTAACTTCGGCAACAGTGTACTTAATTGGTTGGTTGTTGGCATCATACTCGCTTAAATACTTAAACGTGCCACTGTAATTATTATCGTGGTTCAACGTCATGATTTGGTTGGTTGCTTTCCCGTCACTATATAGTTGCGCTTCAATGGCTGGCGTCGTTACCCCAGTAGGCACATTCTCCCACAACTTTTTGACGTTCACATTATAAACCGTGCCGCCACCGTTACCATTGCCGCCCAATTTGACGTATGCATCCGCCGTGGCAGCCTTGTCGGTGATCGCCCCACCACCCAGCATCGTTTCCAGTAATCTTAGCTTCATTATTAAGGGTGGTTGCTGACCCTGTCGTTCGATAAGCCGAATCGGTTACTTTTGCCAGGTATAACAGATTGACAGCCTTGTTCAGCGTCCCCTTCCAATTAAGCGTAAACGAAGTTGGTGTCCCACTAGCTGGTGAGAAAATAAGTGAATAGTCTCGGATGGGAACCGGTGTATAATGACCATCATCCCATTGGAGGGTTAACGTATCAGGCATTAGTTCTTGACTACCAGTGTTTTGTAGATTATCAGTAACCACGACGTTACTCAAAGACTTATTGTTTGGGTTAATTTTGACATCCCATTCAACATACTGGTAACGCTGATTTGCGTCTTTCGGATAAGTCTTGCCATCTGACCACTGGCCACTCCACGGAAACCCATTCTTCAAAATATAACTGTCGTTTCCCTTGCCACCTCCAGATACTTCACCGTTAACGAAGAGATTAATTGAACCAGTCATATTGTTATTATGAGTTGTAAAGTAATTAGTGAAGGTCAGCTGACCTGAAGAAGCCCCAGTAGTTGCCGAAAAGTGGGCGACAATCGTCCCATCAGGACTAGGAAGATCAAAATCCTGATCATCCTGAAATTTCGTCCCAGTGGGCAAACTAACCGTTGCCGTATCCCCGGCCTTAACCTGAGTGCCCGGTTTAATTGTAAAATGATAGCTTAATTCATAGCTTGTCGATTGGTCCCATTTTGCAACTTCAGTTGGATCAATCGGCTGACCATTATAACGTGCATCCTGACCAGATATTCCGGTAATGTTGCTTGAAATATCCGCCGCCTGGACAACCTGTGTTCGGCAGCTGATGCCAATCAAAGCAACGACTAAAAACAGGACCACATTTAACCAGTCCTTGATTTGCGCAATTCTTACCCCACGATATTTCGCTTCCATGACACTGACCTCTTCTATATTAAATATGTATCTATTGTTCTTATATCACTCACGTTATTTAAATGCAACAATTCGGTTGTAATTTACTTATACTTAAAGATTTAGAGCTGATATCTCAAGAACAGTGATCAACTACATCAAAAAACGGGTGGGACAAAGGTATTAACTGTCTCACCCTTAATTTCTAATTCCAAATGTTATCCTTCAGAAACCTGGAAACTAACTGCTTTATCCTATCTGCTTGCCTAAGCACCAAAATTCAGTCAGCCAGCATCCCATCAACATTTAGCCATTAATGACAAACCACCTAGAAACTAAACTGGTCCACAATCTCAAACGAAACATTTTCATTAGCCTTTAAAAGCTTAGCTACTGGGCATTGATCTAACGCTTCATCAACCATCTTTTGGGCCTGCTCATTATCCAGGTCATGGAATAAAATTTGACAGCGAACAATAAACTTATAGCCCTTGGTATCCTTAACAATATCCACAGCGGTATGAATAATACTATCAGGCTTAATCTTGTTCTGGCGCTCAACAATGCCAATCGTTGCGTTAAAACACGTACTCAATGCAAAGCCAATAAACTGTTCTGGGTTAGTACCTGGGCTATCCATCAATGAACTGCTTACCCCAAGTGCCAATCCTTCATTACCCCTAACATAACTTTGGCCGGTCAAGCCATGCTCGTTAACAACTTCTGTATGATAAAGAGATCCGTCAACAGCCATAGATAATTCCTCCCATTAATTGATTTTCCATCTACAGGTTCATCATATGTGATTTAAATTAGTAAGTCCATTAAATAGTATTTACAAGTTGAAAGCGGATACTTCATCGAAGCCTTCCCATGCTACCAGCTTTTTTTGATACACTAGAACACGATGCTTAAAACCAATTAAAGAAGGAGAAAACTATTATCAATAATATGGATTAAAGTGTTCCAACGTGATATAATGTATACGAGGTGAGTATACATGAAACCAAAAGAATTGGCTGGACGTTTAGGGGTATCCGTTAAAACCTTGCAAAAATGGGATCGTCAAGGAAAACTCCCCGCTAAGCGTACCGTCACGAATCGTCGGTACTATACTGAAACTGATTATTTAAAAGCAATTGGAAAACCCACCGCCAACCGCCAAAATGTTATTTATGCCCGCGTATCAGTTGCCGCTCAAAAAGATGATTTACAGGATCAAGTCGAATTCTTGCGACAATATGTTAATGCAAAAGGAATCATCGTTGATCAAGTCATCACCGATATTGGTAGCGGTATGAATTATAAACGCAAAAAGTGGAACCGATTGCTTGATGAGGTCATGCAATCGAAAATTAATCAGATCTATATCGCCTACCCAGACCGATTTATCAGATTTGGCTTTGATTGGTTCCAGCAACTTTGTGCGAAATTCGGCACGGAAATCGTGGTGGTCAATAATGAACATTTTTCCCCCGAAGCGGAAGTTGTTCAGGATTTAATTTCAATTATTCAGGTGTTTTCCAGTCGGGTAGACGGACTGCAAAAGTACAAAAAGAAAGTGAGTGACGATCATGACCTTGATCACTTACAAAATTGAGATTAAACCCACCAATGAACAAGCTTATCTAATTGATCGCCATATTGGCGGTAGCCGTTGGGCATATAACCTTTTTCTGGAAATGAATCAAAAACGATACCAAGACGGCTATTGGTATATGGGCGCTTACGAGTTCGCCAAATGGTTTAATAATGAATATTTACCGGCCAATCCGGACGATTTATGGATCAAAGACGATTACGCCAAATCAACTAAACAGGCGTTTATCGACGCTGATACGGCGATGAAGCGTTTTTTTAAGCATCAAAGCGGGTATCCCAGATGGCGATCATATAAACGACATCAAGGATCCTATTATTTTGTAAAAAACGGTGCCAAACAAGTCATTGCTTGTGAACGTCACCGAATTAAACTCCCGAAACTTGGTTGGGTCCGGTTCAAGGAGTATGGTTACCTTCCAACGGATACTAAATATTATGTGATTAAGTCCGGCCGGATCAAAGAACAAGCGGGACGTTATTATCTCACGTGTCTGGTTGAACAACCCGAACAACTCCATGAACGCTTGTTAGGTGATCCAATTGGGGTTGATCTCGGGGTCAAAGAATTTGCCATTATCGACGATGGCACTATTTATCGCAACCGGAACAAGGATCGTCAAGTTAAACGAATTCGAAAACGATTAAGACGCACGCAACGAAAATTATCCCGTCAGTATATTGCATATAAAGCTCGTAAAACGAAAGAAGGAAGATCTGCTACTGATCTTAACCTAGCCAAAACAGAGCGGAAAGTGCAACGTCTGTATCAACGACTACACAACATTCAAGCCGATTATCAAAATAAAATTGTCGCTAACTTGGTGAGAACCAAACCGAATTGGGTGTCAATTGAGGATTTGAATGTTAAAGGTATGATTAAGAATTGCCATTTAGCTAAAGCTGTTAACCAACAGGGATTCTACAGATTCAGAACCAAATTAATTAATAAGTGCCAACAATTGGGAATCCCCGTTCACCTAGTCAATCGCTTTGAACCCACGTCTAAGATTTGCCATCAATGTGAGGATAAAAAAGTCGATTTATCTTTGGGTGAGCGCATTTATAAATGCCCAAATTGTGGCAATGTGGTTGATCGCGATATTAATGCCGCGTTGAATATTAGAGATACTGACAACTTTGTTTTAGCCTACTAACCAGGCAACAAAGGATGTACCGGTGGCTAGCCGGGAATTTACGCTTGTGGACTATCATATCAACCATAGTAGAGTGCTTGTGTCGAGGTGGGATAGGATGAAGCAAGAAAAATCTGGATATACATTCAGGTATATTTTCAGTAGCAGGGCTTTCAGTTGGCCACAAAAGAAATGAATTTTAAATGGTTAATTACCGGTGCTTTATTCAGTAGTATTGGCATGAGCTTTGTCTGGCCGTTAACCAGTGTTTACCTACATAACCGATTGGGGGTTTCGCTCACTTGGATTGGGGTTGTTCTACTGTTCAATTCACTTGCCAGCGTGTTGGGGAGTTACTTGGGCGGCTATTTATACGACCGCAAAAATCCCTATCATCTACTAGTGGGTGGGGTCGTTGCTTCAACCATTACGCTGCTAGTCCTCATCTTTTTTCATGGCTGGCCGGTCTTTGGGATCGTACTGTTCTTTAATGGTATCTCCGGTGGCTGGAATTTGGCGATTGTCAATTCAATTGGAACCAGCATTAAAACAAAGGACAGCCGTTACGTCTTTAACATGCTGTATTTTGTCCAAAACCTGGGAATTGTGATCGGAACTTCACTGGTGGGCTTCATTTATAGCATCAGCGTCACCCTCATGTTCGTAGTTGCAAGCCTCCTATTCATCATCTTCTTGGGAATTGTCATCACCAAATACAAACCAGCAGCTAATGAATCCCGAAAACGCGTTTCTGATACTGAAAAAACGACTTGGGATGCTAAACACCTCCCAAGGGCGAATACCATTATTCTAATAACCTTCTTCATGTCCCTATTTATTATTTGGATTATGTACCAGCAATGGGTTTCAAATTTGTCAGTTTACATGACTGGTCTTGGAATTCCGCTTCGTAACTACAGTTTTCTTTGGACGGTTAACGCTGGCCTGATTGTGATTAGCCAAATTATTATAAACTGGATTGCCAGATATCACGAAAATCTCATTATGCAAATCTTCTTCGGATTCTCAATGTTTGCGGTTTCGTTTATTACGTTAATTTTCGCCAAAACCTATCCAACGTTCGTGCTGGCAATGGTAATCCTAACAATTGGTGAGGCAACGGCACTCCCAACCATCCCCGCGTTGGTCAACGTCTTAACCCCAGTTGAGGCAAAGGGCCGCTATCAAGGATTAATTCAATCATATGCATCGGCTGGCCGTGCTATTGGGCCATTATTCGGTGGTATGATTATCGAAACGACCTCCTATACAGCATTGTTTGTCATTGCAACCGTGGCGGTACTAGTAGTACTAGCTGCCACCGTGGTGCTGTGGAACGCGCTGCATGGAAAATTAACTGAATATCAGTAAGTGAGCGGAGCAAAGCGGTTAATAACCGGAGTGTAAGTCTCCTTTGAGAGAAATTCCCGGGCCTGGAATTTTTCTCAAAGGTGCTTACACGCAGGTTATTGCTTTGCGGAGCGGTCCTAATCCATATCAACAAATAATAACCCAACCAGCCATAACGTAGTCTCTGTGCTATTCATCCCTCAACAAATTAAGCGGGTCACGTTGGCATTTCTCAGCTTGAAATGCCACGTGGCCCGCTTATTTTTTCACCGTTGCTTTGAATAGCTGTCTGTACAGCCAATAATTCAGCAGCCCTATCACTGCCAGTAACGTGAATGCAAGTTGGGTACCACTAACAACGGCCTGTGATGCAGCCACGTGCGGTGATTTAAACATGGTCATGAAAACGGCCATGACGGTTGTTCCAATCGAACCGGCAATTTGCTGACCCGTTCCGTAGAGGGCGTTGGCATCATTTTGTTCCCGTTGACTAAGATTTTTTAGGCCATAGGTCATGGTGTTTCCAAAGGCCATTGCCCGGCCACCAGCATAAATGGCATAGAAAATTGTCACCCACAATACGGATAATTGGCGGGCGAAAATCATAAAGCAGACCATTATGACAAAGTAGAACGTATTTCCCATATACAATGGCAATTTACCGCCATAACGATCCAGCATTACGCCATAAAATGGTTGACCAGAGGCGTTTAAAACACTCCCAGGAAATAGAATAATGCCACCGATGAAGGCCGTTGCACCATTGACCATCTGAACATAATTGGGCAGCATGAAATTAATCCCCAGGTTAGAAAACTGCAACAATACATACGGTAAGAAGCTATAGACAAAGGCCGGCCGCTTGAATACGGTTAAGTTAAATAGCTCCCGATGGCTGTACTTCGAGCGCCAAATAAACAACGTCAACGCAACTGCAGTAATCATAATATCGCTACCAAACCGCTGAATGCCATTTGGCAGTGTCAATGCATTCATCGCCACTAGCAGCATAACCATCGTTACTGATAACAGGCCAAACCGCAGCCAGTCAAACGGGTATTTTTCGGTTGGGGTGTATTGTTCAATCGCAATCATTCCTAAAATAAGGAAGATAATTGCTATTGGCAGCGTTATCCAGAAGATCATTCGCCAGCTAGCTAAAGAAACAACCGCACCGCCGAACGTTGGGCCGAGTGCAGGCGCAACAATTAGAATTAAGTTAGCAAATCCCATGTAAGTGCCGAGCTTGTTTCTGGGAACTAGTTCTAAAATAATGTTAGTCATCAAGGGCGCGGAAATGCCCACACAACCTGCTTGAATCAACCGGCCACCTAACAATACCCAGTATGTTGAAGCAAGTGCACACGTCACATCGCCAATAATGAACAGCATGACCGCCCAAATGAATAGTTGCTTATTTTTAAATCGACGTTTCAAGAATGCTGATACCAGCATCAATAGCGCGACCGTCAATAAATATCCCGTGGTTACCCACTGAACTGTGCTTAGTGAAACGTTAAATTGGTTCATCAAGGTAGGAAAAGTGACGTTCATCGATGTCTCGATTAAGATGCCCAGAAAAGTCATTGCGGCGATGGCAGAAATCGCCAGGAGTGGATGATTGTGAGGTTTAGTTGAAGCTGTCACAGGAAGGCCCCTTTTCTAAAAATTAATATCACAAACAATCGTACCATAATAAGCCCCAAAGCTTTGCCGATACTTACAATCTAGTTAATCTTACGAATTTTGGGTATTGTCACTTATTTCAGACAATGGATTAACTTAATTCACTAATTATCACTTTGATTCAAAAAAATAGGAATAACTCGAGGATCTAGGTAGATTCCCGAATTATTCCTATTTATGTTTGTTTTTGAGAGCCTATTTCCAGCTCAGACGTAGTTTGTTAAATCCAATCTATTACTCATTTAATCGACTATGCCTCATCCCGTACCCAAAGTAGAGAATGAGTCCGAACACAAACCAGACGCCAGAAGCAATCCAAGTTTCTGCCTGTAGCTGAGATAGCATAACCATACATAGTATCCCTGAAATAATCGGCAATACCGGGTACCACGGCACTTGATACCCATGATGGTTTTGGATTTCCTTATTTCTTCTCAATGGAATAATCCCAAACGATACGAATAAGAAAGCAATCAAGGTGCCAATATTAACCAAGTTAGTCAGTTGATCCAGCGGAACGAAGCCGCCCATGAAGGCAATCACAATCGTAATGGTAATGAGGCTGTTTCGAGGACTACCGTTCTTGTCTAATTTGCCCAAGAACTTAGGCAGCAAACCGTCACGACCAATCGAATAAATTAACCGTGATGAACTGTACGTCATCGTCACCATCATTGTAAACATCCCTGCTAAAGCACCCAGAGATATAATACCGGCAACCCAATTTAATTTAACAAATTGTAAGGCAAAGGCAACCGGGTCGGCCACGTTAAGCTTGGTGTATGAAACCATTCCCGTTAAGACGATCGAAACACCAACGTACAAAATCGTTGCCACAATTAACGTCCCAATAATTCCGATCGGCATATTTTTCTTTGGATCCTTCACTTCAGCCGCTGAACTCGAAACGGCATCAAAGCCCAGGTATGCAAAGAAGACAGCAGCCGCGCCACCCATTACGCCAGTACCATTGCTGCCATGCCAACCGAATGGCAGGAAGGGATGCCAGTTAGTTGGCTTAATATAGAACGCTCCAACCAAGATAAACAGTAAAATGATCCCAATTTTGACAAGCACAATCACGTTATTTAGTCGCACTGACGACCGCATTCCGTGATTCAACATCCATGAAATAAAAATAACAATAATAATGGCAATCACATTTCCATAAGTCCCTTGGCTTGGGACAAATGGTCCAGAAATCGCTTTAGGAAACCCAATGTGAAACCCAGCCAGGAACGACTGGAAGTAAGCTCCCCAAGCACTTGAAACCGCAGCGACCGCTAAAACGTATTCCAAAATTAACGCCCAGCCTAATACCCAGCCAATAATTTCACCAAACACCAAGTTACCATATGAATAAGCACTTCCAGCAACTGGTAATGCGGATGCGAATTCAGCGTAGCACATCGCAGCGGTCGAACAGACAATCGCGGCAACAATAAAGGATAAAATAATTCCTGGTCCCGCCTTAGTAGCGGCAACCGTCCCGGGTAAAATAAAGATACCAGTCCCAATCACCGCCCCAATTCCAAGCGAAATCAGGTCAAAAGCCGACATGGTTTTAACGAATTTTTTATCGGTCTCAAGGTAGCGATCAATTTTTTCCCGCTTAAAAATTCTTGAACCTAATGACATATATGTAACCTCCAGATGGAAAATTAACTCTTGATTAGAATTATTAGTCTATTTTAACTTTCTGGGACATTAAAAGTCAATTCATCACGGCAGTTGAAACCGATTCCATCGAAAATAAAGTCATTATTTGGAAAGGAAAGCGCTAAATATTGTATGCTTATGTTAGTGATCTATCAAGAAAGCTGCACAGAGGAGCAAATTCATGACTAAAAATCGACTTGAAGCATTTACAGATGCCATCATTCCAATTATCATGACCGTCCTAGTATTGGAACTTGGAACACCTAAAACGTATACCTGGTCAGGCCTTTGGGACATGCATGAGCAATTGATTGCCTATGCCATTTCCTTTTTTCTCCTCGCCATTGTTTGGGGAAATCACCATCATATGTTTCAAATTGTTAAACAAATTGATGGCTTGGTTATTTGGGCTAACACCGTCCTCCTTTTCTTCTTATCGTTTATTCCCTTTGCAACCGAAATTGTCAATAATGATCCCAAAAGCTTATTTGGTTCTCAATTGTACACGCTGCTATTTATTTTCGTAAACCTAGCCTGGAATTTTCTCAGAATCAGCCTGTTACACGCTAACAAAGACCACAAGATTTTGGTTGCTTCTTTACGCCATGAACCCAAGAGCCTCATTACCTTAGCTGCCTTCATCGTTGTATTTCTGCTCACGTTTGTCTGGCATGAATTCGGAATGATTGGTACTTTCCTGGTCATGATGGGTTGGATCATGCCCTATAAACGGATTGAAAATAATATTAAACGACTGTAGCTTACAATCGCACTCTTTTAAACCGAAACGACCCCCTTATCGCAAACGATAACGCTATATGGGGGTCGTTTTAATTTATATAGGTATCAAATTTTGACTTCGAAGATCGGACCACTCTGTAGAACAAAAATTAGTCCTTAAGTGTTTGAGTCGGCTTACTTATTTAACCGCCTGAATTGGATTAAAATATGTCAGCTTCGTATAATCAACGTTCCCGCTATCCGTAATCGCTAAATCTGGAATAGCGGTAATTGGGAGAAACGATAAGTAGAACAGCGGATCTGGTAACGTGCTGCCAAGTTGTTCAGCAGCATGTTTTAATTCGATTTCTTTTTGAGCGAGTTGAGTTGGGGTTAAATCGGTTGTAATCCCCGCGATTGGTAATTCCAATAAAGCAACCACCTTGCCATCAACCACAACAACTTGACCGCCACCACACTCAATCAGCGTGTTGACAGCTACAGCCATATCATTGGTGTTCACACCTGCGACCACCAAATTATTATCATCTGGAGATGCGGAAGTTGCAATCGCTCCCCGTTTGAATGACCAGCCGGAAATGAACCCATGTGATTGGTTGCCATTGATGCCGTATCGTTCAATCACTGAGACAGAAGCAACGTCTTTTTCAGGATCTGGAATAACGACACCATTATTAATCGTTAGCTCAATATCTTGAGCCTTACGCACGAATGGTCCAACACTGTGAATTGTCCGAACCAATGCCGTCCCAGCAGATTGATCAACTCGATAGTCAAAGTCTGCTGGCTGCATTGGGGCGTGTTTCAGTTTCCCTTGGATGTGAGCAGATCGTTTGGGTGGATTGAAGCTCATCACTTCAGTTTGGTTTTCGGAAACCAACTGCCCCTTGCTGACGACTGTTTCAACGTTAAATGAGCCCGGTTGGTCGATCAGAAGAATATCGGCATCCTTTCCCGGAGCGATTGAGCCGACTTTATCATCAATATGGTAAGCTTCGGCGCCGTTAACGGTTGCCATCTGAATGGCGGTCATTGGAGAAACGCCAGCTTTAATCGCCAATCGAACCATATAATCAAGATGCCCATGATTTAAAATATCTCTGGCATTAACATCATCGGTACAGAAACTGGTATGGCGGGCAACCCCGGCTGCCCCTTCTGTAATGGCACGAATATTTTCTTTTAAAAATTTAGTGACTGAAGATTCACGAATCACTACATGGATGCCTTTACGGGCTTTTTCCAAAAATTCTTCATGAGAATAGCTTTCGTGATCGACATGAACCCCACTCATCAAGAATTGATTTAACGCCTTGCCAGTCGCCATGGGAGAACAACCAAAGATTGGTTTGTGATACTTCTGAGCAGTCAGGATTGCCTTGAGGGTATCAGGATCCTTCATTTCAACCGCTTCTCGGACGGTTTCCCAAACGCCATAACAGTTTTCATTTGGCTGAATTGCTTCATGGTCCTTGGCAGAAACGTCATAACTGATCGTTGACTTGGGGATTGTGTACGGTGTTTTGTATGGCAGCCCCCAGAATACCTTTAATGGGCTCCGATCAATTTCGGCAAAAATCTCGTCTAAACCTTTGATACCAATGGTTGAAATATATTCATCCAGGCCTGAAACAATACTGGTTGTTCCATGCGGCACAACCGCCTGGGCAAACCGGGTCATACTCATTTTGCTACACTCGACGTGAATATGGCCATCAATCATTCCGGGAACGAGGTACTTACCAGTGGCATCAAGATGCTTCGTATTGGGACCAACATAATCGCTGACATCACCATCGACAGCCACAATTTTACCGTTAAAGATGGCAACATCCGCTGGATAATACTCAGACGTATCAACATTAACTAAGGTACCGTGTTCAATCACCATATCAGCGGGAAGCTTAGCAGCGCCAGCATCAATATATTGTTCAAGTTCTTTAATCGTTGTCATTCGTTTTCTCCGTTCTATTAATTGTATTGATAGACCAAATTACGCTTTTGGAACAATATTCAATACATACAACAAGAGAATAAAGACAAAGAACAGAATCCACATGATGTAATTCACTTCTTTACATCGTCCAGCAACCGTCATCAAGATCGGGTAAGTCAAAAAGCCAAAGGCAATTCCATAGGAAATATTATAAGTCAATGGCATTCCAACAACCGTTAAGAAAGCTGGCATCGCAATTTCAAACTTATCCCAGTGGATTTCCTTCAAGGCTGAAACCATCAAAACACCAACAATAATTAAAGCTGGAGCAGTTACTTGATCAGTCACAACGGTTAAAAGTGGTGAAAACAGCATGCTAAATCCAAATAATACGGCTACGGTCAGTGAAGTTAATCCCGTCCGACCACCAACGGCAATTCCTGCTGAAGACTCAACGTAAGCAGCGGTTGGCGTGGTTCCCATAACTGAACCGGCTAACATTGAAATCGAATCAGACATCAATGCCCGGCCAATTCGGGGCATCTTGTTATCCTTCATTATCCCAGCTTGTTGTGCCAAACCAATCAAAGTACCAGCAGTATCAAAGAACGCAACCAGCAGGAAGATCAATACGACCGCCCACATTTGCGGATCCATAACAGATGATAAGTGCATAACCCCAACGCCAAAGGTCGGCGCCATGCTTGGTGCTAGTGAAATAATATGGGTAGGCATTGCAATCAAGCCAGTGACTAATCCTAAAATAGTCGTGGCAACTAAGCCGATAAAAATGGCCCCAGGCACTTTTCGCGCCATCAAAATTGCAATTACAAAAATACCAAAAATCGTTAACCAAGTGGTTGGAACGGTGAGCGAGCCAATCGCAACTAATGACGTCTTGCTGGCAACAATAATGCCACCACCCTGTAAACCAACGAAGGCAATAAAGATTCCAATTCCAGCAGCCATGGCCATCTTTAAGTCCTTTGGAATGGCGTCAATCACGATCTCTCGAACTTTCAGGAATGATAGGATCGTGAAGAGTACCGAAGCAACAAACACGCCAGCCATTGCTTTTGGCCATGGAATCCCCATTCCTAACACAACGGAGAATGTAAAGAAGGCGTTGTCGCCCAAACCAGGGGCAATTGCAATGGGGTAATTGGCAAGAAATGCCATTAATAGACACCCTAGAATTGAAGTAACGGCGGTAACGGTAAAAATTGCCCCTTTATTCATTCCGGCGGCACCTAAGACACTGGGATTTACGAACAAAATGTACGCCATCGAGACAAATGTTGTCAATCCGGCCAAAAGCTCCCGACCAACTGTTGTATTCTGATCCGTTAGATGGAAGGTGCGATCTAGCAGGCCTCCGCCCACCATGGTACTGTCACTCAACTTTTGCATAATAGCTAAAATCCCTTTCCAATAAATAATTTATGCTTCGTATTATTCCACATTTTTAGGAATATTTCAATACCATTATTCGGATTTTATCATGTTGACGATTACATATAATATGTTAAACTATTGTTTGTAATCAAAACACGAACATTTTTGGAGGAATAAATAATGGCAACTGATGTAACCCCAGAATTTACCAAGAATCTACCAAAAGCCGAACTACACCTACATATTGAAGGTACTTTAGAACCTGATCTAAAATTAAAGTTGGCGCAGCGTAATCACATTGATATTGGCCAATCAACGATTGAAGAAGTTCAAAAAACATATCAATACGATGACTTAGCTTCCTTTTTAGCAGTTTATTATCCCGCTATGAACGTTTTACAACACGAACAGGATTTCTACGATCTTGCTTTTGCTTACCTTCAAAGGGCGGCCGCAAATAACGTCCGCCATGTGGAGATCTTCTTTGATCCTCAGGCCCATACCAGCCGAGGAGTTGCTTTTGAAACGGTTATTCACGGCCTCCACCGGGCAGTGGTTGACGCCCGGGCATTAAACGTCGACGCTTCGCTCATCATGTGTTTCTTACGCGACTTTTCAAAGGAATCGGCTCGCAAGACCCTACTTGAAGCCATGAACTACAAAGATATGATCGTTGGTATCGGGCTAGACTCTGATGAGCACAACAACCCACCATTGAAATTTGCCCGTCAATTTGAGGATGCTGCTGCGGCTGGCCTGCACCTCACTACCCACTGCGATATCGATCAAAAGGACTCAATCGAACATATCCGCCAAGCCTTAGAAATTATGGGCGTTGAGCGATTAGACCACGGAACTAATATCGTAGAAGATCCCGACTTAGTTGACTTCGTTGCCAAGAAGCATATTGGGTTAACTTCTTGCCCACTGTCTAACAGTTTTGTGTCACCAGAAATGAAGGGTAAAGAAGTTTTGGAATTACTTTCGAAGAACGTTAAGGTATCAATTCATTCAGACGACCCCGCTTACTTTGGCGGCTACATTGGTGACAACTACTACGCAATTGCTGATAAGTTTAACCTCACCAAGGATCAGATCGTCACTCTGGCTAGAAACTCTTTTGAAACTTCTTGGATCAGTGACGAAAAGAAAGCTCTTTATATCCAACAGTTAACTGATTACGCTGCTTCACACTAACCTATTTTGCATATTAAAAAGGCCAAATAAACGTGACATTTTTTGCCATGTCCATTTGGTCTTTTTTTCGTACCAGTTATTTTGCTGTCTTCTGGGTAGTTAAATCTTTCAAATCGACATTTCCATCCAAAATACCACCATCGCCGGATAACTTAAATCGGTTATTAGTGTAATCAAGCTTCATATCATCGTCTAGGTATCTCTTAGAATATCCCTTGTAATACCAGTCACCAGCATTCGTCGTCAGCCGTGATTCATAATCGGGTACTTTTGCGTCCTTATCTACGGCAATGACATCATAACTTGTATCTAGTGAGCAAACCCCCACCTTAGAAAACGGACCAACGCCATCGTCAAGGCTCAAAAGTAGTTTCTGGTCTCCTGAAAAGGCCTTGCGTAGTTGATCTAATGCACTATCCGTAATTGTTAATTTCATTTTATCAACTCCCTTCATAAGTGAGCGAAGCAAAGCGGTTAGGGATCGGAGCATAAGTCTTCCCACCCAGAAATCCCCCAAACCCAGGGATTTCTGGGTGGGATGCTTATGTGTAGATCCCTGCTTTGTACAGCTGTCCTAAAAATAAGTGAGCGGATCCAGGCGGTTAGAAGTCGGAGTGTAAGTCTCCTCTAACAGAAATCCCCGGTTCTGGGATTTTTGTTAGAGGTGCTTACGCGCAGACTTCTGCCTGGAGCAGCTGTCCTAAAAGTAGTGAGCGGAGTCAGGCGGTTAGAAGCCGGAATGTAAGTCTCCTTCGAGGGAAATTCCCGGGTTTGGAATTTTTCTCGGAGGTGCTTACATGCAGGTTTCTGCCTGACGCAGCCGTCCTATAATTACCATACGCTCCTTAGAAGCAATGTCAATTAGATTGCACACAATCTATTCTTTCGTTTCAACTTTTTGCTTTTGACGGTTATAATGTTTTCGAGGTGATTAAATGACTAATCCAGATAAAATGAAAGCAATCGTCATTAACGATTATGGCGATGAGACTCAATTAACCGAACAAACAATGCCGATCCCAGAGCTTGGTCCAAATCAAGTCCTGGTTAAAGTCATTAGCATTGGCGTTAATCCCATTGATTGGAAAACTAGAAGCGGCTTGCGAAAAGCTCGCTATCCATTTAAATTTCCGATTATATTAGGACAGGAAATGGCTGGGATTGTTTCCGAAGTGGGACAGAACGTTTCCGGATTTAAGCCTGGGGATGCGGTAATGGGATATGGCACCCCAAGTAACCGGGGCACTTACGCTGAATTTTACAGAGTCGATGCGGACAAAATTGCCCATAAACCAATTACCGTCTCGTTTCAAGAGGCTGCTGGCCTGTCACTTGCTGGTACCACAGCTTGGGAAGCATTGTTTAACGCTGGAAGCCTTAAGACAGGACAAACCGTCTTAATTCTAGCAGGCTCTGGTAGCGTGGGATCCATGGCAATCCAACTCGCTCATAACGCGGATGCGCACGTGATTACAACCACCAGCCAGCCAAACGCAACTTTCGTTAAACAATTGGGCGCCGATAAAGTCATCAATTATACATCGACTAATTTTGACGAAGTGGTCAAAAACGCGGACCTCGTGTTTGATACGCTAGGTGGGCAGAATCAACTAGATGCATTCAAAGCCGTCAAACCGGGCGGACGAATCATTTCAATCGTTGAAACGTTACCCAAAACGGCTGATTTGAGCCAGCAACACGATGTTTACTTTGAAAAGATCAATGCCGCCCCGAGCCACGATATCATTGCCCAATTAAGCGCTCAGCTGGGAGCTGGCAAGCTGAAAGTTAAGATTGCCAAGCAGTTGCCGTTTACCGTGGAAAACGTGCGGACAATGCATCAATTGAGCAAGGCCGGCCACGTGGTGGGCAAGCTGATTTTAAACGTGTAGTGAGCGGAGCAAAGCGGTTAGAGACTGGAGCTGTCCTAAGATCAATGAGTGGGAAGAAGGATCTGACCACGATATTATAATGAGCTCACTTTTAGAATCAGGAAGCTTAAATTTTATAATTAGCCACCCCAGACCGATATGAAGTTTTAGAAACTATCCGATTTTTACTGATTTCGCTATAATAGGACTGAGATTAATAACATAATTTAAGGTAGATTGCAAATTTAATCCGAATTTTTTGACAAATTGGTCAGCATGACCTGATAAGGTGTTTGCCAGTCAAGTATTTTAAGTGGTCTCTGATTAATTTCGAGTAAGGTGGTTTTCAAGCCTTGAGCACTAATGTGCTCAAAATAAGTCCCCTTAGGATAAAAATAGCGTAAGTTCCGATTAAATCGTTCATTACTGCCGCGCTCAGCTGGCGTATAAGCATGGCAGTAATAGGTCTTAATAC
>NZ_AZEB01000039.1 GCF_001434135.1 Lentilactobacillus kisonensis DSM 19906 = JCM 15041 | reverse complement strand
TGCACTTCAATTTTAAATCGAGGAACTTTTTATCGTTTAAAGAGTCTTGATAATAATTCCCGGCTGGATCAGTTATTAATGAATCCCGAGAAATTTTCAAATAATGATTCTCTAATAAAACATCAATAATCGCCGCTTCAGCAGCCCCTTCAACCATTAAACAATCGTACCCTCCCATTTACCTAACGACCTCGTTTATATTATTTTTCTCACGTTCCAAATAATGGTGATCAATGTTGTGAGTCCTCACAACGCTCTTAAGTGCTTGATATGCTTGATAATTCGGTGCGGTTCCTCTAAATGTATTGTTTTGGAAAACTTCACTATTTTTTAACTCCGGTCGAACTGCCATCTCATTTAATCGCATTAACTGGGTTTTACCTTTTCGAATCAAAATGTACTCTTCATCATTCCGCTGAAGATCATCTGTTAGTTCAATATAGTGAGAGGAATATACCAAAGTTGCGTTATTGACATTCACGGTCGGATCTGCAAAAAATCCAATAAAATCCCGAACAATTTGCTTGTTAATGTGTAATTCAATTTCATCAACCATTAAAGTAGCGCCAACTCGTAATGCAGTTAAAAACTGGAAGAAAAGTGTAACTCCCTTAATAGTTCCAGAAGAAAGATACTTATCAAACTCCTTAAAATTCGAAACTTTGATCACTTCATCGGAATCTTTGAATTTGAGTGCATACCGAGTGGTTTGTCCTTTATCATCTTTTTCATAATCTAAATAATCGATCGAGTTATCTAGATACGTCAATAATTCAATCGGTGTTTGGTCCATAAAAGAGATGAATTTATTTTGATTAGTATTCTTCACTGTCGATATCACAGCAGATATCTCTTTCGGCTTATCAGTTGCTCTAAAAATAGAGTCCTTATCGCTTAATAGCTTTTTCTCACTCTTCGAAAGATCATTTCTATTATGATCAAGTATCAGCCCAGTTGAATCAAGTTTTCCATCAGCAATCCGAAAATATTTTTTTTTAGAAACTCTTTTGGTCTTTCGGTAATAAACTTTTTCATTTGTAATTATCCATTCTCGTGCATCATCCTCGACCCCATCGGTCACAGGAACCTTCTCAAAAGTTGTCACGACAACGTATCGATCATCTTCATTAGTTGCTAGATTAGCCTTAACAGTAATCTTATTCTCTTTTGACCGGAGGCGCTCATTCAATGGTGTTTGATCAATTGATTGACCTAATAGATACAACGAGTTTAATCCGTCAAAGATTTCCATCAGCGTACTCTTACCAGTTGCATTAATACCAACAATCCCAATAACTCGATTGAGCGTTAAGCTATCGTTAAATCGAATAACTCTATTTTTAGTTTTATTTGTGATCTGTCCGCTGGTTTCGAGCGTAAAGCTAGTACCATCTTTGAATAGTGAATGACCATATATCTCAAAGCCAATTAATTTAATCATTAAAATACCTCCCCGATACAAATTACATATTTTTTGTAATTTGTATCAAGCACATTGTATCATATCACCCTCCTTTTTGATACCATGTACAAAAAATCGACACTCAAAACCGTTTTTACATTAACGGAAATGAGTGTCGTCTTGTTTAAATTACACCAATTTTTTGTAAACCAATAAAGTCAATTATTTCTTAAGCCCACTAATCTTCATCCAAACAGTCACTGCAATCCCAGAAATGAGTTCCACAAAAAACGAAATGTCTGATAACGACCAGATGGTCTCAATAAAGCGTCGGAGTTTTGATTGTTTTGGTTCCAATAAATCATTCCTTTCAAATATCCATTAACAGCGGTTAGATAATCATAGAAGGATCCTGTATCTGGGTCAATTCTGATCCAAATGCAAAGCTAATAAGGTCTGACAAAAACAACAGGCTTACTCACAAGCTCAGTCATTCTCGTGAGCAGTCTTAGCAAACTTCTTCGCCAGATCATCCTTAGTAAATCCATTTTTCAAAACCGTAAAGAATTCATAGCCGCCATCTCGGTAACCGTTGATCTCAAAAGTGTCAACCATCTCCAAGAATGGTGGTTTACCTTCTCCTAATTGAATTTTATCAATAGCTTCCAACACGTTGAATTTAACATTATCCTTATCCAACTTTTTCATCGAAACGCTATCAAAGATGCTTACAACCACAGTAAATTTTCCTCTCTTAATTACTCTTTATTTAAAACTTTGTAAATACTCTTACAAATTTTATCTGTACCTCATGCTAGAAAGCTTGTTACAACTAGAAATTTAGCGTACTCGAAAGAATTTGGATCGTCAAGAACTACCAATAAGTAGTATTTCCCAAATCTTTTGCGATTAAATATCTTCTCTACTATTGTACATAATTTAACAATTAACAAACAAAGAATCCCCATTTAATCGACTTTCCTATCGATCAAATAGAGATTCTTTTTCATCATTAATTAAACTACTTCAACGAATCCATAATCAGTTGAATAAATTTCTCCCGATCAATATCCAACAAAACCTCTGTATTCTTGGGCTTGTCAATCAATTCATAATAGTCACAAACCGTCTCCCCATCTGTTAAATCACCCTGATTCTCAACATCGACGTTCATGACCTTACTCTCAAACATTGAAGGGTTAATTAACCAGGCAATTGTACAAGGATCGTGCAGCGGTGCCCCTTTGAAGCCCCACTTTGGTGCTTCATGGTAGCGTTTAAAGAATTCAAGCAAGCCATAAAAAGCATGAGCAACTGGATTTTGAATGTCATCAATCTTAGTGATTTCTGATTTGAGAATTTGAGCCTTATGAGTCACGTTCAATGGAGCCATGGTTAGCGGAATACCCGAATTTAACACAATTTTTGCGGCTTCCGGATCAACGAAGATATTAAATTCAACTGATGGGGTCCAGTTACCAAGTCCCATTGCGCCACCCATGAACACAATCCGTTCAATCTAATCGGTCAGTTCTGGGTAAACTCGCAGAAACAGTGCAGCATTAGTCATAGGCCCGGTCACAACTAAGGTAATCTTTTCATCAGACTCCCGAACCGTCTTGGCCATTAACTCAATTGCCGGCATCTTTTGTGATTCAAAATCTGGTTCAGGCAACTCCGCTCCATCTAATCCGGATTTCCCGTGAACATTTCCGGCAGTCCGGAGTGGTCGCAATAATGGCGTTTGATTACCACTAGCTACTGGGATCTCTTCATGCTTCATCAATGTCAACATCTGAATTGCATTATTCAAAGCCTTTTCCGGTGTTTGATTCCCAGCAGAAGTTGTGACTGCCGCCAATTCGATCCTTGGTGAAACAATTGCTAACATCATTGCTAGGGCATCATCATGTCCTGGATCACAATCTAAGATAATTTTTTGTCATTATAATTATTTCCTTTCCGTGTTGCAAATTTATACATATCTATAGTATTCCATCCTCAAACAAATCCTCCATAGAAAACGACACCCAAATCCACCTTCAAATGAACGGAAATGAGTATCGTTTTATTCAAAATCTGAAACTTGGAAGCTGATAATCACGCCAAAAGGGCTGGTTATCTTTGAAGCATTCAGGATTTAAAATAATTACAACCAACCAAAAACCAGCCTAGATCACGATCATCTAGGCTGGACTTATTTTAGATACTATTTCAATGTAATCTTCCCATAATCCGCAAATATCAAATGTGCCGGTTCAACATCTTCTTCGATGCTTGGTATCCGTGGCAAGTCCTCATAAAAGCGGTTATCGGTATTATCATCATTGGTTGATGAAACCTCAAACAACATAATCTTACCAGTTCCCTTTTTGCCACGCCAACGGTGATAAATCCTTTGAGTGAGCGTGATACTTTCTCCTGGATTAAGTTCAAGCGTGGCACCAGCTGGAACGGTTATTTTATGGCCATCGCTCACAACCGTAACCGGTTTTTCTTCATCAAATTTCTCATCGGCAGTTGCGTTGAACAAGGTTAATTCTAGAATGCCACCACCCCGGTTAATAATGTCCTCTTGTTTATCCCAGTGAAAATGAAATGGCAATTCTTGACCATCTTCAACCGTTAGTAATTTTTCGCAGTACGGTTTGGGGTACTTTTTCTTATCATTAAAATTACCATTTCGGAACGTAAAGGTCGTCAATCCCCGCTTTAAATATTGACCTTCATTAAAATCGGTAACATCCCAACCGAGCATATTATCAATGATTTCTTGATAAGAGCCATCTAAACTCTGCCATTTCGCTAGATCCCAATGTGCAAATGGTGGCAAATACAAACCACGTTCCGTCGCAAAGCTAATCGTGTCATCGATAATTGTATTAATCTCTGATTGTTTCATATTCATCCTCCAATTCTTCACGTAATTGGTTAACTCTTTTTGGGCTTTCAGAATCACTCAAATGAGCGGGATCTTTCGGATTGTTGATGAACGAATCATCCCAATCAATATCTGCCGGGACTTTAGGCACAATATGAAAGTGAAGGTGGGAAACTGTATCGCCATACACGCCCAAATTGATTTTGGCAGCGTTAAAGTGTTCTTTCACAACCTTCGCTGTTAACGAAACTTCTTCAATAAAGGCCGTTCTTTGTTGCTGACTAAGTTCAAAAATTTCATCAACGTGCCAGTTTAACGCCACAATCACTCTGCCAGGGTGGGTTTGATCCCGATTTAGATAAACCGTTGACGCATCGAAGGTCACAATTGGAATCATTCGTTCATGGAGCGTCTGGTTATGTTCACAGTAAAAACAGCCTTCTTTAAATCTACTTTTCATTGCTTATTCCTCTTGGCTTGGCTCATTTACAACATCTGGAATATGACCATCATCATAGCGACCATCATCGTGAGTCACGTCACAGTCAATCATGACATGAATCACGTCGCCGCGAGTTTGATTACGTAAATCGAAGGCATCGCTAATCTTTGACAGCGGAAAAACATTCGTTACGGTCTTTTCAGTGTTAATCAAGCCGTTTACAACCATATCCCTGCCTTGACGGAAGAGTTGGTGATTATCAACATCCCGTTTAGGCTCAGTCGTTAAGATATCAACTCGCCAACGATGCATTTTGAAGAAGTCCATTGTCTTGCTAGTTTTGCCAATGCCGCCATACATAATTAATTTAGCGTTCTGTGCACAAGCATCGAGCGCATCAATGACCGAATCTCCTTCCAGTCGTGCTGGAATAACAACGTCAAATCCATCAGGGAAATCTTGACCGACAACTTCCATCGTCGGGGTATCTTCAGAAGGAATTTTATAAGTCTTCGTAGCACCAAATTCTTTTGCAATTTCAAGCTTTTCATCAAACAAATCCGTTACCACCAAATTGCGAGGACTGTATAACCGAGCGAATTGAGTCAGTTGTAAGCCACTCACCCCCTGGCCCATAATCAAAACGTTTTTCGATTGGTTAATCTCTGCGCGCTCCATCCCAGTCTGAATCGTTGGTGTAATTTCAATGAGCGATCCGTGCATGAGTGGAAATTCCTTTGGTAATACAACGGCTGAAAATGGGTCACAGGTAATGTATTCCGCAAATGCTCCCCACACATAACGCAAAGCAACGTGATCACCCACTTGAAGCCCCACTACATCCGGGCCAACTTCATCGACAATCCCAGCAACTTCATGTCCCAAGCGCATCGGATAGCTTAAGAACTCTGGCGTTCTGGCGCCCCGGTAGACTTCCAAATCACTTCCGCAAATGCCAACCCATTTAACATCAACCCTAATCTGTCCCCGTTTGGCGTGGGGCAATTTTGCATACTTAATATCAATTTTGCCAATTGTTTCCATCACAGCAACTTGCTGCGTGCCTTCTGCTTTTTGGTCAACCCATTCCATTTCTGGAACTTCCATCTTACGTACAGTCATTATAAATTCCTCCTAAAAGTAAGTGAGCGGAGCAAAGCGGTTAGAACTCGGAGCATAAGTCTCCGCCAGCAGGAATTCCCGGTTCTGGAATTTTTGCTGGTGGTGCTTATGTGCAGAGTTCTGCTTTGCGCAGCGGTCCTAATAAAGTGAGCGGAGCAAAGCGCTTAGAGATCGGAGGGTAAGTCTCCTATCGAGGAAATTCCTGGGCTTGGAATTTTTTCGATAGGTGCTTACACGCAGATCTCTGCTTTGCGCAGCTGTCCTATAAAGTGAGTGAGCGGAGTCAGGCGCTTAGAAACCGGAAGGTAAGTCTCCTCTGAGAGAAATTCCCGGTTCTGGAATTTTTCTCGGAGGTGCTTACACGCAGGTTTCTGCCTGACGCAGCTGTTCTATCTATTCCGATCCAACTTCTTCGATCTTGGTAACCACATCATCGCTACGTTTAAGCGACAAGACGATCACCCCAGCTATAATTAGTGACCCGGCCAAAAAGAACATCGCAGCTACCTGAGATCCCGTTACGTCTTTTAACCAGCCAACAATGTACGGGCCAACGAAGCCACCCAAGTTTCCTAACGCATTCACAATTCCTAAACCAACAGCGGCAATTCGTGGATCCATCATTGTCGTGATTGCCCAATACGGTCCCGACCACGAGTAAATCCCAATCGCTGCCAAGCAAAGAAATATCATGGCGACCCAAGGATTATGAGAAAGGGCTGCTCCCAAGAAGCCAGCGCCACCAAGGAAAGCACCGCCCGCAGTATGCCAAATCCGTTCCATATGGGCATCCGAATGCCTTGAGTTAAGAACCAGGGCAATGGCACCAAGTAAGTACGGTGCTGCGGTTAACCAACCAATCGTCATTGTGGAAAACTTCGACGACAATTCGCCAATCATTTGTGGTAGCCAAAAAGTAAGTCCATACAGCCCAACAACATAAAAAACGTTTATCAGGGTCATCTTCCAAACCCGGCCGTTTCTCACGGCTTCCTTAAAGGGTGCTCCCTGAACCTTGTTATCCGTTGTTGCTTTAGCATCCAGGGCCAACTCATTAATTAAAGCAGTCTTCTCATCCTTATTAAGCCAACCTGCTTTAGCTGGTTTGTCAGCAAGGTACCAAAATGTAAATATCCCTAATAAAACAGCTGGTAAGCCAACGATGATAAAGAGCCACCGCCAACCCGCTAAATCCAGTGACATATGAACATTGGTAATAATCCAAGTGGCTAGTGGTGCCCCAAACGAATTAGCCAGCGGCGGCGCAATCATGAACAGCGCCACTGCAGCCGCTCTATCCGCCGATCGAACCCAGTAAGTGATGATTAACGTCATCCCGGGGAACAAAGCCGCTTCAAAAACGCCTAAAAGAAATCGTAGGACTGTTAATTCAACAGCGGACTGGACAAACGCCGTCACTAAAGTAACAATCCCCCAGAGAACTAAAATCAGGCCAATCCATTTTCTGGCACCCACTTTTTCAAGAATCATATTCCCCGGAATACCAAATACGAAATAACCAATAAAAAACATGCCCGCAATAAATCCATACATGGTTGCCGTTAAACCAAGGCTTTTGTCCATCCCCCCAATTGAGGCATAAGTGATGCTACTCCGGTCTAGAAATGCCACGAAATAAATAATAAATAGATAAGGCAGTATGTGGCGACGAACCTTTTTACGTGCACTCAAAATGCTAGTTGAATCCATTCGTTAATCCTCCTCTATGCTGCAATTCGAACCTGGATAAATTTCAGTTGCCTTTTTGCTGAGAAGAGTTGCGCAACTGACTTCCCTCAACATGCATAAAGAATATCATTAATAAAGCGCTTACATTCGTTTTATATATGTATACCAATCGCTAAATATTCTGTTGATTATTTTATATTATCCGTTAAAATAGTCTTTACAATCCATTCGCTAAATAGTACCAATTTAATCGCTAAATGTTAAATCAGTTCATTTAATCTCCAATTAGTCATAATTAGTGTATTATGAAAGCGCAATTATCTAACGATCGCTTCTTCGAAGGGAGGATACCCCACATGGTAGAACTAAGAGATAATCAACTAACGACTTTATGGATGAGCGGAAAAGACTACGCCAAGGAAATTATTGTTCCTAAACATCGCCATGATTTTTATCAACTCCAATATTTAGTTAGTGGCAGTGAAAATCTGATAATAGGCGACAAACCATTCACGATGAAGCCAAACTACTTATCAATTTTTGATAGCAACGAATATCACGAATACTCATTCAATAAGCGTTCAAGGATTGTTGACATCAAATTTAATATGGTAAGCGATTTAAGAACATTGCTTGATGATTTGTTCAATAAATCCGTCTTTTTAGTAGAAGACATGATGATTAGAAACAAATTTTCGCAATTGACTGATCAAGGAATTTATTTTCAAAAATCCGAAGATCGGCAAATTTTAATTAACATTGATACCCAGGTCAAGCTGATCCTGCTTGAATTAGCCCATTCAACCGCACCGGAACCAATGTTAATTAGTTCTGAAAAATGCCCTGATGTGGACACTGATTCTAACGATCCCGTGGCTTTAATGACTCAATATATGTTCGACAATTATTCGGAAAAGATTACTTTAGATATATTAAGTCAAAAATTTCATTACAGTAAATCCCAAATCATCAACCTGTTTTCTGATCAAAAGCATCAAACCCCGATGTATATCCTTCAAAAAATTCGATTACAATATGCCAAACAACTTCTATCAGAAACCGGGTATTCCATTGGCCAAATTGCGAATGAGGTGGGGTTTAATAATAACTATTTCACCAAATTATTTCTAAAATATGAAAAACAACTTCCCAGTGAATACCGAACCGCTAAACAGAAAGAATCACATGAAATCATCTTAAATACCTCGTTTGACATTACGACGCAACCGTAGAATGATCTACGATTTTTTCGAAATGAAAGTCGGCAATTCTTATTGAAAATAAAGTGAGGAACAATTTAACATGAACTTATCTCCAGAGACACTTAATCTACAAGTTAAAACCAGTTTGAATGAGTTACTTCACACAGCGAATTTAGAAAAAGATGATATTTTCGTCTTGGGTTGTAGCACGAGTGAAATCCAAGGCGAGCATATTGGAAAAGATTCTAATATCACTATTGGCCGTACAATCGTCAAAGCACTTTTAGACGTATTAGAGCCATTGGGTATCAACCTCGCCGTTCAAGGATGTGAACACATTAATCGTGCCTTGGTTGTAGAACGCCATGTTGCAAAAGATAATCATTTAGATATCGTCACAGTCTTTCCGACCCTCCATGCTGGTGGGGCAGCTCAAATTGCGGCATTTGAGAATTTTAAAGATCCGGTGGAGGTCGAACATATTACGGCTGAGGCTGGCATGGATATCGGGGATACGTCTATCGGCATGCACGTTAAATTTGTTCAAATTCCCGTTCGGACTTCTATCAACCAGATTGGAGAAGCCCATACGACATTTTTAAGATCCCGTCCCAAATTAATTGGTGGCCAAAGGGCTAAGTATACCTGGGACCCGTTTGGTGATTTGGAAGACTGAGGATTAGGGAAAATCGGGTCATAAAAAAACAAACGTCCTTCAATAAAAGCCATGATCGCTTTTATTGAAGGACGTTTGTATGAATTAGTTTGTCTCAATAAGTAGTAGAAATATTACGGTAACCACTCTGTAGTTCCAAAGATGGGTATGCTGCCTTGCCACAATACACCGACAATACCACATCACCGCTTCTAACCACATCACTAGGGATAATCGTTGGATTACTATTAAATGGCCAAATTGCTGTTCAGTCAAATCAATTAATTTTGGCAGATCATTACCATTAATCTACAGTAAAAATACCATACTAAATTCGAAGAATTCTGCTTTTTTTAAAATCGTGATTTTATCTTAATCATTTGTGTTTTGATATCTATTGATTCTACTTATAAGGATTCCATCAATGTGTTATTAGGTTTTGTATGGCCCCTACAAGACGTCCGCTCAGAGCTGGAACTATTACAAACACGGACGCAATTGCTAGCAGTGGATGAACAGCTAGGCACTCAACACTTACAAGAAGCAATACATACATCCGCCAACCAATTATATCGCGATTGAAAAATATACTCATACCACAAACCCCAACTAAGGAAATAATCTGTGCATTAGCTTGAACGGGCCCGTTATCATAAATCATACCAATAATAAGAAAGATGATGAGCAGTAACCAAAAAACTCCTTTGTACGTAAATAATGGTTGCGAAGGCTCATTGGGTGTCCTTGGGTTACCATTCATTTTTGAATGAATATTGGCTTTCCGCCGATAATACGTGGTTTGTCTAATCGATTTAGTCGGCTGAGTCCGTTTATTCATTGCTTGATTTGATTGTCTGGACGCTCGTTTATCAAGACAATACCTTTCTATATAATCCATTAGGTCTTCTAGACTATCAAGCTTGGAATGTTTAAATTCTTTATCAAAATATTTCTGGGTGCCTGCCCTTAGATCTTTCTGTGGAAATCGATAGTTTTCAAAGTGTAATAGAACATCACCCATTCCATATCGTCCATGCTTTGCAACAAGAAAATCCACAGCCTCTAAGTAATCCTCATTAACATGATGCTTCTCATACCATGTTGGTTTCCAAGCGGGTGCGGACGTAACATACCAGATCTTTGCAACAGACCTGACGTGACTAAACTGCGCCGGTGATAAATTATAAAGAATATCGTAGGCTTCTTTTTCTTGCATTTATAAGCTCCTTCTTAATCTGAATTTCTAAAAGTTGTTTAAAGTCATTTACAATCCGCGTGATGAAATTCAAATTTTATCCAAATCGGTGATCTATGACAAATCAATATGGCTTAACCAAAATCATTTCAAAGAATCTTCAATATTTGTAGTAAACATGATTAATATCAGGGGTTCTGGATTGATTGAACCGGAAATAAAGCTTTTGACGATTATAAACTTTAATAGTGAAGGTCTGTAGAATACCACCTTTAGGAGCATTATTTGTTTCACGACCAATAACGTGATAAATGTTTCCACTACGGCGATAACGAATTCTTTGAACTGCCATTGGATCAACCGGGGGCAGAGCTGGTTGATAACCAAACCAATAATCAGATATCTTTAAATATGCCCGACCTTTGTTTGGAAATTGCTTATAAGGTTTCCAAGTCTTTGTCTTCCATTTTCCTTGTAAAATTTTTGGCATACCCTTATGCCAAGTTGCTGCATTAACAGGTGTACTTACAGCGCCAAATCCTATTCCAGTTGTTAGTAATACTGTTGCAATGATCGCTTTAGTTTTCATTTGATTACTCCTTAATATCTGTGCAATAACAGACGATATTTGTGTGGTGTTCCTGGTGTCCAAGTCTTTATGTAGCGGTGATTAATGTATTGAACATATTGATTTGTTCTTCTCTTAGAATAATAAGGCTCATAACCATTGATTTTAAAGATATGATGACCAATATACTTATACTGGGTGTTATTTAGATAGTTCGGGTCGTTTGCCATTTCATGGTAGTAATTTTTCCCAATCGTTGCATATGTTGTAATTGCGCGTTCTTTTTTAGACTTCCAGTGGCCTCGTATTGCATTAGGTGTCCCTTTATGCCACGTTGCTGCACTTACATTGTTCGAAGCCTCAACCACAAATAATAACCCCAGTGACAGAGCCATTGTAACCAACAATACTTTCCATTTTTTCATCTATGTAACCTCCAACAATTATTCGTTAGCCCCTCAACTAGATTAACAATTTAATTATACTGCTATCAAATTACCATAAAATGCAAATTTTAAAAAAATTGCTTTTAAATACACGAAAAGCCCTCGTCAAATGGCGAGAGCTTCTTTCTGATTCTATTCAATTCAGTAATTGCCCTGAATAATCAGTTTCTTGTTCACAGTCACGTACTTGCCATTCGTCAATTGATAACGGGTGGACAAGTTGTGCTTAACCAATTTCTTGACTCGCAAGTGGGTTCCCTTCTTAAAGTGCTTGGTTTGACCCCTTAAACTCTTAGTCTTATACAAATAGATGCCCTTGGGATTAATCACCGTAATCCGTTTGTGCTTCGGCATCGTCTTATAATAAACGTTCACGACATACTTCTGGTTAGCGGTAATATAGCCGCGCTTGCGATCGGTCTTTGAATGATGATTGACGTCACGCACTTTGTAGCGGAGAGCGCCACCTTTAGAACGCGCGTAACCGGTGACCACAAACATTGGGCGGTTGATTCGCTTTTGCTTTGGATACGTGGTGATTCGCTGCGATTTTTTGAACATGCCGTGCTTGTACAGATAGATCTTCTTGGTGGTAAAAAACCATGGCTTTAAAATGAATGGCCAGCTAAAGGATGCGTTTAACCGTAATAGCGACGATGAGTAGTTCAAACTAACGGATCAAAATTAAGTCATTTGCTAAAGTTAACTTCGGAAAGATCCTTAAAAATTACCTCTAAGATACTAGATGAGCCAAGTTACCACATCTTATTAATTTAAAGATTTTGCGTTCATATGGCGTACTTATCAAGTCCCCCCACTGTAAACTAATCCACCACCTCAAACACTTCACAAACACAAGGGATATCCTCGGAGAATTTCTTCCCTAGCGCCGCATACTGCGTTTTGAAAAAGGACTCATGTACTCCGCGCCAATATGTTAGTGTCCGATCCCCCTCACCTTCATGAAAAGCGTGTTCCGCCGAGACCCACTTGAACGGCAGCACTTCGACCGCCTTGGTTTGAGTCACACAAACTGGTATGCCTTTTGAATTCAAAATAATATTATAGTCACCAATTCGGGGAAGTGGTTCATCTGACTCATATGTATCTAACGCTGATGTAGTGGCGGTCTTAATTCTTCGTTCCACCAAATCAGCAAGCTTATCCGCCATTGCGCTATCATCACCAAATGCCCAAGCATCGTACTCTTGATTAACAAGGTGATGTTTCGACAAAAATTTCTGCCAATATGCTTTGATTTGATTGTCCATGATTTTCTCCTTTATTGAGCACAGCCTAAATAACGGTACAATTGTAGAATGATCCTTTTTTCAAGAAACATGCCGATAACCATGAGGTAGATCCATAAACAATTAAAATGATATTTGTCACAGTTACCGTTTTCTTGTACCACGTACAACACCAATAACACGGTTTCGTAAAGCTGGAACTATCACAAACACCGGTAAAATCGTCAATATCGGATGATCCACAAAACAAGCAAGGCTAATTAAAAGCAAGAAATATTTACGCCATCCAAGCCGTTCATTGCGGGCACGAGCATTGCTAGGCCACCGAAAGTTAGCGTGGTGGCAGCTGTTAATAATAATTCAGAAAGTTTCATGTGATTACCCTTATTAAACGACTTGATTAAGTTAATTATACCGCTTTGAAAATTTGATTCTTGGTTACTTTTAATCGTCATAGAATTAAGAGATTAGACAACTTTCACCAATGAAAGGAAATTACATGAAACAATTTAGTTATTAGGGAAATACATATTATTTACTTCATTTTGGAATTCCCAACTGGATTGAGCATGCGCCGTAATCTGCCATATCCTGAAAGTTTGAAAGCTTGACTGGATATCGGTACTTGTTAGCGATGTTTAATTCACTTTGCCTATAAAAAGATTCTGCATAACCGACAATGTTTAAACCAATATCGTAATTAGACATACTATTTCGCTTATCTTGATCGTATCCCATCTCTGTAAGTCGCTGATCGATCAGCTTAATAGCCTTAGAAGGTGCCATCCGTTCATAGTAACTATAATTTCCTTCACTATCAAATGAATTCAAACCTATCGCTTTTGTATTTGTAAATCCGTTCAATAAATCCGTTTTTTGAGGTAAGGAAACATACAAGCTTTTAGACAGATTCAGGTTAACTTGGGAATTGGGAAACAGCTCAGCAACCATTCGTGTTAGCTTTAACGCTTTATTGCTGCTTAGGTCGTTAAGGTAGGCTTGTTGGCTATTAAATAGGACCGGCAACTTAATAATACTTTTTTTGAAGTAACCATACCAGGCAATTCCTTTAACCTTTTTATTGTATGCCGAATATAACTTGTAATACACTTCGTTCTTACCTTTAACCCGCTTTACAAATGCGTTAGAAACCTGCCAGACAGTATTAGGATAGTTCTTTAAGTTATGAATCCGCTTGGTTTGGGAATTATTCCAAATATAAGCTTTCTGACTTTTGGTGCTTGAATAATACGGAATTGGTCCTGTAAATATGGAGCCATCGAAAGAATAGTTACTTGGAATGGTGCTCGCAGATACCGAGCTAACACCTGATAGACCAAGGAAAATAGTCCCTAACAGCAACAGAAATGACAGACTTCTTTTTAGCATATTAATTACCTCCATTACATGCATTGTACCAAAAACAATTACGTATTTGGAGTCAATGGAATACCCATACGAAGTAACGGTAGGTCTTAAAAAGTCGAACGATCAATGGTTTAGTTAACCAATATCAATCTGGTTAAGCATGTTTTCAGTGCCCATTTGCTCCAGGATCAAATAAGCTAATATGATGACTTTACTCGAATTGCTTTGGGAATTCCTTTATGCAAAGTTAAATACCTATTTTAACTTTGGAGGTATTTTTTATGCATAGGATTTCGAAAGCCTTTCGCTTTGATTTTATTTGATTACCCCTCAACCAGCCACCACCTGAAAATAATTTTCACGCTCAAACCAAAGCCCACCAAGCATTCCGCCAACCCCATTAACAAAAGTCAAATAATAATACTTGAAAGCGATTGCAGATTGTGGTAACTTATTCAATTGTAAAACGGTTTAGTAAAACGATTTGATAAAACGGTTTTGCTAATCGATATTGAAATTGTTGTCCGTCTAAAACACAAAATTAGGAAGTGGTCTTTAGTGAATAAAGTAACGGTTTTAGGAAGCTTAAACGTCGACACATCATTTAGAATTAAAAGTTTCCCACAACCTGGTGAAACGGTTCAGGTAAAAGAAAAAAGTAATGCGGCCGGCGGCAAAGGTGCTAACCAAGCGGTCGCTGCGGCCCGCGAAGGTGCTCAAACTGCTTTTATTGGCCAAATCGGAAATGATGGTGCTGGTAAATTCATGCTTGATTCATTGGAAGCTGATCATATCGACGGTACCTATGTTAGCCAAAATGAAAGCGTTGGCACTGGAACTGCAAACATCATGCTGGATGAAGATGGTCAAAATTGCATCCTCGTATATGGTGGTGCTAACCAAACCTTAACGGATGCTGACGTTCAAAAAGCAGAACCCATTATCAAAGATTCAGACTTTATCGTGGCCCAATTCGAAACACCACAAGCAGCAGCCATCACCGCTTTCAAGATTGCGAAGGCTAATGGCGTTACAACGGTTTTGAACCCAGCTCCTGCTCCAGCCACGGCAATCGATCCGGCGCTCCTTAAATTAACAGATATCATTGTTCCGAATGAACTTGAAAGTGCCTCAATTACTGGCATCAAGATCACAGACGAAGAGTCAATGATTCAAACGGCAGCCGAATTCCGTAAAATGGGCGTTCCTAATCTCATCATCACAGTTGGTGATAAGGGCGCATTCTATTCAACCCAGGCTGGTCATGACTTGATCCCCGCCTATAAAGTAAAAGCCGTTGACACAACTGCTGCTGGCGATACATTTATTGGCGCTTTCGTATCTCAAGTCGCAACTGATTTTTCAAACATTGCGTCTGCAATTAAATTTGCCGAACATGCAAGTTCACTAACAGTTCAACGACTCGGTGCCCAGCCTTCAATTCCTAAGCTAGAAGAAGTCTTAACCGCTGCTAAGGAATCCGCATCTTAATTTCATAATTAACCATTAATATTCTAGGATAGCTACACAAAGCAGGGATCTACGTGTAAACACCTTTGAGAAAAATTCCAGAACTGGGAATTTCTCAGTTCGTGTTTATCTAGCAGAAACGTGTTCCACCAAGCAGAAACCTCCGTATAAGCACCTCTGACAAAAATCCCAAATCCGGGGATTTCTGTCAGAGGAGACTTATACTCCGGTTTCTAACCGCTTGGTTCCACACTCTAACCACTTTGCTCCGCTCACTTTGAAAGGAAACGTAAAATGAAAAAAACAACTGTTATTAATTCTGAATTATCAACTGTCATCGCTGGCATGGGCCACATGGATTGGCTGAGTATTGGCGATGCTGGGATGCCAGTTCCAATGGGCACCAAAAAGATTGATTTAGCTTTAACCAAAGAAATTCCAAGTTTCATTGATGTTTTAAAAAACGTCTTGGCTGAACTTGAAGTTCAAAAAATCTATTTAGCTGACGAAATCAAAACAAAGAATCCTGATCAGTTAAAAGCAATCAAAGAACTTTTACCTAACGTCGAAATTGCCTACATGCCACATTCAGACCTTAAGAAGAACTTGGCAAACTGTCACGCCTTTGTCCGGACTGGTGAAATGACGCCGTTCTCTAATATTATTTTGGAGTCAGGTGTAACGTTCTAATCGGTTTGATTTAGTTTTTTGCACTTATTTTTTTAGGACAGCTCCGCAAAGCAGAAGCTTGCACCTAAGTCTTCTTGCCCAAAAATCCAAAACCGGGATTTCCGGTCAAGAAAACTTAGGCTCCAGCTTCTAACCGCTTTGCTCCGCTCACTCATTTTAGAACAGCTCCGTCAGGCAGAAACCTGACTCCGCTCACTCACTTATTTAAGGAGGATCCAACTTATGGAAGCAAGTCGTCATGTCGTTGAAGAAAAGCACGGCTGGAAACAGTATGCCGATGGCTATCTCAACAAAACCCCTATTTTTCAATTTATCTTAGTATCTTTAATCTTCCCACTCTGGGGAGCTGCAGCCTCACTTAATGATATTCTCATTACTCAGTTTAAGACTGTTTTTATGCTAAACGATGCCGCCACTGCGTTTGTTCAAAGTGCCTTTTACGGTGGTTACTTTTTAATTGCCATTCCCGCATCAATTGTTATTAAGAAACAAAGTTATAAGTTTGCCATTATGACGGGGTTAATCTTTTATATCATTGGTTGTGCAATGTTCTTCCCCGCTTCACACGTCGCTACTTATACCATGTTCCTAGCCGCAATTTTTGCCATTGCCGTTGGTTTAAGCTTCTTGGAAACATCTTGTGATACTTACAGTTCAATGATTGGGCCCCGTAAGTATTCCAATATTCGAATGAACATTTCCGCTACCCTAGTTCCCCTAGGTGATATGGTCGGCATTGTTTTAGGAAAGTACTTAATCTTTGGTTCCGTTGGTAACTTGTCTGAAACCATGAGTCACATGCATGGTGCAGAACGAATTGCTTATGGTGAAAAGATGCTTCAATTGACTTTGCAGCCATATAAATACATTTTGGTTGTCTTAGTTGCGATTTTAATCATTTTAGCCCTCACCCCAATGCCAAGTTCAAAAGCGGTTAGTCTTGATAAAGAAAAGGCAACCACCCCAGGCTTGGGTGAAACACTTAAGTACCTTGCCAAAAACACCCGTTTCAAAAAAGGAATCATGGCCCAATTCTTCTACGTTGGGATGCAAACCACTGTCTGGTCATTTACGATTCGTCTAGCTCTTAACTTAAATACCAGCATTTCAGACCGGGATGCAAGTACATTCATGATTTATAGTTATGCAGCTTGGTTCTTCGGTAAATTATTTGCCAGTTACTTATTGAAAGACCACTCCATTACTGGTGTCTTAACGCTCTTCTCAGCTCTTGGAACGATTACGTTAATTGGTGCAACCACTATTCCAAACATGACCGCCGTTTGGATGGCCATCGCTGCTAGTTTCTTCTTCGGTCCAGAATGGCCAACTATTTACGCCCATACGCTTGATACCGTTCAAGATAAACGATTCACTGAAACCGCTGGTGCAATTGTGGTTATGGCCATCGTCGGTGGGGCGGTTATTCCCGCTATCCAAGGGGTTGTCTCCGATATGACCGGTTCAATGCAGACGTCATTCATTGTTCCTACCCTGTGCTACGTGATTGTAACAATTTACTTCTTCTTTGAATATCGTTACGATCTTGCTCACCCAGAACAAATTGAACAGAACCAATAGACTGGGATAGGCGTTTAGATCCCATAATTTAACAGAGAAGGGTCATCATTCCTGACTTTTGGAATGGTGGCCCTTCTCTGTTAATAGGACAATAGAACAGCTGCGTCAGGCAGAAACATTAAAAAGCACCTCATTTACACTTTCTACAATGTTCTTTTTAGATTCATTGTCTAATTTTGTTGACTAGATTAATTTAAGTTAACTACTTTGGGAACACGAGAATCTCTCAACCATATGGGCTCTCCATAGATAACAGGGAATCTTGCACGTCAGCAGTAGTCGGCTACCGATAGTTTGTGGCTACCTATTGATACATTTTGGGGTGGATTGTATACTATACTCGAAGCGCAAAGGAAAGCCAACTACCCATGATTTTGCTAGCATGAGCAGTTTTTTGTACCGTGAATCGCTGATTATGGCTATCTATTGCAGTGCTGTGAGTTGGATGGTATACTATACCCGAATGAAATACAAGAGCTCACTTAACTGCTTACTACTGTTAGAGTAAGCAGTTTTTTTGTGCAAAAAAAGAGCAGCCCTGTTAGTAGCCACTCTCTTTGAATCACTAGTTATTTAAATGAATGAGGGAACACATCAGCGTTTGTTCAGCCAATGGGCAAACCCGGCTACTATCAGTCCAACCAAGATTGGAAAGATCAGGTTTGCGAGAATGAAATACAAGAAACTCACCTCCTTTCCGGTAAAAAAGCCCCCTCACAAGCCCCGGGAAAGTAAATAACTAGCTTTATCATTATAGCAAAAAGGCGACCAGAGATGGCCGCCTTTTTATCAGGCTTGAATTGTCAAATTAAGTGCAACACTACA
>NZ_AZEB01000038.1 GCF_001434135.1 Lentilactobacillus kisonensis DSM 19906 = JCM 15041 | reverse complement strand
AGATATTCCCGGACCACCTTCTGCTTAGTTTTAAGTGAATATCGATTCCAATGCTTGCGTTCACTAAGACCGTCAATGCCATCACGTTCAAACAAGTGAAGCCAACGAAGCAGGGTACTCTTCTCAAGATTAATTGAATGGACCGAAATAAACTTCCGTAGACCATAAGGACTACGCTTGAATTTCTGAATGATATTTAGTTTTTCTTCCGCACTATACATTGATCTAGGCATTACGAAGGCCTCCAGATTGATAGATGATTTATATTATTTCATCTGTCAACCTGGAAGCTACCATAGCAGGGAAATGTAAAATTATGAAGTAACTCTTTTGCAAAGCAGTTGCTTTGAGTTGTGCTTGTGTGAATACTCATATGAGTATATAATAAAATCAAGTTAGTAAGCTCAGTTCATTACTTGACTTGCTAGCCTAGTGAATTTCGAATGGTCTACACCCCTCAATTATTTTAATTCACGGAGGTGGTTGCCATGTCGAAGTGAATGGGTCGGAGGTATTTTATACGTTCGCAATAACTTGCGCCACGGCATTTTACATTATTTGCCGTGGGATAGTGTGCTTATCAATTGCGTATGGTAATATGAAAAAAGCTAACCGTTAAAAACGATTAGCCACCCGCATCATTCTAATTCACGTTTGTAGCTATCGGATCGCACTCCGATGGCTACTTTTCACATACAATAATATCATAAGGTGATAGAAATGACAAAGCCAAAGTACACAGAAGCGCAACGAGAAGCCAACGAACGATGGCGAAAGAAACATCGTGAACGCACGCAATACCTAAATAAACGGTCAATTACTAAGCATTTTATTGCTGATTTGGCGACAGATGACGACCTAAGAGAGGTACAAAAATGGGTACTAGACAGGGTTGAACAAAAAGAATAAAAAAGTATTCAGTAACACGATGTCAGTCGTTATACCTAACTGAAACTTCGGATTGTCAGATGATGGCCGCATTATTAAATGTGGTTAAAAGTAAAAACTTTAAATGATTATTTATTGCTATCGATTATTATCGATTATTATTGATTATTAATGAATAGGTAGCTGGCAGAAGAGTTGATTGTTATTTTCTCCAATCTTTCTTGTAATAAATGCGTAAAAGCACTTTTCATTTTCAGATGGGGGGTATAATTAACCCAATAAAATTACTGTTTAGTTATATCATGATAAATAATCGGTGTTAATTTTATTGAAAAGGGATAGAAAGAAGCGCGTTCGGAAGTAATTGAATTGTAGTAAGTAAAGTAAATCTCAATATAATAGCCTTTATAGCCAGAAATTTTCTGATTATAAAGGCTGTTATTGTTTGTAAGCTTGACAGAGTTGCTTATTAATAATATGTTAATTATATTAATAATTTTCTAACTTATCTCTAAGAAAATGTAAGCGAAATATTAGTTGTAAAGAGCTATTTGTCATCATTAATTACATAGTATTCATTTAAGAAGTGACCGTAATGAAAATCATTAATGTATTGATTGAATATCTCAAATATGTACTAAGCGGTATTGTCCCGCTACTAATTGTGTATCTTTATGATAATGGAATGCGAATATCATATTCTTATGTAACAACTAACGTAAGTCATTTACACATTACGCTTAATTTAACGATGATTGACCTATATTTTCTAATGAATTGTTTGATTGTGATTCCGCTGGTTCGATACAGTCATTCACACTTGTATCGTAAAGATAAAGTTGAATTTGAAACTTATAAGGATAAGGCGCTCAGATTACATCACTCAGATATTCAATCTAATCATAAGGAACGGACTTGGTCTCCTAATGGGGTGACATCAAACCCTTGGGAATTTATGTATTCGCAGACTCAGTCGTATAAGAATATTTCCGATTCGTCCTTTAACTATTTCAAGAATTTGATGATTAACTTGACTATCATTCTTTTTGGGCCGATAGTTCTTTGCTATTTTGATGCTCAGAAAATGATTTTTATGTTAAGGAGGGACAAACATGATTGAAGATAATAAGAGTTCCTGGGGTGAACAACTATTAATTTCGTTCATCTTCTTTATTCTACTAATGTTCATTAGTGCTTTTATGACAGATGCATCCCTAATTGCACAAGGAAGTATTCAACTTATTTACTCATTAATCGTTTTGATAGAATCATGGCGGTTATTGGGGACCAATCGAATTTTTAAGAAGCATTTAATGGCCAACAAACAAATGATTACCACTGAGTTGATTATGGGAATTATACTAGGAATGTTTGTCGTTCTCGAAGCACTTCCCTTCCATTTTTATCATTCTTCTAAAGTTTTAATTGGTGCGGGGATCTTAGCGCTTGCCTCTGCCATTACAGAGGAATATATTTTTAGAGGGTTGTTCACGGCGGCCATCATACAACTGATTAACTATTATAATAACATCAAGTTTAAAATGACTGTGACGGCATTAATAACTTCGTTTCTTAACGCATCACTAATCGCACTTCCATACATACTTGGGATGATAAACATGAGCCCAACAAACTTTTATGTCACCTTTGGGCTAGATTTTTTGCTGGCACTGCTATACTTTTGCGTCCGAATTGCTACTAATGCGCTCATATGGGTAATCGGATTACACTTTATCATTGTATTTGCGCTTGATACAGTTGTAAATACTTTTACCGGTGGGATTATTGTTGCGGCAACAGTGATGCTTGCAATCTTATCAATCATACCAGCGTTAGTATATCTAAATTTAGTTGATCATCGATTGTTATCTTTAAAACCAGCAAGATAGAAATCGAAAAATAAGTTAGCTGGCATACAAAGTGCGAGGTGTTTTAATACCAGAACATAACGGCTTGATATAAACTTCTAAAGATTTGAAAAAGGTACGTCAGGCCGTTATGTGTCTGGAATTAAGAATATAAACTTGATAAAAACGCTCGATAAAAAGTCGGAATTTTTTAGATTATAAACTGTTTAGTTTACCTGTCGACACAAAAGGACTGTAAGCAGTGAATAATTAGAAGCTTGGAGTAAGTAAAAGGCGATTCCAACAACTCAAACAGTTGTCAGGATCGCTTTTTGATTTCGATAGTCTTAAATTGTAAACGTTGATTCATCACCACTCATAGCGAATTCTTTAACGTCACCATTTTCGTGGATAAAGACTTTAGACTGTCCCTTCAGGCCCTTAGTGGCAACCGTCAATTGATCGCCTTGCCGACTAACCGTCACTGACCCAGCATGGTCACCATGTTCGTCAACAACGCGGGTCGATACTTTTGTGCCATTCGCAATTTCGTAACAATTGATGTCCGGAGCATCGGTGTAATCGTACTCAGCGTGTTCCGCGTTAGGGTTCCGCAGGATAATACTATTTTCGCGGGCTAACAATGGCAAATTCAGGTTGTCGTACTTTTCAGCCAGCCATTCGCCACCTTTCGAAATGTCGTAGCTTTGTTCAGTGAGGATATTAGTCCACTTACCAGCTGGCAGATAATACTTCACGTCGCCTTCAGCGTTGAAGATTGGGGCAACCAGTAGCTTACTACCCAGCATGTATTCATGTTCTAGGAAGTAAGTGTTGCGGTCATTAGTGTATTCAAGAAAGGCTGGCCGCATGAGCGGAGTCCCGGTCTCGTGGGTATTAACGGCTTCATTGAACAGGTAAGGCATCAATGATAACTTTAGATCCACGAACTTGCGAGTATTTTCAACCGCTTCTTCATCAAACAGCCACGGCACCTTGTACTGAACACTCCCATGATAACGGGAGTGGGATGATAGGAGGCCAAATTGGGTCCAACGTTTGTACAAGTCAGGGGTGGCATGTTCTTCAAACCCACTGATATCATGACTCCAAAAACCAAATCCAGAAACTAAGAAGGAGAGGCCGCCACGCAATGAATCAGCCATTGACTTGTAGCGAGATAAGTTATCGCCACCCCAATGAACTGGGAATTTTTGGGAGCCAACTGTAGCCGAACGGGCGAAGACAACCGCTTGGTCAGCCCCTTTTTCTTCCTTGAGAAGGTCATAAACGGCTTCGTTATATTGATAGGTGTAGTAATTATGCTCGCGTTTTGGATCAGAACCGTCAAAGAACACAGCGTCTTCAACTGGAATCCGTTCGCCGAAATCAGTTTTGAAGCAATCGACTCCCATATCTAGGAGGGCTTTTAGCTTGCTTTGGTACCACTTAACAGCGTCAGGGTTAGTGAAATCAACGAAACCATTCCCAGCTTGCCAGAGATCCCACTGCCAAACGTTACCATCTCCTCGCTTAACGAAGTAGCCGTTTTTGCGACCCTCTTCAAATAACGGTGATTTTTGGGCGATGTACGGGTTGATCCAAACGCAGACTTTAATTCCGCGGTCATGAATCTTCTTAATCAAGCCTTCTGGGTCAGGAAATTGTTCTGGATCCCAGAGGAAATTGCACCATTCGAAGCCCTTTTGCCAGAAGCAATCAAAATGAAAGACGTCGAGTGGAATTTTACGGTCCCGCATGCCGTCGATGAACTTCATGACGGTTTCTTCACGGTAGTCGGTGGTAAATGACGTCGATAGCCAGAGGCCAAATGACCAAGCTGGGGGCAAAGAGATTTGACCAGTCAGACGGGTATATTTGTTTAAAACATCTTTAGGGGTTGGTCCATCGATGACGTAATATTGGAGGGATTCACCTTCGACACTAAACTGGGTGCGGTCGACGTTTTCTGAAGCGATTTCAAACGATACCTTTTCCGGTTGGTCAACGAAGACCCCATAGCCTTCACTGCTGAGATAGAACGGCACGTTCTTATATGCTTGCTCACTACCGGTACCACCATCACGGTTCCAAATATCAACGGATTGGCCATTTTTAACCAAAGCGGTGAAGCGTTCGCCCAGGCCGTAGATCAATTCATCGACGCCCATGGACAATTGTTCTCTCATGTAATGCTTGTTGGTGTCCTTATCGTGGATAACTCCTTCTGCTTTCTCCATTGACTTGGTGATAACTTTATCATCATGTAAAAAGTCAAGTTCGAAGTCGGATTTGAAAGGCACCTTGGCAGTTAGCGATCCTGATTTGAATGACAATTCCTTATCGTCAGTATTGATCATAACTTCTGGATGCTCATTTTCTAACTCAAACGAAGGTCCTGGATTGTTCTGGTCAAAATGAGTGAGCTTAATGCCAATCACGCCTTCAACTGGTGAAGTTAACTTAATTGTTGTCATTCCCAAGTTGAGCTCATCGTTGCGATCGTTGATCTTGTTAAATGGCGCGTAAAGCGTCAATGAATCAGCTGTCTTTCTAAAATCAAAAACTTCCTTTGGCGACTGGATCTCGTATTGAGGCCGGGTCAGCCAATAACCATCAGTGAACTTCATAAATCGACACCTCTAAAATTGTATTTGAAAGTTGAATTTATTAATTGTCACTCATAGTGTAAGTTGCTCAAGTTAATTTGTCAACGCTTTCAAAAGCAAACGTTTGTGGTATAGCATTGATAATAGCTTGATAGAAGGCGAAGCGAAAAAATGCAAATTAAAATTAAAAGTTATCGTTGACTTATGTAATCGGTTACAATATAATTCGATTTGAAAGTTGAGTTTATTAATGTTAAACAAATCTTACGAGGTGTTCATTATGAATCAAACGGTCTCTAACGGAGAACCCAAACCAAAACCCACGGCAGTTGCTAAGAATATGGTGCCGTGGAACGAACGTTTTTCCTATAGTTTAAGTGATTTTGCCTGTAATTTGTCGTTTCAAATGGTTGGCACTTATTTAATGATCTTCTATACCGATACATTTGGAATTAGTGCCGCGGCAGTAGGGACTTTATTCTTGGTCGCCCGAATCGTTGACGCGTTTGATGGCCCATTTTGGGGGATTATGATCGATCATACCCATACTAAGTGGGGCAAGAGCCGGCCCTACTGGTTGTGGTTCTCGATTCCATTTGCGGTTTTCTGTGTGCTGGTATTTACGACGCCAAACCTTAGTTTAACCGGCAAGCTTGTCTGGGCTTACATCACATATATTGGGGTCGACGTGCTCTACTCAGCAGTTAACATTCCAATTACTTCGATTTTGCCATCATTAACGAGTAACCCTCAGGAACGAGTAACGTTATCGACCATTCGCCAATTTATGGGGACTGCCGGCGCTGCAATTATCACCGGTATTACCCTAACCATGGTTGCTTTCTTTGGCGGCGGTTCAACGACAAGTGCCCATGGCTGGTTTATCTGGGCCTTAATTGTTGGGATTATTGTTGTCCTGATTTTTGCCATTGTTTTCAAGAATACAAAGGAACGGGTTCAAACCAAGAGTTCTCGGCAATCAATCCCGATTAAGGAATCTCTCAAGGCGCTTAAGCGAAATTGGCCGTGGGCAATTATCATCTTCATCAATTTTATTTATTGGATGGGGATGCAAACCCGTTCACAGGTAACCGTTTATTTCTTTAAATACAATATGAATAATGCGGGTTTAGCATCGTTTGTTTTGAGCTTGCAATTTGTGTCCTTATTAGCCGTTGTTTTGACACCGTTAACTTCTCGGTTGATTGGAAAGCGAAATACAATGTTAGCTGGGATGATCATGGCCGTTGCGGGTCAATTGCTGTTAAGCGTTGGGGCCACCCATCTTAGTGTGACGGTGATTATTATCGCTACCATTATTGGGTACTTAGGAACTGGCTATGTATCAGGCCTAATTGCCGTCATGCTGGCGGACGCTGTAGATTATGGTGAATGGAAGAATGGTGTGCGGGCAGAAGGAATTGTAACCTCGTTTTCAAGTTTCAGTGCTAAGTTTGGTATGGGAATTGGTGGTGTGATTACCGGTTGGATTCTTTCAACTACGGGATACGTTGCCAACAAAGATCAAAGCGCAGCTGCTCTCCATGGAATCGAATTGAATTATATTTGGGTGCCATTATTAGGATTCGCTCTTTCCGCCATCGCCTTGATGTTCTATCATGTTGATAGTATTGAAAAGAAAATGCAGACGGATTTGGCAGCGAAGCATAAGAAGGAAAACGAAGAAGTTTAGTGAGCGGAGCTAGGCGATTAGAAATTGGAGCATAAGTCTCCTCAACCAGGAATTCCCGGTTCTGGAATTTGTGGTTGAGGTGCTTATGTGGAAATTTCTGCCTAGAGGAGCTGTCCTAAGAGAGTGCGGAACCAAGTGGTTAGAAAGCGGAGCCTAAGTTAGGCCATTCAGAAATCCTGAGTTTGGATTTTTGACGGAGAAGGCTTAGGTGCAAGTCTCTGCTTGGTGGCGCACGTTTCCGCTATGTAGCCAAGAATAGCGTTTCCTAAATTTTGAGAGTTCTTGCCAAGGTGTTTCCATGCAGACCCTGCTTTACAGCAGCCTAATCCGAATAATCTCAGAAAAGTGAGCGGATAACATGATTATTAATAAAGAAGTGATGCGAAATCATAACGAGCGGTCGGTTCTACAAGCAATCATCAATAACGGCCCAATTTCTCGAAACGAGATTTTAAAGTTGTTGGGTCTAAATAAGATGTCCGTTTCAGATATTGTTGGCACGTTCATTGACCGAAAATTGGTGAATAGTCTTGGAGAAGATAAGTCGACGGGCACTAGTGGTCGTAAGCCCGAACTGGTGGAATTTAACGCCTCATATGGGTATGTGATTAATTTCAGCCTTTCTGGTCATGAGTTGGAAATGCTGGCAACTAAGCTGGACGGGCGGGCCCTCGAACATAGCATCCAGACAATTAATAATCAGTCAATTTCTGAGATTGCTTTAATGATGGAAGAACAGATTGATCAGCTGCCAAAATTTGATTCAGTCAATGGCCTGGTCGCGATCTCGGTCGCAATTTTTGGGGTTGTTTATGAGGGTGAGATCATCACGTCGCCGTTCGTCGACTATGACGATTTTGATTTGGTGGGCTTTTTCCATGACAAGTACGCTGTTCCAGTTATCTTGGAAAATGAGGCCAACTTGTCGGCAATCTTTGAACAGGATTTTAGCAAGCAGGAGCTGCAAAACATCGTTTCTGTTAGTATTCACGAAGGCATTGGCGCTGGAATTATTTTGAATACCCAATTATATACGGGAAATTATGGCCAGGCCGGTGAAATTGGTCAGATTATTATTCAAGATGCGAGTCGGAAAAAGCGGCGGTTGACGGCGTTACCAAATTTTGATTCTGAATGGTCGCAAACAAAAATTATTAAAAAAGCTGGGGCGCTCAAAAAAAATAAAACCTATTCTTTAGTAGACCTGGTTGCAGATTATAATCGCGGTGATGCGGTGATTGCCGATTTGATTGAGAATTTCTGTTACCATTTGGCGATTGTGACTGCCGATTTGATTGCGGCCTATGATCCCCAAATGATCTTCTTTAATTCGCCGTTGATTGAACAAATCCCGGAAGTCCTGAAAAATATTCAAATGAAATTAACCTTTATGCCATTGGTACCACCGTTAGTTATGTCAAAGGATGTCAACCTAGCAACGTTATTGGGTGGTGCGTCGATGGCGATTCATAAGGCTTTGGATATGCAGGGTGTCAGGCTGATTTTTCATCATTAAATGAAGTGAGCAATAAATGATATAAGGCCATTTAATATATAAATTGGAAGTGATCAATACCATGAAATTCGAGCATCATGTTATGTCTCAATTAACCTTGGAAGAAAAGGCAGCGTTAGTGTCCGGAAAAGACTCCTGGTACACCGCCACAATTGACCGCCTTGGTCTGGCACCAATGATGATGTCTGATGGGCCATCTGGGCTACGTAAGCAATTAGGGACCCCGGATCAAACTGACATTAATGAAAGTATTGAAGCAGTTTGTTTTCCGGCATCGGCGTTAACGGCCTGTTCATTTGACCGGGAGCAGTTAAATCAGCTTGGTCATCAACTAGGAACTGCCGCTACAGCTGAGAAGCTTGGCGTACTGCTAGGCCCAGGAATTAACTTAAAGCGAAGCCCATTAGCAGGGCGAAACTTTGAATACTTTTCGGAAGATCCCTATCTCGTAGGAGAACTTGCTGCTGCCTATGTTAAAGGTGTCCAAGCTGAGGGGGTTGGGGTTAGTGTCAAACACTTTGCGGCTAATAATCGCGAAAACCGACGCTTCACCTCATCTTCGAATGTCGATGAAAGAACATTACGGGAGCTTTACCTCGCTACCTTTGAGAAAGTTGTGAAGCAGGCAAATCCAGCAACGATTATGTGTTCCTATAATGCGATTAACGGCACCCTTAGCTCACAAAACCGGCGATTGCTAACCAATATTTTACGTGATGAATGGGGCTTTAAGGGCTTAGTGATGTCTGATTGGGGTGCGGTAGCTGATCACACCGCAGCAATTAAGGCAGGGCTAGACTTGGAGATGCCAGGAAAGGGCGACCAGTCAGTTGATGAAATTGTGACGGCAGTTAAGAATGGCTCGTTAGCCGAGGCGGATTTGGATCGAGCGGTTAGCCGAGTGTTGAAAATGATCCAAGACTGGCAGCCAGCCGATTCAAAGCAAGCTAATCCATATGATATGGAAGCACAACATGAATTTGCCCGCAAACTTGCCACCAATAGTTTTGTCTTATTGAAAAACGAAAATGCCGTTTTACCGATTAATAAGGGTGATAAATTGGCAGTTATTGGGGAATTGGCTGCCCATCCCCGCTACCAGGGCAGTGGGAGTTCTCACGTCAATGCCCATCGGTTAGTCACACCATTAGAAACGATTAACCAAGTTCGGCCCGATGCAACGTTTGTAGCAGGTTACTCATTAACGGCTGATCGTATTGACCAAGCGGCGATTGCCGAGGCAGTAGATGTTGCTAAGTCAGCTGACAAGGTGATTATTTTTGCTGGGTATCCAGAGCGGCTGGAATCTGAAGGCTTTGATAAGACAAGTATTGATTTGCCAGCTAATCAAAACCAATTGATTGAGGCGGTTAGCCAGGTTAATCAGCATGTCGTCGTTGTCCTTCAAAATGGCTCAGCGGTAAGAACCCCATGGGCTGATCACGTTGCCGGCATGCTTGAGACCTACTTAGCAGGTGAAGCTGTGGGTGAAGCTACTTGGGATGTGTTGAGTGGGAAAGTAAACCCTTCTGGCAAACTGGCGGAGACTTTCCCCCTGCGACTAGAAGATACGCCAAGTTATTTAACCTTTGATGCGGATCTGCAGGATGAGAATTACCGTGAAGGCTTGTTTATGGGGTATCGGTACTATGATAAGAAAAAGCAACCGGTCCAGTTTTCGTTTGGTTACGGGCTGAGTTATACGACGTTCAAATACACAGATTTACAATTAAAAGTTACCGGTGACCATGTTTCAGGAACCGTTAAAGTTAAGAATACGGGGTCACGATCAGGTGCCGAGGTTGTTCAGGTTTACGTTGGTAATCGGACGAGCCAAATCGAAAAACCAATCAAGACGTTGGCTAACTTTGTCAAGGTATCATTGGTACCTGGTGAAGAAAAAACCGTTAGCTTTGAGTTGGATCAACGGGCATTTAGTTGGTATAATCCCAGAAAAGCTGATTGGCAAGTTGATAATGGCCAGTATGACGTTTTAATTGGTTCAAGCAGTACAGATATTCGATTAAGTGACACAGTTGAATTGGATTGGGCACCGGAACAGCAAATCCACATTGATCAAAGTACCTATATTGGTGATTTGATGGCCCAGGCTAAATTTGCTAAAGCGGTTGAACAAGTTGGGTTAACTGACGTATTTAAGAAACTAGCAGATGATCATGATCCAGCAGCTAAGATGTTTCGGAATATGCCGTTGCGGGCTGCTACGACAATGGGAGTCACGCCGGCAAAGATTGATAAGTTGATTGAGATTATGAATGGGTAAAAGTGAACCAGTTTTTAAATAGAAAATGGCTAAAGCTGTCATTCACGTGGAATCATGTGAACGACAGCTTTAGCTATTTTTTATTTATTTTTTCACAACGAGCTTATTCTCTGAATTCATTACCTTGGTAGTCTGAACTATACTCGTCAACCGCTTTAATAGCGGCAAAAACGTCGTCTGGGGTAATATCAGTCGGCATGCACTTCATCGTGTCATTTTTATCACAGGCTTGGGTAGCAACTTTCATCAAGTCATCATCGGAAGCGTCACCGAGGTGCAGATCTGCTAAGGTGGTTGGCAGACCGAGCTTCAGATCGAAGTTTAAGAATTTCTCGAAGCGTTTCTGATCGCTGCCATCGAGAATCAGTTCAACTAAAGTACCGTAAGCAACCTTCTCACCGTGAGTCAGGTGATGGATGTCACCAGAAAGGGCGGTAAAGCCGTTATGAATGGCATGAGCAGCAGCTAAGCCCCCACTTTCGAATCCTAAACCACTCAGTAATGTGTTGGCTTCAACCACTTTATCTAATGCGGGGGTAGCAACGTGCTGTTTGTTGGCTGAAATGGCTAGCGGCCCATATTCGAATAGGGTGTCCTCGCAGGCTTGCCCGATTGAGCCGGCTACAATGGTTTGCTTTGCGCCTAACATGTTATCGGCGTTAGCGGTTCGAACATCAGTTGCTTCGACATTGGTTGCCAATGCATCCGCCATACCAGAGATCAGTAAGTGAACAGGAGCCCCTGAAATGACCTTGGTGTCTAATAAGACGATTTCAGGATTCTTCTTGTAGAAACGATAGTGATCAAACTGATCGGCATCGGTGTAAATAACTGAAAGCCGTGAGCAAGGGGCATCAGTGGAGGCGATGGTTGGGGCAATCATCACCGCAATCCCTAGGTTATCGGCAATGGCTTTAGCTGAATCGGCTGTCTTACCGCCACCAAGGCCGATGATAATTTGATCGCCGCTGTCCTTGCCAATCTTCGTAACTCGGTCAATTTCTGTCTCAGAAGCTTCACCCTTGAATGTTACCAAGTTGACATCGAAGCCTGCTTTAGTTAAGTAGTCGTTAAAATCATTACCAACAATTTTCAGAACGGTTGAATCCGATAGCAACAAAACCTTTTTGCCATACTTCTCGATGTAAGTTGAACTGTTAAATAGCTCACCAGGACCTTGAATATAAGTACTTGGACTAGCAAATAATTCTGTCATAAAATAACCTCCTCAAAAATTATTGTGATTATTTTCACTCACATCTTCAGTATAGTGGGTTTGGAAGCGGAAACAACTAAATGGATTGAAAAATTTGGTAGATAAAAAGACACCACCAATCGAAAGAATCTGATTGGCGGTGTCTTTTCAATTAAGCAAACCTGGCATCCTCGATTAGGATTATGCCGCTATGCTTATTTTGCTAAATCATATCTCATATTGATTAGGTAAACAACCACGGCACCAATTGTCATGGTAACAAATTCCCCAATTCCAGCGGTGAGGTAAGTTCCCCAGAACGTTGGCCAGAATGCTGCGTGGCCGATAATGGCAATTTCAAATCCAATAATAAACATGTAGAATGTCCCGATCAGAACGGAGGCAACTAATTTCGCAACTAGTGACTTCATATGCTTGGTAACTAAATAGATCGTCACTAAGTTGATCAGGGTTTCAAACGTCCCAACAACCATGTCAATAGCGCCGTTGGGTGACATGATATTGGTAATAAAGCACGCTAACGTGATTGCAACGATATAGCGTTTGTTAAATACAACCAGGTTATTCAATCCTTCTGAAAAGCGGAATTGAACGGGCCCGTAACTTACGGCTGCAAAGACCATCGTCAAAACGATGTAGAGTGCAGCAACAACGGCAGCCTTGGTTAGATCAAGCACACTGTCGATGCCGAGAACATTAGTCTTAGAATTCATTATAAATTCCTTCCTTGTAAATTATTCAGTTGTCAAGACAACCCTTTAACTCTACCGCTTTTCCAAGCAGAGAACAACCATTAAATAGGCTTGAGACTTTTCTAAACAGTGCTGACATGTTGCACGACTGTCTTGTAGATCAATGCTATCGATTCAATATCCAAAGGAAGAAGACGAAGACAACGGCCAACCCATACATCATGGCACTAACTTCCTTACCCCTTTTGGCAGCGATCATCGTAATTGGATAGGTGATAAAGCCAAGGGCGATTCCGTCAGCGATACTGTAAGTGAATGGCATACCAACCAGCGTAATGAAGGCTGGTGCCGCAATTTCGAACTGTTCCCAGTGAACGTTTTTCAATGACTGCGCCATCAAAACACCGACAATAATTAGTGCTGGTGCCGTTACTTGACTGGTAATGACGGTTAATAGTGGTGAGAAGAAAGTCCCTAAGATAAATAGGATGCCCACCACAATGGCGGTGAAACCAGTTCGACCACCAACCGCGATCCCGGCTGATGATTCAACGAAGGCACCCATTGGAGATGTACCCAGCAAAGATCCCGCTAGCATGGTTGAGGAATCGGCAATCAATGCCCGACCAATGCGGGGAATCTTGTTGTTTTTAATAAAGCCAGCCTGCTCTGCCAAGCCAACTAAAGTTCCAGCCGTATCAAAGAAGGTTACTAACAGGAAGGTTAGAACAACGACAACTAATTGGAGCGAATTGATATCACCAATGTGGGTGAGGGCAACGCCAAATGTTGGTGCCAAGCTTGGCATTGCGGCGACCCATTGATGAGGCAAGGGAATTAAGCCAGTTGTCATCCCCAAGATGGCGTTTAACACCATTCCAATAAAAATGGCACCAGGAACTTTCATGCTCATTAAGATAACGGTGACGATCAACCCAAAGATGGTTAACCAGGTTGTCCCGACTTGAAATGAGCCCAGGCTGACCAAGGTATCTTTATTAGCTTCAATTAAACCGCCGTCGTTCATCCCAATGAAGGCGATAAATAACCCAATCCCGCCACCAATTGCGGCTTTGAGATCCGCTGGAATTGAATCGATGATTTTTTCCCGCAGCTTTAAGGCGGTTAAGATCATGAAAATGATGGAAGCCACAAAGACGCCTGCCAACGCGGTTTGCCATGAAACCTTCATCCCAATCACAACGGAATAGGCAAAGAAGGCGTTAATCCCTAAACTAGCGGAAATGGCAATTGGATAGTTCGCGAGAAAGCCCATTAAAAAGCAGCCGAACGCAGAGGCAAGGGCAGTTGCGGTGAAAACGGCTCCTTTGTCCATACCACTAACACCTAAAACATTTGGATTAACAAATAAAATATAAACCATTGAAACAAAGGTGGTGATCCCAGCAATCGTTTCGGTACGGAAGTTGGTTTTTCTTCCCTCGAAATCAAAAAAGTGGGCAATTGAATTTAACATAAATAATAGCACTCCTATCGTTCGGATATTAATAAAAAAGAGCATGTTCACACTATCATTATAGTATGAACATGCTCAATATGCGAATTAATTAGGAACAATCATCGTAATTGTTTCCATAAAATAGGGAAACTATTTAATTGTTTTTCAAAACAGTTAGCATCGCAGCGTTGAAATCATCCAAGTCGTCGGGGGTGCGGCTAGTGACCAAGTTGTTATCGACAACAACTGACTGATCCTTAACGCGGGCACCTGCATAGTACAGATCAGGTTGGACAGTTAGATAAGAAGTCATTGTACGACCGCTTACTAGACCAGTTTGGATGAATAGTTGTGGTCCATGACAGATTGCGAAGGTCGGCTTGTCAGCTAATAAGAATGTCTTAACGAAATTCACAAACCGATCGTCGGCTCTAAGCTGGTCGGGTGAAAAGCCTCCAGGAATTAGTAAGCCGTCAAAGTCATCGGGAGTCACGTCAGCGATTGACTTGTCAGCAGTAATGCTGGTGCCATGTTTCCCTTTAATTTCGTTACCGGCTTTATTTTCAATCACGGTAACATCATGACCGGCAGCCTTCAAGGCGTCAACGGGAGAAGTATATTCGATATCCTCAACGTCATTTGTTACGATTACAGCAATTTTACTCATAGATTCTCTTCCTTTCTTGTTAAAGCATGGTATCTATTTTATACTTGGCATTAATTTGATACAATAACGCACTTGTAGGTGCGCTTAAAGAAAAGTGAGTGGAGCAAAGCGGTTAGAAGGTGGAGCATAAGTTGCCCCACTCAAAAATCCCCGGGTCTGGGATTTTTGAGTGGGGTAGCTTATGTGCAAGCTTCTGCTTTGAGGAGCTGTCCTGGAAGAAGTGAGCGGAGCAAAGCGGTTAGAGTGCGGAACCAAGCGGTTAGAAAGCGGAGCCTAAGCCACTCCATTCAGAAATCCTGGGTTTGGATTTTTGAATGGAGTGGCTTAGGTGCAGCTTTCTGCTTGGTGTAGCACGTTTTTACTATGATGCCAAGAAAATAAAAATCTCAGTTTTAAATTTTTTGTGGCGAAGGCTTATGAGCAGATCCCTGATTTGAGAAGTAGTCCCATTCAAGCAAAAATAGACCTCCCATCATTTCACAAATCCATTCTAAATAATTAAGGAGTAAAAAAATGACCGACATCATCAGAAAAGACGTTAAGGATCGCCTAGAAAACGGTGATTATAGTTGCTCGAAGGAATTGACGCTCTCAATGTTTAGCGGCAAATGGAAAATTGTGGTGTTATTCCATTTAGGAACGGATGGCCCGTATCGATTTAATGAATTGATGCGGCTGCTCCCAAGGGTTACCCATAAGGTATTGACTAATCAGCTTCGGGAAATGGTCGAAGATGGCTTGATCTCGCGAGAAGTCATTACCGACTCCCGAGTAAAAGTAACCTATCGAATTACGGACCGTGGCCGTTCATTGATGCCAATCCTCAATCAAATGTATGAGTGGGGTGAAAAACGGATTAAGGAATTACAAATTAAGCCAAAATTTAACGTGAACCCGGTGGAAGAGATTAAGGGCGACGAGTTAAGGTAACTTTAACGAGGGAAACTTGAAGCTAATCCTTAATTACTAATGGTTGGATGACTCAATTCCCTTTGATTTCTTGACCTATATATGGTACATATTAACCATGGGGTATATAAAATGAATAACAAACCATTTAGGTTAGGAAGTTAAGCCTTGAAAAAATTGTTGATTCTAAATGAACATCATTCAGTGGTCCCGGCGCTTAAAAAGTTGCTTGTGGGAGAATCAGAGATTGATTACCAAGAATATAGTGGTGATCTCCAAGATGCTGCAAGCTACGCGACCTATTTGCAGGGGGTTGATTGGATTCTTACCGCACTGGGTCCTAACGATGTTGACTTGGATTTTGAAGCGTTATTTGATGGTATTGATGACGTGCAGCCGCCGATCAGTCATTTTGTGATGCTTTCATATGCTGGGGTTGATGATGAATTACCCGTTCAGCCAAGTTATGAGAACGTCAAAAATTTAACAGAGTTTATAAAACAGCAAAGATATGCAATAAAAATTGTTGATGAGTCGGAAATTCCGTATTCTATTATTAGGGTTCCAAAATTAATTGATCGAGCCAATTCAAAGTACCAATTGTTTAATGAAGGTGAAGCAATGCCTAATGGTGAAGTTTCAAACGAAGCAGTTGCTAGATTAGTGTTGGCGGCTTTTAAAGATAATCAATTAATTAATCGGTCTGTTGGCATCATAAATGCGTAAGATGGGGGTGATCACGTGGCAATCAAATTAGATCCGGATCAAATTAAGGTGTTAAAGGCGCAGTTGTCTGAGGCAAATAAAAATTCCCATTTTGTGATTATTGAAGCCTTTTCTAAGGAAGAGCATTCAGGGGTTCGCATGGTCACTGATTGGGATAACTATTTAAACATGAGAACGTCGAATAAGGATAATCTCCAGTTTCAAATTATCCGCGATATCCTACCAATAACTGACAACTTAGTTTATTGGGCGGTTGCGCAGCAAAATCTACATGTCGCAACTCAAAAGGGTGAACAGAATGAACAAGCGATTGATGATTTGGCTTATTACACCAATAAAGTTATGGAAGAGAATAAATTGAAGGTTAAGGAAGAGTGAGCGGAACAAAGCGGTTAGGGATCGGAGCATAAGTTGCCTGAACCAGAAATCCCCGGGCCTGGGATTTTTGGTTTAGGTGCTTATGTGCAGATCCCTGCTTTGAGGAGCTGTCCTAAGAAGAGTGAGCGGATCCAGGCGTTTAGAAACCGGAGTGTAAGTCTCCTTGGAGAGAAATTCCCGGGTTTGGAATTTTTCTCCAAAGTGCTTATGTGCAGCTTTCTGCTTGGTGCAGCACGTTTTCACTAAGATGCCAAGGAACCGAAACGCCCAGTTTTGGTTTTGGGTCAAAGGTTGCTCAAAGGCAAGTCTCCGCTTCCTAATCTACATAAAAAGGAACGAAAAGGGATGACCAATATGGATGCTAAAGATACTGCTCAGTACGTTGATTTAGCAATGAAAAATCTCCACTTCATGAAAATGCAGCGAGAAAATGTGGTCTCTGAAGTTCAGCGTCTGATGAATCACTTGTCAATTGAAGATGTGAAAGCCCAGCTGCATAAGTAAGGTAAAAACTTCCAGCAACCTAAAAATCACCCTTCTAAAAGTTAATTTTAGAGGGGTGATTTTGATTTACCTATAAGTGTGATTGGATTTGCAGGTTAATCAATAAATGTCTTAATAATTTCCCTGAATTACCAACTTTTTGTTCGCGGTGACATAGGTCCCGTTGCTGAGCTGATAGCGGGTGGTTAAATTGTGCTTGACCAACTTTTTGACACTCAGGTGGGTTCCTTTCTTATAGGACTTGACGGCCACAAAACCATTCATGTCATTAAGCTCGGGTAATTTTTAGTGACTTAAGAACTGCTTTGGTCATTAAATCGGCACTATCTCTAATTGATGCTTGCATATAAAGATCGTAAGTGGGTGAATTTCGGGCTAAATGCATTTCAAAGCCATTTTGATCAGCTAGTCGCGTAATAAATAAGCGCTGTGTGCGCCCGTTGCCTTCACGAAATGGATGGAAATGATTGATGTCAGTCAGCAGTTGTCCCAAATCGGTCGCAAATAGGGTTTTACTTGGATAATTGGTCGTATTAAGATTGTCAATCTGTTGATTTAAGTACGGAATTGCTTCATGAAACAATTGATAAGGCATGAAATTCGTAGAGCCTTTGCTTAAGTTAACTGTTCGATATTGACCAGCCCAGGGATACAAATCCGAAAATAACCAAGCGTGAATCTTTTTGAGAACGTCAATATTGGTGATTGAGTAGTTGGGAAGGGTTCGATATTTAAGCTTAGTAATGCGATATTCCAATGCCTGGAGGGCTTTTTGATCCGTAATATGAACCTTGTTTTTGAAAGTTCCATTGGGCAATAAAGCATCGTCTTTGGGGTTCACTGGTGACCACCGTATTCATGCACCAAGCGATCAATCATTGTGGCGGTTGGAACGTGTTTTTCGAGTTGCTGATAAGCATCATTAACGTCCGCTTTGGTTGGCTGGTCACCTTCATAGATACTCGTGATGATACTATCTCTGGTTTTCCAAAAATGGTCCGGTGTACTAAATTTAATCCCCATGATGGTTAAACCTTTTAAAGAACATTGATTAAGGAAGCGGACTTCCTCCTGAGCAGCGGTTAACTCCGGATGGGACACAACACTTTCTAGTGGAATATTACTAGCAAGCAATAATTGAGTGACTACTCCAAATGAAGTTTTGTTGATCGGGCGTTTAAGTGCGTCGGTTACGGTACTTCTGGAAAGGTTAGCCCGGCGCGCTAGCTCTGTTGTGGTGAGAGTCTTTTTAGCATGTTGTTGAATAACTTCTTTTAATTTGATGTCCATATGATCACTTCCTCAAAATCAATTATCTCACAATAACGCTACCACATCAATCTTACGTTGTAGCGTTATTATGCTTGTGATCAAGGCCAAAGGAATAGTTAGCCGAAAATGGATAAGCTCCCTCATCTAATCAAATGGTAATGTGGCTTATCACGCGGAGTGCTGTGAAGAGCGTGCTTTGACAAAATTAAGCATACTTTGAAGTGAATTCTTATTTCCCTACATAGTAGAAAACACGCTCCGACCAACTGACGCTAACTGAATAAGGACTCCTCAACCAAAATCCAAAACCAGGATTTTAATTGAGGAGTCCTTATTCAAACGCGTCAACCCGTGGTCTACGCGCTCTATTTCAATCTCCTAGCCATCAGATCCGCTTCGATCTTTGGCTGTAATTTATCGAAATTATAGAAGTACATTAAGAAGCTGTCTAAAATCTCTTAAGTAA
>NZ_AZEB01000037.1 GCF_001434135.1 Lentilactobacillus kisonensis DSM 19906 = JCM 15041 | reverse complement strand
TGACAAGCAATTCAGTACATTACGATTTGAAATGAAAGAAGGTTACTAACTAATGGCTGACCAAAAATTTGACGGTTACTCAAAGGATGATCTAACTAAAAAGTTAGTCGATGGCGAAACGGGTGGTGTGACATTCGATAATCTTAAGCCAGTAACGGATTATGATTTTGTCGCGACATATGCTGGCCAGGACCCAACAAAGGCTGGGACAGATTTAGGAAAAGTAACAACTGCTAACCCGCCAAAAATTGCCGTTACTGGAGTTAAGTTTGGTGAGGACTCATCTAACATCGATGTTGGTGAAACCAAAGATCTTGTTGCAACTGTTAGTCCGGATAATGCGACTAATAAGGCACTTAAATATTCAACTAGCGATGCGACAATTGCGATTATTGATGCTGATTCTGGTAGCACAAAAGGTATTAAAGCGGGTTCGGTCACGATTACTGCTACATCTGTCGATGATGCATCCAAGAAAGCAACGGTTACTTTGAACGTACAAAAACCAACAGTTAATGTAACCGGCATTACTGCCGACAAGAGCTTGACGGTTCAAGTTGGTAAGACCGCTAAGATCAATGCAGTAATTGCTCCAGATAACGCTACTAACAAAGGCGTTATTTATAAATCAGCTGATCCAACCTTGGCAACTGTTGATGCTGATGGAACTGTTCATGGTGTCAAAGCTACTGATCCGGGCAAAACTGTCCAGATAACATCAACATCGTATGCTGACGGTTCAAAGATTGCTACAACGGCTGTCACTGTTACCGCCGCTTAACAAAATATAAATTACTGAACTCCGCGGTAAACCCGTTGGGGCTCTTTTTTTAAGGAGGAACAAATTATGCCTGATTCAAATAATTTAATTTCCGCGGTTAAAAAGTTCTATAACTCCGGGGATGAATATCTAATTCCAGTGGGAATTAATAAAGATAAAATTCCAGCTCTTTCAAATTATATTGAGGCTCAAAACACCGGCATCCTACTTGTTGATGTCGATAATATTTCTGATACTGCCCCATATGCTTCAAACGAAAATACAGCAGCATTTAAAACCAACACTGATAATACACATGCCAACGTTCTTTCATCTGGTTCTGTCGGTGGCGTAAGTGCGTTACCTATTGGCAGCTTTGATCTGGCCAATACATCTGGTTTGAATAGCAGCGTTCTGCCACAAGATCAATTGTCGTTTCAGCAGGATCAACTGACACCTTATACAGAAAGTAACATCAACACTTACTACTATGCTCAAGGAATGCCAATTGTGCGTGATGGCAAGACGTTAAGTGGCGACTATATCGATATGCTTCTTGGACGGGATTTTGTCATTAAGCACAGTAACAAGGAACTTACCAAAATTATGGTTAAGAATCCCAAGATTTCGTACGACATTACTGGAATTAACTTGCTTAAGTCGGGCGTTGAGAGCGTCTTTGATCAACTCTATCGGAATGGTGGCGTTGGCGAAAAAGCAAATGGTAAACCGGACTATTTGGTCACCGCGTTACCTCGTGAGGACATGAAGGACGTAGATGTTTCTCAAAGAATTTACCGCGGGTTGTCCTGGAAGTACCATCCAGCCGATGCGATTGACGATGCGTATATCTCTGGCGAAATCGATTTATAGGAGGACGTAGAAAATGAAACTTACTCAACATACATTTGACCCTTGGGAAGTATCCGTTCAAATCGACAGCTTGCCATTTACGGATTTTGGCACTGGCGATAAAGTAGCTGTTGCTTGGAACAACGATAACGTTACTGATTCGGTTGATAATAATGGTAATGGTAAATCAGCCATTAACCATGATCATTCTGGTACGTTTACGTTTAGTATTGATCCTAATGCTGCCAATTATGCTCACCTCATTGACTTGGCCAACAATTTGACTGGCGTCCCTGTATCAGTAACATCAAGCTTTGCTCACTTCCATACAGATAGTGCACGAATTACCCGTCCTACTGATACAACTCTTAACGCTGAATATCCAAGCGTCAGTGTCGTACTCAAGGCGTCGGTATTACAAGTGGATCCTGTCACTACTGCATAAAGAGAGATAAATAACGAAGGAGACTTTTTAAGATGACTGAAGAAACCGAGACTAAACAAACTGTAAAAAAAGAAGTTGAAGAACCTATTAAAGAACCAAAATTGGTTAGAACTGAACGAAATGGCATGATTGTTGGCTCTGTAACCCTGTGGGACAAAAAGACCAAGCAAAACATTAAATATCCCTTCAATTTTCCAGGCGTAGAGAATGCCGTTAAGTTTACTGATTTGGCAGATGTTAGTCGTCATGCCTACTGGGATGCCTTTATCAATGGTAATGACGATTTGGGCCTTAACCCGCTTATCGGTACGCCGATTGTTGGTGGCAAGCCGGAGAAAATGAGTTGGAAATTCTGGGAAAACCATTCTGGCGTTATGAAGGTTTGCTCAGAAGCTGACCGGTTTCTTGTGCAAGAACTTAACTAATCACTTTATTCGTAAAACGGATCTTGAGGCATTAATTAATAAATCAACGTCTCAATCAATTGGCTGGACTGCTTATATCTATAATGGGTTAGAAAGCGGACTGCCTCGGCCAATTAAGTATATGAATGCTGATGAACTGTCTGTCTTCAATTGGGCGATTTCTAAGCGCATGGAAGTACAGTCACAAATGCGAGGAGGATTCTAACATGGGGTACGCAAGAAGTGCCAAAGTTGGATTCCGAGTTGTGTCAGAAAATGTTGATGAAATCGACCGTGCCAACGAGAAAATGAATCGATTAATTAGAACCAGTCGTGAGGCCAATAATCAAATGTCTCACTTAGGAAATCGAATGTCGATTCAAGGATTAAATAAATTTTCAAATAGGTACGACAGCTTAATCTCTAAATCAAGTAAATTGTCGGATAGATTGAGTATGGACGCCGATAAAATTAATCAACATTATAAAACCCTTGCTAATAGCTCACGTGAATACGCGAAGCAAATTAGCAGGGGCTTTTCTGGCATTTCAAAAGAATCAATAAACGCAATCAATCGGTTACCTAAAGAAAAAACCTTTAGGCTTAGAACCAACCTTAAACAAACTAAAAATGATGTTGATAGTACTAGCACTCGTGTGCAACGATTCGGCACCAAAGGTAAGACCTCATTTGATAATCTAAGCAGAAGTGGTCGCAAAACGACAAAGTCGTTTAGAAACCTGTACGATGCCGGCAATGACTTTGTGAATATTAGTTCTCAAATTGCTATGGGAGCAGGAATGGTTGGCGCCGCATTCCTTAAATCAGCCAATGAAGCTACAAATTTGCAGAATAAGTATATTACTATCAAAAACTTGTTAAAAACTGGTGGAGAATCGACTTCTCAATCAAAACGTGAAACTGCAGCAATGCAGAAAGAAAACAACCGTTTTGCACTACAGTATGGTGTTTCACCAACAGCGATGGCAAGAGGTGGTGAAGAACTTGTCCGACGTGGATATAACGGTAGTCAGGAATTAGCATCACACAAATACTTCCTACAGGCTGCCAGAGCTTCAGGAGATCCGTATAATGCGGTTGTTAATTATGGTGCTCCTACGCTTGAACAGTTTGGCTATAAAACTAAAGCTGGTAATTCAAGGAAGAAGATGGCTGCCTACACCAAGAAAGTTCTGAACGAAATGGCATATGGATCAGATCTAACTGCCACAAACTTCGAAGGTATGGGAAACTCGCTGAGATATGTTGGTGCAACTGCCCATAGCTCTAATCAAGGGCTTGCCAGAACCGTCGCCGGCGTCGGTGTTCTTTCAAATAACGGACAAGATGGTTCCATTGCTGGTACTGGTTTACGTAAGGTTATGAATTCGTTTGCCGCACCTAATATGGCTGCTAAGTCTCAACAAGGAAAAGTTATGTCAGCCCTGGGGCTTAAGCCATCAGATTTTCAAAAGGCCAACGGGCAAGTCAAAAGTCTTGCTGATAATATGGATGTCTTGAAGAAAGCTACGGCAGGCATGAGCTCTGCTCAAAAATTTAACGTTTTTCACATGTTCTTTGGGACAACTGGGCAAGAATCAGGCTTAATCCTGGCCAATAATACTAAACAATTAAGATCATTAACTGGACAAGTTAGTCGTGCTCAAAAATACGGTAAGAATGGCTATATTGCCAATCTTGCTAAGAAAAATATGGCATCTTGGAAAAACCAAATTGATGTGTTTAAACAATACATCAATATTATGGGCATGGGATTCACTAAAACGGTTCTTCCACTATTCACCAAAGCATTGGGAGTTGCTAACAAATTTCTTAAAGTTTTAATTGGCCTTCCTTCACCAATTAAGAAAGCAGCTGGATATGCTACAGCATTTGCGAGTGTTTGGGGCGGTATTAAGGTTGGCAAGGGCCTTTTAGGGTTATCAAGCAGCCTTCTATTTGGTAAAGGTCGCAAGGTTTCCACCGCATCCAGGGTGCTTTCAACTGCTGAAGATGTCGCCGGGGATTCACCGCTGGTAGGATCGCGAATTAGTCGTGAAGAAAAAGTATCAGCTACTCGAACCGGATTAACTCACTTTGCACCATCCCGTTTAGGTAATGCAGCAACTGCGTTAAGCAGTGACAAACTCCTAAAGGGAATGTCATATGCCACCATTGGCCTTCAAATTGGTGGTCATGCCGTTAGTGCATTTAAGCATGGTATTGACAGTAAACAAGGCGGTAGTCAAATGTGGCAAGCCGGCGGTAATGCTGTCGGTGCTGGCCTGGGTCTTGCACTAAGTGGTGGTAATCCATTGGTTGCCATGATTGGATCGTCTGTTGGTGGTTCTGTTGCTAAATATATTGCTGGAAGCAAATATATTAAAAATCTTGCCAGAGGCGGCAACATTGACGGAAGCAATAGAAAGGAATCTATTCCTGGGGAAACTGGTGCTGGCCTTCAAGGACCCGAGGCACAAGCGGCTAATGGGGTTGGTTACCGACAGGCTATGAATGCTCGTAGTGATAAGGACAGGGCAGGAAATGTAGGGAATTCTGGCCGTGGTAGTGCCTATAAGGCTACTAGTGTAAGTAATGCTCTTGGTTCTTGGACATACGCAAGCCTAAATAAAGCTAATCGTTCGTATGTAAAGCAGGCGGTTAGCCTTGAACGTCAAGGTAACATTGCTTGGGCTCAATCAGCTGGCAAAACCTCGACCAAGGTATCTGCAATATATGGAAAGTTATATAAATTAGCAGACAAGCAAGCAGATAAGCAACTAGCATCGAGCGAAAAAGGATATTCATCGTTAAGAAAGCAAGGATTGTTGAGCTCGTCAGCGGCTGAAAAAGCTACGAGTTCTGAGAAAAGTAGTATTGATAGTAGACTAAACTATTTGAAATCTCATTTGAGGAAAATAAGTACTGACGACAATCTAAGCGGAGCAAAACGCGCAAAACTCATTCAAAAGGTCAATGCAAGAATTCTTTCTCTTACCGATGTTGGTGCAAATAAGCAGAAACTCATTATGAGAAATCTAATGAGCTCAACTACACACTTAACGGTTCACGGATATGCAAAAATTCTGACAAGTAGTAAAAAGAATGAGCAGCAAACGATTTCTAGTGCCAAGAAAACATATAGTGCTGAAAAGAAGTCCGCAAACAAACGCTATGAAACAAATGTTCATTTAGCTAAGACATTGCCTAAGTTATCAGCGTCTCAACGTCGAGGAATTATTCAACAGGCGGAGAAACAGCGAAGCCAGTCTGTTTCTAAAGCATACGAGCAATATAAAAGTTCAGTTAAATATGCAGAAAAACAGCGAAAAGAGGTTGTCAAGCAAGCTAAGAAAGAAGCCGGTGAGGCAGCCAATGCATTTTCCGTAGCTGCTAAGAATGTTGGTAAAAGCATTCCAGCTCTAATTACTCAGAACCTTAAGATAGGGCTATCTACCAGTAATCCTAAGTTCAAATCAAGTGACTTCACGAAAAATATGGCTGCTAATAATCGTCACGGTGGTGCTTTACCTGCATCTTCGTCAAATAATAAGACCTTTAAAGCATATAAGGTGAATAAATTACCTAAAAGTCCATTTGCTTCTCATGCATTAGGAACTAGCGGTGCAGAAATGCACTCACATGCGGCCCTTGTTGGCGAAGGTGGCACAGAACTAGCATATACAGTAAACGGTCGTAAAGCGCGTTTGTTGGGTGCTAATGGTCCTGAAATTACGCATGTTAAGCATGGTGAACGAATTCTTAACCATAGAGACACTAAAAAAGTCCTTAGCGGTTCATACGGCCGTGTATTACCTGGTTATGCTGTTGGGAATACTAAGCTTGGTTCAAGTAATTCTTTGAAATCCGTAGAAAAGTTAAGCAAGAAGACTGTAAAAGATTACAAAGATTTATCAAATGGATCAAGTAAGCAGTTAGACAAATTTAGTAAGAGTAGTAAATCTAAATGGTCTAATATCCATAAGGCAACTTCAAAGATCACGCACAGTACGCAAAAGAAAACTGTTACAGATTATGATCAATTGAAAAAGGGTTCCTACAAGCAACTTGTACAATTTGATAAGGGCAATACTTCTAAGTGGCGAAACATCAATAGCGATACTAAACACTACACGACCAAGTCTAAGAATCAGGCTATCTCGACCTATGACAGCATGCAAAAAGGTGTTCAAAAGCAAGTCAATCAAATGCGGTCAGGGGTTGTAGCAACTGGTAAGGCAACCGCTACAGGCTTTGGTCACGCACTGGGTAAGATGGATAACTACGCGCATTCAGCAATGTCCAATACTGTTCACCAGTTAAATGGTGGTATTAAAGGAATTGATAAAGTCCTTGGACAGTTTGGTGGTAATAGTTCCGTTATCAATGCCATTCACTACGCTAAGGGTTCAAACGGAGAGCTTTCTAATGATCAGTTGGCGATCGTGAATGATGCTAAGTCTGGTCCACGTCAAGAATCTATTATTCGTAATAATTCCCTATTAATTCCGCACGGAAATGACAGGATGATTCCCCTAAAAAAACGTGACCGAGTTCTTAACGGATCACAAACCCAAGAATTGGGACGTTCAATGGGCATTCAGCACTTTGCTAAAGGTTCAGGTGTCTCACACACTGAACTCAACAGAATTATTAGCAAAAATAATGCCCATCCAAACAAAGCCTTTGCAAATGAGTTTTCATCTAACATTTCCAAGTCTAATACAACTCTGGGGAATGCCATTAAAGGTTTAAGCAAGCGATCCACTACGAAGTATGGCAATCCGTGGTCAACTGAGGTTTGGCGACAGATGGATAATGCACGCAGTGGAAGTGGTGGTGCATATGGCAGCGGTACTTGGCTGCATGCTCCCGGTGCTGGGTTCCATGTTACTTCTGGATTTGGCTATCGTGGTGCTGTTTCTGGTGGGCTACCGATTCATGATGGCAATGATTTCTCTGGTGCCCATATTGTTCATGCGGTTCATCCTGGTAAGGTAATTCGTTCTGGTGGTGCTCCTGCTAACTGGGGTGGACCAAAAGGAATTGGCCAAAATATGGTTACCAAATCCGCGGATGGATATTATGTTATTTACCAAGAATTTAACGGTAAGAATAATTCTGGAGCCCATACTTTTGCCAGTGTTGGTGATGATGTTAGAGCTGGTCAAAGGATTGCAGCATTGGGTCCATCAGGAACTCATGTGCATATTGGGGTATCAAAGCATAATCCATTTGCCAATAACCCTGATTCAACCAGTGGTTGGTTTGATGTTACTAAGATGAAATCGACCAAGGCTAAGAAATCTTCCAAAGCAAGTCGCAAGGCTTCATCAGCCTTATCAAAGTTAGTTGCTAAAGAAATATCGCCACAACTAAAATGGGTCAAAAAGCATCTCCGGAAGAGTGCCAGTTCGATTGGATCCCTTGGACTAAGTGGGGGTACTGCTTCACGAGCAAAGACTGTGTTCGATGCCATCAAAAAAGCTTACCCTTCTGCAACCAAATCTGGTATCGAAGCCGTAATTGGTAATTGGTTGCTGGAATCCGGATTAAATCCTGGGATTCAAAACAGTATCGGGGCATCTGGCCTTGGTCAGTGGTATAAAGGAAGATTTTCAGGATTACAGAACTATGCTAAGAGGCATGGAACTTCATGGAAGAATGCCGGTACACAAATTGATTTTGCCCTTCATGGAGATGGTGCAAACAGTACCCTTCTAAAGAGCGTTTTGCGTGGAAAAGGATCCGTTTCAAGCCTGGCAACGAGGTTTTCGAATGATTGGGAACGTGGCGGACACACAGCAGAACACGTTGCCGATGCTAGGAAAGTTGCTATTTTACTTCACAACAACGGTGGTTGGTCAGCTAAGAATAAGTTGAATATTTATGGTGAAAAGGATCCAGAAGTTGCCATCAATCCGAAGAAACGTAACGCGGATAACCTGATTGGCTCAGCGATTGATGCTCGGAGCAAGATTTCTAATTCCGTATTTAGTAATGAATCTCAGAAGAAAATGCATAAGGCACTGCTGGAAAATCTTCGAAAGTATAATCCGCTTAAAAATTTGCCAGGTAAGCATAAGCCTACCGCTAATATGGGCGACAAAGTTACTGTTAACTTAAACATGAACATTACGGTTAACGCTAATGATAAAAATGCTGGAACTAAAGTTGCCAATGATATTTCCAAGCAGGTCAACGAACAGGTTCAGGCAATCTTTGGCAACTTAATGGCTAAAAGAGAAGGAGGGTTTATTTAATGGCAGCCACGGCAGATATAGCTAAAAATGCCTATAATTCAACGCTTTCCGTTTTAAATAATGTCAAAGCAGCGTATGATCAGGCAAATGCCGACTATCTAGATAGCCTCAACGATCAAGCTAATGGCGCCGGACTCGATATAAATGAGTCGGCTCATCAACTCATGGCACAATATGTAGTTGGCGATTCGCCATATGTCGGTTCCCAGTATTGCATCCCGTATGGTGGTGGCTATTTAATTTCCTATAGTTCCGGAGAAGATACAATCTATCAGCAGATGGATAGTTCGATGAAGTATGTTTCTAAAATGACGGTTAAAAATGGGGGCCACGGATCCTCGTTCGGAATTGATGGCTCAGGGAATATCTGGGCTTCTGTCAGGCATAATGGTTACCAAATAAGTAAGTTCGCTTATCAGCCTGGGGCTTCGATTGACGCAAGTTCATTAACGTCGCTCTACAATTCACCTGATCTTTTACGAGTTAATTATGATACCAGTAATAACCTCGTTGGCTACACTACGGCGGAAAGTTATTGCGTTTGTGACCCGGGAAATTTAAGCAATCCTAAAAAGACAGTTAGTCTGTCAGCAATGGGATTTAGTATTGGACAGCAAACATGGCAATCTCAATCACTGAGTTGGCCATATGTTTTCTGGCAAAGTGGCGCATATAATTCCAATAGTGATCCAGCGACTGTTGGATGTTTTAATGCTAATACAAATACTAAGGAATTTGTCAAAAGCTATCTAACGAGTAGCTATGGTATGAAGTATTCCTATAATGAGCCAGAAGGAATCTATTCAACTGGATCTGCTGTTTTAGTGACGTTTAATAATAATGATAATGGATCGAACTCGATTAACTATCTATTTTCAATTCCTACACTGACGGCTGATTCAACGGTTAGTGAGCGTTTAAAAGCATTGAATAATTTAAAGAAAGCCTTAGCCGATGCTAAAACGGCATTCAATTCTGCTAAGTCTGATTTTCAAAAATATCAATCAACTAGTAAAACGATTGTCAAAGATACGCGAATTTATAAAAATGCGACTAAAGATGTTAAAAAACAAAAGAAGTTGGTTGCAAGCACCAAGAAAAAGATAGCCATTGTTACTAAGCAATATGCCAAGGCAACAAGGACTAAAAAGCAATCTTTGAAAAAGCAACTTGATAACTTGAAGAAAGTTTATAAAGAGCAAAAGTCTGCATTAACTACACTTAAGAAAAAACAGTCGACAGCTAAATCAAAGCTTTCAAAAGCCCAAAGAAAATCATTATCCGCTCAAAAAGCCACACAACGGGCAATCCTGAAGAAAGCAATTGGCGCCGCAGTGATGGCTGAAACAGGTGGTAAAGATGTGACGTGGATAACGCCTGTGAACCCTGGCAGCAAGGAAAGCTATGCGATTCTCTGGCCTGATAGTGAAGACTTTTCGGAAACAGTTAACGTTAATGAAACGGCAGTCATCAAGCACACACCGATTAATACGGTCACTCAGGCGGGCACCGAAAGTATTTCTGTTGGGGGCGCCTTAATTGGTGAAGATGGTTCAGTTCCAACATTGGTTAAAAAGTTCGAACGGATCAGAAAATGGGCTGAAAATACAGCCGAAGTATCACTGATCGGGCAAACGTCTTTCCCACACGCGATCATCTCGGGAATTGACAAGCCGCACGATACCTATTTGACTAACCAAGTTCCGCTAACCATTACTTTACAGAAGGTGGATTGGGCTGATTCAAATGTCAAAAAGAAAGCCAATTCATCGAAAAATAAAGGCAAAGCTAAAAAGACGTCAGGCAGTGGTCACAAGCAAAAGAATAGTAAGAGTGCCGTTAAAACAGTTACGACTAAGCCTGGTGACACGTACTACAAGTTTTCATTGAAATATAACGTTAGTGTGGCCCAACTACGTAAATGGAATAAGTATCCTGATAGGTCAATTCCGGTAGGCGTAAAGATAAGAGTTAAGTGAGGAGGCATGAGCTATGAGTCTAAGAGATAAACTTATCGTTGATACGAGTGACATGCCTAACTATGTTGTTTTGCCTATCGGAGCCGAAAATTTCACGATTGAGTTATTTTATCGTGAGAGATACGATAATTTCTATTTCAATTTATATGACTCGGATGACAACCCCTTAATTACCGGAGAAAAGCTTGTTTATGGTGTCCCACTATGGAATATCAACGATGCTAATCTTCCCAGCGAGAGAATCGTCCCTCTAGATGAAGCTGGAGTAGAAAGTACCGTCAGCATTGATAATTTTCAGATATCAGTCTTTCTATATTTTGATGATCTTGATCCATCGATTGAAGATCCAAGTACTGCTGATGTTGATGAGAATGACACTGATAATTCTGATCTGCTGGATGATGATAATGGTAGTTCACTAATTGAAGATGAACCTTCCGATGATGATAATGAGTATGCGCTCCCGGAAGATTGGAGGGATGAGCAATGAAACTCGTTAGGCTTTATCGAAGGCTTGAGATTGATGGCAAAAAAGGCAAGTTGACACTAAAGAGCTATGCCAAAGTACCTGATAACATCTCAATGGATATTGAAGCGTCCTATGCATCCGGTAGCAAGGAGACGACGCAAGTTTCGATGATGAACTTGCCGGCTGAAGATATTAATTATTTGACGAAGGGTTCTAACGCTCGGGTTTATGGCGGCTGGTATGGTGAAGATGGCTCATCGAATAACGTCGGCATCATCATGGAAGGCAAATTGGCAACACCAACGCCATCGACAATCGATTCATCAGGAAAAACCACAACAATCACTATCGTTGATGGCAGTGATTATGACAAACTTCCTGAAGTTAAGAAAAAGGCGACTACTTCAAGGTCAATTTCTGCGCAAAAAACGCTTGACCAAACAATCACTGCTTACAATAGCAAGATGAATGCACAGCGCCGTAAGTGGATTGATAACCATCCGGGTGCCACAAGCAAACAGCTTCGAGCTTATGGGCATACAATCATTACCAAGAAAAATGCTTTTGCCAAAAAGAAACGACAAGAATATGTTAAGCAAAAAGCTAACCATACTGCTAAAGCTAAGGTAACTAAAAAGACTAAGTACAAACCCTTATCTTTTGCAAAAAATACCAAGGGTTCTTCAATCATCAAAAAGATTGCCAAGGAGGCCGGGATAAAAATATACAAGCTAAAACTCGTATACGATAAGAAGTTTACCAAGGGCTACACGGCTAAAGCAAAACCGATGAGTGCCATTAAGAGTATTGCTTCGCAGTGTAAGACACCGATAGCTTATCCTAATGGTCGATTGGAGATTGCGGATTATTCCAAGAACAAAAAATCGAACTTCTATTTGAACTATGATACCGGAATGCTTGGGGAGCCGGAACCTCAAGACGATTCGGATGATGGGCTACAACACTATCAAGTTGTAGCTCTTTTTAGGCCGTATTTTACGGTTGGATATATCTTTCATATTGAAAGTACAACTTTGAGTGGCTGGGTACTAATTAATAGCGGCACAACGTCTATTACTGATGATTCAGGAACATCAACACTTGATTTGGTTGACTACTCTAAATACAAAAAGAAGAATTCAGCTTCGGTCAAAAAAGCTGAAACCAAAGATAAAAAGACCAAAGCGAAGTTGGACGCTGCTAATCGAAAAAAGCTTAAGGAAAAGCAGAAAAAGAGGCGTGCCAAATGATTAAAAGTCGTGACTACATTAATGAATTTTTTGATATGTTTCGGGACGATGTGATGAGTGATATTCATGGTGCCATTCGCTGCAAAATTGTTAAGGTGAATGCCGATAAAACGTACGATGTTCAGCCGTTGGCCTTGTTTTCGGATGGAACCAAGCGGCCACAGCTTCTGAGCCTGCAAGCATCATTTATCCCGATTAAGATCAAATACCACGACGACATTGGCGACTCACATAGTTTTGATCCATTCTATGCAGAAATGATAATCAACTATCAAGTGGGGGATGTTGTGGTGGTTGTGTTTGAAGACCGAGATACCTCTAACGCCAAGGGCGATAGTGTCTACAAGATTGATAGCAAACGGATGCATGATGCTAACGATGGCGTTATCGTCGGCAAGATTGATATGAAGTAGGTGAATTAAATGGCAACGGATGTCTATATAAATGATCAAGGCGATTTTGAGCAAGATGATAAAGGCAGCGTGGCAATGGTTGACGGTCTTGATGAAATCGCACAATCATGTATGATCGCCCTGAATACCCGCAAAGGTGGTTGGGTTCTTGATACCAATGAAGGCCTTGACTGGGGAGCTGTAATTGGAAGCAATGTTCACGATCAGTTTGTGACTGCGGCGATTAGAGAAACGCTTCTTGAAGACCCGCGAATTGATGAGATTCACGATGTAGATTTCGAACGGGAAGCAAGAGTGCTCAAAGTTCACATTACGATTGAAGTTAAGAATCAATTGAAAGAAGTTGTATGGGAGGCGGGTGTCGTCAATGATTGATGAAAATGGTTATACGCCGCTGAATTATGATGATGCTTTAGATACCGTTCAAGGATTTATTCGAAGAGAAAACGGAGAAGATACCAATGTATCGCCCAGGTCATTTTGGGGAACGCTCGCCCGAGTTTTGGCCAAAATAGCCGTCAATGTTGATCAAAACGGTGAAAATGTTCATGACTCTGGCTACATTCAGCAATCTACGGGTGTAAACCTTGATCGGGTTGGTGGCAATTACGGGTTAATGCGAAAGCAAGCTGAAGCAGCAAGCGTGACCTTATCATTTACTGGTACTGCGGGTTATGTAATTCCGACCGGTACTGTATTTATGGATGACAAGGGAAATGAATTTTACACCGTCGATGATTGTCAACTTGATATAAACGGAGTCGGATCAACAATTGTTGTTTCAAGCGAGTTAGGATCACAATACAATGTTGATGCAGGTACAATTGTTAACCAACAATCGCCTGTTGAAGAAATTGATAATGTAACCAATTCACAGGCAGCCGAGGGTGGTCAAGATATGGAAACAGATCTTGATTTTAGAAACCGATTGCTACTAGCATCAAATTCCAATGAATCTGGGACAATTAATGGTGTATACACTGCATTAATGAACACTCAGGGAGTCACTGCGGTAAAAAGTGTCTACAATGCATCAATTAGTGATAATGATTCGTATGGGAACCCGCCAAAAACAGTTCATTATTACGTACAAGGTGGGACCGATCAGGATGTGGCCAACACAATTTTCCGAGTTGGAGGCGGTGGAATTGCGCTTTATGGATCTCTAAGTAAGACGGTCATAGATGATTCTGGTTCAACTCAAACAGTCTTCTTTGATAGGCCACAGGAAACACCAATTTATGTCAAAGCGTCTATTAAAGTTAGTGATAGCTTTGATCAATCTGAGGGAACTGATGACATTAAAGCCGCAATTGAAGGCTATATTGAAAGCCTTAAGATGGGAGATACAGTTGTTACTAATCAATTCTTCTCTAATGTCTATGCAATTGACGGCGTCAACTACGCAGACATTACAATTGGAACAGATAAGAGCAAATTAAGCACCGACAATATCATTTTGACTGCTTTTGAAATCCCAATGATTGATGATGATAATGTGGAGGTTGACTATGTATCAAACTAGTTATGATGAAATATATCCACAAATATTTAGAATGTTTGATCGGGGGCTGGCTGTTGGAACTGGTAGCAACATTAATACGGTTATTCGTGTATTATCTGACTTTCAGCTCTGGCTTGATAATGGAGCAGAAATGATTCAAAGTTCGTGGATAATTGATGAAGCGGTTGGCGAACAGCTTGATGAGATTGGTGATGATATCCATCAACCCAGATATGGAGCCAATGATGATACTTATCGGTTTATCCTCAAAACAAAGATTTTGGCATCACATTCCGGTGGAACCATTAACGACATTATCAATATCATATGCAATGCTTTACAAATATCAACAATAAATTCAGGAGTAAAAGTTCATACTGATTATCATTGGGATGGTACCAAAATGGTTGGGAACCCACAGGTTGTTGACATTGATAACCTTCCAACTAGTTTAATATCATCAAGCCAATCACTGATAATCCTCATGGATCGTCTATCATCAGCTACTCTAAACGGAGTTACGATTAATACAATTGCGTTTATGAACGATTCTAAGCTAATTGAATATATAGGTGTTGGGACTCAGTCCATCATGGTTAAAGAAGTTAATGTAAAAGGAGGCAATTAACATGGCATATGACTTGGCAAAAGTAACTGCTAACGGAAATAACCTTATTGCTCAAATATTAGCGAACAAGTCATCACTAAGCGTTGATAAGATAGAAATAAGTGATACTCAATTACCATCGACAACAGACATCTCAACAATGACATCTGTTCCAAAGGTAGTACAAACTGTTAGTGCAAACGGATTCTCTAAAAATAGTAATACCTTGATTATTTCAACAGTCGTTGATAACTCATCCATAAGCGCCGATTACAAGGCATGGGTATTTGGAATTTGGGGATCTGATTCTCAAAATGGGCAATCACAATTAATTGCAGTTATCACATCAACAAATAGTCCAGATACAATACCAGCTTTTTCTGGTAGGACTCCGGTATCATATACGTATAAATTCAACATTGGGTTTTCAAATGCAAGTCAAATTCAATTTAATATGATTGATGATTCGTTTGCTACCAACGATACAGTTGTTCATACGACTGGTGATGAAACAATTGACGGCCAAAAGAAATTTAAAACAGATCCTACAGACAGTGCAGGGAATGCTTATGCCAAGACGGTCGACGTTAATCAGCAACTGGATAAAAAAGTAAATGTTTCAGATATGCGTAAACCTGCTAGCGATGTAGCGGGAATTGAAGAAGTTAACGCCAAGCAAGATAAAATTGGTTACACACCTGCTGATGATAGCAAAGTTGTTCACAGTACCGATACATCAAATTGGCAAAAGCAGGCAATGTTTAATCCTGGAGATTACAGAATAGATTCAACTACTCCAACTGCAGATTTTGCCACATTACTGAGAAGTAAGTATGATAAAGGTGGTATAGTATATATCCGTGATAACAACGGACCTAGCTACGCACAAATCGTTGATGCTGTCGTCATTTGCGAAGGAGATAGTTGGTGGTATGCATATGGGGTTACATGGGATGGAATTTTTGCGCACAGAAGAATAAGGGCAACTGATGATACTGGGTGGGTTCTTAATGCTGATGACAGTAAAGTTGCCCACCTATCTGGTGCTAACAATTTTGACACCGTTCCAACGGTTAACAATAATCCGTTGCTTCTCGCAAGCAGTTTACCATCTGACCTAGCACGCACAGGTCAAGATGCCAACTTTACAGGAAAACTTCAAAAGTCTGGGATTGATGTGGCAACCAAATCAGATGTTACAACTGCTGTTAATACCGCAACAAGTAATGTGGTTACAACTGATAAATTAGCAAACTTTACAGCAGGCTTGCAGTCTGGAGGTGTTTCAGTCGCTACTAGCGACGATTTGAAAAGCGTTGAAGACTCGGCTTGGCGTCAATTAGACAGATCACATATCAACTCAAATTCCACTTTTGTTTATAAGCTAATTGACAATTCAAATTTAGTATTTTTTTGGCAAGGGTTGGCCAATGAACAAGGTAAAATAGTCACCACCACTGCAGATCTGTCATCTATTTTTAACGGTCTTAAACTTAGCAGCGCTTGTGCGGCGTACTATGGCGTAAATATCGCAAGCAACATAGTTTGCAAAAACAACATTTTAAGCTTTTATGGAGAAGGTGACTTCTATACAACTTCTGATATGGATACAAGTGCATATCCTTGCATGTGCTTGGCAACGTATACAAGCCTAGTAAATTAAATGGAAAGAAGGATATTTTTATGACTTACTATGTAACACTTGATACCGATGATCGGGTATTCAATTTTGGCAAAATATGATATAATTTTTCCGTGGATAACAGCGCATTCACTGTTGTTATTCATACCCCTCAAGTGTATATTCCCCCAGAATATATACCTCTAGATATATTCATACTTTTTCATATATCCCCTAAAAGTATATGAAAATGCATCTATCTACGGATAGGTGCTTTTGTTTTGCCTGAAAACAGTTCTGAATCAGATAAGTTTCAGAAGCAATTCCTACTGTAAACGAGTATTAGGTTAAATGCTTGACACAGTTTACACTTCGCAAATACACTGGGAGTACGCAATAATTCTTATATGGGAAAGGAGACTTATATAATGCCTATTTTATCTGAAGAGATGAAAGAAATGGTTGGAAAACAATTACCATTTCTAGCAACTGCGGATGAGAATGGAGTGCCTAAAGTTGGTCCTAAAGGATCGTTACATGTACTGGACGATTCACATCTTTTGTATTTTGAGCATACCTTTCGACATGCCTATCACAACTTGCAGCAAAACAACTATGCGGCAGTAGCAGTGGCTGATAGAGAGGCTCAGAAGGGCTTTCGATTTGAAGGAACAGCTCGGATTTATGAAAATGATTCCGTATCTAAAAAGTATTTACCCCCGAAAATTTTTGACCGTTTTCCACGTGCAGCAGTGGTCATTATTGATGTGGAACACATCTTTAAGTTGGATAATACTTTAGAAGCGGGTACACAAATCAGTTAACATTATTAGCATAACAATATATGCAAATTAGCCGTCTATGAAAATAGATGGCTTTTCTTTTATCCCAAAATAGAAGGGAAGTGAGGCCATGCCATTAAGCGATCAGGATCATCAAATGTTATTGAAACATGGCAAAGAATTATCGGATCACGAACGTCGGATTACTGATCTTAACAATAAAATGACCGACACGCTAAAAAGTGTCGATGAAAGCAACAAATATTTGCGGGAACAAAACAACCGTATCTTGGAAGCCGTCATCCGTGGAGACGAGAAAAGTGAAAATCATAAAAATGAGATGGAAGTTATCAATCGTCAGAACTTGTGGAAGGTGGTTACCATTGCGATCGGGTCCAGTTCCGTAATTTATTTGATTCTACAACAATTAATGCACTTTATTCATTAGGAGGAATTTAAAAATGTTAGATAAAAAGTATTGTACAGTATCAATTTTGTTTGCTGCAAATGTTGCCGATGGTGGCCGGACGATTGATGAAGTTCCGACACCATTTAAAGCGGATGTTCAAGCATTACTCAAAACAGATGAATTATCTAGTGAACCAACCTTACCAGTAGCTTCAACAGATTCTGGTAATGGTTTTGCAAAAAATGATACCCAGGAGGTGGCCAAATAATGTTCGCAATTTTAACTAAGACTTTTAACTATTTACAATCAACTGGCGTTTTGGCTGCAGGAATTGCTTTTATTCTAGCCGTTTGGAAAGCCGCTTTGCCACTTGCTCAAGCACACGCTAAGACCGCCCAAGAGAAATCGCTTTTAACCGCGATTGAAGGACTAGTTGCCCTAAATGCCCAGGTAGCAGCGTTAAGTAAGCAAGGCCGTTTTGATGCTGTGCTTAACGGAGCATTAACTTTTGCTAGTGATCGTGGTTACACGTGGGCTAAGTCAGACTTGATTAAAGGATTCATTGAAGGCATTTATCAAGAGTACAAGCGTTCAGGCAAAGATATTGCCCCTGTTGCTACTACTCCTAGTTCTGACGTTGTTGAAGAGAAGCCTGAAGTCGATGCTCAATCAACAACCGATAACACGAATGCCAAAGTAGATACTTCGAAATCAGATAGTACCGATACTGTAGAAAGTGACGGTGTGGACGACATTAAGCAACTTGAAGGTGAGGTTGAGAAATAATGGCATATTCAATTATTGTTGATACCTCATCTTTTCAATCTGATTCCCTTACTTTTTTTAACAGATTAAAATCTTACGGTGTTTCTGGTGCAATTGTTAAGTTAACGGAAGGATCCTATTATACTTCACCTAAAGCCGCTAACCAAATTGCTAATGCTTATAAAGTGTTTGGCGTGGTAGCTGCCTATCATTTTTGGCATGGTGCTTCAAATGAGGCTGCCTATTTCCTAGATAAAGTTAAGAAAATGGGATTAGATAAAACCACTTGGCTGGCACTTGATGTGGAAGCCCCAGATTTACCGCAGAAATGTACTGCCGGCATCAATAAGTTCCTAGGCTATCTCTATGCCAATGGCTACCACAACTTAATGGTTTACGGTTCCACTTCATGGTTTAAAGAAGGCCGGATTAAGCAAGCAAATCTGCACAAGTATGCTAAGTTATGGGTAGCGGCTTACGGCACTTCACAGCCGGGAATTAATCATGTGGATATTTGGCAATACACTGATCGGTTTAAAGGAATGTCGCTTGATGCCAGTTATGATTTCAAAGGTATATTAAAGTCAAACGGTAAATCAGACACACCAATCAAACCGTCATATTATGCTTCTAAGGGATTGTTTGAGGTAAAAGCTGATATGGTACACGCATACAACAAGTTGCCCCTCAAAGGAAATAAGAACAAGCGATATGTGCGTTTCGCTAAGGGTAGTCGTTTCTATGGAGTCGCAGTTAAAAATGGTGACATCTACTCCCTCAAGACACAAGTTGGCTATGTAACAGCTAACAAGGATTACGTAGACTTGATCAAAGAAATTAAATAAGGTATGTAATAAGGGTCCACTCAGATTAAGTTCTGGGTGGGCCTTTTTTGCTTGCACGCAATATATTGATTTTATGGTATTTATACGTTGAAAGAATCTACATATGAAGAATTGGCGCAGAGAATTTTAATTTTGATTATGGGACGTTTCGACAGTCCAAAACTAAGACAAATTCCTAACCACCTATACTTGAATTTACCTTAGCCTTCCTTTATACTAAAAGTGCAGGCAGGGTCATCCTGTACTGGCCACAGCAGGGTTGCGATAGAAATATTAAGCGTAATTTAAGTACGCCGTCCTTGCTGGATTCCCTGGCAAAGGGAATTTACATAGACTGTTTCCCATTCCATATAATGGAGTGGGATTTTTTGTGTATTGAAAAAGTAAAATTAGCCGGATAACTGTTTACATTTTCGTTAAAAGGTGTAAAAGTGTGGACACAATGCAGAAATATCCTTATATAGCCCATCTGAAGTGCCCTACAATTGTTAGACAAGTAA
>NZ_AZEB01000036.1 GCF_001434135.1 Lentilactobacillus kisonensis DSM 19906 = JCM 15041 | reverse complement strand
TGCACTTCAATTTTAAATCGAGGAACTTTTTTCTGTGGAGACTTAAATCCCAACTATTGAGTTTTACTAATTTCTGCCTTTATTTGGCGATAAGTAGCCATTTTTTGATTTAGGAAGGCAATATGAGCTTGAATTTCATTTTGATCAGTTTTCAAACGGTGCATTTGATTGTCTAAGAGTTTCAACCGTTCATCAATTGTCGCGTTACCCTGATAACGTAATTTTGCATATAATTTGATGCTTTTGATTGGCATACCAGTTTTCTTTAGACGCTTAATAAACTGGACCCACTTGATATCGTTATCCGTATACGCGCGGCGATTATTCGTGGAACGCTGCGGCTTAATTAGTCCCAGCTTTTCATAATACCGAAGCGTATCAATGGAAAGACTAACTAGTTCTGAAAAGGCGCCAATTTCATATGACATTGGATCACTTCCTAAAGTTGAGAATTAAAAATTTGACAAGGTTACTTGTACCTGATCATTGCGTATAATCCAACGATTACCGCAGCAATCACGAGCAGAAAGAAAATAACATTCAAAGAATAGCTGACGGTGTTCGAATTATTGAGCTTAGATTCATAACCCCTTAACTTGGGGAGTAACAAAGGAAACATGAAGCTGCTTTTAGTGCCAGAATTCTTGGGGCGTTTATTCATGCTCATCACTCGCTATAATAAAAACCCACTAATTTTGATTTTATTATACACCAAGAATGTCAATGAATAGTTTACGTAAATAATTTAGGCCTGTTGAGCTCCGAATATTTTAAAAGAAATGAATTTAGGTTTCTTCAGGATGTATCCGTAAATTCATCTCTTTTGTCTTGCTTATCGTCAAAAATTGTTGTTTATAACAAACTAATCATAAGAATTTGACGGAATTGTCTTCAATAAATAGGGTTGAAATACATATAGAAAGTAGCTACTTAGATGGATTACTATCATCTTTTAGGGATTAATTGGTGAATCAATTTTAATCTAGATTTCGTGACGTTGCAGGAAAAAACGCTTCAAGTAACTTTTAAGAGTAGTTTTTGAGATACTTGCTTGTTTTAGTATTGGCAGATGATAGAAATGATGTTCGATCTCCTTGCCAAACGATTTTGCCACCTTGTGAGCCCGAGCTAGGCCCCATTTCGATGATATAATCAGAATTCGCGATCATGTCCAAATCGTGTTCCAAATAAATAATACTGGCACCGTTTTCCAATAGCGCATCAAAGATGTGGAGTAGTGCCTGAATATCCAGTGGATGAAGACCGGTGCTTGGCTCATCAAAGATAAACAAAGTTTTATTTTGATTTCGAGTAAACTCGGATACCAGCTTCAATCTTTGGGCTTCTCCCCCGGATAGGGCTAGCGTTTCTTCACCCAATTTTAGGTACCCTAACCCCAAATGAATGAGTTGGGCCATCTTTTCTTTAATTTCCAGTTCTTCATCAAAATAGTTGATTGCTTGTTCGATTGGCATGTTTAGGAAGTCAGAAATGCTATGATTTTTCCATTGAACAGTGAGCGTTTCGTCATTATACCGTTTTCCATGACAGGTTGGGCATACCAGATCAATGTTAGGCAGAAATTGAACATCTAGAGATACCCTACCAAGTCCCTTGCAGGTGGGACAAACGCCTTCTTTTGTATTGTAGGAAAATCGACTTGCCGTAAAGTGCATCCGTTTAGAAAGTGCCGTTTCAGAGAAAAGATGACGGATTTGATCAAATATTTGAGTATAGGTACCAACACTTGACCGATTATTCTTGCCAATGGGTGACGCATCAACCGAAATGATTCGTTTCATTTTTGGAGCGTCTAATTTTTGTACAAATTGTGGAAGCTCTTTTTTATCTTGTAAGTGCCTCAAGCCTGGGACTAAACCATCTAAAATTAAGGAAGTTTTTCCAGATCCAGAGACCCCCACAACGGAAACCAAACTGTTCAAAGGGATCTCCGCTTTTGCGTCCTTAATATTGTTAATCTGATTAAGATTGATCACTATTTTCTGATGGTTAGAGGTGGAACGCTGAGCTCTAATAGTGCGTTGCTTTTTGAAAAATGGCGCTATTTGCGAGTCGGCGGATGCGAGAATTTGATTTAAAGTTCCTTTGGCAATTACCAGACCACCGTTTTTTCCAGCGGCTGGACCCATTTCAATCAGATAGTCAGCGTGTTTAAGAACGTTCAAATTATGGTCGACTACAACCAAGGAGTTGCCCTGAGCGACTAAATTCTGAAAAATTTTAATTAACCCGGCAATATTTTCCGGATGAAGCCCAATTGAAGGCTCATCAAGCACGTAGAGCACGCCAGTTGTCTTATTTCTGAGAACCTTAGTTAGCTGAAGTCGTTGAAGTTCCCCAGTTGATAAGGTCTTGCCGGCCCGATCTAGGGTTAAATAATTAAGCCCTAAATCAATGAGTGGCTGCACCCGCTGAATAATTTCATCCCGCAGCTTTTTGGCAACTGGTACCAGGCTTGTCGGGGAATTCTTGACAAATTTTGACGTGTAGCTTAAGAAGTCATCTAATTGAAGATTTGCGGCCTCGGCAATGTTTAAATTGTCAAGCTTGACCTTGAGGACACTTGGATCAAGTCTTGTCCCGTGACATGTTGGACAGATGATGGTGGTTAGAAATGGAGTTAATTTTTTGCGGGTGGCCGTACTAGTTGTTTTTTTGTAGATTTCTAACAAGGTCTGGCTGGCGTTTGTATACGTGACATCTAACACGGCGCTCTTTTTGCTGCGGCTTTCCACTTTGGCCTTAACTTGTTGTTTTTCCCCGGATAAAACAAGCTCTTTTTGGTCGGCGGGCAGGGATTCAAACGGGATATCAATGTCAACGCCTAAAGCCTGAGCAGCAAATGGTAAGAAAAATGTTCCGGGCAGCTTCCAGCTTGCAATGGCCCCTTCACGGATCGACAGGCTGGGGTCTTCAACCACCTTTGCTTTGTCGATGTCAACCAACTCGCCCACGCCACCACATTGTTGACACTTACCATTCGAATTGAATGAAAAATCCTCGGCACTCTTAACTAAAAATGTTGTGTTACAGATGGGACAGGTGAGCTGACCGTCCTGGAGAATGCTGATATTTGGGCTGACCGCATGACCATTTGGACAAATGTGGGTTCCTAATCTGGAAAATGTCAGACGTAACACGTTGAGGGCTTCGCTGATGGTGCCAACTGTGCTTCTCCGATTAGGGATCTCGGGACGTTGTCTAAGTGCAATTGCGCTTGGCAGGTAGTCGATCGATTCGACATTCGGAATGCCCGATTGTTTCATCCTAACCCTTGAAAATGCAGATAGTGATGCTAAATAACGTCTTGATCCTTCGGCATACAGGACGTCCATTGCAAGGGAGCTCTTTCCGGAACCAGAAACGCCACAGATTCCAACAAACTGGTTTAGTGGCACCTTTAACGAAAGTCCGCTGATATTATTAACCTGAATATTTTTTAAGATGATCGATTTTGGTTGGGACATTCAATCCATCCTCACTTTCTACTTATTTATTGAAGTGATTTTCACCGGGCGTCATCATTTTGTCGTAGATGGTTACAAATAACGATTCACTAACTTGCATTAAACCAAACCGTAAGTTAGCGCGAACGCTTTTCCAAGCATTTTCGTCCCGAATTTCAGCCAGTGGGACCTCTCGCTTGATTGTTTCAAAGGTCATCCGTTTACGATAGGGCGTGAATCCCGGTAACATTTCAACCTGGAAGGAATCGGCTGAGACGACTGTCCCGGCGGCAATAAACTTCTGATATTTTTCCTTCGTTGTAATAGTTAATTTTGGAGAATAGTAAATCAAGTGATCACCAGGTGCCAGCTTATCGATAAATTGTTTCTTGCCATTGCAGACCTGACAAAAGTTTCCTTCAACCGCAATGTTCACGTATTCTTTTGGGACCACACCAATCCAATACTTTGTCACAATCATAACCTCCTAATTTATTCCATAAGTGATGAATAAGATGGTATCATTTAAACAGGACAAAGAACGTCTTATTTGATAAACAATCTACTGTGAAGGGGCAATTGTCATGAATCAAATTGATCGAATTTTGCAGATTTGGCTATATATTTCTGATAAGCGATTCTTTACGACCCGGGAATTAGCGGAAAAATTTAGCGTTTCGAAAAGAACGGTAACGCGAGATTTAGATTACTTAGCGACTTTGGGTGTGCCGTTGTACTCCATTAGGGGGAATGGTGGCGGATATAAAATGTTGAAAAATCCGATTTTACCCCCGGTTACTTTGTCTGAAGGTGAGATATTATCGATCTTCTTTGCGTTAACAATGTTAAAAAAGTTACAAACAATTCCCTATGATGCTGAACTTTGGGAACTTGAAGATAAGCTTAAAAAGCAAATGACTTCAAGCGTCCTGCAGAAGGTGAAGGGATTAGAGCAAACGATAACTTACGTGGTCCCGCCGAGAAATGTTAATAATCAGTTTTTAAGAAAGTGCTTGAAAGCGGCACTAGACCGAAAAGCAATTAGGATGACGTATATGAAGACTGGCGCCAATGCAAGCGTTCATTGTCAGCCGATTGGTCTTTATTCCATGAACGGTTTTTGGTATTTGGTAGCGTTTGTCCCAGGGAAGCAGGATTATCGAATCTATCGAATTGATCGCATCCTAAAACTAGGTGAACTCAAAAATCCGATTGCTTCAAATTTACTAACGATTGATGAATGGATTGCAACGCTCAAAGATAAACAAAGGATAGAAGTGAAGCTAGTAGTTGACGATGAGGCTATCCGAACAATTACAAATTATTGGTTGATTAATAGTCACCAACAACCATATCAACCTGGATCTCAATTGTTGACCTGTTCATTACCAAAGGTTCAGCTATTTTCTTTAAGACAAGACATCTTGAAGTTGGGGAGTAAGGCCAAGGTACTTTCTCCACAATCGTTGGTTTCAGAGCTTAAAGTTGAAATTCAAAAAATGAGCCAAAATTATCTTGCCGATTAAAAAATAGTTTTGATCAAGTCAACGTATGATAACTTATATCTTTTAAAGTCCTAAGAGGGTGTAGCAGGTTTTCAAAAAATCTTATTAAAAGTTAAGTCATAGGTAATAGAATCGAAAATTAATATTTTGATCATGATTACCGAATTCCTTACCACCGATGTTTGATAAAATGTCCAGCACAATTCCAACGGAGTCGTTGGTTGGATTGCCGTTGCAGTAAGTATGGCGGGCACGGCAACCGCCGAATCCGGACAATCGTTTAAGAAGGGGGCTATCTTTGACATTTGATCGGGATAAGATCCAACAATCTGGATTTAAAGATACCGTCATTGTCTTTTTAACACAGGGTAAGCAAATTGATAAGGTTCATTACACGAACGAAACCATTGTTCGTCAAGGAGATGACCTCGCAAAAGTCCAACTGAAACAACGAGGGTAATGCCTAGCAAATGGGTTTAGATCCAAATATTTGAGTTGCAAAATTAGCCCAAATTAGGTGGTTAACGATTATAAATTACATGGCAGTGGCAGAGTGGCTTAATTCCATTCTTTCACTGCTTTTTGCTATTTTAAGCTTTTTTTATTTCTTCTTGTCAGTTATCCTTAACTTAAAATTCTTAACTAGAAATGAGGAACAACTGTCATGGATCTTAAAGTCAAAATTCTCAAAACTAAAACAGAAATTACCTTGCCTGTCAACAAAGGCAGCTTAATTATTACTAAAGGCAAAAACCAGTCCATCCCAACAAATGGAATTGCCTTATATCTAAATGACGGCAAATTAGCTGGCATTCAAACGCCGCCAACCAAGGTCCAACGAACAATTTTGATAATGCCTGCCTGGGATTTGGAGAGTGATTACCTGTTCAGAAGTTTTGCTGAAGCTGCCAGCGAAAACGGTCTCAATCTCAAGCAAGGAAGCGATGTTAAAATTCCTGGCAGTCAGTTAAAGGTTGTCCAGGATTTCAGAGAGTTAATTATGGCAATTTTAGGCGGTCTCGGCTTTGATCTCTTCGGAACGCCTAAGAAGAAATTCAAGGGTAAGCCGCGCCACCGGTGGACAAAAGCAGTGAGCCAGATTGCTTTTAAGGTTGATCATGACGGCAGTCACGCGACCGTTTATTGGCAGAAGCGCAACGAAATGTTGATTAAAGCGGGCGCAGTAATGAAGCCTCAGCCAGAGTTGAATAAAGACGGGTCACTCGGATTTTCCGCCAGGTTCGCCGAACAACTACGATCAGAGCACACCGATGCCGTTGAGAATTCTGTAACGACTAAAGATATTGTATTAAAAAGTGTCAATGAGGTTGGCCTCTTCCTGTATTTTGGCGGGACCAACAGTTGGCTGGTGTTGAAGGACGCGGCTGGGAAGTCGATTAATGAGTGGACCGTCGTGAAGGGTTAAGCCGGAATTATTTCCAAAACAGACGGCGCAAGCTTCCGGTGACCGTGAAATATCTGCCTTGCTCTAAAGTTTGTGATCCATTTGATTTCAAAGACTTTTAGCTATCATTTCAGCTGGTGGTTATATTATAATATGATTAACAATAAACTTATTTTGAAAAAGGAAAGGTGATCCATTTAATGACAGACAATACGAACGAGGTTCCTCCCGATCAGAAGTTATGGCAGTTAACGACAGAAGAACTAGCAGCAACCTACCGTACCGATGCTGAAGATGGCATTAGCGAACAGGAAGCTAGCAAGCGGCTTGGCGAAGAAGGTTACAACGAATTAACCGCCAAGAAGAAAAGCAAGCTGGTGCAGTTCCTGCTGCAATTTAACAACAGCATCATTTATATCTTGATTGCGGCGGCTGCAATTACGCTGTTCATGCACCATTACTCCGATTCAGCGGTTATTGGCATTGTGATTATTGCGAATGCGTTCATTGGTTTTTTTCAAGAAATGCAAGCTGATAATGCGTTGAATAAGATCAAGGAACTGTTGGTGAGTCAAAACTATGTGATTCGTGACGGTCATAAGATCGAAGTACCGGCCCGGGAATTAGTAGTTGGGGACTTAGTTAATTTGGAAGCTGGGGATGCGGTTCCGGCTGATATGCGTTTGATTTCTGCTGATAACATGCGGATTCAAGAATCCACCTTAACCGGCGAAAGTAACTCAGTTGAAAAGACGGAAGATCCACTTGCTGCTGATTCGATCCCATTAGCTGAACGGTCAAACATGGCGTTTGCTTCAACCGCGGTTACCCAAGGCTCTGGGGTTGGAATTGTGACGGCAACGGCTGAAGACACTGAAATTGGACAAATCCAGCGAAGCGTCTCTGATGTGAAGGTCCAAGTAACCCCATTAATGAAGAACTTAAACCGGCTGGGTGTTAATTTGTCGTTGCTCATTGTGGCAATCGCGTTTATTCTATTTTTCTTGGGACTTTATACCAAGATTTATAGCTTGCCCGTCTTGACCATTGCCATCATTACGATGGTGGTTGGTTCCATTCCAGAAGGGTTGCCAGCGTCAACATCGGTTGTTTTAGCCCGCGGAGTTCAGGTGATGACGAAGCGTGGCGCGATTGTTAAGACGCTGCCGGCGGTTGAAACCCTCGGTGCCGTTGATATTGTCAATACTGATAAGACTGGCACGTTGACTAAAAACGAGATGACCGTTACCGATGTCATTACCGATAATCATCATTATCAGGTTACAGGGATCGGCTTTGTGGACAACGATAAAGGGGTTTCTGGTGATGTCTTGTTAGATGGTCAAAAAGCCGACTGGCAAGCTGACCAAGATTTTCGCAAGCTGGTTGATATTGCTGGGACGACGACTGATGCGGAACTGGTTCAGACTGACGGTCAGTGGCAATTAAACGGTGAACCAACTGACGGGGCGCTAACAACGCTATTTCACAAGCTGATTGGCCGTGAGCCGGAGGTGGATGAACTAGATACACTCCCATTTGATTCGGCTTATCGTTATAGTGCCCGGTTGATTAAGGAAGCTGACCATAATGAATTGATGGTCAAGGGTGCGCCGGGAACCATTTTTGATATGGCCAAAGCAAGTGATCCGAACTTTGATAGTGAGACCTGGTATCAACGGGTCGCTAAATTAACCGAACAAGGTTTGCGAGTGGTCGCCCTTGGCTCTAAGAACGTGCCAGCAGGTCGAGATGAGATTGATCAAGATAAAATTGCACAGGGGATTGAATTGAGTGGCCTGGTAGGGATCATTGACCCGCCACGAGAGGAAGTCATTCCAGCTATCCAAAGTCTGCGACGAGCTGGCGTTAAGGTTAATATGATCACGGGTGATCACCCGGATACGGCGACTGCCATTGCGAAGAAACTTGACCTTGATGAGAGTATTCACGCAATTACCGGACCAGAAATTGACGATATGTCTGACGATGAACTCATTAAAAAGATTGGTCGCTATAACGTTTTTGCCCGAACCACACCGGCTAATAAACTGCGGATCGTGAAGGCCCAACAAGCCAATGCCAAGATCGTGGCGATGACTGGTGATGGGGTGAACGATGCCGCTGCGTTGAAACAAGCGAATATTGGGATTGCGATGGGAATAAAGGGAACCGCCGTTGCTAAGGAAGCTGCCGACATGGTGTTGGTTAATGATAGTTTTACAACCATCGTGGACGCCGTAGCTGAAGGGCGGCACGTCTTTGATAATATTCAAAAGACGATTCGGTTCCTGTTACCAACGAGTTTCGCGGAAGGCCTGGTTGTGTTAATCAGTATGGTTATCGGCCAGGAATTGCCACTTTACCCAACTCAATTACTTTGGATTAACACGGTGTCAGCGTTGACAATTCAGTTCGCGTTTATCTTTGAGCCAGCTGAAGAATCGATTATGATTCGGGGACCCCGGGATGTTAAGAGGGGCATCCTCGGCAAGATGGACGTCTTTGAAATTGTCTATGTGTCGGTGCTAATTGCCGGGCTGGGCATCTTTACCTTTGACCGGTTCGTTGACGGTGGGGTTCTAAATGTGGTTCTCGGCAGCACCATGGCCGTTAACATTATCATCTTTGGTAAGATTTTCTACCTGTTTAATATCCGAAATTCTTACCCAATTATTTCCAAACACTTCTTTGAAAACAAAATGGCGTTTATCATCATTGGCATTTTGCTTGCCTTGCAGGCAGCGATGATTTACATTCCATTTATGCAGGATGTCTTCCACACTGGCAACGTGAACTTCTTCTATGGCTGGGTTGTGCCAACCATTGCTGGGTTTATCGTGCTAGTCGTCACGGAGATTATCAAGCTTGGCCGAATTGAATACCGAAAGCATAAAGGGCAAGCTACCAAGATTAGATCATGATCAACTAAATAGGGAATCAGAAAGGGGGAGTACCCGTTTCTGATTCCCTATTTTCGTGCCATTAATCTGTCGCATGAAGGGCTTTTACTAGCTTTCTGCCTACTGCTTTGGCTGAGAAAGGATTCTGACCAGTGATGAGATGATCATCTTGAATGGCGTATTCGCGATAAAACCGTTTGTGGCGGAAGTGCCCACCACGCTTTTCAACTGCGGCTTTGTTGAGAAATGGGACAACTGATTTTTTGCCAGCGATGACTTCTTCGGCGGTTGTAAAGCCGGTGACCGATTTATTAGCGATTAAATAGTGACCTTCTGCGTCCCTGATGTTTAAAAGGCCCGCGATGCCATGACAGACTGATGTTATGAAGCCGCCCTGCTGATAAATCGCAAGCGCAATTTGTTGGAGAGCTTGATTGTCAGGAAAGTCCCACATCACGCCATGCCCACCCGTATAATAAATGGCCACGTAATCTTCTGGATTTACTTGGTCAGGAGTCAGTGAGTCACTTAACGCCCGCCATTGAAAGTCGGGGGTTTCGTAGGTTTCCATAATCGCTTGATCTGTATATTTCATACTACGCGGATCAAGTGGAACGAAGCCACCCTGTGGGCTAACGTAGTCAACTTGAATCTCGGCCGCGGACATTTCGGTAACAAACTCCGTGGCTTCTCCCAACCATAAGCCGGTCGCGTCATCCGTTCCCTTATAACGGGTCGTATTAGTAAGAACCACTAAAACTTTGTTCATCATCATTTTCTCCCGCTAGCATTAATAATTGCCGTGACATGGTCTAACAATGTTTTGAGGTCATCAATTTCCTGGATGTTATGGGATAGATAGTAATAGTTCTTGGTTCCCTCGCTCCTAGAAAAAATCAAATGGGCTTGTTTCAAGATTTTGAGATGATGTGAAACTGCCGGCCGTGACAGATTGGTTGCCTCAGTTAGATCCGTCACCCGGAGCCCATCACACGTATTTGCGAGCAATGCAATGATGATTGCTTGGCGTTTTTCATCGCCTAACGCAATTAAGAAGTCACTTAGATTGGCAAATTCAGTTTGGAGAACTTGTAGATTAGCCATTAATTTAATCAGTCACTTTCGTTTATATTTTTAAACCATTAAACCATTCACGTTAGCCACTGTCAACCGATTGGCTCAAAACAAATGGGTTGACGGCTGCCATTAAAGTGATTATGATACGGATCATGAATCGTTTAAAAATTTAAACCAATCAATTAACCTAATTATGTAAAAAGGAGATCTAACCTGATGACCCAACAAATGAAAGCCGCCGTTATTAACCGCTATGGTCAGTTAATGCCTGAAATTACTGACGTTGCAATCCCTCAAGTAGGTGACCAAGATATTTTGGTCAAAATTATGGCAGCCAGCGTCAATCCGATCGATTTGAAAACTCAGGCTGGTCAACTGCGCATGTTGCTTCATTACCAAATGCCACTGATTCTTGGCAACGACTTTGCTGGCGTTGTTACCAAGGTTGGTGTTGGCGTCAGTGGATTTCAAATTGGTGATCAGGTCTATGGTCGCGTACCTAAGGATCGGATTGGGACGTTCGCGGAATACATTGCGGTTGATGAAGATGCCGTGGCACTGAAGCCGACTAATTTAACCTTTGAGCAGGCGGCCGCCATCCCTTTGGTGGGCTTGACCAGTTATCAAGCCTTGATTGATATCATGCAGATCAAGCCTAATAATAAAGTGCTTATTCAAGCGGGATCGGGTGGTATTGGTACGTTTGCAATTCAACTTGCTAAGCTAAAAGGGGCATTTGTCGCCACAACGACAAGCGCTAAAAATAGTGACTTTGTTCGCCAGCTGGGCGCTGATCAAGTGATTGACTATCACCAAGAGAACTTTGCCGAGGTATTGCGTGATTATGATGACGTATTTGATACCTTGGGTGGCGAAGCAGTGGCCGAAGCGTTCAAAATAGTTAAACCAGGTGGTAGAATTGTGTCGCTGTCGGGGATGCCGGATGACCGGTTTGCCAAGGCATACGGGCTGCCCCGATGGAAACAGTGGCTGTTTAGATTAGTAACGCAGAAGATTCATCGCTTGGAAAAGCAAACCGGAGCCAGGTATCATTTTCTATTCATGAAGCCCAGCGGCCGTCAATTGACTGAGTTGACCAGCTTAATTGAACAAACCAAATTGCGGCCGGTGATTGATCGGACATTTTCTTTAGCCGAAATTCAAGCCGCTTTCAAGTATTCTCAATCTCACCGAGCGAAGGGAAAGATTATTATTAAGATTGATGATTCTGTAGCCTGAGTCAATAAGTATTTTGATTGCCTTATTTAATAAGTCCGGCCTACAACTATTGATATTAACGAATTTAAAGAAGGTCAACGCATTCTTGTCGATTGTCACCCAAGCGCGTCGAGGTCGTTTGTATTCATTAAAGGATGTCAAAAAAGGGAAGTGCCCAACGGTGACTGCTGAGCACTTCCCTTTTAGGTGGATGCTGGTTAATTATGAAATTAGGTGTTCTTATTTCATATCACCGGGTTTGACATTCTTACCTTGTAAAACCGATAGTAGCAACGCCCCGATAATGATAATGAGTGAAATCGCGAAAGCAACGTGCATCCCGAAGATAAACGTTTCCGGCTGTTTTGGGAGATAGTTTGTGACGTGGAACCCAGCTTTTATACTCATGCCAACGAAGAGCGCAGTTGTGGATAGCGCAGTTCCAGAAATCATCCCAATATTTCGGGCGAGCGCATTTAAACTACCGGCACTTCCCAGAGACTCTTTGGGGACTACCGACATGACAATATCGCTATTAGGTGACTGGAACAAGCCGGTTCCAAGCGCCATGACAATGGTAATGACAACGTATACCCAAATAGGGCTCGTCAACGTCAAGAAGATGTACAGAGTCTGGGCGATTGCCACGATCAGTAAGCCGATTGATGCAACATTTGCGGGTGAAAAGTGATCGGCAAACCAGCCACCCAGCGGCCCGGCAAAAACCATCACCACCGGGAAGATAATTAGCAGTAAACCAGCTTGCCCAGCTGTGAGTTGCCGAGCGTCTTCAAGGTAGAACGGAATAATAACTACCGTAAAGAAGTTCGATAGGAAGATAAGGACGGCCGCTCCCAAGCCATAAGTGAATGGTTTAATTGCGAATAGGCTCAGTGGCATTAACGGGTTATTCGCGTGTTTTTCGGTCCGATAGAAGCCATAAAACGTCACAATCGCAATTGCGAACAAAACGAGCGGAATCGGTGCCGCGTACCCAACCTCTTGGCCGATAAAGACACCGAGAAAGAGGCTTACAATTAATGCCGCAAAATTTAGAAAGCCTAGCCAGTCAATACTTCCAGGCGTGGTTTGAAAGTTCTTAGGCATCACGATTGCGCCCAAAATAATGGCAAAGATCCCAAATGGTAGGTTAACCCAGAAAATGTATCCCCATGACAGCCGGGAGAGGATGAGGCCGCCGAGTCCAGGACCAGCAATGGCCCCCAAAGCAACAAAGGTGCCAACAAAGCCCATTGCGCGGCCCCGCTCTTTAATGCCAAAGGTTGAGGTTGTGATCCCATAAGTATTGGAAAGGGTCATCGCAGCCCCAACTCCTTGGATTACTCGGCCAACGAGTAGAAATGGGAAATTAATTTGGAGACCAGATAGAAAAGAGCCAAGTAAAAAGACGATTGTCCCAATTCGAAAGACTTTGACTTTCCCATAGATATCACCAAGTTTCCCAAAAAATAGTAGCAGGGCTGTTAGAACGATTAGGTATGACGAAACCACCCATTCAATTTCGTTCATGGGAACTTTAAGCTGTTTGGCCATGAGTGGCATCGCAATGTTGACGATGCTGGAATCTAGGTTGGACATGAACGCAAACGTCCCAATGGAAACGAGAATCCACCAGCCGTTCTTTTGAGTTTCAGATTTTGGTGCCGGGGTGTTGTTCATTAGGAGCCCCTCCTTTCACGTATTCAATAATTAGGTCTATTATGAAACAAAACTTGTGAAAAAAGAGAAAATTTGCTTGAGGGGGGGAGAGATCACTAAGAACGGGTTATCAAAAAGTGGTACCAGCGACTTTTCTTAATCGCTAGTACCACTTTTTGTGAGCTGAATTAATTCTGATGATATGGGATAGGTGCGGGTGAGCCGTTAAAATTTGTTCTTCTTGGCTGGTAACCTCGCAGAAACGAATTCTTCAAGTCAGCTTAAAGAACATGCTAATCCGTTCTCCATGTCTCAAAGAATTGCACGTTTTTGCCAAGGTAATCCATGGCATCTTTGGCCAATTGGTCGGCCTGTTTTTTTGCTTCTGTTTCATCTAAGTTATAGTAATCACGGAGGAATCCTTCGCCAATGTTATAGAACTTATTCTTGCGACCGAAGCCGTTGTCTTTGAATAAGTCATCCATCTTGGTTAAGTCATCCTTTGCGGTGTCGTAAACTAACTGAGAAAGGTTCTTGTTTGGATCTAAGAGCGTTGCTGCATATGTGACGATAAATTGGTTCATATCGACCATAATTTCTTTTTTGATATTTTTCTTTGCCATTGTTATTTTCACCTCATTCTTTAGTTTAAAGCATTTGGGTCGTGATGACCAATTGAAATTGGTTGGGTGGATTAGGAAGAGTGAATTGGGGCGGGTTTAGAAACGGAAAATTACTTAGAATTTTTTTGGTTGGGGAGCTTGAGTGGTCCGATTGTTGTTCTGTTTTACGTAGATTAGGACCGCTCCGATGCAACTGGAACTAACTTCTAAGGCAGCTTGCCTTCAAATCCAAGCCTAGGATTTCAAGGCAAGCTGCCTTAGAAACCGTGCCAAACCGTTGCTCGTCGCTCACTTTATTAGGACCGCTCCGCAAAGCAGAAACTTCCACATAAGCACCTCTAACAAAAATCCCAAGCCCAGGGATTTCTGTTAGAGGAGACTTATGTTCCAGTTTCTAAGCGCTTTGCTCCGCTCACTTTACTTGTGCATCTTAAACTCCAAATACAAATCATTATACTGTTGAACCTTCTGCGGGCTTAAATTACTGTACACCTGCAAACGGTCTAGGACATCTTGGGGTGGGTAGAATTGCTTGTCATCGCGGACTGACTTTGGTAACAACTTCAGTGCCTTGTTATTCGGAGTTGAATAGCCAATGTACTTTGCGTTTTGGGCGGCGTTTTCCGGTTGGTTCATGAAATTCAAGAAGGCATAGATTGCCTTGAAATGTTTGGCCGTCTTTGGGATCACCAAATTATCGAACCACATATTGCTGCCCTCGGTGGGGACAACGTAGTGTAAATGTGAGTTCTGCGACATCATTTCCGATGCTTCACCAGACCAATCCACGGCCACCGGGGCTTCACCTTCGGCCATGTACATCTTAATTTCATCGGCAACAACTGCCTTAACGTTTGGTGACAAACGGTTTAATTTATTTCTCGCTGCAATCAAGTTAGCTGTCTTCGTGGTATTGACGGATTTGCCTAATGAAATGAGTGAGAAGCCCATGATATCCCTGGCCGAATCGATTAGCATGATGCCATCCCGGTACTTAGACTGCCAGAGCTGATTCCAATGTTCCAATGAGCCTGGTTTGACGTCTTTATCATTATAGATAATGCCCAACGTTCCCCAGAAGTAGGGGATTGAGTAACGATTATCAGGATCAAAGCTCTTGTTCATAAACGACGACCCGTAGTTGTTCATCCCGGTTAACTTGGATTTATCCAGTGGGATTAGCATGTGGTCAGCCTTCATCTTTTGAACCATGTAGTCACTTGGAACGGTTAAATCATAGCTCGTACCACCCTGTTTGATCTTGGTATACATCGCTTCATTGCTGTCAAAGGTTTCAACGTTGACATGATAACCAGTTTCTTTTTGAAATTTAGTTAGCAGGGATGGGTCAATGTAATCACCCCAGTTGTACAGATTGAGAACTTTATTGCCAGAATCACCGGTTGATTTGGTGAGTTCATTGCTGCCATAGCTTAATCCCATGCAAAGGATCAGAATTGTGATAATGATGATCACAAACTTTTTCATCGATCAGGCACCTCCACTCTGTCCAATTTGCGGCCACTGGAAAGATTGTGGTTTTCAATGAGATAATAAATGCCAACTAAAATCAATGAGAAGATGAACATAATCCCGGCCAGCGCGTTGATTTCCAAACTGATTCCCTGCCGTGCTCGCGAATAGATTTCAACTGAAAGGGTTGTGAACCCGTTGCCGGTAACGAAGAAGGTAACCGCGAAATCATCTAGTGAATAGGTAATTGCCATGAAAAAGCCGGCAATAATTCCAGGCTGAATAAAAGGCAAGGTGATTTTGCTTAGAATTTGAGCTGGTGTGGCGCCCAGATCCATTGCGGCGTTAATGAGTGAAGGACTCATCTCATCTAAACGGGGAAGTACCATCAATAACACGATCGGAATTTCAAACGCAATGTGGCTTAAAAGGACTGACCAGAATCCGAGTGGTAGCTTCAATGCTGTAAAGAAAATCAGGAAACTGGCACCAATGATAACGTCAGGAGATACCAGTAGAATACTGTTCAATGATAATAGCGTTTCTCGTTGATGGCGGCGCTTAGTGTTGTGAACGGCAATTGCGCCCATCGTCCCAATAATTGTGGAAAATAGGGAAGATAATAATGCAATTAAAATTGTATCTAGAAAAATGGCTAGCATTCGTTTATCGGCGAATAGTTCGCCATAATGGCGTAATGTAAACCCATTAAAGTTGGCCATCGTGGTGCCATTACTAAAGGAGTAAATGATGAGATAAAAAATGGGGATATACATTAATAAAAAGATAACGATAATATAAATTTTACCTAGTTTAGAAGCTCGGTTAGCCATCACGACCGCCTCCCTTTACGTTTGGTATTGGTAAATAGCATGACGACGACCATTGAGATAATTAAGACGACGCCGATGGTCGACCCCATTCCCCAATTCATGGTGGTTAAGAAGTGTTCCTCAACGGCAGTTCCCAGCGTAATGATTTTATTACCACCAATCAGTCTTGAAAGCATGAAGAGTGAGAGGGAAGGGATGAAGACAATTTGAATGCCAGATTTGATACCGGGCATCGTCATTGGAATGATAATCTTGGTTAGCGTTTGCCATTTCGAGGCGCCAAGATCGCTGCTGGCACGAATGTATGAATCGCTGATATCAGTCATCGAGTTGTAGATTGGTAAGATCATAAACGGAATTTGAATGTAAGCAGCTACGAGAATAAAGCTGGTATCGGTAAATAACATTTGCTGGGCGGGAATCCCGAAAAAGCCAAACAGGTTATTGACAAGCCCGTCGTGACTCAACAAACCAATAAATGCGTATGCCTTTAGTAGTAAATTAATCCACGTTGGTAAAATGACTAATAGGATCCATAAGTCCCGATGCTTGAGCTTGCTAATCACCAGTGCCATTGGGTAACTGATTAAAATGGAAATAACGGTAATTAAAAAAGCATAAAGAACCGAATTGGCGGTCATCGTGAGGTATGTCCCAGATTCAAAAAAAACGCGGTAATTTGAGAAAGTGAACTGGTGGTGAATGTCAAAAAACGAATAGTAGATAATCAGGGCAACCGGTGCGATAACAAACATTGCCAGCCACAGAATGTAGGGGGTATAAAAGAGCCCCTTAAAGCTTCTTTTCATTGCCAAAGCCACCCCCTAATCTTCATAACTTTCAAGCCGGCTGTTAAATTTAGCTTCTGATTCGTTGTAGCGCATGATGTGCATGTCAGTTGGGCCAAATGCGAGGCCAACAACTGAATCATCCTTCGTTGCGTTCGTTGAATGGATCAACCATTCGTTACCCTGTTCATCATAGGCAAGGATTTCGTAGTAGTCACCACGAAACAGCTGGGTGTCAACCTTGACTTGGATCTTGCCCTTTTCTGGGCTGGTGATCACCAAGTCTTCAGGACGGATGACGACTTCAACCGGTTCATTAGGTCGCATCCCAGCATCGGAACATTCAAATTGATGGCCTAAAAATGCCACTTGGTAGTCGGCAACCATTTTGCCGGGAATAATATTACTTTCGCCAATAAAGTCAGCAACAAAGTGATTGATTGGTTCATCATAAATATCGACGGGATCACCTTTTTGAAGAATTTCACCCTTATTCATGACGAAAATTTCGTCACTCATTGCTAACGCCTCTTCTTGGTCGTGAGTGACAAATAGAAAGGTAATGCCGAGTTGTTGCTGGAGTTCCCGTAGTTCATACTGCATGTCTTTTCGTAGCTTGGCGTCTAAGGCCGATAACGGTTCGTCTAGGAGTAATACCTTGGGACGATTAATAATGGCCCTAGCAATGGCGATTCGCTGCTGCTGACCACCAGAGAGCTCAGAGATTTCCCGGGTAGCGTATTTTTCAAGTTGGACCATTTTTAAGGCGTCGTGGACCCGTTGTTCGATTTCGGCTTTTTTTACGTTGTGAACGACCAGTCCAAACGCGACGTTCTCAAACACGTTCATGTTTGGAAAGAGGGCGTAGTCTTGGAAAACAGTGTTGAGTTGACGCTGATTGGCGGGAATATCGTTGATCCGTTTACCGTCAAACAGGACTTCGCCTGAAGTCACTTCGGTAAAGCCAGCAATGGCTTGTAAAATGGTCGTTTTCCCAGAGCCAGAGGGCCCGAGTAAGGTATAGAATTCCCCTTGGTTTAATTTAATACTAATATCTTTGAGGGCGGTAAAGCCGTCGTCGTAAGTTTTGTAGACATCTTTTAATTCAACGATGGTGTTGCTCAAATTACGATACCTCCTATTTTAAGTGAGCGGAGCAAAGCGGTTAGAGACTGGAGCATAAGTCTCCTCTGACAGAAATCCCCGGGCTTGGGATTTTTGTCAGAGGTGCTTATGCGGAAGTCTCTGCTTTGCGGAGCGGTCCTAATCTATGAAGCCTAAAAGCTTAGATCCATACAAATTTAAACCGTATTTCAAGTTTGGATTCCTGCTTGAGGTGCTTACACGCAGATTTCTGCTTTGCGGAGCAGTCCTAATCTATGAAGCCTAAAAGTTTAGATTCATGTAATGTTAAACTGAAAATTCCGAGTTTGGATTTACAGTTGTAGTGCTTACACGCAGATTTCTGCTTTGCGGAGCGGTCCAACTCTATGAATCCTAAAAGCTTAGATCCATGTAATTTCAACCTGTATCCCGGGTTTGGATTTACAGTTGTGGTGCTTATAAGCAGATTGCTGCTTGGTGTAGCGCTATTCCACTATGTAACTGAGAATTACCGCAAAGTTCATAAGTTTTCACAGCCGGAAATTCTGGGCTTGGATTTTGAGTTAAGAATCCCCAAAATCATTTTGCATTTATGATTCTTACCAAACATTCTAAAGATAAAGTCCGAACAGTCCAATTATAACGATTGTTCAACCTAGCCGACAAGTGAAACGATTAGTGACCGGATGCCCGATGATTACTACTGCCTTTCATTTTGTGAACCCGGCGCTTGAACTGTGGCTGAGCATTATCGGCCACAAATTGAAAGTGGGCCATCTTACCCGCATAGGGCCGGCCGCTAAGTCTGACTTGCAGCCACTTGTTCATTACGTCGATCATCGAATTAAGGGAATCAATTCGGGATTGAACGCCTTCTTTAGTGGCGGCAGCTAAAATATCCGTTTTTAATCGATTTACTAGATTTTGGTGATAATCGACAAGTTCTTGGGTTAATGGGGCATCTTTATATTTATTAAACAGTTTTTCGATTTGTCTCATCGCATCTTTTGAATCCTGGGGGGTATAATATCTATCAGAATTTGCCATAACGTGACTTCTTTCTTTGAATAAGTGCGAAAAATAGTTTTCATTTGCTATTTTACGTTACAATAATATAGATTAACAGGTTGATGGAGGAACACAATAAAAATGAAAACAATTCTTGCAATTCACACGGGCGGCACGATTTCAATGTCGCAAAACGACAAGGGCGAGGTGGTTCCAAATGACGAGAACCCGATTGCTGACTCTCAGGTAATTTTACAGGGGCAAATTAAGTTAATTACTGACGAAATGTTTAACTTACCGTCGCCCCACGTCACGCCGATGGTCATGTTGAAAATTAAACAGCGGATTATGAAGGCAATTGATGATGGGATTGATGGCGTCGTGATTACCCATGGAACTGACACGCTGGAGGAGACAGCTTACTTTTTAGATTTGACGCTGCCGAACACGATTCCAGTTGTCGTAACCGGCGCAATGCGTTCCTCTAACGAAATTGGTTCGGATGGCTTGTATAATTTTAGAAATGCCATTATGGTTGCTGCAACCGATGAATCCTACGGTAAGGGTGTTTTGGTTGTGATGAACGATGAAATTCATACAGCGAGATATGTGACTAAGACGCATACGACCAACGTGGCAACATTCCGAACACCAACGTTTGGCCCGATTGGGATTGTTACGCAAAATAAGGCGAAATACTTCCAAGAATTAATCCAAACGGAAGTTGCTGATATTAATAAAGTGGTCAGCGGTGTCTTTTTGATTAAGGCCTATGCCGGGATGGATGGCGAATTGTTTGATGCCATTAATAAGCCGGAAACAAAGGGATTAGTTATTGAGGGCTTAGGCGCTGGAAATTTACCACCGCAAACATTACCTGCAGTTAAGCGATTGATTGATAATAAAATTCCGATTGTCTTAGTATCGAGATGTTATAACGGGGTTGCCCAGGACATCTATGATTATGAGGGTGGCGGCATTCAGTTAAAGAAAATGGGAACCATTCTGTGCCAAGGGCTGAATGGCCAAAAGGCAAGAATCAAATTGCTGGTAGGAATCAGTGACGGGTTGCAAGGACAGAAGCTGGCGGAGTTTGTAAGCAATGCCATTTCGTAGAAAGTGAGCGTAGCAAAGCGGTTAGAGTGCGGAACCAAGCGGTTAGAGACTGGAGTCTAAGTTTTCGCCACCAGAAATCCTGGGCTTGGATTTTTGGTGGCGAAGGCTTAGGTGCAAGTCTCTGCTTGGTGTAGCACGTTTCAACTATGTTGTACCTATGCTATGGTAGCTTCACGGTTGACAGATGAAATAGTATAAATCATCTATCGACTGGGAGGCCTTTGTAATGCCTAGATCAATGTATAGTGCCGAAGAGAAACTAAATATCATTCAGAAATTCAAGCGTA
>NZ_AZEB01000035.1 GCF_001434135.1 Lentilactobacillus kisonensis DSM 19906 = JCM 15041 | reverse complement strand
AAGTATATCAAAAATCATAGATCTTGGACAGTTTCTTAGACTTCTTACTCAAGTTAACGTTCTTATAAGCATTAACGCCCTTCTTGGCAATCACCGTGAGCTTCTTATTCTTTGGCATGGTTGAATAGTAAACCCGAACGACGTATTTGCGGCTGGCGGTGATGTAACCAATCTTGCCAGCGGTCTTAGTACCATGATTGACGTCGCGAACTTTATAACGGAGGGTGCCATTAGCGGAACGCTTATAGTCTAAGACGACAAACATTGGGCGGTTAACTCGTTTAGCCTTTGGATATTTAGCAATGCGCTGGTTCTTCTTGAAATTAGCGTTCTTGTACATATAAACGCCCTTGGTTGCGTAGACTGCGGCGCCTTGTTTGGCGGCGTAGTTTGGAACGATTACGGTTGGTGTAGCTGGATTTTTGGTAGTTGTGGAGGTAACAGTACTGTTGGTAGTTGACGATGTCGAAACAGTTGGTGTAACGACTAACGTCCCACCACCATTATTTGAAGGTGTCGAATTAGCAGTGTAATGAACCGTAACTGACTTATCAGTAGGTGCAGTTGTCTGACCACTAACTTTATCAAATGTTACTGCACTATGATCAGCTGTATAGCCCGTGACACTTGGCGTTGGAATTGTAACTGGTAAATTAGTGGTTGACCAATTTGACGTATTACCGGTTACCTTATCCTTCGTTCCTGTCCAGTTAACATCAATTGAATGTGTAACAGGTGTCAAGCTACCAGCACCTTCGTAGTTAACAATTGCGTGAGTGGTAGCTTCTGCAGGCTCTGTCTGGTGTTTCAAATTAACTGTCAGAGTCTTACCTGCCGCAACGGTATAATCAACAGAGCTTGACTGACCATCAGCTAATTCATAATTTACTGGAATTTTCTTCGCTGTGTTAACATCGTATGTTCCCGTGGTACCGTCATTTCCCAAAACTGTGTCGGTTGCAACAACTTTGTTACTATCATCATTGTCGACGTAGTTCACAGTCATTGAATTAGTCGTGTTGGCCTTAGTGAACGTAATATAGACTAAACTGTAATCACCGTTTGCGTAAATTATTTTAAACGGAACAGTGGTTCCAGATTGTAACTTATCAAATCCGCTAACTGCATAGTCATTTCCGTCATTATCACTTACAACGCTCAGACCATATTTGCTGTCAACAGTAATCGGAAAACTTGTGGTTGCGGAAACGCCAGCATCATAAGAAGCTATCCCATATTTAAAAATTGTATCGTTAGTTGGTAATGCTACCTGAATAGGCTTATCAACCGTCCCATTTTTAACGTCATCATCATCGGATGGTCCAAATCCCTTGGGGAACCAGTTGGGTCCCGGATTCAGATTTTTCAAATTGTCATAATAGCCTCCCGACTCATATGAATAATTAAAGGTCGTATTAAACGGCACTTCTTTTCCAGAAATCGGTGTTGCAGCCTTTAAGGCAAAATACAACGTTTGCGATCCAGTAAACATTGAACCTTGACCTGCAGTTCCCTTAGGTGTAATCGTGACCTCGGCTAAATCATTTGAATCCGTCATCTTATCAAAGCCCAATATAGTTGGCGTTTGGTTTGCATCATTATATGCGACTCTTAATCCAGTCGTAGCAACTGGGGTTCCATCCCGCTTGACTTCTTGAACCTTAAAATTAAAATAGTCACATTCAATGGCTAATTTGTTGAAGTCGTAATTTTTACTAGGATCCACTGCCCCCATCTTCCATGGATTGGCACCTAGCTTAAAGCCCGTCACTTTAAATGATCTGGTATCCGGGCTTCCATCTTGGATCGTATCGCCAACTTTAGCATCCGAAGGCACATAATTTCCATCCTTTGTTTGAAGACTAACGGTATGAGGATTACTAGATCCAACAATGTAAGGATTAGCCAGTGTTGCTTTATCTGCACTAAATGGCGCATTTTGTGCGCTAGGGTTCCAATCTTGAGAACTTACTGTAAATCCTTGAAGATATGAATAGTTCGGCAAAGACACTGGCGTTTTACCTTCGCCAGCAGGCAATAATCCCCACGTCATATGAGCTAGGTTATTGTCTGCTGTATCAGCCCGAGTTGTTGCTGAGCCTTGATACACCCCTACGAAGCCTGCCAAAATAGCGACTGTCATCATCGCTAACCACACGACTAATTTTTGAATATTACACTTATAATTTTCACTTGTTTTCACAATTAATCCCCCCAAAATGTGATTTTTCCATACGTTAAACGTCCTTGTGGTCTCCCCCTCTAAAATGATTAGTGACAAATTTCATGATAGGTACAGTTCACGACGAAATTAACATACCGTAATTGTATTCGCTATCATTTCAATACAATTATATCATTACTAATTTGTAGTAACGACATAATATCGCTTTAGTGTCCAAACCAACACATTCATTCTTGAAATCACTTCATCACTGTTACGAAGTGTGGATTTGCTGTTACAAACCCGCCAACAATCTGATACCGTTTAGTACCAAAACTAGTTGTCGAATACGGATGCGAATAGCCCCACTTTTTAACAGTTACAATGGTTCCCTTTTTGATCAGCTTTGTTCGCTTATTAAAATTAGCATTGTTGTAGCGATACTGGGACTTTTTAATCTTCAGTTGCTTAGGTTGCTTGTAACTGCCAGAAATGACCAGCTTGCGATTACCGGTGACATAATGACCGTTACTCAGGAGATAGCGAGTCGTTAAGTTGTGGTTAACAAAGCCCTTTACCTTAAGTTGGATACCCTGCTTATAATTCTTGACTTTGCCAGTCAAATTCTGATTCTTATATTCATTAACGCCTTTAGGATTAATGACCGTCAATGTCTTATGCATACTCCGGTAATATACCGGCCGGACATAGTTCCAGTTAGCGGTGATCACTCCACGTTTGCCATAAGTCTTACTGTGATGATTGACATCCCTAACGACATAGCGCAGACGTCCTTTCTGAGAACGGGCATAATCAGTTACCACAAACATCGGTCGGTTGATTCGCGGCTTCTTGGCATAACTGGCGATGCGATCTGCCTTCTTGAAAGTATTGTTTTTGTACATATAGATTTTCTTCAGAGAATAAACAGCTTCGCCCTTCTTGGCAACCACCCCATCGTTTGTTGTTGGTGTTGCAGGTGATTGGCTGGTAGTTGGTGCCCACTGATTATTAGTTGGAGTAGCTGGTTGGGTAGTGGTACTGGATGACCCGCTGGTTGGGTAGTGGTACTGGATGACCCGCCACCTGTTACTGATGAAGCTTTGTGGTAGTACAGGATAATGGTGTCTTGAGTTGACCCATCCTTATCAAGCGTACCAAGCTTGAATGAAGTTGGATTAGCATTATCTGGTGTGTATCCTGAAATTGATTGGCTTGGAATTGCTTTGGTTTCACCAAATTGACCATTTATCTGATCTGTTTTTCCGATCACCTTGTTATTATCATCAGCATCTTCATGGATCACATTAACGTTGATCTGTTTCGCAGCGTCTTTTTTGAAGTAGTATTTAACTGTTTGCAAAACATCCGTATATGGAATGGTTGACGTACTGTCTGCACCACCAAAAGGCAACGTTGCATGATTATAGTCATATCCAGCTGGTGCCTCTACTTTATCCAAGCGATAACCTTTGTCTTTCAAAGTTTGAATTTCACTAGGATCAATAGTTGCTGTGTCCTTTAACGAACCATTTAAAGTCTGCGTATCAGCAATTTTATCGTTAGTATCTTCATCAAGATATTCAACATTCACAACCCCTTGAGCAGAAAATGTTAATGAATCTATTTTAACGTTGACATTAGCTTGAGAGGACTGAGCCCCAGAAGAAATCGCCAAACTCATATTAGGATTGCTATCTGGAATTTGACCAGAAAAATCATGGGTGGCAGTATACGTTTTAGCACCATCAGCTTGATCCGTTGTAAATGTATAAGTCATGACTTTGTTCTTGACTGTAATATTAAAATGAAGCCATTTGCCCTTTCCAAAGTCACCATTGCTCAATCCTTGTGGGCTATTATTATCTGAAAGTAAATGTTTAACCCAATCAGATGTTAGTAAGATATCCGTTGAATTGTGACCAGTTAAATCTGATCGCTTAATATTCTGGAAGAAGGAAACATAAGGATTACCAGGCGTGCCAGGATCCTTTTCACTTCTCCCAGCCTCATCATATGGCCAGTATGCGGTATCTAAAGTAACACCAAATGCATTGGGGATACCGCCAACACCCATTCCTGAACCAGGATTTCCAATTTGGGTTGGGTCTCCAGGACGAAAAGCAAATAGCACCCCATCACTATATGTCGATCCGCCATTTCCAGGGGTAATTTCAATATCCCCTTGCATCGAAAAATTCTTAGACATATCAATCACACCATTTAGTAATGACATCCCCGCTTGAGCAGTAAAAGCAGGCGAATCATCTTGAACCATATTGATAATACCAGTATCTGGATTATACTTAGCCGTGTTATTATTTCCTGATGGTTCACTAAAATAGTCATTAAAATTATCTTTCGTGACATTTATTAATGTACCATCATCAGCTGCTGCAAAAGCAACCGATTGATTCCATGCAAATGATGGATTTCCGGTCAGTGTATTCAATACCGTTGGTGAAACTAGTAATGCTACACTCATACTTAACGATACCGTAATTTTCTTAATCAAGGTCCCTCTGCCAAAATGAACCTTGGTTGGCTGAGTACTCAGCCAACCAAAACGATGATTCAACATTTATAATCCCCTCCAATAACTCTTCTAGTAACCTATCAGTGCGTAATAGAAATATGTCACACAAACTACGACTACACTAATCCCCTATATAGGGTAAGCGGTGTAAGTATTTCAATTTAATTATATCATTAGGTATATTAAATGTAATAAAAAAATTTAGTAAAAATGCGGGTATAATTTTATATCCTACACTTCAAAAGCCACTCAGAATAACAGACCCAGACAGAAAAGAAGAAAAGCACCCCACTTCTGGAGTGCTCACAACTATGCTCATACTTGATCTATTTAACGGCCTTCACAAACTTATTATTAGCAGTCCCATCCCCACCTGCAATCTGATAACGCTTAGCACCAAATGTATTCAGTGCATACTCGTGTGAATACGTCCACTTTTTAACTTTTAAGATGGTACCTTTCTTAATCTGCTTAGTACGTTTACTGAAGTTGGCATTATTGTAACGATAAATCGTTTTCTTAACCTTAATCTTCTTAACTTGGGTGTGCTTGCCGGAAATCACTAGTTTACGATTTCCAGTTACGTAGTGCCCATTACTTAAAAGATACCTGGTCGTCAAGTTATGGTTAACAAACTGCTTAACCTTGAGTTGCGTCCCTTGTTTGAAGTTCTTAATTTTACCAGTCAGATTCTTATTTTTATACTCGTTAACACCACGGGTACTGATAACGGTCAAAGTCTTATGCGAACTTCTGTAGTAAACCGGACGAACGTAATCCCAGCTTGCGGTAATTAAGCCCTTTTTACCAGCTGTTTTACTGTGATGGTTAACATCCCGCACCACGTAACGCAATCGGCCGTTCTTGGAATGCGCGTAATCCGTCACCACAAACATTGGCCGGTTAATTCTTGGCTTCTTAGCGTAACTAGCAGTCCGCTCAGCCTTCTTGAAGGTCTTGTTCTTATACAAGTAAATCTTCTTCAAGGAATAAACTGCTTCGCCCTTCTTAGCAATGGCACTTGGCTGTTCAGTAGTAGTCGTCACTGTCCCACTTGGTGTAACTGGCGTTGGGGTCACTGGATTAACCGGATTAATTGGGTTAACCGGTGTTGGCGGATTCGGTGGTGTTGGCGTTTGTTTCTTATTGTAATAGTAAGTAACAATGATTGGCTGAATCCCGAACTTCCCCTTGACATTGGTTGGAAGCTTAGTTGTGTCCAGTTGATAAGTCTGATTATCCTTGGTAATCGTATCAACCTTGTATGGTGAAATAGAAGCATCATACGAAGCGTCAACGGTGCCCTTGATGATTTGATCGTTGGCAATTTGATTGTTGCCTTCATCCATGTATTTGACGGTGACTGGGCTTGCATTAACTGGTTGTGACTTGGTACTAAAAGTGTAAGTAACGGTTGGGATTGGTGTTGTATCAGCGAACTCACCACTAACTGGCGTGCTAACAATAATCGAATTGAAACTGTATTGCTCCTTTAGCTGGTCAATAATGTTTTGAATTGTTTGATTTTGAGAAGATGTCGTATCAGCCAAATTAAATGAATTATTATCACTTAATGCTAAATTCCATTTATCACCAAGATTTCCTGACAACGTTCGCTGCCCATATATATATTGGTTATTATCGCCATTCTTAAAGTCGACGTTTACATTTCCAACACTATCTGAAAGTTGATATGGTTGAACCACGTATCCTTGATATGGATGACTTGGATTGTCAAATAAGCTATCCTTCCAAATAACCGTCATATAGCCACCATTAACGGTATTATTCTTGTTTAAATTAGTCCAAGTTATCTGTTGCTTGGCAGGATCACTATACAACCCACCATCCGCTGTGCTCTTGTACTCAGCAGCAAAATTATTATAGTTAGGGTTGCTATCACCGGCAGCATAGTATGGTTTAACCGGCACATTATCGCCATCAACATTCTTGATAACAAAAGATGGTGTTGTAAAACTAGTTACTTTAGAGTTTAAGGTAACCATCGGCAACTCATATAATTGGTGAATAAATGTAAAGCTATTCCTCAATGTATCCTTTGATGATCCCAAATATGATGCATTAACAATATGATTCTCGCTCATTGCCGTGGACTTATCTACACCCGAGTCAAGCTTCTTGCCTACAAGAGAGCTTAGATCATAAACATCATCTAATTGGATATCGAGCATATTTAACTTATCCAGTGTCCTCAGTGCGCTAATATCAGATAAATCGCCATGCGGATATACTTCCCATGTATTAAATGCAGCGCTTTGATCAGGCGTTGCTCGAATAAATGTAATGTTAGATGCATACTGGATTCCTTCTAATGACTGCATATCAGATACTTGATTAAAATATTTTTGGTTATCATTTTGTTCGTCAGCACTGGGGTCAAATTTTGTTAGATTGTTGTTAAGCAATTCTTTTGTAATATCATTAGGCGAAGATAATTTCAGATCATAAACAACAAGTTGTTGCAAATTCTTATCAGGCATCCACTCATCAATGTACTGGTTCTTAGTATCGGGGTCCTGCCCCTTTGCGTCAGCCGGAATTTTATTCGCATAATCTTCACTCTGCCAACTTGGATTGATCGTTTTCAACCAAGCATCATGCTGCGCCGATGTGCCACCCATCCAATTACCATTGGCATCAGTATATGTGTTAGAATCTGCAGCCAGAGCGTTTTGTTGCACTGACCCAATGAAATTGAATGATAATGCGACAAAAACCGTTGCAATTCCAATTAATAATATCCTGAAAAGCCAGCGTATCTTACTCTCCTTTTGATCATAAATAACATCCATAATATAATCCCCCTCAGTATGAAAATTATGCCTAACAGGTATAGATCCCCCCTGTACTTTATAATTACAGTTTAGCACATTATCGTGATAGCGCTTTCATTAACGTTTAACTATTTATTTGATCTCAATAAAAAAGAAGGCAATCCACAAATTGTCTTCTTACCAGCTGTTTAATTCAAATTATGATAATCTGTCTAGCAATGTGCCGCTTTCTTGACCAACAACCAGTGACGCCAATTCATTGCCCTTACCAACAGCATCACTGATGGTTAATCCCGCAGCCAGACCACCGATCAAACCACCGCAGAAGGTATCTCCCGCACCAAGCGTGTTAACGACTTTACGCTGAGTTGGCGGCACCTTCCCTTCATCTGGACCAGCAAAGACATAAGCCCCCTGGTCGCCCAGCGTCACGATAACCGGCGCCCGCGTTTTGTCGTAAAGCTGGGCACATTTTTCACTGAGCTTCCCACTACCAGCCACAAGCTGATCAATTTCTGATTGATTACAATGAATCATCACGCCTTCAGACAACAGCCGCTCAATAGTTTTCCTCGAAATATACTGAATCCGCGGTGAAGCATCGAAAACCACTTCGGTTTCCAGTTTCCGTTTGGCAAGGGCAGATAAGATCACGTCTGCTGCCCGCTCGTCTTCCATTTCATAGCCGCTCACATAGAAGTAATCATAGTCGCCAATGTCGATCGTCTCAAACCAATCACTTTGCCAGAGCTGTTCGATCCCATTAACGGTCAAGAAGCTGCGTTCACCACTAGGCTCGACAAACGAAATGTCCCAGCCATTATCGGCACCACTCACGCTCAACATCACTGGAATTTTGCATCGGGCCATCTTTGCTCTAACCACATCAGCATACTGCCCCTCGCCAACAGGAACGAATAGATCGGCCGACTGCTGGGCGTATTTAACCGCGCCATAGACGTTAAATGCCGAACCACCAACGATATTTCCCCGCAGCTTACCACTCACGTCCTCGCCGGTGGTCGGCAACTTCGGCACATCCATGAGAACGTCGACGAACGCCGCGCCAATAATTAAGGTTCGTTTCATTTACGCCACCTTCTTCGCCGGTACCACAACTTTCCACAGCAACATGCAGACAATCGCAATCACTGCCGAGACAAATACACCCAAGCTATTATTTCTGAAGATTCCGTGAGCAAACGGTCCATTCCAGATTGCGTTGTTGGTGAATAAGAACCCGGTCGTCGTCGCTAATATCCAGGAAATAATCCCCCGCCAGTTATAATGTGTCTTCGAATCAGTTTCCAATAAGCTGACATCATAGCCCGCTGAGCGAAACATCACGCTGTCACAAAGAAAAATCGCGACCCAACTTGCCAAACAGATTCCCAGGAAGTTTAAAAAGAGTTCAAAATTACTCAAGAAATTGCCAGAGATAAACAACACGTAAATCGGGATTGCCAACACAATCAGGCCATGAATGATTAACGATGTCCGTTGTGTAACGTTGATCCCAATTGTCGCCAAATTAATTCGGGCTGACCGAAACGAAATGATACATTGAGGAATTAAACCGCCGGCGGCCACCAAAAAGTAAATTGGCCCAATCCATGTCGGCAGTGCTGAATACATAACTCCAAACGGATCACCAGTGGTTGCCAATGAAGGTTCAATCGTGCTTAATAAAACGCCACCGGCCATCAGAACGAATAGCGGCACCGCGCCACCCATGGTTGTGTTCCAAAAAGTTGCCGCCGGCTTGGTCTTCGTCGTGACATAGGCGCCCCAGTCGGCAGCAGCCATCGACCAAGAGATTCCGGATCCGGCCGCTACGATACTAACCGCTGGTAGCACCCCAGTAATCCAACTTCCTGTCGGTAGGCTAAAGGCCTCACGCCACTTCGCTTTGACCAGAAAAAGTACCAGAATCAATACGGTTAGAACGCCGAAGATCCAGCTTAACCAGGTTTGAATTTTAGCAAGGGTGGCTTCCTTAAGCAACCCAGAGAGCACAACCAAGCCACCAAAGATAGCCAGGGCAATCGCGGTGGTGACCGTGGATTTAGCTACGTGAATCACGCTAAATAACGAAACCAGCAATAACGTTCCCGTAATGACATTGACGGCGAGCCAACCGACCATGTTCAGCCAAGCGATTGCATTGGGGATCTTATTGCCATGAGTCCCGTAAGCCGCCCGACTTAATTTGAACGTGGTGACGCCCTCTTTTTGACCAATCATGGCTACCCACCCGGGAATGGTAAACGACAAGGCGCCAACTAACGACGCGATAATTGCTTGAACAAATGATAAATGATAGCTAACAATCATGGCACCAAAGACGAACCCCATGATGCCAATATTAGCCGCAAACCAGTTATAGAATAATTTGCCAGCAGTTAACGTTTTTTGTGATTCCGGAATCTTAATAATGTGATCATCCATAATTTCACCTCATTAACTCGTTACTTAAACTGTAAAATCTGATCGGCGTATGCCTTCAGATCGTGCTGTGGATTTTGGGTATCAATCAGCTGAACCCAGTCTGTCGGAATGGATCCGACCCCAGCTTTGGCGCCACAGATTGCGGTTGCCATCGCCCCAATCGTGTCCGTATCCCCGCCTAAATTGGCACACATTAACGCACACTTTTGAACATCCCGACAGTAATAGGCAATTGAAACGGCGGCGGGAATACTTTCAGAAATCATCGTGCCAGTTCCAATCACGTCATAAATTCGCTGACTAAATTGATCGTCATCTCCTTCATACTTTTGTGCGATATAAATTCCTAACAATAGCCGATCGTGGGTCTTAGCCGCCCAAGTTGAGGCACCAAGTTTAACCCCCTCATCATTAGCAGTTAACGCAAAATCGATGATATCGTCCCAATCCTGATAAACCATCGCTGCGGAAACCGCGCCCGCAATCATCGCCGCACCACTAATGGCCACGTCACTCGAGTGGGTAATTCGGGTAACGTCGAAAACTAGTTGTACCAACCGTTTCACATCCGCGGGTTCAAATAACGTCCCAATCGGTGCAATTCGCATCCCCGCGCCGTTAGTTAGTGCCTGATCAGTCACTGGCCGGGGATCTTGACCAGCTTTAATCGCCGACAACGCAGCCTTACTGCTGGGACCGAGAATATTGTGCTCCCAAGCACCGACGGCATCTGCCCACGCCATGATGTGTTTAACCAAAATTTGCTCATCAGGCTGCCAGTGAGTTTCAATCAGCGCATCCAATATTGCCAATGCCTGATTGGTGTCGTCGGTATACTGCCCCTTGGTAAAGTTTTGGGCAATGTCATTGTTCGTGGGGCCATCCAAAAAAGTCGTAATCTTGCCGTGAAACTGTTGGCGAATCTTCTCAACCGGCGAAAGTTCGGATGGCATCCCCATCGCATCGCCGATCGCCTGTCCATATAAGACACCGAGAATTTTATCCCTACTACGCATGTAAATCGCTTCTTTCTGAAATTCAGTAACGAATAAAAGTATATCGTACTTATATCGGTATTCTACAATATTTACGGGCAAATGTCTGCAACTTACCTGACTTTTTTGCATCGGATTTCAAAAAGTTCGTTAGACATAGATTAAGCCCCAGCAGACTGTCATTTGACGATAGCTGCTGGGGCTTAGTCTATATTTCAATATGAGAACTCGTAATGATTCCTATGAATTAAGTAACACGATCCTACTAAGAAGGTCAACCTCAAAAAACGTATGGCATATCCAAAACCGAATGGCTACCTAGCTAGTCATCATCTAATAACTTATGCGGATGAATATCTTCATTACGTTTAACTTTTTCAAAGCGGCGCGCCAATTCAGCTTCATACGCCTTTTCTTCGCGATTATGAACTTCACGCTGTTCTTTCTCTATCTGGGCTAATTCTTTTTTCTGTTCATCATCTAGTGAAGGGAGTTGCATAATTTTAATTAATTCTTCAACCGTGAGTTCATTGGCAATTTTATGAATAGTAGCCTTAACTTCTTCTGGACTTTTAAGCTGTTTGACCAATTTAATCACTCCTTACGATCCCTTTGATAATCTCCTGATTACGGATACAATGTTCAATCCCATTGGGAAGAAATGTATCGAGATAAGGATATAGACTTGTCGTTGTTGCACAACAGATACAATCCACCTGCTCAAATTGCCCCTCTTTAACCATTGACCTGATAAAAAATTCAAGCAAGGCACCGTCAAGTGAATGTTGTTTAAAGGTATTACGATAAAATCGTTTTAAAATAGTGACAGACTCTTTTACCCATTTTTCTAACAAAAAATCTCGAAGCAGCTTCATATCAGCTAAATCGTCAACTAGATTTAAGCAACGTTCCGGATTAATGTTAATGGTTATTTTAATAATAACATAGTCTTTACCAGAAGTGGTGGCTGGTAAAAATTGCCTCGCTAAATCCATATCATTTAGGAATCCATATGCGCCATACCCCAAACTTCCCGGCTTTTTTCTGTTGGTTCCCAGGTAGAATCGAGTCCAATCCGTCCTTGGAATCTTCATCCCGTCGCTAGTTATTTTTCCCCAACTAAACTGCGTTGTTGCGTGGTAAAGAACTACTCGATGCACATCCGTCTCCTCCAATATCAATATTTTATAAGATGTTTTGCCCATCTATATATTAAATACGTAAAAAGGATGACGAATATTCAGCTAAATACTTCTAGATTAATATCATCTAGTCAATTACATGAGAGATCTTAGAACACTCAAGCTTAATGGCAAATATATAACGAACTCGCACGACCGCAACTAGTTCTATGTGGTCGTGCAAGTCCGTTATATGAGTCAAATCTATTTAATTATCGCAACGAAAGAGCGGTTTCCAGTCACATACCCACCAACCACTTGATACCGTTTAGCACCAGAATTAGTCCGTGAATATTGGTTTGAATACTCCCACTTCTTAACCTTCAGAACCGTTCCCTTCTTAACGTTACTCAGTCGTTTGCTAAAGTTTGCGTTGTTGTAGCGATAAATCGTCTTCTTTGTCTTGATTTGCTTTGGCTGCGGCGATTTGCCAGCGACAATCAGTTTTCGGTTTGCGGTAATGAAGTTTCCGTTGGTTAATTGATAACGGGTCGTGAGGTTGTGGGTAACAAATTTCTTCACCTTCAGTTGCGTTCCCTGTTTGACGTTCTTCACCTTACCCGTTAAATTCTTGCGCTGGTACTCATTCACGCCATTCGGATTGATCACCGTTACCGTTTTATGCAGGCTGCGGTAGTATACCGGGCGGACGTACTGCCAGTTAGCCGTGATGTAGCCAGTCATCCCAGCGGTTTTACTGTGATGGTTAACGTCACGAACCTTGTATCGATTCGTGCCATTAGCTGACCTCGTATTCCCGGTTACGACAAACATTGGGCGATTAATGCGTGGCTTATTGGTGTAGCTAACGATCCGTTCAGTCTTCTTAAAAGTAGCATTCTTATATAAAAAGACTTTCTTAAGGGCATAGACAACTTCACCCTTTTGGGACATTGAACCGGTATTCGTCGTGGCTGATGAATCGTTTGGTTTTGCATCAGTTCCCGACGTGACACTCCCAGTTGGTGCTGATGACTTAATCTTCGTGTAGACTAACTTCAGACCCGTTTTCAAGTCACCATACGTTAACTTTGTGGGATCATCAATATTATGGCCGGCCGCATCTTGGAAGCTGGTAAAGGTATAACCTTCAATTGTCTTCTTCAAGTGATCTAAATCAGCGGCAGTGAGTTTGCCAGCTGGTCGGCCACTGATTTCGTTACCGGCAACATCAGCAATTAATTTACCACCTGCATCGACATAGCTCACTGAAATCTTGATAGCCTTGGGGCGGAAAATAATCGTTCGTTTTTCACCCGCTGCGGTATATTTCCCATCGGGATTTACAACAGTGGCCTTCCCATTTCCAGCTAGGTAATCGCTGTAATCGCCAGTGCCGCCGAGAATAACGGATTCCTCGTAACCCCGATTATTGGCAAGATCAAATGCATGCTTGGTATTTGCATCAGTATTGATATTATAAGGGGCGCCGATCGTGCCAGACAGGACCGTGGTTGGCGCGATGGTGACCAGCTTACCGTCAGCTTGAAGTAGTTTGTAGTCAACAGCAACATTACCAACGTCTTTCTTCAGCTGGTATGGCACCATAATCCAGCCCTCAAAATCAGAATTCGGATCCTTCCAGTGACTGGACAATGATCCATAATAGTCTTTTTGATCTGGTAAAAATTGCTTCCAGGTCAGGGTGGTGGTGTCAATATTCATGCTATCAGCGGTACTTGGATATAACGATGGGTAAGCATTCTTGTCGGTCACCGGATCAAATGGCTTAATCGGCAAATTGTCAGCCGCTAAATCCTTAATGATAAACGAAGGCGTCGTGTATTGCTGGATATCAGGATTCAGTGTAACCGGCGTTAGTAGAATGTGTTGGTAACTGAACCCATGTTGTAAGTTCAAGCCAGGATTTCCCCGATTAGTTTCCAATGGTGATAAATCAGCAATTTGATTGAATATCAAACTCAGCTCTTTTAATTTAGGCTTGTTGGCCAACGCAGAAACGTCATTAATTGATAGCATCGGCATTCTGACGATTTGTAGTTTGTCCAGGTTTTCCAAAGCACTAATGTCCCACAGGTTCCCATGAAGATCTTTTAAGTTCTCTCCGTATGCCATCCCAGTCAGTTTTGAGTCAGGATTGATCACAATGGTTTCTAAATTAGTCGCGTACTGAAGCCCTTCCAAAGTATGCAGACTCATCATCGCCTTATAATACAATGTTGGCACACCCTGGCTAATCTGCAAGTCATTAGTATTCTTGATAACTTTAATTGACTTCATATCATCCTTGGTGAGTTTTTCTCTGAATTCAGAAATGTCTTTATATTTTTTAGCAAAGTTTCCATAATAAATAAACAATTGTAAGCCATAATCTGGCATCCAATAATCAATTTGACCGGTCTTGTTTGCCGGAATGCTAGCTGCATATTCTGACCCCTTCCAAAGCTTAGCCCCGGACAGTTCATTAAACGGCCGGTGCACGTAAGTAAATTGTAAGTCCGGCCGCTTAGGAATGTTAAAGGTCTCAGAACGCTTCACAACGTTACTGGCGTTACTATCAGCCGCATTAACGGGATGATTGCCAGTAAGAGCCGTCATGGTGATCAAGGCAAAAAAAGCAATGAGTATTATTCTAATCTTAGTAACTAAATAACGATTTTGTTTAAATTCATCAGGTTTTTTCATCATAACCACTCCTTCTGACTGTGAGTGCCTTCATTTGTCTCCTTATATTATAATAGATTAATTATCTTGTTCATAATTTAACGCTCAACGATTACTGATGCGTTTTCGCGACCACAAAAAAACGGCAGGACCATTATTCCTACCGCTTATCTTGATTAATTATTTGACAATCTTGACATAGTGACTATTGGCCGTTACATAACCGCCAGCAACTTGATACCGTTTTGCGCCAAATGCGGTCATTGCATATTGATGAGAATAGTCCCACTTCTTGACTTTGAGAACCGTTCCTTTCTTAACCTTTGCAAGTCGCTTACCAAAGTTTGCGTTATTGTAACGGTAAATCGTCTTTTTCACTTTAATTTGTTTTGGCTGCTTGGCATTACCATAGATAACCAGTTTCCGGTTACCAGTAATGTAGTGACCATTACTTAGCAGGTAACGTGTTGTTAAGTTGTGGTTAACGAACCCCTTAACCTTTAGCTTAGTTCCCTGCTTATAGTTCTTAACTTTTCCAGTCAGATTCTTATTTCGATATTCGTTGACGCCATTTGGATTAATGACCGTCAATGTCTGATGCGAGCTTCGATAATACACTGGGCGGACGTAATCCCAATTAGCAGTAATCAGGCCCTTTTTACCAGCAGTCTTACTATGATGATTAACGTCTTTGACAACATAACGTAATCGACCGTTTTTCGAGTGTGCATAATCGGTAACCACAAACATTGGCCGGTTGATCCGGGGCTTCTTAGCATAACTGGCAATTCGCTGGGTCTTCTTAAAGGTTTTATCGGTGTACAAGTAAATTTTCTTTAAAGCATATACTGCTTCGCCCTTCTTCGCAATGGTACTTGGTTGTTTAGAAGTCGTAGTTGTCGATGTCGTGCCAGTACCTGGTGTTGGTGCTGGACTAGGTGATGGTGTCGGATTTGGTACCGGTGTTGGTGTCGGTGGATTTGGTGGTGTCGGCGTATTGCCATTCTTTTTATAAACTAACGTTAGTTTACCATCGAGGGCACCATAAGTTTCCGCGGCTAAGTTACCAATCCGGTTCCCCTTCGCATCTTGATAATAATCAAACGTGTAACCATTAATTGTCTTCGTGACGTTCGTAATATCATTAGCCGCTACTTTGTCTTCTGGATAACCCGAAATGGTCATATCAACAGCGTTGGGAATTGCCTTACCATCCGTGTCGACATAGTTAACGTTGATTACGTTACCGGCAACCTTCTGATAAAGAAAGACAATTTGCTTATCGTCGTTGCCAAATAACACCGCATTATTAGCCAGCTTAGTTAATTTTCCATTATCAATCGTTCCAAGACCGGTTAATTGATAGTGTGGAAAATCCTTTTTGACATCATTCAAATTCAATGCTGAGCCAATTGGTCCCTCTTTATCAACGGAAATTGGCGTATTGGTGCCATCCTCGTTAAATGCCACAAACTTAGTTGCGTCATTGGGATCGGCATAGCCATATTTCACATTAATTGTTGAAGTTCCCTCAGTAAAAATGATCGTCCGGTTTTGCGGATTATCGGTATACGTTCCTGACGGACCAACATAATTAGCGTCCCCGTTGCCAGCTAAATAATCGAGGTATTTACCAGAACCATCCAGAATAATAAATGATTTATATCCCAAAGTTCCGATTAGTTTTCCCAAAGTGTACTGAGTATTCGGATCAGTGCCAAGATTGTAGCTAGCCCCAACCGTTCCAGAAAGTACAGTCGTTGGCGCTAATGTCAATTGGTTGCCGTCTGCTTGAAGCATTTGGTAATTAACGTTCACGTTACCAATATTATCTTTGAATTGGTATGGTACCAGGATCCAACCCTCAAAATCTGAATTAGGATTGGTGTCGGCCCAATGGCTAGATAATGCTCCATAATAATTTGTTGGATCCGGCAAAAAATTAGTCCAGTTTAAAGTCGTTGGATCCACATTCTTACTGTCAGTCGTACTTGGGAAAAGTGATGGATATTGTGTTTTTTCTGTATCAGAATTATATGGCTTGACAGGTAAATTGTGAGCTTGTAAATCTTTAATAATAAATGATGGGGTCGTATAAGCATTCGTACCCGTTTTAAGCGTAATTGGTGCGAGTAAGATATGCTGAAAAGCAAATCCGTGTGACAAATTTAATCCAGGATTGTTTTTGTTAGTTGCTAATGGTGACAAATCTGCAATTTGATTGTAGGCTAAGGAAACACTCGTAAGATTGGGCTTATTAGCCAAAGCAGAGATATCATCAATCGAAAACATTTGAATCGAAACGGTGGTTAAACCGTTCAAATTAGCCAATGCGCCAATATCCCAAAGGTTTCCATTTTGAAACGGATTGCCAAAAGCAACTTGACTCACATCAGTGTCGGGGGTCAAGTTAATAGTAGTCAAGTTAGTTGCATACTGAAGACCCTCTAACGTTTCCATTGCCATCAAGGTACTGTAATAAGTAGTTGGCGATGGATTACTGTCGGTACCGCCATTTTGTTTAGTGTCATTACTATCGATCTCAGTAACCGCTTTCATATCATTCTTAGTAAATTTAGCGCGGAAATCATTCAAGCTTGTGTACTGACTGCTAAAGTTACCCAGATATAAGAAATACTGAAAAACTTGATCAGGCATCCACTCATCAATGTAATAAGCGTTGGTTTGAGGGTCAACCCCTTTAGCATCAGCCGGAATTTTCGCGGCATACTCAGCACCCCGCCAGGCATGTTGCCCTTGAACCTGAGTCAGAGGACGATGCTGATAGGTGTACTGTAGCACCCTCGTTTTACTAATGTTAAATTCATTTTTTGCCGGCACGGTATCATCGTCCGCACGACTATTAACCGGCGCTACCATCATAAAAAGTCCCAATAACGCAATAATCGACACGATGATTAGAGCCACTCTGTGTCTGATCAAATGATCGTGACCCACATGTGAATCTCCAATACTATGTTTACTCATCATAAACACCCCTCTCAAGTATTTTGTTTCCCCATCTATCGTTACTTTAACATTTTAATAATGGCAAATGGGAACTTTTGACTTGGAAAAATCTTCGCTAGTGCGGCGTAAGACAAGGTTAGACAAGGTTAATAGATATAATTTGTATTTAAAGCATTCAATAACATATGTGTAATGATAACAACGACATTGATTACCCAAAAGAATGATCGCAAAACAAAGACAGAAGAACCCGCAAAATTCGGTGGGTTCTTCTGTCCTATTTTTACTTCAGTAGCACTACAAAATAGCAAAAGCATTATGATAAAAAGGCGTCAATTTTAAATATTGGGCTACGGATATGACATTTCAAAATTTAAACCCAAACTTGCCCGTCACCAAAAAGAGCTGCAAGGATTCTTGTAGCTCTAGTTAAACACCGTCTTCAAATCATAAACCGAATTGCCGCTAATATCACACCAACCAAAACGATATTGGTACCAATATACCAAATAATTAAGCTGTTTTTACTCTTTTCAATCTTTGTGTTAACACTCTCAAATTGTGTATTAACACCTTCAAACCTCGTATTAACCTTCTCAAATTTGGTATTAACCTCTTCAAATCTCGCGTCTAAGTTAGCTTCCATCAAATCCATTCGATGTGTAAGATTGGTTTCTACATCCTTGAGCTCCTGCTTTGTCGCAAATTGACTGGGGTCCATTGGTCCACCACCTCCGTTTTTGCGTAACGTGTTATCCATACCCTTTTTTGAAAAATCATTAACCCCGGCGCTATTCTCCATTTCGCTTCACTTCCAATAAACGGGATCGCCATTCATTTCTATTTCTTGCTGTTATCATATCTTAAACTCCCCTCTGGATTCAACTCATGGCTATTTCGGGTTTTTACCGGTCGGTGCCGGCTACTTTATAAATACGTAAATTAGATTGGAATCTTTTAAACCATAACCAGCAATGTGTCCGACACTTTCGAATATTGCTAGTAAATCAATCCAATTTTCACCCTATATTTTATTGACAATTAATTTTGTTGAGTTCTGAAAAAGAGAAGCAAAATTTTTTATTCAATAAAAGACTAGCTAAGATGGTCCATCAATTTTTCTCCTTTAAAAATAGTTAATAAAAAATTCATGTCATCATCTTTATACAGATAGACATGAACTTTAATGAAATTCAATCTAATGAAATACCCTTGCAATCCCCGCCACATTCGACCGCTGGCCATTCTTAATCGGTTGAACCATAATGCGTGGTGGCCAGCTTTCGATAACTCGGTTACGGCCTAGGTAGATGGCGACGTGCCAAATAGTATGCGTGCCTGGTTGGTAATAGAACACCAGATCACCACGTTGCCGTTGTGAGTAAGCAACGTGTTTGAACTTCTTTGATGCCCACAAGTTACGGGAGTTCCACTCGTTTCCTGGATAGGCATGGTGAATGGCACTCACTGGAAGTGGATTGATCCCACCAGCATACAGCCCTTGGATCACTAAGCCCGAACAATCAGTCCCATACTTGGGGCTTGACGATGAGCCTACTAAATATGGATTACCCAGATAACGGTAAGCCTGGTGAATCATGGCTTCGATGTGAGCGGAACGCCCTTCCCATGCCTGCGCACCAAGTGGGGCAACGTAACTATCAATTGCTGTCCAAGCTGTCTTGGAAAAGCCCATCTTAAGCCAAGTCTGCTCGTTGACGTTACCGGTCACCTTAAGATGATGGCGGCGTTGAAAGTTCTTAACGGCATTGTAAGTTGCTTGGTTATACTTGTCGTACCCACCAAACGTACCCATTTTGCGCATAATGTACCAAGTTTTAATGCCCTCAAAGCCCCGTTTAACGGTATAACCAACCTGCCCATGCGGCTTGATTTGGTGATATTGAACCTGATAATACCGCTTGGGGTTCTGGTAGCCCGCCGTTTTAGTCACAAAAGCCTTGCTGGCAGTTACGTAACGACCTGTATTCGTTTTTAAAACCGGTGCTTTACCAGTTGCCGTTACTACCTTAGTAATTTTTGCATAATGGTTAGCGGCAACCGTCTTGTCCTTCACCCGCTTGTCAGCGTCTTTATAATAAACAACCCGTTTTTTCGTCTTAATAATACCGGGATTAACCGTATAATAGCTAGAACTTGCTTGGGCTGATAAGCCGGCATTGAGACCAATCATGGCTAAAAGCGCCGCCACCATCATTAACCTCGCAACCTTAAATTTGTGTTTCTTCATTATATAACCCTTCCCCTCTTCATAGAACTTTGGACACTAACTCTTAACAGCAGAAGCTTTGCTCCGCTCACTTATTAGGACAGCTGTANTAAAAATCCCAGAACCAGGGATTTCCAGTAGCGGAGACTTACACTTCGATCCCTAACCGCTTTGATCCGCTCACTAATAGCTTAAAGCTCTATAACCATCCCGCGCCCAATGCCACTGCATCTTCTTAATTGTCATACTGGTTTTCTTATTCGTCCAAGGGTCGTTGTAATAAAACCTTGTCCGCGAATACCCCGCTATCGTGATGGCGTGATTCACAAAACCATCAACGTTATACACCCAGACAACCACTGGACGGCCAGCGTTAATCTTGGTCTTAATTGCATTGGGCTTAGCACCCGTCATATTTTTGGCACTGCCAACGTGGCGCTTAACCACTCCTAACAATCCCTTGGGATAAATATACCACCCGGTCGGACTATATGGGCTTCCCACAAATCCCTTGTTCGGATTGTGGCTGCGCGGCGTCTGCTTGGCTAACTGCATCTTGGTCACTTTGGAACCGGCAAAGTTAAGCATCATCGTTGTCGCCACAATTTCACAGCCAGTCGGTAGTTCCGGGCGTTGGGCGATTAGCGGTACGTTCAACCAGCGAGCCGATTGATCGACTGCGTTTTGGTTAATCCAACCGCTAAAATGCTTATAGGTAAATTTCAACCAAGTTTCAGTTTGCACCTTCGCTTGCTTCGTAATATGCACCCGCTTAGCTGCATAAGACCGTGATTGCGCAATTGGGGTCATATTATCCGCTCCCGTTTTCCAAGGACCGGATTTATAAATCCCATAACTATGGTAAGAACTTGAGTTAATTTTGAGATCATAATTGACCGTTTGCCGACTAGTAACCTGCCGATAAACCGGTTTGGTATCCGTGGCCGTTTGCTGATTAGAATCAGTGCCCGAACCCGTGGTTGCGCCACCATTTTGAGTCGCATTCGGATCCGTCCCAGAATTTGCATCCGCTTGTGCAGGCATGCCACTACCCAACATCCCCAGCACGACACCAATTAAAATCAGTAGTCGCCAACCTCTTAAATTGTGCATTTATTTTCTCCCCTCACGATAAGCCACGTGTCATTATACTATGAGCCGATAGTTGTTGACTAGGGGAATTCTAAAAGCAGTACCACAAACCAGGTTTACTCGAAATTGCTTAAGCTTATAGCAAATTCTTCATAGACTTATGCCGATTTTGCAATCTATAATTGGTGTAAAACAGTTGACGGGGTTTTCCATTGTCTGTAAGATAGATTTTTGTAATATTACGATTATCTGATACATCAGTAACTGCTTATGTCAGCCTATCCCTGGGGAAGGACATGACAATATCGCTAATCACAACCATTATTAGGGGGATTATTTCTTGGATTTTACCGAAAGTTTAACGTCCATGGGCAAGAAAGCCCATCTTCATTCACTCGACCTATCAAAGTTATGTTTAAATCACATCAAGCACCACCTTACTTCGTACCACCCAACCTACCCAAGCATCTATATGATAATTGCGTTAAAGAATGCCCGCTTCAAGGCCGCCATTCTTGATGCAAACCAGGGACTAATTGCCGTTCCCCAAACACCTAAACAACTACTGCGGAAAATGGTCCAACAATTCGAAACTATGTCACAATGGGAAATGAGGCAAATTGCCTTGTACAAAGGCATCAAGGAATATATTCCCTATGTTTACGGTGGCCTCAGCTTTTCACCGCTAAAAACAACCGCAGATGGTAGGCAAAATTGGATTGCGACTCCCAAAATTGAGGGCATGCAGGATCACACCAACCTACACCAGATCAAAGTTTGGTTCGAGGGTGAGCCTAGTGTTCCTGTTATTATCCCAACGACTCAAAATTTCCTATTTGAACGCAAAAAGAAAGCCCACATTCTCCAACGCGTTCATGAATCCGTGTTAGAACAGCGGGCGATGGCTTTTAGTACAGCTTTTCAGGACCCCTACCAACGTTATAAGTACAGTTCTTTCAGAGAGGATCCGTTGGCATTAGACAAATTTCTCACCCGGGCAAGAATGCAGCTCGCCTTCAGCTATGCCGAATTCGATTATACTGAGTAAGATCTTGATCGGGTGACCCGACTATGTATAGATTGAGGCTAATGACGATCCACCCCAGCAAGCTCTCACCGCCACAGCTTGGCAATGCACAAGCTATGAAACCAATTTTGCCGATTCCAATCGGCCGCTGGTCGCGGCCATTGGCACCTTGAAAGGTGCCAAGACTGTTGCATCAA
>NZ_AZEB01000034.1 GCF_001434135.1 Lentilactobacillus kisonensis DSM 19906 = JCM 15041 | reverse complement strand
TATCGCTTTTGACAACTATTTAATATTATCAGACTTTCAATCTTAAATCAAGTTATTTTTTAATACTTTTTATATCTCGACTTGATTGAACATTTGACAACGGATAATAGTTTACCAAGATATAAAGAGACGGTCAAGTACTTTTTACTCAAAATTTTTAATTGCTTCCTCTAACCAACTTTGGCGATACTTAGCAACAGTAGTAAAGCCTAAATCAATACGATAATTAGTCCAGTAATAGATATGCTTCAATCGCTGCGGATTAGTTCTGCTCAGGACAGTTTCATCAATTTTTTTGCTCCTAGTCGATAAAGATATCTTTTTAGTGTATTCATCAATATCAATAATTAAAGCCTCAACCGTTTGTCCAGCCTTGAATAGCTTGTTGATATCATCCACATATCCAGATTGGCATTCAGAGATATGAATTAACCCCTGATTATGGTCACCGACATCAACAAATACGCCATATGCTTGGACACCAGTAACAACACCATGCACTTTCATGCCAATTTTTAGATCCATAAAGCCCACCACCCATCACATTTCTGAATAATATTGTAACCCGGAACCCTAATTGTCACAACAAAAGTTGCTTTTTAGTAAAGTTAGATGACAACATTAGCTGAATATAGATATATCTGATAGAATCAAAATAATAATTTTGGAAGGAATGATTTTTTGAGTACATTAATCGACTTTATTCTCCATATTGACGATCACTTGGTGAATATCGTTAACACTTTTGGAAATTCTGCTTATTTAATACTATTTGCCATCATCTTCATTGAAACCGGAGCAGTCATTCTCCCCTTTCTCCCTGGAGATTCACTTCTGTTTGCAGCTGCCGCACTTGCCGCAAACGCAACCTATAATTTGAATGTCGGCATCTTCATCGTCTTATTCCTAGTTGCTTCAATTGCTGGTGATTCACTCAACTTTTTCTTTGGGAGTAAATTTGGCGAGCTAATCCCACGGCACAGAATTCTTGGGAAATTTATAAAGGAGAAGGATCTTAACAAAGCCAGAGAATTCTTCGAAAAATATGGTGCCATGGCAATCTTTCTTGGCAGATTCATGCCAATCATCCGTACACTAATCCCATTCGTTTCAGCAACTAGTAACTTCCCATATCAAAGATTTGCGAAATACAATATTCCCGCATGTATTGTCTGGGTCGCTATCTGTTGCGGTGCTGGTTACTACTTCGGTAACATCCCCGTCGTTCAAGATAATTTTTCAATGGTCATCATTGGAATCGTCGTTATCTCGCTCATTCCGGCCGTTATTGGCTATATTAAAACAAAATTTGCGCCAAGCAAGGAATGAACAATTTACAAGTTGCCAGACAATTGATATAATTGTCTTTGTTCTGGTGAGTTGGCAGAGTGGTAATGCACCGGACTCGAAATCCGGCGAACCGGCTAATACCGGCGCGCAGGTTCAAATCCTGTACTCACCTTATGTAGTAAAACAAAAAATGTAGAAGTGCTGTATACCTTATGGTTACAGTACTTTTATTTTGAAAACAGATTAAAATCCACTAAAAACAAATAAACCGAGAATGGCTTGAGAAAGGTCAGTAACATTTATAATAGACAGTCATTTTCTACATATACAGAACATTAATTTTCTGCCCTTGTTTAAGTCCAGCTCCAATTAGAATGAATGTATAATGCGGCTTAACTGGCAAAGTTCATTATCAAACGCCACTCAAACATTTTGCATTATCTTGACGTGAATTTTACTATTTCCCACTAAAGTTAGAATCTTCAAACAGACCTGACTGTTCAGGAATATAGACAATCCAACCGCGCTTCCCTCGAATATTCGAACAATTGTTCATTAAATCCATACTTTTTTACAAACAAAGTCATCCTACAAAACAAAAATCCCCATTTGATTGACTAGATCAAATGAGCGGTGCGTTATCAGTGCAATCCTCTATTGGATAGTAGGCAATCCCAATTAGCTTTAATTAAAGCAAAAACCGCCATCCCAGCATTCAGCTGACACGACGGCTTAAATCATTTAATACGTTAGTAGTGTAAAGAAGTCATAATTTTTAACTTTTTCACGGCCCTTTAAATCTGACAATTCAATCAGAAATGCCGTTCCAACAACAATGCCACCTAATTGTTCAACTAAGCGAATTGTTGCGTCGATGGTTCCCCCGGTAGCCAATAAATCATCAGTTACCAGTACTCGTTGGCCAGGTTTAATCGCATTTGTTCGAAGATACAGTGAAGCTTTCCCATATTCTAGTCCATAGGTTGCTTCAATGGTCTCCCCAGGCAATTTATTCTTCTTTCTAGCCGGCGAAAAGCCCACCCCTAATTTGTAAGCAACCGGGCAACCAACAATAAAGCCACGGGCTTCGGGGCCAACAATCATTTCAACGTTACGTTCCCTTGCAAACTCAACAATTTTATCAGTAGCCGCACGATACACCTCACCATTTTCAAGTAATGGTGAGATATCTCTAAATAAGATGCCTGGTTCCGGAAAGTCTGGATATGATGCAATATATTTTGAAAAATCGATCGACATAGTATTTCTTCCTTTCATCAGCTGTCCAAACAATCTTTGATAAAATCAACCAGTTCATGCGTACCAGTGACTAAGAGTTGTTTTTCAGTCTTCAGCTGTTCCTGGCGAAGTCGATAGCTAGGAGCAGACTTTAAATCATGAGGCGCATAATGCGGATTCATGTTAACAACCCTGTCATTTACCGTAATAAAATCCAGTTCAAGAAATACCTGGATCATAAAAATGATTGTTCGAGCAGCAATATGCAAGTGCTCAGATACGCGCTTCAACTGAGTCGCAATATTAATATTGGGGTTCTCTTTTACGAACCTAAATAGTTTAGCATAAGAATTCCGATCTGGCATCCCTATTTTAGAAACTAACTGTTTTTTGTACAAATAAAGAACCGTTATCTTGGGATGGCAACTTTTAAGAACCTTGGTCAAATCATCAATAACGTCCGGACAATCAACCACAAATAGTCGTTCATCGTGGGTATCATTATTAATTAAGTCGCTATACATTACTGCTTTAGCGTCACCTTTAAAATACCCTCTGAGTTGAGTATACATGCTTTCATGGAAAAAAACATAAGTGCCGTCGTCCGTGAACATTTGCTCGTGCAAAACTCGCGTACGTTCGTCAATCACCGGGTCAGCAGCTTGTTTTAAATCATCAACCATCAACTGAAGGGTGGTCCGATTATTCCAAGTATTCTCGCCAATTTCACCAACGATTTTCAAACGGTTACTGCCTGGCTTAATCTGAGTTGCCAAATTTCCCTTACCAAAAGCAACCGCAGTTAACTGTGTATTTTCTTGACTAAGAACAACCTTTAGATGGTCTGACCCCTTACCCATCGTTTTAACGTTTTGAACTTGGTCATAATTAACCTCAAAAACTGGTTTAGCATTATCCTGACCAAACGGTGCCAAAGCCTTCAATTTATCCATAAATTCAGGCGTAATTTGTTTAACCGCAATCTGACCAGCAATCGGAAGTGTCGGCTTAATGGACAAGTCAAGGTGCTGTTTACCAGCAGCCTTTTCAAGTTGGTCGCGCAGTTTCTGAATCACGTTCTTATTGACAGTCAAGCCAACAGCAGAATGGTGCCCCCCAAAAGCAACCAATTGGTCACGAATGGGGTCAATCGCCGCAAACAAATCAAAATTAGGGACACTTCGCCCCGACCCTTTAGCTTCATCAGTGCCATCTTGTGTGGTCAACACTAAAGTTGGCCGTTGATATTTTTCAACTAATCGACTCGCAACAATTCCAAGAACTCCTTGGTGCCAATTGTCGCCAACAACGACTAAGGTCGACAGATTCTCACTTGTTGAAGCCGTAACCTGATCGACAGCCTGTTTATAAAATTGATCAACCAATGATTTACGTAACTCATTTTGATGATTGGCAAATTTTGCTAATTCTTCAGCGCGATCTTCATCAAACGTGGACAATAACTCGACACCAACATTAGCATCCTTCATTCTTCCAAGCGAGTTTAACCTGGGGGCAACGGCAAAGCCAATATCTTGTTCATCAAACCGGTCTAATTGAATGCCAGCTTCCTTAATTAAGGCTAACAAGCCAGGACGCTGACTATTCATAATTGCTTGAATGCCAAACTTAACAATGGCCCGGTTTTCATCAGTTAAAGAAACAATATCGGCAACCGTTCCAATTGAAGCAATATCAATTAAATCCGTTGGTAATTCATCAAGCAAAGCGGTCGCAATTTTTAAAGCCACCCCGGCCCCACATAGATCACCAAAGGGATAAGTATGTCCATCCGCATCCTTTACCCGGGGATGAATAATGGCATAAGCATCAGGCAAAACTTCGGGTAATGAATGGTGATCAGATACAACCACGTCACAATTTAATTGATTGGCCGCCGCAATTGCCTCGTTGCCAGCAACCCCGTTATCGACTGTAATAATTAACGTCGTCCCATTAGCAATGATTTTTTGATAGGCAGCAACGTTGGGACCATACCCCTCTGTAAATCGATTGGGAATATAGTAATCGACGGTTGCGCCCAGATCAATTAACACTTCATACATAATCGTTGTACTAGTAATACCATCAGCATCATAATCACCGTAAACAGTGATGTGTTCACCCTTTTCAACTGCTTGTTGGATCCGGTCAACACCCTTCTTCATATCATGCATCAAATAAGGGTCATGAAAGTTTTCAGTCGATGGCTTTAAAAACGTTTCAGCTTTAGCTGGTGAATCGATTCCACGTTGTACTAGAATTCTTGCAACAAATTCATCAATTCCGACACTCTTAGCCAATTCCGTGACGGTGTCCTGATTACTTATTTGATTAAGTTGCCAATCATATTTTGATTCAATCATTAAAACACGCTACCTTACTTTTGTGACAATTCGTCTGACAGTTTTTTAATTTCAGCTTCTAAATTGGTGATTTGTTGATCCTTAGTCCCAATTTCTTGTTTACCATAAGAATTCTTTAGCCGGGTTTCCAAAGACTTTAAATTCGTCTGTAACGTTTCAATCTGTTTGACCAGTTCGTCTTGTTTTTGCTGGCTTTGGGATTCTAATTCACGAAATTGACGATTCTTTTTAACGTTTAAAATTGAGGAAAGCAGGAAGATAATGAGCGCACCCACTAGTAAAGAAAACAAAATTAGTAAAACGAGGGGAATACGGACGGACGTAAAGCCAAAATTAACGTCTACTGATTCAAAATTAATCAACGCAAACAATGCAATAATGATAATTAAAATAATGCTCACAATGGTTGTGATTTGTTTCTTCATTGCCCATTCCTCCAATAGTATTGTTAATCCTTTTTAAAGGGAATATCGACAATATCGAAATCTTTAACGACCTTAGTAGCTGGAAAAATTGTTTGCGCCTGTTTTTCCAACTCATGAGCCATCTTGCCGGTATAGCGTGCTGAAATATGGTTTAACAGTAACGTTTTAGCGTTTGCCCGCTTAGCAATCTGGGCAGCTTGAGTATTGGTTGAGTGGTAGTAGTTCTTGGCAAGCTTATTCTCACCCTTACCAAACGTACTCTCGTGAACCAATGCATTCGCATTTTTAGCGAGCCTAACCGCATTTTCTGTTTTTCGAGTGTCACCAATAATCGTTACAATCCGCCCTGGTTGAGCCCGGCCAATCATTTTTTGACCATCAATGACTCGACCGTCGGCAAGCTTAACGGTCTCACCCCGCTTAAGCTGCCCATAAACCGGACCAGACGGAATTCCAAGCTCAGCCAATTTATCAACCATCAATTCACCTGGATGGTCATGTTCAACGACCCGATAACCAAAACTGGTAATCCGATGATCTAGTGGGGCGGCGTATACGGAAAATTTACTATCCTCAAAAATTAATCCGTTTGTATTCTTCGGTAATTCATGAAAGGTGATCCGATACGCGAGCCGGCTTTCTGAAATTCGCAAGCTAACGCTCACATATTCTTTGATTCCCTTAGGCCCGTATATATCCAACGGCCCGTCACCACCCTGAAAAGAACGGCTGCTTAATAAGCCAGGCAGGCCGAAAATATGGTCGCCATGCAAATGAGTGATAAATATCTTATCAATTTTTCTGGGACGGATTGTTGACCGCAAAATTTGGTGCTGGGTTCCTTCTCCAACGTCAAATAGCCACACTGAATTAATTTCATCCAGAAGTCTGAGGGCTAAACTTGAAACATTACGAAACTTACCTGGAGAACCTGCTCCAGTTCCTAAAAATTCAATTTGCATTATTATCGTTTCCTTAACTTTAAAATCGGTTTATCCGAAGCTAACACACAAATCCAACGATGGGCATCATTAAAATGGTTATCCTTATTATAAGCGTCTCTCAAGTAATAACAGGCTAAAAATAACGCCCCAAAGATTGCAAGTACCACCTTCATCAACACGCTTTAATCAACGTTAAAATGACTATTCAGTCTTACCAAATCAGTTGAAATCAGCGACTTTAGCTGATTGTAGTCAACAAACAGCAATCATCCTTATTCATCGTTATCTTCGAAAATCACTTTTCAATTGTATCATAAAACGAGTAAAATACTAATGAGGAAGGAGGAACAGAAGATGAACTTAGATGAATTTTATCGCGCCAGTAGTCATTTGGATCCTAAATTGACGCTCCTAGTGGCAAAGGCTCATCATTATGTTCCAATTAACCAACTCACAATTGACAAAACTTCCCTGTTGTTGGATACAAATTCCCAATCTCACTCACAATTTGCTACAATAACATTAGACCAATTCATGACAAGGACCAGCCAATTATCACCCCAAGTCGATTTGAGAACGGCAAATAACCATCAATTGATATTTGGGTTTAGAATTGTTAATAAATCAATAGTGTTCTATTAGAGGGATTGAATATGAAAAAACGTCGATTAATCATTATTTTATGTGCATTTATTGCCGTTGGTGTTGCGGGCTGCGGTAACCAAAAAAATCAATCAAAGGAGAAGGCTGAACTAAGCGCTAACATGCAAAATAGTAGTTCAGCCTCATCATCTACATCACAAAAAAACCACGCTGCTAAGCGTTTAGGAGATTATCAGTACAAAGTACCTAAGAAAGTTGCTGATGATAAAGATTACGTTAAGGATGGCAATTTGACTACTCCCAAGCAGTTTAGCTATGACCGCTTTGGTACCGAACAACGACTTGCCAACGTTGCAACGAGTAATTTCAACCTATCGTCAGATAATGTCAGCTATAAAATTGATAAGGTACGGGTATTAAAAAATACCGCTAAAACGCCTGAGGCAAAGACAGCTGCTGAGCAAGTGTTGAATATCAATCACATTCCAGACATCTATTATACCTTTGTCCTTAATTATACCGTCACTAATAACCATCATTTCCAGATTGCTTTAAATGGCGTTCAAGCGGTCAAAACAGATACTGGCCAAACGCTGACAACCGCAGATCAACTTTCTGACTCTTCAGCTGGCAATAAAATTCCCGCCAACGAGTCAGCCACGTTTGTCATGAATGGCTATCTTTACGATTATCAGTCAAAACCAACTAAGAAGCTATCAATTAATTTTGGCTCGATTTATACTACCAACGGGAAGAAAGTATCATCAGGGCCTAGTCGACTGTTAAGCGTCAATTTGAATTAAGGCTAACCCAGTTCGATCAAGTCGAGCTACAATTGAATCACACTTAGCATGGCAATTCTACTAGCAATCAAAAAACAATCTAAGGCTAATTCGGTTAAAAGCTGATATATATTACCAGTTTCTAACTGAATTAGTCTTGGATTGTTTTTAATTTATTTAATTTTTAAATGCTTACTCATCTGCTTAGCAACTAACTGCGTATAGTGAACATTTCCTTGAGGGTTAGGATGAACGTTATCACCCCAGAACCAACTCGTACGGTTAGCACTATAGCCATGCCAGTCAATCACATAAAAATTAGGATACTTCTTTGAAGCTCCCTGAATGGTATGGTTAACTTCAGTCTCCCAATTACGCGTTGGAACGTGGCAATTCACCCAAAAAATCTTATGATGTTTCCCGACCGCATTTACAACCGAGTCAATTTGAGCTGGCGTCATCGGCGAATTAGTACCTAAGTTCACCAACACGTTAGGGGCTAACTCCCCCTTCTTCTTCAGGGATTTCAGAACATCACCAGCCTGCCAAATTTGACGGCCCACTGCGGCAGAAACGTATGCTTGATGGAAAACGGTTTGAAGATCCTTACTGTTATCGGCAAGAATTGAATCACCAATAGCCGTTAGCGGCTGCTGATGAACGGTTAAAAATTCTCGCTTAGTCAACCCATACTTCTTAGCAATTACATATTGTTTATGGGTCAGCTTCTTATTGAGAAGTTTCTTCATTCGTCTCTTATTATCAGCAACTTTTTGAGCTTGTTTTTGCTTTGCTAATGCCTTTTTATTTTGAACACTGGCGCTAGTTTGGTTCTGCAAAATATTTTCCTGCAAAACATTCTTAGCATCCTTGGTTGGCGCAATTGCACTACCATAGGTAGAAATTCCGATTAATAAAACAACTGGAATCACCCAAAGTCTTTTGAGTCCATACACAGAATCCTTCTGGAAAAACTCATAAATCGACCTGCCTAAATTACGGTAACGGTAGTGCCGCAGCGGTGCTTCAATGTATCGATATGATAATTCGCTGATTATCATAATCAGGATAATCTCAATTGTTGCGTGCATTAATGGATGATTAGCAATATCCTTAATCCGCATCTCATAAAAAATCATCACTGGAAATTGATACAGATAAATGCCATAACTCCTGGTACCGATCCAAGAAAACACGGGATTGGTCAGCCAGCGGTTAATATCTGATCCAGGATGTGCACAGGCTGCAATGAGCGCAGTCGATGCCAGTGCCATGATAAACATCCCACCACGATAGGTAAACGTGTTCTGTCCAGCCAGTTCAAAGTACATGTAAACCATCGCGATGAACGCAACAATTCCAATAATATTAAGCGTCCATCGCGACCGAGCAGTCACCTTTTCCCGCAGGTGGGTTGACGGCCAAACAACGGCCAGCAAGGCGCCAAAAATGATCGTGAACATCCGCGTATCGGTGCCGTAATAAACTCGGTTCAAGGTGTTAGGACCCGTATACAGAACCCCCATCAAAATGGCTGAGACCGCTGCTAACGCGAATAACAAATAAGCAATTGTTCGCCGCTTACGGATAATTAATACCAATGCAATTAAAATTAAAGGCCAAATTAAATAATACTGGCCTTCAATAGAAAGTGACCATAAGTGGGTAAATGGTGATTCACCATTGAACCGGTCAAAGTAGCTCTGCCCATGCCCAACTTCCCACCAATTATACAGATACAGCAGATTAGTCGTAATAATTGACCGTAAATTAGTTAATAACGAGCGTTGAAAAAGTGTTATGTATGTGCCGGTTCCCACCAGCATAAATACAAGTGCAGGATATAAGCGTTTTAAGCGTCTCGCATAAAACCCCCAAAAATCAATCCGGCCATTTTGTTCCCATTCTTGAAGAAGCAGGTCAGTAATTAAATACCCGGAGACAACAAAAAAGATCGGCACCCCCAGATAACCTCCCTGAAGCTTGTATGGCAAGAGATGGTAAATGATAACCCCAACAACGGCTAAAGCCCGAATGCCATCAAATCCAGAAATATAGCGGCTGTTTTTAAGTCTTTTTCCCTTTTTTTGTACGTGTGCTTGTTGCATCGAAATCTTCCCTGTCTTATCTTTAATTGCCTTATTCTACATAAGTAAACGAAAAGTCTAGAATTGTAACTGTATCGCCGTCCTTGGCGCCCGCTTTTCTAAGAGCGTCATCAATCCCCATGCCATGCATCTGCCGAGCAAATCGCAGCATACTTTGATCATGAGCGGTATCTGTCATCTTAAAGAGCTTTTCAATCTTATCACCACTAATAACCCATGATTCATATTCCTTATCATACGAAATGTTAAAGTCATTGGCTTGATCTAGCTGATAATCATATTCTTTAGTGGTATTTTCAGGTTGTTGCATATCAGCAACATCAGTTTGATCCAATAAATCAGCCGTTTTTCTAATTAAGTCAGTTAATCCCACATGCGTAACGGAAGAGATCGGTAGGATTTCTGGCACTTTTTGGTTACCAGTCGCATCCGCCTCAAGGCTTTGTTTGAAAGTTGTTAAATTGTCTTGAGAATCAGGTAAATCCATCTTGGTTGCCACGATAATCTGCGGTCGTTCTAAAATTTTGGGGTCATACTGAGAGAGTTCCTTATTAATTGCTAAAAAGTCTTCGTAAGGATCCCGCCCCTCCATTCCTGACATATCAACCAAATGTAAGATAACCCGGGTACGCTCAACATGTCTTAAGAATTGGAATCCAAGGCCAACCCCCTTAGAGGCGCCTTCCACCAATCCCGGCAAATCAGCAACGGCAAAATCACGGCCATCGTCAAGCCGAACCATCCCTAAATTAGGAACCAACGTTGTAAAGTGGTAACCAGCAATTTTGGGCTTAGCAGACGTAATAACCGAAAGTAAGGTTGATTTACCAGCTGATGGGAATCCAACCAACCCAACGTCAGCAAGGACCCGTAACTCAAGCTGCAGCGAAACTTCCTCACCAGGTTCACCATTCTCAGCAATTTCTGGGGCGGGATTCGTTGGACTGGCAAAATGAATGTTGCCCCGACCACCGCGGCCGGCTTTGGCAACGACCAATTCCTGATCAGGCTTAGTCAAATCACCGATCACCTGACCAGTTTCCGTATTCGTAACCGTTGTCCCCTCTGGCACCGGAATGACCAGGTCATCCGCACTACGACCGGTCATAGACTTGTTAGCGCCTCCGCCACCATTTTTGGCTTTAAATTTCCGATGATACCGAAAATCCATTAAGGTGTTCATTCCAGAATCCACCTTAAAAATAACGTTACCGCCGCGGCCACCATCGCCGCCGGCTGGGCCACCATTTGGCACGTACTTTTCACGCCGAAATGCGACCATGCCATTGCCACCATTTCCAGCCTTAACATCAATTTTTACTTGATCAACAAACATGTTTTCACCATTTCATTTAACCCTTACAATTTCGAATTTCCATTTAGATACTTATGCAGTATACCGACTTTAGCCCCTTAGGTCAAAGGTTTCCGAAAAATTGATAACTTAATTAACTATTTGATCAGTGAGTCAGCTTTTTATCCTGATAATTGGTAACCTTCCGCTCTTCTTCAATCTTACTCAACGAAAACTTAATGGTTTGCGCCGTGGTTTCCGATATGCCAAGTGCCCGAATGTCATCAATCGTTGCTGCGGAGATCTTTTTTAGTGATCCAAACTTTCGTAGTAACTTATTTCTAGTTTTAGGGCCAACCCCAGCAATCGCATCTAGCCTAGAACTCAGAGAATTCTTTGTATGCACTTTTCGATGATACGTAATTGCAAACCGGTGCACTTCATCTTGAATTCGTTGCAGTAAGTAAAAGCCCTGGCTCTTTGGATCTAATCGAAGTGGCGTGTCGGCATTTCCGAACAGCAAGTCAGCCGTTTGGTGGTGCTCGTTTTTAACCATCCCACCAACTGGGATATTTAAATTAAGCTCATTAACCAGAACATCCTTAACGGCGTTCATTTGAATTGTTCCGCCATCCATCAAAATTAAATCTGGCATTTCAGCATGTTCTTTGAGCAGCCTTGTATACCGCCGCCTAATAACTTCTTTCGTACTGGCAGCTTCGTCAGCATGGTCAACCGTTTTTAGTTTATACTTTCGATACAAATTCTTGTTTGGCTGGCCGTCAACAAAAACAACCATCGCTGAAACGAGGTCTGCTCCTTGAATATGCGAATGATCAAATGCCTCTATCTTGTGACCTGGCGCAATTCCCATGGCATCAGTCAATTCCTTCATTGCGCCAGTTGTTTTACTTTCATCAAGCTCTAACAAGCGGAACTTCTCTTCTAAGACAAGTTGCGCATTCTTACCCGCCATTTCTAGCAAGTCACGCTTTTGTCCCCGTTGCGGGGTCCTAACAGGTACATCTTCAACCACGTGACTAATCACATCAACCGGCAACGACTTGGGAACTAAAATTTCCTTTGGTAAAATCTGGTTCTTTTGTTTATAAAATTGTGAAATAAAGCTAACCATTTCTTCTTCTGGATCATCAATAATTGGAAATAACCGTTTTTCCCGCTTCATTAACCTAGATTGGCGAATAAAGAAGACCTGGATCGAAAGCCATCCCTTATCCATATAGTAATTAAAAATATCTCGAGGCGTATTATCGTTTGAAATGATTTTTTGCTTTTCGACAGTAATCTCAATGTATTTAATTAAGTCCCGAATTTCCGCTGCCCGTTCATATTCCATGTTAGCAGCTGCTTTTTGCATTCTCGCTGTCAATAGTTGCTTCGCATGCGCGACGTTTCCGTTCAAGAATGACTTGATCCGCTTGATTTGACGCGCATACTCTTCTTCTGGTACCACTTTAAAACAGGCACCAAGGCACTGGCCCATATGATAGTATAGGCACGGCCGATTCTGAAAACCGTTACACCTACGTAATGGATAAACCTTTTGAAGAAAATTAACCGTCTCCTCGGCGGCATAAACGTTCGGGTAGGGACCAAAATAATACCCGCCATCTTTTAACAGCGAGTTAACAATTTTGATTTGCGGATCACGTTCATTCGTAATCTTGATATAGGGATAGCCATTATTTCCCTGCTTTAATTTAATATTAAAATATGGCCGGTGCTTTTGGATGAGCGTAATTTCGAGTAAAAAAGCTTCTTTATCGCTTGAAACGATAATATATTCGAAATCAGCAATTTCCGATACCAACCGGGCCGTTTTGCCTTCGTGGCTGCTCTTAAAATATGAACGGACCCGGTTCTTGAGGTTCTTAGCTTTGCCGACATAAATAATCTTTCCGTTGATGTCCTTCATAAGGTAACACCCCGGCAAATCAGGTAATAACGACAATTTATGTTCCAGATACTCACTTGCCACAAAGCTCACCCCTTTCAAAATATTCACCCTAAAATTATAACTCGAATATATGTTCTGTTCAACGAAATGGGCCTTTTTATCTAAGATAGTTGTATGTGGCAATAATCCTCATTGCAGTTACTTGATACTGGGCCGCGTTCTAAAGTTAGTCATCAGTAATGCCCAAATTAAGACCCTCTCAATGGATATGAAAAGCTTCAAATGGCTAGGGCAGCCACTTGAAGCTTTTCACATATCTACCGTTATTAAGCTGCTACACGTTGCACTTTGCAGCAGTGACTCAGTTTGGTAATTATTGCGAGTGTTGGAGCTAGAATCTATGTGTGGGATTCAGTTCTCATAAATCCAAAACCGTATCTTCCCTTAACAAATATTCAGTCACAATTTTGCTTTGTTTCGCTCACTACACATTTTGAATAATCTTTCCGATGAAGTCCTTCGCTCGATCATTCTGTGGATGATCAAACAGATCTTCCGGCTTGCCTTTTTCAAGTATATAGCCGTCCGCCATAAACCACACTTCGTCGGCTACCTCCTTGGCAAATCCCATTTCATGCGTTACCACGACCATCGTCATTCCTTCGTTGGCGAGTTTTTGCATGACTTCCAATACTTCACCGACCATTTCCGGGTCAAGGGCACTGGTTGGTTCATCAAAGAGCATTACCTCTGGGTTCATAGCAAGCGCCCTTGCTATTGCCACTCGTTGTTGCTGCCCACCGGATAAGCTGCTTGGATAAACATGCGCCTTTTCTTGAAGGCCAACCAATCCCAGTAAATGCATCCCCGTTTTCTCAGCTTCTTCATCCGAAACGTGCTTAACCCGCATTGGTGCTAATTTCAGATTTTGAATCACGGTCATATTTGGAAATAGGTTGAAGCTCTGGAATACCATTCCCATTCGTTCCCGCAAGTTTACTAAATGCTTATCGTCAACGCTCGTTAAGTCCGTTCCTTCAAAGTTAACCTCGCCACTCGTCGGCTTCTCCAATAAGTTCAAGCAACGTAAGAAGGTACTTTTGCCGGCACCCGACGGCCCGATAACACAAATCACTTCACCGGACTTAACGGTTCCATCGATGTCTTTTAAAACATCAGTATTACCAAATTTCTTACTTAAATGATTCACTTCAAGAATTGTTTTATCCTGCATGTTTCATCTTCCCTTCGTAATGGTTCAGAAGTCTCGTCAGTGCAAACGTCATGATGAAGTATAAGACCATGGCAACGAAAATCGGAATAACCCCACGATACGTATCGGCCCGCACAATGTTTAACTGGTAAATTAAATCAGTAACCCCAATGATTGACACAATTGAACTTTCCTTAATTAAGGAAATGAATTCGTTCCCAAGCGCTGGCCAAATATTTTTAAATGCTTGTGGTAACACGACAAAACGCATCATATCACCCTTGGACAACCCTAAACTTTCTGCCGCTTCGGTTTGACCCTTAGCAACCGAATTAATCCCCCCACGAATAATTTCAGCAACGTAAGCACCACTATTCAGGGAGACGGCAATCATCCCTGAAATTAACGCTGGAATATTAATCACGACGCCAATCCCAAAGTAAACAAACATTACCTGAACCATCAATGGTGTCCCTCGAATAAATTCGGTATAGCTAATCGCCAACCCTCGGAGCCATTTTTGCTTACTGAAACGCATCAACGCTAAGACAACCCCAATTAAGACCCCAAAGAACGTCGCAACTACGGAAATCAGGATCGTATATTCAACCCCTTTAGCGAAGTACGTCCAGTAATGCCACATTGACGTATTGACGGTATTAACCTTCATATACTTACCAGCACTAGCTAAATATTGATCTGTCAAATGTTGCTTTTGAATCTGGTCAATGCTCTTATTAACGGCGTTGACTAAGCTGCCAGAGCCTTTTTTAAATGCAATTGCCGCGCCAACTTCATTCTTGTCCAAATGATACCCCGAAGAAATCATTTTCAAACTCGGGTCATTTTTGACATAAGCTTCTGCACTGGGCTTCTCAATTCCCAATGCATCAATCTTATGCGTCTTCAACGCTAAAACTAAGTCAGTAGACTTATCCATTCCCTTGACGGTTGAATTTGGAATCTTTTTCTTAGCGAGCCCATATTGTAAAGTACCTGTTTGGGCGCCGATTGTTGCCCCTTTAAGGTTCTTCACGCTCTTATATTTATTAACATCACTTGAATTAATTAGGAAACTTTGACCACCAGAGTAATAAATTTTTGAGAAATCAACACTCTGTCGTCGAGCAGCTGTTGGGTTAATCCCCCCAATAGCCATATCCGCTTTACCAGTCTGAATTGCGACCAGCAATGAGTCAAAATTCATACTTTTGATCACAAGCTTAACGTGGAGATCCTTGGCAACCTTTTTGGCCACGTCAATATCCATTCCAACAATTCGACTCTTACCATTTTTATTCACTTGAAACTCATACGGTGGATAATCCGGACTCGTAACCATGATCAACTCGCCCCGCTGCTTAACCCGCTGTAATGCGTTATCCGCTTCAGAAGCATTACTTGTTTGCCACGCCGTAAAAGTAACCAACGCTAATAGTAGTAACCCAATTTGAATAATTGTCTTGACACTCTTCTTCATTAACTTTCCCTCTCTCGAATTTATAATAACAACTAGATTACACCAATTCTATAATTTATGCAATATATTCCTACAATTAGTTGTTTTTATACATCTGTCATTCATGAAAACGGTTTTTTTGTATATAATTGTCCGTTTCCAATGAAAGGTACTTGTACAGAAGCAACTTTATCAAGCATTCGAACTCTCCCTGGAATTGGTCGTCCACTCATTCATTGAAGTATGGTCATTCGGCTTCTAACCACCTGACTCCGCTCAAAAATCCAAACCTGGGATTTTCTGCTTTTGGCAACATAGTTGAAACGTGCTCCACCAAGCAGAGACTTGCACCTAAGCCTTCTCCACCAAAAATCCAAGCCCAGAATTTCTGGCGGAGAAAACTTAGGTTCCAGTCTCTAACCGCTTGGTTCCGCACTCTAACCAATAAAGATGACATTACCCCTTAATTTTGCTATTATGATGACGTAAACGAGATAAGGAGATGAACCCAATGTCACTTAAGGTCAATCGTCAAAACGACTTGGACGCAATGTTTGGTAAATTTGCTGAAATGGATCCAACAGATAATAAACGTGACAAGTTCTTAGGCCATGATAAAAAGGATAAGGACAAGAAAAGGAAAAATGAAAAACGACCAGATAAGAAGTAAGCTGATCGTTTAAAGATGATGTCTCATGCCCAAGTGGTGTGGGATTTTTTTGTACATAAAAACCGGAAACCATTCTTAAACGTTTCCGGCCGTCAATGCTAATAATTCTGATTAAATTCCCAATATCTACGTAATCCAGTCTCCAAATCAAACTTAGGTTCATATCCTAATTTGCGTAATTTGCAAATATCCGCTTCAGACCGTTGAATATCACCTAAACGGCAGTCAGCAAACTCAATCTTTAAGGTATCCCCAGAAATTTTCTCAAAAATCCGGATGGTTTCTATTAAAGAAGCAGAATGGCCTGTTGCCACGTTGTACACTTGACCATTCGATTCAGGCATATCGGCAATTAATTGCAATGCTAAAATGACATCATCTACATAGACAAAATCTCGTGATTGGGTGCCATCCCCGAATAGCGTAAATATCTGATTGTCTTGCAGCCGCTGTGTGATTAATGACAATACCCCTGAATATGGTGAACTAGGATTTTGCCGCGGTCCATATACGTTAAAGAACCTAGTTGCTGCAGTATTCAGCCCATACAGTTGGCCATAATCGATCACAAACCGCTCGGAAGCAAATTTGTCAATCGCATATGGTGACAACGGTACAATCCGTGATTGTTCGCTCTTGGGTTGTAGTGGATCATCGCCATAAACCGCTGCGGAAGATGTGAATACAACCTTTTTAGGACGTAATTGATTTCTTCTCAGAGTCTCCATAATCCATAAATTGGCATCCTGATTAATTTGGTGAGTCACTTCAGGCCGTTTAATTGTATCAGCAACACTGGCAACAGCAGCCAAAAGATAAATATAGTCAAATTGACGATTAATTAATAATTCGTCCATGAACTTTCGGTCAGTGATCGATTTTTGATAGAAGGTCAGCTGATCAGATTCAGGCAAGTTCGATAATCGCCCCATCGATAAATCATCAACCACGGTCACACTATTGTCTTTTTTAATCAAGTCGCGTACCAAATTTGAGCCAATAAATCCAGCTCCTCCGGTCACCAAAACATTATCAGCCAAACATTTCACGCTTCTCTCTACTTAACAATCGTTTTTTGCCAGTCTTTGGCAACTTCGCCGTTGCTAAATTTCTTAGCAGTCTTTTTGGCATTTTCAGAATATTCGGCCATTCGATCAGAGTCTCGTAGTAAAGCCACAATTCCTTCAGCCATTTCTTTAGTTTCTCCATCTTTGAATAGCAGCCCATTCCAGCCATCCCGGATGATTTCACTTGGCCCATAAGCAATATTAAAAGCAACCAGTGGTAAGCCATAACTAGCAGCTTCCGTCAAAGCCAAGGGTTCAATATCGACTGGAGTTGGTGTGATAAATAGCTTAGAAGCGGAATAAGCATCGGACAAGTCAATCTGATAACCTTTAAATTCAACCACGTCGTCAATTCCTAGATCCTTAGCCTTCTGCTTGGCATCCTTTTCAGCAGGACCATAGCCATAAACCAGAAACTTCATATCACTTTCATGATTATGAATTTCTTTGAAGGTCTCAATCATTCGAATAATGCCTTTATCATTACCCAGCCGCCCAACGAATATGATTTGGTTCTGCTTTTCGGCAGTAGGTTTCTGAACACCGTCGACCGTTGCTGCTGGTAATGTTAATACAGGTGTGGCTACCCCAATTTTTTTCTCGATATGTTCGGCTACATCCTCTTGTTGTTCCTTAGTGGCCACAATAATTCCGCTTAATTTTTCAATATTATTTTTATCAAACGCATACGTATAAATATCATTCAGTTGTCCCAACGCCAGCGAATACTTTTGGTCAGTTTGAATCATCGGCATAAAGATGTACTTACGTGAGCTGCTATCAATATTTAGTACTGGTTTGTAAGTCGTCAATGGGCGATCAGCAATGAAGGTATTTTGTCCTGGTGTCTCACTCTTATCAAGTTCATTCAGGAAAAAGGCATAGAGCTCGTCAATATTGCCAAAGAAATAATCTTGACCCTTGTAATTAACCAACTTGATAAACGTCATGTCAGCTTGGGATGTATCCTCGCCACCATATGATGCTTCGATCACAACGTTACCGTCAACATCCAAATATTCATCACGAATAACTTTGCGATCGGCATCATAATACTTAACAGACGATTTAAATCCGCGCCAGTCCCACATTTCTGCCTTGATGAAGTTTTGATATTTATCAAAATATTCTCGGGTATCAAGTTGACCAAACGTACCACCCATAAAAATGACACGGTTATTCAATAGGTTAGCCCGATAAACCTTACTAATGGAGGAATCAGGATCAATTTCGTAGGTTGGATTAATATGGGCATCCTTAATCAACGCTTTTTTTGTTTCACGATTAACGGCCCCTTGAAAGAAGTCAAACATGTTGACAACGTCATTGGACTGCAAACCAAACTTTTCCATTGTTCGATGCAATTGAGGCGCATATTCACGAGTCACTAATTTTGCAGGGACTCCCATGCTTTTGAACAAACTAAGCCGTTTAAATTCGGCATGTTCAATTCCTGAGTTCATTGGGTATAAATATTCGTTTACAAAGTAATACATCGCTTATTGATCCTCCTTAACTGTTTCAAAGTATTTCTGAGCATCTGCATCCATAATCAGCCATTGCTTCCAGACGTTATCCTCAGAATACTTATGGCGGGATTCATAAGCTTGATCGCTAAATTGTTCACGTAACTGATCATCACTCATCAACCTAATAATTGCATCGGCCATTGCATCGATATTGCCAGGCTTAACGAGTAGGCCATCCTTGCCATCATTAATAATGTCTCGAGGGCCATAATTAATATCGTAGGAAACTAACGGCACACCATGTGATTGCGCCTCAATCAAAGATAGCGGCAACCCCTCAGCGGTACTCGTCAAGATTGAAAGTTGGGCATTGTCGTAAACGGCACTGATATCTTGTGTATACCCCTTGAATGTGACGACCTTCTTTAAATTCAGATCATTAACTGATTTCTTCGCTTGATCACCAGACTTATCATTGGCATAGCCGTAAATATCCAATGATATTCCCGGCACCTTCTTAACAACCTGGGCAATTGCTTTGATGGCATGGTCAATTCGCTTTTCGTGGGAGAGGCGGGCAATCATGACAACCTTACCTTTCTGCCGCTTACTAAATTCCTGCTTGGGTTTGTTCATCAATTCGTCCGGCACAACCCCAACGGGAATCACATACGTTCTCGGTTTGTCTCCAAAACGTCGCTCAACGTTTTTGGCCTGAGTAGCGGTTGGGGCAATCATCCCCTGCCACTTTGTAAAATTATTCATCGCATACTCATAGTTGTAATTCAACCCAGAATGTTGTGTTTCAATCGGATCATTGGTGTGATTACTGTGAAGCTGCATCGTTTTAAATGCCCGTTCATGCATCTGGAGAATTGGCCAAGATAGTTCCAAGCTGGCATCACTTACAAAGATATCATTGATACCCTCCTTCTGATCTCGTTTAACTAGTTCATCCAAGAAAAATTGAACCATATTTTTAAACCCGTCAAATTCCCAGTCATTCCCGTTAAACCCCTGAATCCGATAAAGACTATTATCAATTTCATCGTATTGCTTACCAAAGTGGAAAGTTTCATAAAACATGCGACCCTTATCATTAAAGACCCGTTCAGCACGAACTTTACCTTTATGATCATATAGCTGCTGCAAGGATCGATAACCACGTGGATCCCACCAATCAACCTCGATCACCCGTTTAAGTGAATCATAGTAGGTTACGGCATCAATATTGTTGGGGTTATCAGTTCGCATACTAATTTGCATCATTCGCTGTTTATCATGAAAGACATCGTAATGACCATCTTCAGTCTTTTGAATGTTGAATGCATCTGATAATCCAAGTTCTTTAATCCCAAAATTCTTAGTTGCAACATTTTCAGTACCACCAAAGAAGTCGAACATATTAACGGCATGGTTGTTGTCAACCCCAGCATGTCTCAAGGCCGGCACTACTGAACGATCAAAATTAGTTGTTAAGATTTTGACCGGCATACCATGCTTCTTAAACAGGTCAAACCGTTTCATTTGAGCATGACCAACACCGGATTGCTGCATGGGGACTGTCGTATTAATAAAATAGTACATAAATTCCCCTCCATAAATAAAGTTATGTATAAAAACAGACGAGAACGTTGCCTCGCCTGTTTTTTCGATTTGAATCTATAACTCAAACCGGATATCCAAGTAAACAACTATGTCATACATCATAATTATATCGCTTGAAGTCATCTTCAAACAGTCTAAACTCTGACATTATGCATTTTGCTTACAGGTATTAAATATTTTTAACAAATTTAACATTGGCAGTTACGTACCGACCATTTGTCAATTGGAAACGAGCCTTATTACCGCTCAGAACAATCCCACTAACTTTTAGGACTGTCCCATTTTTGAGAGTTACAGTCCGATTACGCTTCTTAAGGTCTGCTGATTTGTATTGATAAACACCCTTAGCATTCACAACCTTTACAGTTTTCGTTTCAGCATATCTGAAATTCTTATAAGTTTTTCTAAGTTGCTTAACCATTGATGCTTTAGCTGTAACATAACGACCGTTTGTCAACTGGAACCTAGTTATTGAGCCGCTCTTAACGACTCGTTTAACATGAATGACGGCGCCCTTCTTTAGGTAGCGAACCTTCTTGGCATGCTTAAATGTCTTGCCAGTATGCTCATAGATACCCTTCTTAGAAGAAACATATAACGTTCCCTTGGCATCGAGTTTGTAACCTGGTTTGATCGAGATAAACTCGCCAAATGACTTCAGGGCAGTCACGTATGAACCATCACTAAGAATAAATCGAGTTGTCTTACCACTCTTCACGATCTTAACCACATGCAGAACCGAGCCCTTAGCAACATAACCGAGCCTCTTAGCAGTCGCAAACTTCTTTCCGCTGTAACGGTAAAGGCCGTGCTTAGTCAAGACTGATTTAGTCTTAAGGCTAGTGTGATAATCAGTAAGGGTCAAGTAAGCTGTATCAGCATCTTCGGATTTTGTTGCCTCTTCAGAGTTACTTGTATTAGTAGATGCACTCTTAGCAGCTTCGTCCGATGTAGCTGGTATCACATTTCTAGCAGCATCACTTGCCGCCTTTGAGGCAGCAGCCGAAGCAGCTTTACTGGCATCACTGGCTGCTCTGCTGGCATCACTTGCAAAACTATTGGCGTCACTAGCTGCCTCGCTAGCGGCACTCGCAGCTTTGGAAGCATCATTTGCGAATTTACTTGCATCGCTGGCTCGACCTTCATTAGCTGCTTTGCTGGCATCACTAGCCAGCCGACTTGCATCAGAAGCCGCCTCGCTGGCAGCCGAAGCCGCCTTCGAGGCATTGCTGGCGGCTCTACTTGCATCACTGGCTGCTTTGCTAGCTGCACTAGCATCACTGGCTGCATTAACATCATCACTGGCTGCATTCGAAGCGTCACTGGCCGCTTTGCTGGCGATATCTGCATCACTATTAGCCTTTGAGGCATCACTCGCGGCTCTGGAAGCGGCGTCACTAGCGGTGCTGGCGTTATGAGCCGCATCCGAAGCCGCATTCTTGGCGGCCGCATCGTTGGCGGCATCATTAGCGTCTTTAGCACCTGTCGTTGCTGTACCCGCATTAGTCTTCGCATCATTGGCCGCATCACTGGTTGGATCCGCAGCACTTTGGGCATCACTGGCCGCACTGGCGGCAGAATTAGCGGCACTCGTTGCTTGATTAGCATCCGATACAGCTGAAGCGGCGGCTTTTTTAGCATCACTCGCCGCACTGGCGGCTTTATTCGCGTCACTTTGCGCTGCTGGATTCTTCACAGCCGCATCGCTGGCTGCACTCGCATCACTGGCCGCTTTAGAAGCCGCGTCACTGGCAATCTTGGCATCACTAGCCGCAGAGGTGGCTCGGTCAGCCGCTGCTGAAGCAGCTGAATTAG
>NZ_AZEB01000033.1 GCF_001434135.1 Lentilactobacillus kisonensis DSM 19906 = JCM 15041 | reverse complement strand
CGAAAATTTTGTTCAGTTTTCAAAGGTCTACATTAGAAACACAAACATTTTTGTCTAAAACAATTAAATTGTTCGACTCTGTAAATCCTTATGTTTCCTTGCCTCAACAGCAATAACAATTATATATCATCAAATCCTGTAAGTCAACAAAAACTTTTTAAGAAGTAATTGGTATATCTGTAATTGCTAACTAAGCAACGAGTAATATACTATCAGGAATTTGGGACGAGGTCAACAACTATTTTGAAATTAATTCATTTTTCTTCAAATCAATGCTTTATTAATTTCTAAAGTCGAGATAAAAGTTCCCAATTCTAGTTAATAACCCAGTATACTAGCACATGAAATCTTAGCAAAGGAGCCAACAATTTTGGATAAAGTCGTCATTATAGAAGCAAAGCGAACCCCTATCGGCAAATTAAACGGTATCCTTCATGATCTAACGGCAGAACAGCTCGGTACTTTAGCCGTTAAAAACGTCCTTAAAAATGGTCACGTTTCGCCAGATTCAATCGATCAAGTTATATTCGGTAACGCCATCCAAGCTGGCAACGGCCAAAACATCGCCCGGCAAATCGAATTGAACAGCGGCATCCCCCAAGACCGGACCGCGTTTACCGTCAACCAAGTATGTGGATCAGGAATGCAGGCAATCCACCAGGCCCAATCCGCACTTCGACTGGGAGAAGCCAGCATGATTGTTGCTGGCGGTACTGAAAGCATGTCTAACGCGCCATACTTAAATATGGATCAACGTCGAGCAACTAAATTTGGCTCAATCACAATAGAAGACGCACTGGAACATGACGGTTTACGAGACAGCCTGTCCGGAATCATGATGGGAGCGACCGCAGAAAATATTGCCACCCAATTCAACGTATCAAGGGAATCCCAAGATCAGTTTGCTTACAGATCACATCAACACGCAATCACGGCAACAAGAAACCATCATTTTGATAATGAGATAGTGCCAATTACCCAGGTTGGCCGAGCAGACCCAATAATGGCAGACGAACCAATTCGATTCGACACGACAATGACCAAATTAAATCACCTTAAACCCGCCTTTAAAGCAAATGGGAGTGTCACCGCTGGCAATTCGGCCGGATTAAATGATGGTGCGTCCGCTTTGCTACTGACAACTACGGCTCATGCTAAGGCGCTCGGTATCCAACCACTCGCAGAAATCATTGGCTACTCAGAAACCGGGATCGATCCTAAGATAATGGGATATGCCCCGTACCTTGCAATGAAAAAGTTACTGAACCAGCTAAAAATGACCATCAGTGATATTGATCTTGTTGAACTAAACGAAGCCTTTGCCGCCCAATGTGTTGCCGTCATCCGCGACCTTCATTTACCAATGGACAAAGTTAACATCAGCGGTGGGGCAATTGCCCTAGGGCATCCATTAGGCGACTCAGGGGCAAGGATCGTCACAACTCTCATCAACAATCTCAAACAAACCAAGCAAGAAATCGGAATTGCGTCACTATGTATGGGCGGTGGCATGGGATCCGCACTGGCAATCAAACTTATTTAACACTTAAAGCCCCCAAACAATTCTTAGACTNAATTAGTGTTGCACTTAAAGTGTAAATTCAAGCTCTAAATAAAATAAGCACAGCTCATTCTCTGATTCAGAATGGCCTGTGCTTATTTTTTTGATAACAAGAAGTGCCATTATTTCAAAGCTTAACGCGGTCTTCTGGTGCAATATCGCTTGCAAATGAGCTTTGATAAAGCCAGTAATAAAGTTTCTTAGTCTGCTTAGACATTCCAGCATAATTAGGATTAATTGTTCGCATTTTAGGAACGACCCGCATCAGGTGGTTAAACGCACTGATACTGCCCGCTTGGTTCAAACCATCATAATCATTCTTGCCACGCTTAACAATCGCCATCAGTTGATCAATTTGATAACGCGCCAATTGTTCAGCATAATCCGTTAACGATAAAGTACCCGCAAAATCAGGTAAAGCAACGTTTCTTGAGGCCGCATAATCACCTGATTTAATCTGAGCTAATAATTGGTTACGGATCAGCGTATAGCGAACCAGTACCGGCAGCAAACACGTAACGTCAATCAGCCCATGAAATGTCTCCAAAGGACCGTAGTTAATAAGTGCCGTTTGGCCACGGTCGTCTATGAGTCGTTTCTTATCATTGTCCATCACGACACTGAGATTTCTCTGAAAGTTTTGCTTCTTAGCGTTACGGGCAGTCCCAGCATTACTGAGGTCGATTACCGATAAGCTAGCAGCCAAATCAGCAAATGTCGCCGGCGTATTAAGGTCGCTTAAAATCGCTGGTAAATTTGCGGTAGTCGCCTTAATAACCGTTTCAAGATCCACCGATGTTGTTGCTGGCATCCCCACTAAATCAGCATTATCTTGGCTCAACCCCCGATACCCAAACTCATAGATGCCTAATGAACAGAGTAAATCCAACGCTTCGCTAAATTTACCGTTCACAAATAGGTTGACAGTCTCTGACAAACTGAGGTCGCCTAACGATTGAATCATCATGGCAGGCAAATCGTGTTGATCGCTAAAGTCGTCGCCAGTGTAAACGTAATTTCCTAATAACGGCGATGCATCATCACCTATTGGGTGTACCATCAAGAAACCATTATTAAGCTCATCAAAGAGTCCCTGTACGATGCGCTGGTCTGCAGGATCCTTAACGCCGTCCGTAATCTTTCGAAACGGGCTAGCTCCCTTCATGTAACTATTGAGATGGTTAAACCAATCGTTAGCTAACTGAGTCGCATCATCAAACGACAATGCTTGAAAAGCCGCGCTGAGTTTTGCCAACACCCCATTCTCACCAGCAATTGCCCTAATAAATTGAATAACCGCTGTTTGATAGCCACGCTTAAATTTCCGAGAATCCTTACTTTGTGCCAAATATTCGGAAAACGAGTTTCCCGCACCCCGATTAATAATTTGATCATTATCAGATCCCATCGCCCATAATGAAAGATAGTAAACCTGGTCTAGAGACACCGACCGCAAGTCGTTAACAGCGGCTAAGTAGCCTAATTGGACTTCCTTAGATAATTTGAAGGCAGCAAGTGACATGCTCTGCTGAATTGGGCGATCAAGAAATTCCTTTCCCCCTCTTGCCAGTCGTTCAGCATAAATTGAACTTTTTGCATATGTATTTTCCCCCAACAACTTGGAAGTCATCAACGCAATCATGGTTAAAACTTGTTGATGCTTCTTGGTATCGTTAGTTGATTGATTTTGTTTTGATTTAATCGCTGAGTTATTTTTATCAGCCATTCGTTTCACCCCTAGTCTTGTACCAATAATAGCACAATCTTTAGGCCACTTGGCTATAACCGACATAATTTACCTCTCTTTAAAGGATCCTCATGTAAAAATGGTAGGCGTTAGTTTTGCACGTCTTTATACATTCATTTATGATTATGGTATAGATAAGGAAAGGATGTGGAGTTATGGGAAATTTAAAAAACAAAAAAGACGAATTAGTTGGCAAAATGAAGGAAACGGTTGGTGACGCCACCGGAAACGATAAGCTCAAATTAAAGGGTAAAGCACAAAAAACGTCCGGTAAGGCTAAGGATAAAGTAGAAGACGTTAAAGAAAAGGCGTCAGAAAAAACCAATGAAGCTTTGGAAGATTAATATGTTTAACAAATAAGGCCGTGAGTGAAGTAAAATTTACTCACGGTTTTTTGCTGGCCTAATTTATAAAGGCGTTGTTTAGAATCGTTTCTTCCATGTAGTGATCAAAGTAGGCAAAGTTTACATTTGCCTGCTCTAACCCGTTTGTGATCTAAAATTTCCCTTGTGATTTTAAATGGGTTCGCGGGAATGCAGTAGGCGTGAATGAGTTGGTTGAACGTTAAATCTTTGCAAAAGTACTGTTGCTAGAATCTAGGCCTTTGGCAAAGGTTACACCAAGCTAAGCCTTGCATCCAAAACACTTCCGACTCAAGCTCAGAATCTGAGATTACTTTGAGCAAGACCACTCCGTAAAGCAGGAAGCTGTGCCTAAGGCTTCTCCGCTAAAAGCCAGAAACCCGGAAATCATTGTTTTCCTGGCAACACAGTGACCGTTCTCTTTTTACATTGATTAGGACCGCTCCGTAAAGCAGAAAGCTGCACCTAAGCCTTCTCCGCCAAAAACTGAAATCCGGAAATTTTTGTTTTCCTGGCAACACAGTGACCGTTCTCTTTTTACATTGATTAGGACCGCTCCGCAAAGCAGAAGTCTGCACCTAAGCTACCCCGTTCAAAATTCCCAAACCCAGGGATTTTTGAACGGGGTAGCTTAGGCTCCGACTTCTAACCGCTTTGCTCCGCTCACTTACTTCTTGCACATCCCCTCCTTTTGTTCTATAATGCATTTTCGTGTTATTTGAATCTAATCATTTCAGTTAGAAATATCAATAAGGATGTGAGCTTGATGCCAGCAACGTATTTACGACAAGCAACTAATGAAGATCTACCAACAATCAAAAAAATAATTGAAGAAGCCAAAGCCTATCTAAAGCTTCAAGGAATCGACCAATGGCAAAATGGTTACCCAGATGATGAAACACTGGAAACCGACGTGAAGTTTGGCATCACCTATGTCCTAATCATCGATGACCAAATTGCTGCTACCGCTGCCCTTCACCAAGGGTTAGACGTTAACTATTTAAACCTCCATGGCGGTAAGTGGGTTAACGGTATCCATGGCCGTTACACGGCAATCCATCGAATTGCGATGTCATCAAATTTCCGAGGCCAACACCTCTCAGATAAAATGATCACCGGCCTGATCACTATTTCAAGCGTCTTAGGCTATAAGGACGTTCGAATCGACACTCATCCTGATAACAAAGGGATGCAACACGTCATTACGACCAACGGCTTCACCAAACGTGGCACCATTTACATGGCTGAAAAAGACGACGAGGAAACCCCACGATATGCCTACCAACTCATCATTGGGTAATCATTAGAAATGCGGTATAATCCTCTTGGTGGGGTGATGGAAATGGCAGGATCTGATTCAACGGTTAAACTGGCACTCATTGTCATGTACGTAATCGGAATTATTTGTTTGGGGATTACGTTTTTCCTGTTAAATAAAATTAACGGTAAGTTCTTTACAAAATTCTCGATCGGCTTAATTGCCGTCATTTTAGTGATGGGCGTTATTTTGGTCAACTTGTTTAATTTAAGCTAGTTTAAAATCAAGAAAATAGTTAATCAAAAAGCCAATCAGGCAACTACTTCAATAACTTGAAGTAAGTTGTTTGATTGGCTTTTTTAGTCTTAACTTTAACAATAGCTACTGCTTAATTTCGCAATTAGTTAATAACAACCTTAGTCCCCACTGGTACCGTCCGGTTAATCCACTTAGCATCCGGGATTGATAGGCGAATACAGCCATGGGAATCAGGTTCAATCCCTAACGTTTTGGCTTCAGACTTAATGTATTGACCCTTCGCATTGGTTGGAACCGTATGGAATAAATACACGCCGTGGTCCTTCCAAGAAGTCCAATAATGGGCGCCTTCTTTAGAGCGTTGGTTGTAGAAAAAATTGCCACGCTGCTGCTGAATATGGAAAGTCCCCTTTGGCGTAGCGTTATCCTTACCAGTTGAGGCATACATCGTGTACAGAATCCGTTTGTCAGGACTCATGATGTATACCCGCTGCCTGGCAATTGAAACCCAAATATATCGCTTATTTGCGTGCGTGATTTTTGGGTATGGTTTTGTTTCTGAGGGCCGCCGCCAATTTACTAATTTGACTTGGTTAGCCGCATTTCCCCGATTACCTGCCTTGGTTTCTGACGAGCAGCCCGTTATTGTAACCACCAAGATTATTGCCGTTATGATTTGTAAGAGTTTTTTCATAAATCCAATCCCCGTTTTTGATATATCCACTAAATTATATCACCGAGAATTTTTTAACAGTCATTTTCTGCTCAAACTTTAACAATCCGTAAGACTACTGAACGGTAACCAGCTGATTATCCGCTAATAAGTATAAATATTTGGCAGCAATTGGCTGCTTTAACAGGTTACTCAGTGCCACATCATATAGTTCCAATTGGCCACGATACCGGTCAACAATCGTCTCCACCCCCACCTTAGAAGATAGGTGGTCAGTCTTATAATCAAACAGATAAACCCCGTCCTCAGTGATTACATAGCCGTCAATAATGCCATGAATGAGGATTCGCTGATCACCATCAGCAAAGTTTTTGAAGACGTTCTTCGCTTTCATCAAGAGTGAAAACGGTACTTCTCGATAAGTTTGCTGGGAATTTGCCAACACCCGTTTTCCGACTGACGTTTGGTAGAATTTTAAGACACCTGAAAGGTCAATTTGATCAGCAACGTTAGCAAGAATGATCCCTTGTTTAACAAGATTATCACGAAGTGCCGCCACGGATGCTTCAGTCGGCGTCTTTGAAAGATTAATCTGCTGCAGCAACATGTGGGTTGCCGTTCCGACATCGGTTGGCGACGGGGCACTTTTACCGTTACCAGAAATAAACGTTGGGGCTGCCAAGCTTGATTGGGTATAACGACTGGGTTTGATCACCTGGTCAGCGTCCAGCAAGGAATAGTTGCCTAACTGCACGTTATCTGGATCGTCAAATAGCCGCTTAATCTCTGACACCGATTGATAAGCCGTTGTGTGGGTGGCAGCTTGGTGAGGATACTGATAGGTCATCAAATCAGTAATCCGGTCCGCTTCCGGTACTTTGTCTGGTACAGTGGCTGCCAACTGTTTTAACCACTCATTTGGCGATAATTCGTCAGGTTGTTGTTCACCCATCATCTGAGTCAATTTAGCATTATCATAAAAGGTCACGTCAAATTTAGCTTGATCGTGAGCCAATTCAGCAAACGCCTGACTATCACCAAATTTGGCCATCACAAGTGGATGACGGGAAATTGCCGGCCCAATCCATGAAAGGTAGTTTTGGGCGCTCTTTCGGGTAGCAACCGGCAGCTGGAGGCTTCCCGCAGTTGTCTTGGACTGCCACGTCAGGATCTGTGTTTGGGCATCAAACGGCTTATTCTTTGAACTCGTAATTTTACCGACCAAATAAAGCTGTTGTTCCGCTCGCGTCATCGCAACGTACAATTTACGCATTTCCTCAGATAAAAACGCATTTTTGGTAACTGCCTTAACGGCTTCCTTTTGGAGTGGATCAGACACTTCCCGGGTTTCCGTGTTTAGGTAGGAAATGCCAATTCCCAAGTGATCGTTAAAAATATAGTTGCCCTTTAAGTCCTGATCATTGAACTTTTTGCCAATATCATTTAGGAAAACAACTGGGAACTGGAGCCCTTTGCTGCCATGAATCGTCATCACCTGAACCTTATCTTCCGCGGTTGCTGGACTGGCCGTTGCTAAATCCTTGTCATGGGCTTGCATGCGTTCAATAAACAAGACAAACCGGAAGAGTCCCTTAAAACCGTTCTTCTCATAATCAGCTGCCCGTTCATAAAGGGCGTGCAAGTTGGTTTGCCGCTGATAACCACCGGGCATCCCACCGACGTAATCCAAATAACCGGTAGTATTATAAATATCCCAAATCAGTGAGACCAAGCCATCTTGCTGGGCAACGTTTTTAAAATGTTTAAGTTGATCCAAAAACGTGGCTAACTTGGCATACACTTGCTGCGCATAGTCGTTTGGCTCAGAAGTTGGATAAGCTTCATAGAATGCCAATATTGCTTGGTAGTAATCACCCGTTTTCCGATTAATTCGCAGGTATGCCAGCTGATTTTCATCGAGGCTAACGATTGGTGACCGCAGCACGGCAACTAGTGGAATATCCTGGAAGGGGTTATCAATTATTGACAATAAGGCCATCATAACCTGAATTTCAGTGGTTTTGAGGTAACTTTTAGCCCCAGTGATTTCAGCGTCAATGTTGTACTGACGAAATACGTCGGCCATCGTTAACTCACTATTATGGGTTGGCGAAATAATCGCGATATCTCCAGGCGTGATGTCTCTGAAATGATCCTTATCGTAAACCTGCTCATGGTTGTCGAGCAGCTGCCGAATCTTTTGGGCAATAATCTCAACCTGGCCCGTATCACTATCCTCAATTTGGGCATCCGCTGGCTCATCGTTAGTCACTGCCGATTTATCATTATTATAAATAAGCAGTGACACCTTCGATGGGTAATTTTTCAACGTCTCCGTATCACCAAACTTTAGCTTGGCCTTGCCATAATCAATCTCGCCAACTTGCTTATCCATCACCTGCTCAAAAATAAGGTTAGTAAAGTTGTCGATATTTTGGGCCGAACGAAAGTTTTCCGACAACGATACAAGTTCATTATCATTGTCTGACTTTGGATAGCCTTCCTCCTTATCAATAAACATTTGGGGGTCAGCTAGCCTGAATCGATAAATTGATTGCTTGGAATCTCCAACCATAAATCGGTTGCCCTGGTCAGGTTTGGTAATTTTGTTCAAAATGGCATCTTGAAGCCGATTGTTATCTTGATATTCATCAACCATAATTTCGTAGTACTGGTCCTGGAGCTTCTTTTGAATCAGCTTAGCCTGGTCACTATCGGCGTTCAAAATATCAAAGGCGGCGTGCTCAATATCAATGAATTCCATCAAATGGCGTTGTGCCTTCAATTCACGATAGGCCTCACGGAACCGTTGTACGACCGCCACCAATTTTTCAATCCGGTGTTTAGCTGCCTGCATAATTTGGACGTTTGTCTTTTCGTCCAATAGGAAATAGCGTTGCTGGAATTGTTGAAATTGCTTGCCACTATTCTTAATGTCGCCGTTAATTTCAGTAATCCGTTTATGGACCGTTTTCTGATAATCATCAAGGTTCCTTGAGCCACTAAAGCTAGCAAACGAAAATTGATTAATGGCATCCCGCAGCTCGTCCCACGATGAACTAGTTGCCAACCGTTGGGCTAACTGCTTGATTGAATCCAACTGCTTATCTAGAAATTCTTCGTCTTTATATAATTCGGCTTGCTGTGCCAACTGAATCATCAAGAAATGATCCATTTCAATTTGACTGAAGAAATCGTCGATCTGTGGTTTGATAAATTGCTTATAAAAGTCACTATTAATCAAGCTTTTACCCTGAAGATCGTAAAAGCGAGCGGCGTTGTTTAGCCAGCCATTTGGATCATCGGTAACGTTGGCAAACTCATCCATCCGATAGACGACCCGGGTCAGCCCATCGTCACTACGATCATCGGAAAAATTCTCGGTTAGCCTAGCAAATGAGCCGTCTTCATCCTCACCATAAAGGGCCTCCCTGACGCCTTCCCATGCCTGATCCTTCAGTAATTCCTGTTCAGTCTGATCCGAAAGAATTCGGAAATTGGGGTCAATCCCTAAAATATAGTAATACCGAGACACCAGCTTCTGACAATAAGCGTCCATGGTTGTAATATCAGCCACCGGCACCTTTTGAATTTGTTTTAGTAACGCTGACTTCTCCTGCGGGTCATTGGCGGCGTTAAATACCTCTCGAAGTGACTGTTGAAGTCGCTGGCGCATTTCTTTGGCCGCAGCGTTGGTAAACGTCACCACTAACAATTGATCAATATTTGCTTCATGGTTTTTGACCATCTTAATAATCCGATCAACCAACACCCGCGTTTTCCCAGAACCGGCCGAAGCGGAAACCAGGATATTTCCCTTGGGGCGATCATTAATTGCTTTTTCCTGATCTTGAGTGTAATCCATTTATTTCTGCTCCTCCCGCAATTTTTCAATAATTTCCTTTGGACTTAATTTCTCGATCAACCGGTATCGATTGTTCGGCGACTGCCTATCTCCCAATAATGGATCAAAGTTCATGATTGATTGATAGTTCGTATGTTGCATGGCCGACCGGCTGCCATATTTAGTTGGTGACAAATTGATATCACCAGCAAAAATTTTGTTTGCCGCATTAATAATGAGACCTTCAGTATGGGCTAAAAACGCCTCTAGGTCCTGTTCTGGAATCAATGCCGAACTCTTATACGGCTTTCCTTTAGTCGTCAGCTTATATGGATAGACCTCGGATTTGCCAGTTTCTAAATCAGGCTCCAGGCCACTGATGAGATCTGGATCAGACACCAAAATGCCCTGATATTTATGCTGATCAAGCAGTGCGGCATCAAAGCCCGATTTCTGCAAGTCAGCCGTTTTTAACTTTGCGTTAATGATGTGGAGATAAAGCGCCCCGGCTAGCGAAACGTCTGGATCATCTGGGCTAAGTTCAGCCAGATTTTGCTTGAGGACATCCAAATAGGTGAGTAGCTGCATCGAAATACCCGTATAGGCTTCATTGTAATCAAACGTTTTATTACCCGACTTATAATCAACGATCCCAAAGTAATGCTTATCGCCAGCCTTCATTGAATCAATCCGGTCAATTCGCCCGCGGACATTCACTGACCGATTATCAGCCAAATCAAACGATAACCCCTTGAGATTATTGCCACTTGGCTGACCAAAAACCTTTTCAGTCGTCGACGGCCGCATTGGCGTGGCGGTCTGCTGATCGCGCATGACTTGAATCATTTGCTGAATGGTTGCTTGCAGTTGGGAGGTTAAATAAGTCATCCGGTTCGAACTGGTTAAAATGACGTACTGATAGTTATCAGGATTGGTGATCATTTGTTGGACATTCTCAGCCACCAGATCATGAATATCCTGATCACTTAACGTTGTGAGATCGATGTGTTGTTCATGAACGGCCTTAAAGATTCGGTCAAGGGCCTCATGGAAGAAAGTTCCTGTCGACGCACTTGATAGTTCAAATTTTTCCCGCTCTTGAAGTCGCAATCCATACTTAAGAAAATATTCGTAAGGATTTTCGTAGAAAGATTGTAACTGAGAAATTGAGACATCCAGCTTATCCCCATACAAGCCAGTGACAATATCTGTCTTCAATGGTTTGGGATCATTTTTGTAGGCAATGCTCGACAGTAATTTTTGCGTTAATTTGGCCAGTTCAGGATCCTGATTGAACGCCCGAAAAATAAACCACCACTCCGCCGATAAGTTAACTGCTTGTTGATCATCCTTATAAGCATCTTGAATGACTTGGATTAGATGATGCAAAGTTGCCCGCTTGGTGCCGACATATTGATCAACCGGCTGCTGGCTGGTTGGAATGGCAGGATAGTGATTGATTGTCAGGCCAAAATGCGTGGCAATCCGCTGAACATATGGTGATAGCTGGACACTCGTCTCATCACTGGCCTGACCGGTGTAAGTAAAAATCAACCGGTCACTTGCGGTCAGAAAAGCTAAGTAATTCAAATACGGCTCAGACGCCATTTGTTCATCAGCAGAATCACTTAAATATTTGTCGTCACTCAAATTTTGCTGCAGCTGGGCAACGTCGTCATCACCAAATAAGCTCTCGTTAACCATTCGGGCAGGCATGTTGTCATCATTTGCCCCAATCATAAAGGTAACTTTGCGATTGCCCATCTGGACCATGCCGCTTTCAGAAACGGCAACTTGATCTAACGTTGAGGGAATCTGAGAATAGTCCGCCCCTTCAAAGCCAGCGTACAATAGCGCCCAAAAATCAGCAGCGATAAACGGCTTGTCCCCTAAAATCGCCACACATTCATCTAGTAACGAGCAGAACGTCCGCCAAACTTGTTCAATCTGACTAGAACGGCCGATGTTTTCGGCGTCAATGGCAGCATCCCGCCATGCCTGAAGTTGATCGGCAACGCCAACTTCATTCAAGAACCGGTATAAAACACCCGCGGCATCCCGATTTGTCTTGGCCTTCGCCAACCGTTTGTAAAACTTAGGCAGGGTGTCCCTAACCATGTGACGAATCACGTTAATTTTCCGGGTAATTTCCTTATCCTTATCAGAAACAATCGTCCCCTCGTCATCGTCGGCAACCCAGACATACTGCCAATCCTCATCCTGAGTCCACCGACTGCCCTGATAATTATTCTTCAGAACCAAATTCTCAGTGAGCGAAACGGCTTCACGATAATCATCAATTGCCATTGGCTGACCATCAAGTTGGGGAAGCACCAGCTCAGATTTGAGAAACCGCATCATGTCATCATACTGATAGTTGTGGTTGCGGCTGGGGTCGTAAATATCAAATAACGATCCTAACAACTCGACAAGTGGGTGATCCACCATTGATTTTTGAATATCTTTAAAGTATGGAATCGCCTGGAGTGAAAATACTGGGTCCAAAATATTGTTATAGGCATCTAAATTCCTAGTTAACACTAAAAAGTCAGAATACCGGTAATCACCGCTTGCCACTAGCCGATGAATCATGGTGGCAACCTGGTCCAGCTCAGAATAGGCGTTATCGGCTTGGTAGACCTCAACGGGTTTGGCAGTGGTCAGTTGGCTCTCGGTATTGGCCCCCATCCGACTGGAGGCATCCCAATACTGTTCTAGCGTTAGCATGTCCTGACTCACCCGTGGTTGATCAGCCATCACCGAACCTAAATAAGGAACCTTTTCAGAAGCGGCATATTTATATAAACGCTGAAATAAGCGCGCGGGTTGATAAAATAGGTTGGGCTCTTGTGGTAATTTTTCGCGATAAGCCTGATCCAAAGTCAGTGACACGGTCACACTGGCGGCTTTACTAATGAGGGTTTCAACTAAACGACATTCTTGTGCGGTTAGCTTCGAAAAATCAGAAATGTAAAAGTGAGTGTGCGTAAGATCCCGCTGTTCTAAATTGTCACTCAATAAGTTCAAAACGTTATGATTATCGAAATACCGATCAGTCACTCGTTTAACGTAAGCTGAATAGATAATGGAAAAATCGTGTAACTTATCACGCAAATCATTACTAATAACGGCATCGTTATTTTCAAACAAGGCCAGCAAGTCTTCTGGTAAAACATTGCCAGCCTGCATTTCAGCAATCTGGTGAGCAATTTGGTCAATAAAGCCCGGATGATGAACTTCTTGTGAAAACAAGATTAACTTTGCCTGATTATCTAAAACAATTTGATAGAGCAACATGTTGATCCCAGCGGTACTAATTCGTTGTTTCTGATATTGCGGCGTATTCCGTAAAAAGAACCACGCTAACCGGGTAAAGGACAAAATCTGAACGTTGCTTTCAGCAGTAATATCGGTATCTGCCTCAGAAAGCCGCTTGAGAATATCAACTTCTGATTCAAACTTAATATGGTTTGGAACTAAGTAAAAAAATTTATCACCGGCATGTTGCAGCCGATCGTTTTGCAGGATTTGGACCATCTTATCTTGATGATCATACCCGTTTTTTCCTAACACAAATTGAAGTGTCAAAGTGGTCACCTCGCTAAATTATCACAATAATAATAACACAGAGTGAGCGGAGCAAAGCGCTGAGAAATCGGAGTGTAAGTCTCCTATCGAGGAAATTCCCGGGCTTGGAATTTTTTCGATAGGTGCTTACACGCAGAGTTCTGCTTTGCGGAGCGGTCCTAAGAACAGAGTGCCGAACCAAACGGTTAGCAATCAGTTCATAAGTCTCCGCAGGTGAAAATCCTGGGCTTGGATTTGCAGCTGTGGTGCTTATGAGCAGATTGCTGCTTGGTGAGGCACGTTTCCACTATGTTGCCAAGAAACCAGAAATCCCTGGGCTTGGGATTTTTGCATGAGTTAGCTTAGGTTCCAACTTCTGCCTGGTGGAACACGCTTTGGCTTCACAGAGCAGTCCTAGAAAATCACAAAAACTCCCATCCCACAAAACCATCCAATCTATACCCATAACCAAAATCATAAGTAAAATTCATCTAAACTTCCTCTGATTCAAGCTAATCCCATCCTCCTCATCACTCGTTTAAAACCAAACTCACTTTCCCAAGCAACATTATTGAACATTAATAAAAAAAGTCTATTATTGGTGGTGGATGTCCTTTACATCCATTTATTTGACCTAAATGAAAGCTTTATGCTTGCATTGATCTTGTTAAGAGAGCCCATCAGTATAACCCACGATTAAAGTATCGGAAGCAAGAATTTTTATGATCTACCCCCAATATATCTTTCAAGTTCACAAAATACTGATAGGTTCTTACTCCTAATAACGCCTGGCAACCCCAGGCGGTACATAGTATTATATACGAATTCATCTATGGGAGTCTTTACCAAGCGGTGCATGAAGCGGTTAGTTTTAGAACATAAATAGAGGAGCCAAAATATTCCAAGCTTGAATATTTGGCTCCTCTATTTATATTCTAAAATTAATCTGCGTCCCACGTTTTGACATCTAGTCGGAACACAAAAAATGAAAGGAATATGTCCTAGTTTTTATTTTATCGCATTATTTGTAAGCTTGAGCTAACTTGGCGAAATTAGGGACTCCTAAACCACTTGCTTGATTATAAACTGTTCCCGGTTGTCCCGTGTAATACAGGTTTGCATTATTTTCAGTGTCATTTAACGGCGTAAAAGGTGATTCGGAACCTTGAGCTAGCTGATAGATTTGGGGGTTCCAAAAGCCCATTCTTGGCCGATTAGGTTGACTATTAATGACTGCCGCCATCGCCGCATATTGTGGCGAAACGATGCTAGTTCCACCACTAATCGGCCATTGAATCCCTTGCGTTTTAAAATAAATTTTATAGCCGGTCATGGGATCAGCGTCCGCAGAAACATCCGGATAATTCCGTCCAGTTCCCGTTCCTGATAGTAATGGTGACCCCATCGTTGGTTGATTCAAATTAGAAACATAATTGCGAGCATTGAATGTATTAACTCCTGGAACACCGACTTGATAGGCAGGTGTGGGGACTAAGGTGTTAAAGCCTCCCCCACTCCCTTGTGAATTTTTGACTAATAGGCTTGGATTATGAGCGAGACCGTTTGTGCTATCTATCGCTGGAAACAGATAATCCCATCCCCAGGCCCGTTCTTTTGGAACGGTTATCGTCCCTTTAAAATGTAACTGTGGACTTATCTCTTGTCGTGAAAATGGTAAGGTCGTGCCACCGACCGAAGTAATCCAGGAATTGGCAGCAACCGGATCAATTCCATTGATTGAGCGATTCATCAAAAGATGGTTCCCCGCTTGACCGTTGACATCATAAGCTAAGGCCCCGGTATCACCCGATGCCGTAAAATTAGAAGTCCCCTGCAGCGCTCCTTGGGCCATCACAAAATTGAGAATGTTCATTGACTCTTTGCTTAACACTTTTCTTTGTATCAGCGACTGTAAAAGATTTCCGCCACCTATTCCAAAACTACATGACAGTGAACTAACCCGATTTTCATTAAAGGCCGTTGCATAAGCATTAACAAGGTTGGTATAAGCGGGGATGCCACTCCGTACCCAGTACAGTCGAACATTGGCCTCTGGCGCAACTGAACCCGCATATTCAACGTCCATGGTTGTTTCACCTTCGTTCCGGCTAATTAGATTTGGTCGAAAAAAAGTTCCAGGAACATCCTGAACCGTAAAACGATTCATATTAGAATTGGCCTTCTCATGTTTCCAAAAATGATAAGCATTACCTTTTCTGATATTTCCAAAGGCAATAATCCCAATAGTTTGCCCCTTACCCGTCAGCCCCGCATTATACAAGGGTTGCACGTTATAGTGATTAACAAACTGGCTAGTAAACCCGCCTCGAGCAATGGAAGTCCCTCTTTGAATCAGTGGGTCATTCGTATCGGGAATGCTATATTTTTTATTGTGATCCCCCATTCCCAACACCGCCCAAACAGACTTTGCCAGTGTTGCTGGAATTGTCGGCTTTTTTGAACTGAACTGAACCGGATTACTATGATACTGTGCCTGATTTAGGTTAACCTTGAACAATTTATCGATATTAGCAACTTTCCCACTCACCGTAATTAACAAACCATTATGATAAACCACGGACTTTAGGTGGTGTTGCTTGAGATAAGTAACCCATTGATTAGTGATCGATACTGGTTGTCCATACTGCTCTCGAATGCCTGTTGGCGTCAAATATGCTTTAAATTGCTGATTACCGGGCGTATTAACGGCTTCTGCCCGTTGATAGTAAGCGATCTCATTACGTGGCTTAAGGAAAATATCAAAACTAGTCGTCGTCGTTGGCTTAACCGGTGATGGTGTATAAATCTTAGCTGCCCCCATGCCGCTAAACGTCGCTCCGATCGGATTACTGGTCGCCGCCCATGGCGAAATCTCGGTCATACTAAGTGCACATACCCCAAACAATAGTGATATTCCCAAACTAATGATTCGTTTCATATCGATTACCTCCCCACCTCAAACGTAGCGTAATCATAACTTCAGGCAAACAATAACATACAAATCGTCATTAGATTAAAAAGCCGCTCATAAAGCTTTAATCTCTATCGTTTTTAAAGATTGCTTACCCACACATTTTTCATTAAAAATAATAATATAAACAAATTAGACCCCAACCAGGAAATGAAACTTTTCGTTTCGGTTCCTTTTTGATCCCAAATCAAAAACACCACACGACATATTTTTAAATAGGTCGTGTGATGCTTTTGGTGGATTTTACATTTAGTATTCGTGTTACTGTTACGTGAATTAGAATTACTAAGCAAGTATGCTTTTTAAATACGCGATTACACTTCGAGCCTTCTAAGATCGGATTTCTTAGGCACCATAGATTAAGACCGCTCCGATGCAACTGATGCTAACGTGTAAGGGTGACCTGACCAAAATCCCAAACCCGGGATTTTAATCAGGTCACCCTTACACACCGCATCAACCCATTGCTTGTCGCTCACTAGTTTTAGGACAGCTGCACAAAGCAGAAAGCTGCACCTAAGCCACTCCGTTCAAAAATCCAAGCCCAGGATTTCTGAACGGAGCGACTTAGGCTCCGCTTTCTAACCGCTTTGTTCCGCTCACTAGTTCTTTACCGACTCCCTCTGGATTAGTTCCACCGGCAATGTATACTCTTCTAATAGCTTTTCATCTTCATTGTCCAAACGGTTAAACAACAATCGAACCAGCAGATCCGCAATGTCATCTAACGGCTGAACAATCGTACTCAATTCCGGATTATATTCCTGAACGTTCGTGGACCCATCAAACCCAATTACTTGAAGATCATCTGGAATCTTCATGCCAATTTTTTTGGCTTCCTGCATACACAAAATAGCGGTCAAATCATCAGTACAAAAGATACCATCTGGATGATCAATTAGTAGTGACTGGTGAATCGTTGCCCGCTTAATTGCCGGCGTCGAATTATATGGTAATTCAACGGTCTGTGGCGTATATCCTCGGTCTTCAACTGCCTTATTAAACCCCGTAATTCGGTCGTTGTTTGGCATTTGAACATCAATACTACCGGATACTAGTAACAATTTTTTAGCACCCTTATCAATTAACGTTTTAGCCGCTAACTGACCACCACCATAGTTATCACTTCTGACAGTTGGGATTTTATCTTTAAAATACCGGTCATAAGAAACAATCGGTAACTCGGTCATTCCGTATTCCTTGATGCCTTCATTGTGAGAACCGGTGATAATCCCATCAACTTGATTTGCCATTAGCATCCGCAGGTACTGCCGTTCTTTCTCAGGATTATCCAAGCTATTACAAATAATCGCTTTATAGCCTCGATTAAATAGCCGGTCCTCAATCTTCTCAACCACTTCCGCAATGATCGGATTAGTAATTCCGGCAAAAATTAGACCAATTAGCTTAAATTGTTTTCCGTGAAGGGCACGGGCAGCCGAACTTGGCTGATAATTTAGCCGTTGCATGGCTTTAAACACCTTATCCTTTGTGGATTCTGACAAGTACCCACGGTTATTAATGACCCGTGAAACAGTTGTAGTTGACACACCGGCCAGTTTGGCCACATCTTCTAATTTCGGCTGCATTTGCCCGTCTCCTTGCGTTTTATTTATGACCAAGTATACCACAAGCAATTTTTAAATCCATTTTATGTTAATTTATGTCAAACGATTGACATAGAATTTTTTAACCTGTATGATAGCTTAATGAAAAGGGTTACATTTATTTGGAGGTGTTCAACTTGGATCAATCGGCATCCCACCAATCATGGTGGCAAAATGCAGTTGGCTACCAGATTTATCCGAAAAGCTTTTTTGATAGTGATAATGATGGTATCGGCGACATTCAAGGAATTATTAACAAAATTCCATACATCAAATCACTTGGCGTTAATTTTGTCTGGCTCTCACCATTCTTTGCTTCTCCAAACGTTGATAACGGTTATGACGTTTCCGACTACAAGCAAATTGATCCGCAATATGGCAAGCTCACCGACGTTTTCTCGATGATTTCAAAATTTCACGATAACGATATTAAAGTTGTGTTTGACTTGGTCATCAACCACACTTCTGATCAGCATCATTGGTTTGAAGAAGCCAAACAATCCCGAGATAACCCCTACCACGATTTTTATATTTGGCAAAAACCGGTCAATGGTAAGGTGCCCAACAATTGGCAATCTTTGTTTGGTGGCCCTGCTTGGGAATACAATCCTGAAACCGATGAATACTACTATCATCTCTTTGCCAAACAGCAACCAGACCTCAACTGGGAGAACCCAAAAGTTCACCAAGCCGTCAGTGACATTATTGACTGGTGGGCGGCTCACGGAGTTGATGGGTTCCGGCTTGACGCGATTTCTCATTTGAAAAAATTGCAGAATTTTGAAAACGTAGATGCCCCGGACAAAGCGATGAACAACGTTCCTGGGATTGATACCTTCCTCAGCGAGCTCAGCGAAGATTTCAAACGCGATCACCTCATGACCGTTGGTGAAGCTGGTGGCGTTCCGATTGCTCGGGCAAAGCAATGGGTCGATAGCCAGCAAGGCTACTTCAATATGATTTTCCAATTTGATCACGTGAGTTTCTGGGAAAAGTTCACGGTTGGCAAGGTCGATGTTGCCCAGCTAAGAGCTGCCCTTACCCGCTGGCAAAACGGCTTGGCCGACAATGGCTGGAACGCCCTCTTCCTTGAGAACCATGATTTACCACGAGCAGTTTCATACTTTGGTAATGACACCAATTACCGGGAAAAAAGTTCCCAAGCTCTTGGGATGATGTACCTCTTAATGAAAGGCACCCCATTTGTTTACCAAGGCCAAGAACTTGGAATGACGAACGTTTCGTTTAAAGACATCGACCAATTTCGTGACCTCGATAGCAAGCATTTTTATCAAGAAAAATTAGCGGCTGGCTGGCCAGTTAAAAAAATCATGACCAGCTTGCGGGCCAAGAGCCGGGATAACGCTCGAACGCCAATGCAATGGTCTGGTGATCAACACGCGGGCTTCAGTGCCACTCAGCCCTGGATTGAAGTTAATCCAAATTATCGCGAGATCAACGTTGCCGCTCAGCAGGCTAACCCAGCTGCGACCTTGAACTTTTATCGTCAATTGATTCATCTACGGTTAACAGAGCCAATATTACTAAATGGCCGCTACCAACTGGTTGATACCCACGACCACCAGCTTTACGTTTACACCCGTGAAACGCCTACTGGCGGCTACTTAGTGGTCACTAACCTAAGTGACCAGCCAGCAACGTTTACGGTTCCGAATCATTTAAAACTCACTAAATTGGTCTTAAGCAATTATCCTAACCAGGCGCTTAACACCACAATCAAGCTCGCACCTTGGGCCGCCGACTTGTATCGATACGAAAGGACAAATTCATGAAATTAACAAATAAAGCAATGCTCATCACTTATCCAGACAGCCTTGGCAACAATCTAAAGGATCTGCAACACGTCTTAAGTACAAACCTCGATGGCGTGGTTGGCGGGGTCCACCTACTACCATTCTTCCCATCAGCTGGTGATCGCGGCTTTTCACCCGTTGATTATCAGCAAGTCGATCCAAAGTTTGGCAACTGGGAAGACGTTCAAACACTTGCTAAGAAGTATTACCTAATGTTTGACTTCATGGTCAACCATATTTCTAAACATTCCAAATACTTCCAAGACTTTCTCAAGAACCACAACCAGTCAGCTTATCGGGACCTATTTATTCACTGGGACGAATTCTGGCCAGCTGGCCGCCCCACCCAAAAAGATATTGATTTGATTTATAAGCGGAAACCCAAGGCCCCAGTTCAAGAAATTACGTTCGCTGACGGTGAGAAGGGGAAGGTTTGGAACACGTTTGGTGAGGATCAAATCGACCTCGACGTCACCAAGCAGGCCACCAAAGACTTCATTAAAAATACGTTGGACTTCCTGATGAAAAATGGCGCCTCAATCATCCGCTTAGATGCATTTGCCTATGCGGTTAAGAAACTTGATACGAATGACTTTTTCGTTGAACCTGAAATCTGGGATTTACTGGACAATATTAACAAAATCACAGCACCACATGGGACAACGCTATTGCCCGAAATCCATGAAAATTATCATATTGTTCGTAAGCTGACCGACCATGACTACTTCAGCTACGACTTTGCTCTTCCCATCGTCACTCTGTACAGTTTGTATTCCGGTGATACGACTCGGCTTGCAGGCTGGTTAAAATCCAGTCCGATGCATCAATTTACGACGCTGGATACCCATGATGGCATCGGTGTGGTTGACGCCAAAGATATTTTATCTGACGATGAGCTCGATTACACCAAATCAGAAATGTACAAGGTTGGCGCAAACGTCAAGAAAGTTTACTCAAGCACCGCCTACCACAACCTCGACGTTTACCAAATCAATACAACCTATTACTCAGCTCTCGGTGACAACGATCCAGCCTATCTGCTAGCCCGGGCAACCCAAATTTTTGCCCCCGGAATTCCACAGGTTTACTACGTTGGTTTGCTTGCCGGTAAGAATGATTTAGACCTGCTTGAAAAAACCAAGGAAGGCCGAAACATCAACCGCCACTACTACTCACTTGACGAAATTAATCAAGAAACCAAGCGACCGGTTGTTAAGGACCTCTTCTCACTACTTCGTTTCAGAAATACCAGTTCAGCGTTTGACCTTGACGGTCGTATTCAGGTTGATCAACCAAGCAGTTCTCAACTAACCGTTACCAGAACTTCGGCTGATGGAAAAACAGCTGCCCGCTTAACAGCCGATTTCAATTCTAAATTATTCACGGTTGAAGCAACCGATGGCAGTAATGCTTGGGAAAAAGTTCTTGATTCAAGCAACTTGTGATGAATACCAGATAATGGAAGGATGATGAGTGATGAAATTAGAAAAAGAATTATCTTCTTCAGATATGAGTAATCACGCCGAGCCAGACGTGAGTGAGAAGCTAAGTAACAAAGAACGGGTGAGTTATGGGGTGAGTGATTTCGCCTGCAATATTGCCAACGGGATGGTTGGTACCTACCTGATGTATTATTACACCGACGTTTTTCTGGTTGCTGCCGGTGCTATTGGCACGTTGTTCTTCCTGGCCCGAATCGTTGATGCCGTTTGTGGCCCAGCTTGGGGGATCTTAATTGACCATACCCATACTAAATGGGGCAAGAGTCGGCCATTCTTCCTTTGGTTCTCGATTCCTTATGGGCTATTCTTTATCTTAGCCTTTTCGTCAGTGCCACTCGATTCCATGGGCAAGCTGATCTGGGCGTATGTGACCTATATTGCCATTGACGTCCTTTACCTTGGGATTAACATCCCAATTACCTCGATTTTGCCATCATTAACCAGTAGCCCCCAAGAACGGGTTCGTTTAAGCACGGTTCGCCAAGTTCTGGCAACCACGGGTGCTACATTAATTTCAGTAATGGTTTTGCCGATGGTCGCCCTACTTGGCCGCGGCAACAACCAACTTGGTTTCTTCTTAACAGCTGTCATCATTGGCGTGTTAACAACTTGTTTATTACTGGTAACGTTCAAAAACACGCGTGAACGGGTTCATCCAAAAAACGACCATAAGTTACCATTGTCTGAATCCATTAAGGCATTAAAGGGAAACTGGCCTTGGATGATTATTTCCTTGATGTACTTCTTTTTCTGGATTGGCATGCAAACCAAGCTTCAAGTGACCGTTTATTTCTTCAAGTACAATATGCATGATGCTGGCTTAGCTTCCGTGATGTTAGGACTACAAGCAATTTCGCTGGTCGTCATTGTCTTTACGCCATACCTAACCGCCCACTTCGGTAAAAAGGGAACGATGTCAATTGGACTGGGGCTTTGTGTGATTAGCCAAATCATTTTAGGAATTGGTGCCCACTATTTGAGCGTGCCAATTCTGGCAATTGCCACCATTCTTGGTTATTTCGGCAACGGCTTCTTCGCTGGCCTCCTACCAGTTATGTTAGCTGACACCGTTGATTATGGCGAATGGAAAAATGGCGTTCGGGCTGAAGGCCTCGTTACTTCGTTTTCCGGAATTTCATCTAACTTCGGAATGGGTGTTGGCGGTGCCGTTACTGGTTTCCTGCTAAGCATGAACGGGTATGTCGCTAACCACCAACAGACGCCACAAGCACTGACAGCGATCGAAATGAACTACATCTGGGTGCCACTAATTGGGTTTGGAATTGGCTTGATCTTAGAAGCTGTCCAAGATCTATGATTT
>NZ_AZEB01000032.1 GCF_001434135.1 Lentilactobacillus kisonensis DSM 19906 = JCM 15041 | reverse complement strand
CGGGATTTTTATGAACTATGAATAATTCAGGTTATACTGAAACTTTTAAAACTGGTGAAATTATTAGCCAACATCATTTAAATCTTAAAACTAATACGTTTGCCAAGAATTTGCCGCTAGTTGATTCTGATCAAATTTGTCCTTATGATGGCTCAAAAATGCGCATTAAACTGCCTTCTAAAGCATCTATGGATAATTGGAACGAGGATGAAGTTTGTCCTAAATGCAATCATATAATCTTTGAAAAGTATAATCGTGGCAAACTTTGTAGTTGTATCAATTGTACAAAAAGGAGAGCAGCTGAAAAGAAAAGATTAAAGACAAATCTTCTTGATGCGCAGGGAGATAAACGAGAACTTGTTACCCTAACAAGTCAAGATTATCTTGATCTAGCGGTTATACTACAGCAACTCAATGCCAAATCACTCAAAAAAATTGGTGTGTATAGTGAACATCGACGTATTGGATTTGATAAAGTAAGGGTTGAGCGATTGGTTGCTCATCACCTTCTTGTTGTCTCTGAGGATAGCAATAACAATGCTCTTAAAATTTTATCTGATGGTAGCATTGAATATGATGAAGCTTCCGTTAATTGGCACGTATGGGTTACTGATGATTCAGATGATAATTCTAGATTGTTAGATGAGCTTAAAAATCCGAATAAAATAAATTTATTGTCAGACCAAGAGGCCGATGATATATATCTACAATTAGCAAGAAAAGAATTACTGAAAATATTTGTTATGGAATTAGAGACACATCGTTTTGACATAAATTCAACAGATGTTTCAAATTTAGAAATAGCAATTGATCACTGGCTAGCCTTTTTAACGCCAGCGCAAATATATGCAGTTATTTGGCGATCGGTTCGACATGTTAACGATGAGAGGACAAAGGGGACACTAGGAAATTATAAATATCACCTTATTCATTTTATAATTAAAGAAGGTGATTACTTAATTACATATTTGTCAGATCAAGGGGAAGAAATTAAACCGTACAATTTTCCTAGAAAAGTGGAAAAAGACTTAGATACAATTATATTTTTTGATCAGATGATTTTTTTGCCAAATTGGTTTGCCAGGAAAGTACCACTTTCTCAGGGTATTGTAGAAATGAAAAATCCAAGGTGTTTGGTGGGCAATACATTAGAGAAAATTTCAATGCAGCGAATAACTAATTTGGAAAGTATTGTGGCAATTGTTCAGGATGCAAGGTGGTTTAAGGAAACAGATTATGGTGTGGTCGTTAATGACGGCAATGTTAGTTGGTTGTTTGCTGAACAGTTAGAAGTATTTAATCTCATGAAAGCTAAGGGGGCAGTGGTTAATTCGCATTCAAGATGGTTACCTGAGGAATTTGATTATTGTATAAATGACTTTTACTCTTTTAGATTTATACGTCATTTATTACAGGCATTAAAAAATTCTACAGCACTAAATGTGACTGAAGACAAAAGTACTATGTGGTAGTGTCTTAAATACTATTAGTTAGCAAAAGTGCTATTCAACCAATTTCCCCTTCTTAATAAACCGGCCATTCAAAAACCAATAGTGCTCAGGATTACCGACCAGTGCACTATAAGGAATCGGCTGACCACCTGCTTTAATAATTTGGCTATCAAAGTAAGCCTTTAAAATCCAGGGTTCTTCAATACGATCTGCATCCAGTTGCATCACATTTTGGACGTGTTCAGAAGTGGCGCTTAAATCAGCTGCTACCTGGTCTAGGGTGACATTGGCGAGCTCAAAGTTCTGCTTTAATTCGTTTCTAGTTGCGTCTTCTTGTTGTGGGGTTAATGACATAATTACTTCTCCTTTGCGGCCTGCTGTAGGCCATCATATAAGTTAGTTAAATCAGTTAATGTTTGGTTAGGGTTATCAAGATGTTGCTCAATTTCCTTATTTAATAGGTCGAATGTCGCTGCGATTTGTAAGGCTGCTTGCTCGCCATAAGTGGTCAGGAAGAGTTGCTTCTCACGGTCGTTGTGGGCGTTTTGTTGTTTGCCAAGCAGATGGCGTTGCTCGAGTCCCTTGATCAAATTAGAGACGCTGGCGGCACCTCGTCCCAAAAATTTGGCAATGGGTTGCTGACTAGTTCCGGGATGATCACGGATATAATCTAGCGCTTGTGCCTGGTCCGGATTCAGATTGATTTCCCGGATTTTCTCATTAATAAATTGATTTTCCAAGCGGGCAATTTGGTGAATCATCGATGAAACGGTATGGTTATTCTTCAAAGTAGGACCTCCTAATAAATACAAATTCTAACACAAACAGTTTTAATTACAACTGTTGTGATTAAAACTATGTAACACAAAAAGCACTCATTCCTGAGCTACCCCCTCAATTATTATTTGAAGTGATACCTCAGGAACGGGTGCTTATTTGATAATTATCAAGAAACGATTAATCAATCTTTCTCTTAGGATTTAAGATGTTCATTGGATCAAATAGCGCCTTGATCTGGTGCTGAATCATATCAACGTCATCGCCAAGTTCCTCGTTGTTCCACTGATTTTTGAGCATACCAACAGCGTGTTCACCAGAAATGGTACCGCCTAATTTAAGTGCCTTTCTAAACATGAGCTGAAGGGCTTTTTGAACTTCATCAGGAATACCATCCGTATCCGCTGACCAAATGATGGTTGGATGAACATTGCCGTCACCAGCATGGCCGGCTGTGTAGATTTCGAGATGGAGTTGGTCGGCGACTTTCTTGATGTAGTCCATCATTTCTGCCAACTTAGAAAGTGGAACGGCCATATCTTCCATAACATGCTGGCCATTGGCAAATACTGCTGGCAACATGTCCTGACGCAGCTTGGTAATTTCGGCCGCTTCTTTTGGATCGGTGGTTAAATGGAGATTCTGACCACCCCGTTTTGCCAAAATTTCTTTGGTGGTGTTTAACATTTGATCGTTACTGCTATCTAATCGCAGAATTAGCATTGCGCCCGCATTTTCAGAATAATGGGTACCTTCGTATTTATCCAGTGCCTTCACCGTGTCAGCGTCCAAAGCTTCCAACATTGATGGGTAAGCGCCAGAGCCGCGGATTTCGGTAACGGCTGTTGATAGTGCCTTCATATCTTTAAAGAATGCTAGGCCAGTAATTGAATCCCCAAGTGGAATGGGGAACAGGCGGACGGTGACTTCAGTGATGATGCCCAGCGTTCCCTCTGAGCCAACGAAGAGCTGGGTCAAATTGTAACCAAATGCCTGTTTGAGTGTCCGGGTGCCTAACTTGATTTCTCGGCCGTCAGCTAACACGACTTTTAAGCCAAGAACCGAATCCTTGGTGGCCCCATAACGGACGGTACTCATGCCACCAGCGTTAGTTGAAGCATTGCCGCCGACCGATGAGATTTTTTTTGAGCCAGGATCTGGTGCGTAGAACAAGCCAAATTTGCGGGCTTCATCATCCAATTCCTGATTGATAACCCCGGGTTCAACAACGGCAACCTGATCGGCCCGATTGATTTCCTTAATATGATTCATTTTGGCGGTTGATAAAATGAAGCTATTGGCGATTGCGTCTGAACCAGAGACGGTACTTGTTGCCGTGGTTCTGGGCACAACCGGAATGTGGTATTTTCGAGCCGTTTTCAAAACACCCTGAATATCTTTAACGGTCTTCGCCTCAATTAGGGCTAATGGCAGCCCATCTGCCAATTTAACGCCATATTGATCGTTTTCAACCTTTTGGAGAAGGTCTGTATTGGTATTGACTTTCCCGGTCGGAACGTTATTCTGTAAGTCTCGAATAATTTCATCATTAGAATGAGCAATAAATTTATTCATGATCGATCACGCCTCCATAATAGTAACATCCTGTACTAATAATAGTCTGAATGAAAGCGATTACCAGAATTTCGACTTCCATGAACCAGGTGGACAAAATATTACCACAAATTTTTACTAATGATATTATTTTGTCCCGATAAACATGCTGATTACAAAAAAGTCCGCTTAGGCTAGCAAGATTATGTCCCGTTTTTGATGGTATATTAGCTTCAAATCAACGGATTAACTAATAAGATATCCTAATGGCGAGGTGCTTAATCATGTTAGAAGAACGAACGGGTTTAAAGCCGATTTCAGAAGTTGCGATCAAGGAAATGCAGGAAAAACTAGATCATAAATGCAAACCCATTAGTGGCTTGGGTAAATTAGAAATTTTAGCGGATAAAATTGCTGGTATTGAAGGTACGGTGGACATTAAGACTAATAAACGTCGATGCCTGGTATTTGCGGCTGATCATGGTGTTGAACGAGAAGGTGTTTCGGCAACCCCAAGGAACGTGACTTATTTGCAGGCGGTTAACATGATGGCAGGACATACGACGGTTGCGGCGATTGCTAAAGCCAATCATTGCAGTGTTCAAGTGGTTGATATTGGCATTGACGCGGATGTTAATGATCCTAAAGTGCTTAACCGCAAGATCAGGAAGGGCACAACGGACATTTTGAAAGGCCCAGCGATGACCCGCGGAGAAGCCGAAAAAGCCATTCAAATTGGTTATGATGTTGCCCAACAGGCGATTGATGAGGGCAATCAAGTATTGGCAATTGGTGAATTGGGGATTGCCAATACGACGATTTCTTCAGCGATTATTGCGGTGATGCTAGATGAACCAGTTAGCGATGTCGTTGGCCGGGGATCGAATATTTCCGATAGACGGATGCAGCATAAGGTTGATGTCATTGAGGAAGCAATTGCTAAGTGGCAGCCAAACGCAGCTGATCCGATTGACGTCTTAAGTAAAGTTGGTGGTTTTGAAATTGGTGGTAAAGTTGGTGCCATGATTTGTGCCGCTGAAAATGGCGTGCCCCTTATCATGGATGGCTTCATTTCTGAAGCCGCCTTAACAATTGCGGAAGGCCTTTATCCAGGGATTAGTAAGCATATTATTGCCTCCCATGCCTCTAAGGAGCGGGGAACTCAGCTGGTCATGCAACGCTATGGGTTGAACCCGTTATTAGAACTCAATATGGCGGTTGGCGAAGGTAGTGGTGCAGTTTTGGTTTTATCGTTAATTGATGCGATGCAGTCGGTACTGAAGAATATGAATACTTTGGAAGATCTGGATGTGATCTTTACGAAGTAGGATGGCGAATTGAATTGATTATCAATTTACTAGCAAAGGAAAAGCAGCCTAAAATTCCCGCAAGGTGAGGTGTCACGGAGAATTCAGGATGCTTTTTTTCGTGGAGTTTGGTTGATTGTTTCATGTGAAACATGCATAATCTAGTTTGATCATCATGTGTGATTGCTTGTATTTTTAGACCAAGACAATTATGATATCCAGTAATTAATGAGTTGTGGAATCTATGGAGGAAATGAAACATGGATCATACAATGATAGAAAGTTTGAATGCCATTAAGAAGCACATCAATGGTGACAATTCTGAAGTAAGAATTGATCACGTGATAGTTGATGATGCCCCTGAATTTGATGCCGATGATATTAAACAAATTCGTGCCAGGATCCCTGCTACGCAACGAGTGATGGCCCACATGCTTTCTGTTTCACCACGAACGGTGGAATCATGGGAGGCTGGGAGGAGTAAGCCAAATGGTAGTTCCAGGCGACTACTTCAGTTAATTCAATCAGATCCTGAAATTGCGAAGAAGATTGAAACGATGTAGCAGCATTTTTGACTTAGGGCGAGGAAACACGTTCTTTTAAGGACATGGTTTCTGGTCCTTTTTTACTAGTCTAATCGTTTTCAGTCATTAATCATTGGTGTTATGATAATAGCGCTTATTAATTAGAAGTAACGAATGATTGAAATGATTTTATCAGGAGGTTACGCTGTGCAACTCACAACCGCAAGAAATTACTTATTGTTAACTGAACGAATTGGCAAGAAGCCAATGCTGCGAACTAGGTTTACTAATCAGGCATATTTTGTTCTGGCTTCGATCCTGGACTTGATTGACCAGCAAGTTTTAGCTATTCAAGATGACCAGTTAATTATTAAAGATCGGGATAAATTTGGCAGATTACCTAACTACTTATCTGGGTTCAAAGCGCGAATTATGGCAGAAATTACCAAAGGAAATAAGCTCACCGACACTTTAGATCTCATTACTAGCTGGGATATTGCTAATGAACTCTATGATGGGGTAGGCGTTGAATTGTTACGGGACCAGCTTGTTAGAAAAACGTCAGTTAAGACTAATCTGGATACTCACGTTATTTACTTGCCAACCGATGCAGCTAGAATGCAAGTAACTGATGATCTTAAGACGCAGATGACGGCTGCTGATATTAGTCAGGCCACCATTAGTTTAGTGACGATTTATGAACAGTTAGATGCATTGAAGTGGTTAATTTCAGATAAAAATGAATTAGCAGGATTAACCCAAGCATTCCATAGAAAAATTGATGATGATCCATTTTATCAAACGAAAAGAGCACTCGTTAAGACTGCTCAAGATGTCATTACTAAGAAAAAGTTTTGGTATGATTCCTGGCTTAGTTAAGCTTCTAATATTGTTTGTAAATTGTATGATTAAGGAAAGACAACCAGTTGCCTTTGCATAGATATTCAAGGGCATATTGCAAAATTTATTTCCTAAATGCGAATTAGGTAGCTTAGCTTGGTTGTCTAAACACTTAAAATCGAAGTATTTTAAATTAGATTATTTTGAACGAAAAAGATTGAAACTATTGAAATTCTAATTTTTGCATGTTAATCTATGGACAACATCAAACGTATGAGTTTTTAAATCAGTAATATGCCGTCTCGGAGTGAAGAGAAATAGTGGTTGGTGCGAACTATGCAGGGCGGTATGATGAATTACAAAGACTAAGTACGCGGTAGCTCCAACGATATATGGAGTTCAAGAGCAGGGTGTGTTATGCCCTGAACTAGGGTGGTACCGCGTAAAAGGGCGTCCCTTCGTTATTAATTTAACGAGGGAACGTCCCTTTTTGATGTTATTGGAATTAAAAACGGCAAGTTGATTTATCGGTATTAGGACAGCTGCGCAGAGCAGAAATCTGCGTGTAAGCACCTATCGAAAAAATTCCAAAACCAGGAATTCTTTCGATAGGAGACTTACACTCCGATTTCCAACCGCTCTGCTCCGCTCACTTATTTAGGACAGCTGTGCAAAGCAGAAACTTCCACATAAGCACCCCTGACAAAAATCCCCAAAACCAGGAATTTATGTCAGAGGAGACTTATGTTCCAGTTTCTAAGCGCCTTGCTCCGGCTCACTTATTTAGGACAGCTACGCAAAGCAGGAATCTGCGCATAAGCACCGCTACCAAAAATCCCAAACCCAGGGATTTTCGGTAGCGGAGACTTACACTCCGATTCCTAATTGCTTTGCTCCGCTCACTTTTCTTATGAATGGAGGAGAACACTATGAAATCAACGGATACGACAATTCATTGCCCAGAGTGCGGTGATATTGAATTTATCAAGAATAATGATGGTAGCGTTGTTTGTGCAGAATGCGGACACACGATTGTGAGTTAGGCAAACGAGTCTGATTTATAGTAAAAAATCAGTCTGTTTTTGTTGGATAGAAGCTTGCGGATGAGAACCACTAGCAAAAATTCCAGAATCGGGAATTTCTGGTTGAGGAGACTTATGCGCCGACTTCTAAACGCTTTGTTTCGCTCACTTATAAAAGGAGGTAGTCACATGAATAGTTTAATCGCCCACATCCAGCAGCAAATGATGAAGCCCAAAATGCTTAGTAATGGTCTTCAGGCCCTGTTCTTGGTCCCGTTGCTAGTCATATTAGCCATATCTAATTGGGCAAACGTCACGATTAATTCTGCAGCCATCATTTTAATCATGGTTGTATCATTACTGATTGGGTTACATAAGTTAGCTAATCAGATCGCATCAGTAATTGAAAAGGGCGCGGATAATCATTTCCGCTAAAGCTTTGACACTGGGAATGGTGTTTTCAATTACTGAAATGGGGGCGATGGTAATGATTGATTTGAATGATCCTGATATTATGTCATCATCTGAGGCAGCAAAACGTTGGCATAAAGCTGATGATTACGTGCGGCAGATGTACCGTAAAACTCCCGAGAAGTTTCCCGAGGGAAGTATTCGAAAATTTGGTAAGCAGCTGGTTGTCACGCGTCAAGGAATGGAAATGGTGACTGGTGTGACAGAAGCTGAAGCCGAAGAAAATACGGCACGAAAGCAGGTTAGCTAGGGAGAGTGCGAAGCTAAGCGGTTAACAACTTGGCGCGTGAGTCTCCTCCAGCAGGAATTTCCAGGTTCGGAACTTTTGGTGGGGATACTACGGTCAAATTGTTGCTCTTCTGAGCGCTTTTCTACAATGTAATGGATGAAATTAGAATGAAAGGGCGAGGCAAGAAATCACGTGTCTCGCTTTTTGATTTGGAAATTATTTGGCTGAAACGTGTGCGTCTAAGTAGAATTAAAGTGGAGGCATCTTCTGAAGTATATGCTAAAATCGGGAATCCCTTTCAGCAATGTCCGCCGTTCCGATTCCTAATCTTGATGTCACATCCTGATTTTTACTCAAACATAATGGCATTTTTCTGAAAGCAATTTAAGCAAAAATGAGAATATGTGAAAATGATGTGACGACAACGAACATAAAATTAGTTGACACTATTCAAAGGCTTGCTTATGTTTGTGAGGTAATTTGTCACAAATATTGCATTCTGGAGGTAGTGAATAATGAATATTATTGATGAGCTAAATTGGCGGGGTGCCATTAACCAGCAAACCGATGCCGATGGCTTGAAGAAATTAGTCAGTAACAACTCGATTTCGCTATACTGTGGCGTAGATCCAACCGGCGACAGTATGCATATTGGCCATTTAATTCCGTTCATGATGATGAAACGCTTTGAGCTAGCGGGTCATCATCCATACATTTTGATTGGCGGTGCCACTGGTAGTATTGGTGATCCAAGTGGCCGCAAGTCTGAGCGTCAGTTGCAGACTATGGAGAAGGTTCAGCATAACGTCGACGCCCTATCCGCCCAAATGCAAAAGCTCTTTGGGGGAGAATCGGATATTTCGTTTGTAAATAATTACGATTGGCTTTCTAAATTATCCTTACTCGATTTCTTGCGGGATTACGGTAAGCTGTTTAACATTAATACGATGCTGGCGAAGGATATCGTTGCTAGTCGGCTGGATGTTGGGATTTCGTTTACTGAATTTGCATATCAAATTTTGCAATCTGTTGATTTTTTAACGCTTAATCAAAATTATCACGTACAGCTGCAAATTGGTGGCGCTGATCAGTGGGGCAACATTACTAGCGGAATTGACCTGATTCACAAAGTTCAAGGCGCAGATGCGGAAGTCTATGGGTTGACGATTCCGTTGATGCTGAAAGCGGATGGTACTAAATTCGGCAAAACCGCTGGTGGGGCGATTTGGCTGGATCCAAAGAAAACCTCACCATATGAATTCTATCAATTTTGGCTTAATCAAGATGATCGTGATGTGATTAAGTACCTGAAGTATTTCACATTCTTAGACCCGGATGAGATTGCCACCATTGAGAAAAGCCTAAAGGAGCATCCAGAAGATCGATTGGCTCAAAGGCGCTTGGCTGAGGAGGTTACTCGGTTTGTCCATAGCGAGGCGGCACTAGAGGTTGCTCAAAAGATTTCTAAAATTTTGTTCTCGGGGGATGTTGATCTATTGAGCGTCGACGAGGTTCAAGATGCGTTTGGCAAGGCGCCAAGCGTGGAGATCGGCTCAAAGCCGGCCGACATCATTACCTTGTTAGTTGATACCAAAATTGAATCATCAAAACGACAAGCTAGAGAAGATGTAACCAATGGCGCGATCACGGTTAATGGGTCACGGGTTATGGACATTGACCAAGTGATTAATCCGAGTGACAAATTTGAAGGTAAGTTTGTGATTGTGCGCCGGGGCAAGAAGAACTATTTTTTGGCTCACGTTCAAAGTTAAGCAAATAAAAGTTTGATTAGAAAACAATTTGATTAAAAGGATAACCGATATCGGTTATCCTTTTTTGATGCGTGTAGCCTCTGTCAAGAATTTTTTGAAAGTTTAATTTGAAAATTAGGATAACTTTAAGCACAATAAATACCCTTTACAGTTTCTTTTTGAAAGCGTATTCTAACGTTGCAATTGCAAACGATGCAAACGGAGGGTACGAATTATGACTAAAGAATCTGCAAATTTAAACTTGGATGCATTATTTATTGGGGACAAGGCAGAGAATGGGGAACTCTACAAAAGCCTGCTAAATAAGTTGGTTGATGAACATCTAGGGTGGCGGCAGAACTATATGCCCCAAGATAAGAACATGATTTCACACGCTGAACAGGATTCACCAGCGTTTGAAGCCACTGTTAATCATATGAAAGACGTATTGGATCAACTTTCACAACGAATTAGAACCGAGTCAGTTCCTTGGCATTCAGCTGGCCGCTACTGGGGCCATATGAATTCAGAAACGTTGATGCCTGCCATGCTGGCCTACAATTACGCAATGATGTGGAACGGCAATAACGTGGCTTACGAATCGTCGCCGGCAACTTCACAGATGGAAGAAGAGGTTGGCCATGAGTTTGCTGGTATGATGGGCTATCGGAATGGTTGGGGCCATATTGTTGCTGATGGTTCGCTAGCTAACTTGGAAGGTCTCTGGTACGCCCGTAATATTAAGTCACTTCCCTTGGCAATGAAGGAAGTCATGCCTGAATTGGTAGCTGATAAGTCTGATTGGGAACTGCTGAATATGTCAACTGAGCAGATTATGAAGCTATTGATCAAATCAGGTAATCATCTTGATGAAATTAAGGACAGATCAGCCCGGAGTGGCAAAAATCTACAAAAGTTGGGTAAATGGTTGGTACCACAAACAAAGCATTATTCTTGGATGAAAGCGGCCGATATTATCGGGGTTGGCTTGGACCAAGTGGTACCAGTGCCGCTTGATAATGATTTTAGAATGGATATTCATTCCCTGGAAACCATCGTGAGAGATTTAGCAGCTCAAGGGATTCCAATTTTAGGTGTCGTTGGGGTTGCTGGTTCCACCGAAGAAGGCGCCGTTGACCAGATCGATAAGATCGTCGCGCTACGAGAACAATTAATTAACGAGGGGATTTACTTTTACATTCACGTTGACGCTGCTTATGGCGGGTATTTTAGAACCATTTTCTTGGATGAAAATAACGACTTTGTTTCATACGAAAAACTACCTGAACTTCACAAAAAATACGGTGTCTTTACTGAAAACAAGCAATACATTAAACGAGATGTCTATGAGGCTTATAAGGCATTCGATCAAGTTGAGTCAATTACAATTGATCCGCATAAGATGGGGTACGTTCCATACTCTGCTGGTGGGATTGTCATTAAAGATATTCAGATGAGGGATGTCATTTCTTACTTTGCGACCTATGTGTTTGAAAAGGGGGCGGATATTCCGGCGTTACTTGGGGCCTATATTCTTGAAGGATCAAAAGCAGGAGCGACTGCGGCATCGGTATGGACCGCCCATCATGTATTACCGCTTAATGCCAGTGGCTATGGCAAACTTCAGGGGGCATCAGTGGAAGGGTCACACCGTTACTATCAATTCTTGAAGGACCTTAGTTTTAAGATTGGTGATCGCACAATCGAAGTTCATCCATTAGTTAACCCTGACTTTAACATGGTTGATTACGTTCTTAAAGAGAAAGGCAATAACAGCTTGGCTGACATGAATCAATTAAACCATGCGTTTTATGAAGAAGCCTCATACGTGAAGGACACCTTGTATAGCAAGGAATACATTGTTTCCCATACTGACTTTGCAATTCCGGATTATGGGAATAGTCCTCTCGATTTTGTAAAGAGTTTGGGGATTACCGAAGAAGATTGGAATCAGCAAGGAAAGGTTACCGTCATCCGAGCAGCTGTGCTGACGCCATACATGAATACAGAGGATAACTTCTATTACTTTGTTCCTAAAATTAAATTGGCAATGAAAAAAGACCTTGAAGCCATTTTTGAAGGCAGCCGTGCAAAGCAATTGTCATAATTTTGGGCCAAACTAAATTAATTTATTGAATAGAAGGGATCATTATGGATAAACAAGGGGTAAAGCTCGGTTTAGGGACGTTTGTCGGAATGACGATGGCGCTGTGTGCAACGGTTCGGTCAATTCCATCGGTGGCCGCGGCTGGCTGGGCGCAGATTACGTACATGGTTTTTGCAGTCGTGTTCTTTGCACTACCAGTAGCACTGATCTCTGGTGAGCTAGGAACGATGCTCCAGGCCGATGGTGGCCCCCAACTCTGGGTTAAAACAGCGTTGGGTGAAAAATGGGGATTTGTAACTGCTTGGTTGTTATGGGTACAAATGTTTCCAGGGATGGTAATGGTGGCTTCGACGATTGGGCCGCTTTGGGGAAACGCATTTGGTAACGTTGCCCTCGGCAATAATCATTGGTTTATTTTTGCCAATATTCTGGGGTTCTATTGGATTATTACAATCTTGAATTTAAAGTTTGATATGGCTAAAGTCGGTGGTAACATCGGTGTTTGGCTGGGAGTTTACATTCCGATTATGATCATGCTGATTATGGGGGTTGCTGCCCTAATCAAAACGGGGATCAATCCCGTTGGCTACTTAGGAACTTTTTCAATGAGTAAGCTATTACCAAGTTTAAGCAATTTATCGACATTAAAGTACTTTGCGGCAATTTCATTTGTTTACACGGGAATTGAAATTTCGTCGGTATTTATTCCTAGGTTACACGATGCTAAGAAAACCTATACTCGGGGAATTTTCATCGCCTTGATTGGGCTAGTGTTGATGAACATCTTAAACGCAATGCTAGTTGCGAATACCGTTTCGAATGGTAAAATGCAACTTTCAAACATTACGCAGCCAATTGTTCTTTGGTGCCAAATTCTAGGCTGGCCGTCAATTATTGCAAATATTTTCAGCTTCATGGTCGTGATCGGCGTGCTTATCCAGTTATCTGCATGGGTAACTGGTCCGTCTAAAACAATGACTCAAGTAGTTCGTAGTGGCGAATTACCAGCCAGCTTTGGCTATCATAAGGTTAATAAATATGGCGTTTCCCGTAACGTGGTGTTAACGCAGAGCATCTGTATTTCACTATTTGCGCTTCTTTATGGGGTAATGAAAGACGTTAATGGTGTTTTCTTAACCCTAACGAACGCAACGACGGTTATCTACGCTACGGTATACGTTTTGATTGCCATTGCCTTAATTAAACTGCGCCAAGCAAAACCTGAGTTGGAACGTCCATATCGATTGGGGACTCACGGAAATGGCATGGCATACTTTGTTGCTTTCCTATTGATATTTGGAATTGTTGTTATCGTCGCGGCAACGTTACTGACAACGGATATCTTACAAGCAATCTTTGTTCTTTCAATCGCCGCAATTCTCTTTATCATTCCGTTATACATTGATAGCCATAAGAATACGGATTGGATCACGCAAGTTCGGGCAGATTTGCAAACCATGAACTACGTTGAATAATTAGCGATTATTTTCATCTTTAACAATAGACGTGCCATTAAATAACCTACCTTAAATGACCTACCATGAGACTTATTCGTTTTATGGTAGGTCATTTTTTGGCTAAGCGGGTTAGAGAAGCATCATCTGTTGCAGTATAATCAAGTTATCTTTTTATACTATTATTATAGAAGAAACGAAATTTTTAATGATTAGTTCACCTGATAGGGAATGAAAATAACGATGCAAACTGCTAATGAAATATTTAAAGCGATCGAAGCAGATCCGCAGAATCAAGAATTCACTGAGCAAGGTGTCGAACCACTTTATCATATTAATCCCAATGCCGAGATCTTGATTATTAGCCAGGCGCCTAGTCGGAAGGCGCAAGAATCAATGGTTTTTTGGAACGACCCGAGCGGTGACCGATTACGTGATTGGATGGGGATTACGAAGGATCAGTTTTACCATTCAGGAAAAATTGCCGTTATGCCACTAGATTTCTATTATCCTGGCAAGGGTAAGCATGGAGACTTGCCGCCAAGGAAGGGGTTTGCCGAAAAATGGCATGAACCGCTACTGCAGCTCATGCCAAAGGTGAAGATTAAGTTGTTAATTGGTCAGTACGCTTTGAAATATTATCTGGGCAATCGACGACAAAAGAATTTGACCGAAACGGTGCGCCACTTTGAAGACTATTTACCAGATTACTTTCCACTGGTTCACCCATCACCGTTGAATTATGGTTGGCAAAAGCGGAATCCTTGGTTTAGGGATGAAGTGGTGGCAGCGTTAAGGGAAAGTATTCATGAAATTATTTTATGAGGATGTTTTTGTAGATGGATCGTTGATCGCAGAGTGTTTTTTGCCATGGAATAGGCTTAAAGTTTAGTAGCTGCAAAAGGAGAATATCTGCGGTACTAAATTTAGGTTTTCTTATCAGTAGAAGTGTTAGGTGAATCAGGATTTTAGTAGGGGTTTTTAAATTTATGGGAATAAAGCAGATAATAACTGAGTTTATCTTGTTCCATTAACTCGTCCGTAAACTTTTTCAAATTACCTTAACTTAAATATTGGATTAATGGTTGTTACCTAATTTCATTTCTATCATCTATCATAAAATGAACTTTACATATGGCATAGTTGCTGTCAAAAAATGTGATTGATTATAACGATGGGTAGAAAAGAGCAGATAAGTGGATAGGTAAATGGTCGCTAATCCCTTTAAGATCGTTAAATAAAGAGTTACCAGAATAGATATCTAATCATAAGAAAGGGTAGATAGACACTAGTTATTTAAAATTGAAGAAACTAAGTTATATTTAGCAGCAAACCCTGGCCCAACTTGTTGGATTGAAATAGGGCTTTTTTTATTTTGCTCTCATCAAAACTAAATATAATTCCACATCAAAAAAATGTCAGCTAGCCTGGCATTTTTTTGATGTCACTAGATCGAGGTACTAAATTGATTTAGATCTATACAGCAGAAAAAGCAAAAAAATATTAACTTACAATCAAAAATTCATGCCTTAACTTAGATATATTTTTTAAACGTCACCAGTGGTAAACCATCATCCAAACAGCTATTAATTCGGTCTCATATCGGGCTGTCTGCCTCGTATAGTAAGCTCAGCATAAAAAAATCAATCATAATTTGATATTTTTTTGTTTCCCTAAAAACCGCGGACAAAAGAGATTGAATACATATAGATATATATAAGGGTTCCATTAGAATAATAAGTGTAAATGAATAACCGTTAGCATTATTAGGAAAATACCCAATCATATATATAGCAATGTGGGGGTGTGACGGCTATTGATGGATAAAAGGGGTGGCGTCAAGTAACTATATTTGGCACAGCCCTTCAGATGGGAGGAATTAACAATGGCAGAAGCTGAAGGGGCGGCTCGCCAAGCGCAGAACTACGCCGAGATTCACTTTGATAGCCGTGATGGTGATCAAATTATGGAGCCGCTCAAAATCTTTCGGGCGATCAGTGAGGAATACCGCATTGCGCTGCCAATCTTAAGCGGCTACGTGCTCGTCAATCGACCACAGAACCTGACCCGCACGATGACCACCGATCCGGCAATTATCAAACTGATTTATGGCAAGATTGGGTCACTACATGTGTATCATGGGCTTACCGATATGACTGGGGAATTGATTCCGTTACATAATGGTGACCGGCCAGACACCGTCGCATCGGTCAAATTACCAGACGTTGATGACCAACACCGTTACTATGCGATGGACGATGAAGGAATTGGCGATCAAATTAAGGATCCTAGCCAGTATCAACCGGATAATCCAACTGCCAAGACCAGCTTGGTTAGTCTCACGGACGCTGAAAAACAAAAGGTTGACCGCATGGAACGCGAACTTAGCGAAGGTGGTAATGAGAACATTCTCAATATCGACGATCTCAAGAGTGAATTAGAGAAGCCATTAACTGAGTCGGAGTCAACTGGATACGGGGATGATTCAAAAGAGCAGCCGCAAGATGCTGCTAGCCAAGAGAATGCGGCAAGTGAACTTTATTCAACGGGGATGGACCAAGTACCATCACAACCGCAACAGCAGGCGCAGCCACAATCTAGTGAGCCAAGTACTTTAAGGCCACAATCCTCAGAACATCAGCCAACACCGATTACACTGTTAGCCCAGGCACTAAGCCTAATCTGCAAGAGCTTAGAAGAAGCCGAGGGGCAACAAGAGATTGCTGATTTGGCTGAATCTGCTCACCAGTTATTGGCAACGATTCGAACATTAACCAAGTTGAATAACTAATTAAAGATAGATACGAAAGTGGGGAATTACCAATGGATACAGAAAATAGCGCCAGTGATATTGAAACGCTGGTTCGCATCACACCCGTTAAAGTGTTGAGTAAAAGCATGAACACGATTGCTCAGGCGATTGATGAAGCCGCAACTGATGGTAATAAGCAGCAGGTTCTAAAACTTGTTGATAGCGCTGAATCGTTGCTAAATGCTATTACTCAGCTGAATAAGTAGGGGCTAGCTAGGACAGCTGCGTCAGGCAGAAACCTGCATGTAAGCACCTCCGAGAAAAATTCCAAACCCGGGAATTTCCCTCGAAGGAGACTTACATTCCGGTTTCTAACCGCCTGACTCCGCTCACTTATTTTAGGACAGCTGCGCAAAGCAGAGATCTCCATGTAAGCACCTATCGAAAAAATTCCAAGCCCGGGAATTTCCTCGACAGGAGACTTACACTCCGATCTCTAACCGCTTTGCTCCGCTCACTGCTTTTAGGACAGCTCTTCCAGGCAGAAACTTCCATATAAGCACCTTGGTCAAAAATTCTAAACCCAGGAATTTCTGCCCAAGGAGACTTATATTCCGACGGCCGTGAAACGCCTAGCCTACTCGGCAGTTTCTAACCGCCTGGATCCGCTCACTTAGAAAGAAGGGATCAAATGATGGAAACTGAATCAGTCAAGAAACCGATGATGTATAAGCTTACCCCAACACCGAACAACGTGGATGGGGATCAAGGGATTATGTCATTTAGAAAATCCGGGTTCAACCAGCGGCTGCAATCGTTTATGGATCAGCCGATGGATCCCGAGCTTGAACATAAATTTGCCGCGGCGTTGCTTGAAATGAAGTTCTACGCGCCGGTTCAAACTGGTCGGCGGAAAGCGTCTGCTAAACAACCGCAACCAGCATTCACTTTGTCGGTAGCGGTCACGACTTATCTCGCTGATGGTCAAAAATACATTCCAGTCTTTACTGATTTGACCAAAATGCAAACGTTTTTAGCGGGCTCACCAAATATGGTGCCGTTTCGTTCGTTCGAGTTTACCAGCAAGGAATTGATGGCCGAGGCTGACCAATTTAACTTGAGTGGTATCTTGATCAACCCTGGCGATCAAAGTTTCCCGTTAACCCGGGAATACTGGGATTATATTCATAAGGTAGCGCCGGTCGTCGCTTCAAAGAATCTGGATGACGACTTTATGTTCAAGTTGATTAACCCGACGCCCACTAAGCTGCAGGCTGCCTTGTCCAGATCACTTAAACACGTTCGTAAGGCCGAAGCCGCATGGTTAGTTAAGTTGAAGCCAAAGGATGATCAGAACTATCAGTACGCGGTGATTGTGGATTATAAGGGTAAGCCGGAGAACTTTGAAGCCAAAGTATCCCGCAAGCTTGCCATTGCTGCTCACCGTTATATTCCATATGGTGCTGACATCATTGTTGGCCGCCTAACCGGGAAAATCGGTAGCGAAATCAAGCACGATGTTGACGCATTTTATAAGCGGAGTGGTTGGTTGTCGTAGAACAGCTGCGTCAGGCAGAAACCTGCGTGTAAGCACCTCCGAGAAAAATTCTAAAACCGAGAATTCCTCTCGGAGGAGACTTACACTCTGATTTCTAACCGCTTTGCTCCGCTTACTGTTAAAGGGGTAATTCTATGGAGAAATATGGACACGTTATTCCAACCCGAAAAGAGGCTAGACGGCAGCGGGAAGTAGTGGCCCGCCAAGCAACGGCTGCTAAACAAAAAGCCGCCGTTCGGATTAATGGCCTCGAGACGACGGTTGAAGTTGATCAAATTGTGGACGTGGGGACGTTTCCCCGGGTCAAGAAAATTACAAAGTCAGAATGATTAATCAATGGGGTATTTGCTGTGAATCGATATCAATATAATGCACGATTATACAAGGATAGCCTAGAGAAACAAGAACATTATAAGCTATATAAAAAGGGAAAACTGTGGTTAGTAGCCGGTGTTTCTGTCTTTACAACTGGATTGTCATATACCATGTTAACTTCCCATCAAGTCCATGCTGACACGACTGTCACCACCGCTGAAAATGCGGGGGGGGGGGTACTTCCACTCTGACGGCGTCAAAGCCTGATGCACCAACGCTAACCGCTACTTCACAAAGTGACGATAACGCTAAAACAGCCAATAATGATCAAAATAATTCTCAGTCTAATTCAACGGTTGCAACGCCAGCTGCAAGTTCTTCAGCTGATACAGCTATAACAAATCAGGCAACTGCAACATCAGCCAGCAGCGATACAAATCAGACAACCACCGATAACCATAATGGGGATGATGCCCAAACAACAGATCAAGGAACCCAAACCGCTGCTGATCCAGCAAAGGACGCTTCAACTGCTGAATCGGCAAGCAGTAATACAACTAAGGTTAATAAGCGGGCTAACAACGAACTTAAGGTTAAGAAAGCAACTTCTAAAAAGTTAACGAAATACAACAAGCAATCTGCTCAAAAGGTTATTAATCAAGCTAATAAATTGATGAAAGCCACTCAAAAGCAAATTGCCAAGGGAAATAGTGCTGCTAGTGCTAAAGCCGGCGACAATATTCCTCAAGATGACGCGTTAACTGCGCTTGGTACCCATCAAAAAGCGCAACGAGCTAAAGTCTTAAAGACCGTTAGAGCAGCTCAAAAAATTGCCATTAAGAATAAGAAGCAGGCAACGAACAAGTTAAATGCTGCCTTATCGTTAGTGACTGATATGCATGACACTTTAAACCAAGCAACAGCGTTAGTAGCGGCTGACAAAAAAGGGGTTAAAGCCCATGTTGTCGCCAATGCTAAAGCTGCTTACAACCAAGTTGGGGTTCCCAATGGTACGTCTGCCAGGGTTGATGATTATGGTGACCTGATTATTACAGCTAGCAATGCCCACAATTATAATCAAGTACTCAAAACCATACATAAACAAGGGCTGACGGGAAGCTTTAGACAGATTGTGGATCCAGCGCAAGCGGCGAGTTTGACGTTGAGTGGTCCTAATGGTGCATCTGCAATTGATGCAGATGGCAATATGACGATTGATCAAACGAAGGCAAATGCTCTTAGTGGATCGACGATTACAGCTACCTTTAATATTTCGGGTAATAAAGGAGACACCTTTTTTGTTACTATTCCTGGGTACGTAAATAGCTTAACTGATCAGTCAATTGCAAAAACAACTAGTAATGCAGACGGTTCACAAACGGTCACATGGACGCTTGACCAAGATGGAATTACCAAAAGTGAGGTAGTAACTTTCGCATATGGGGCCAATATTGCCGCTTCTTACAATAATGTAACAAAATCCCCTGATACTGGTAGTTTTGTTCCCGCTTCAAATGTTACAAACTCCTGGCAATACCAAGGTGGGGTGCCTGATGGGGTCATATTACCAATAAGTTATGGCGGTAAAAACATTGAAACACAGTACAAGAAGGTCACTTACACTAATAAGCAGTCTTTTAGGCAACTGAGTTTAGGTTCCAATCAAGCTAATAATATAAAGCAAGCTGGTCAAAATTATGAGTATTCTTTTGCATATAATGGTGCCCAAGATTTTGACAATATGGGTGTCATGACAGCTACTATTGATTTGCCGGAAAATTTTGTTTTTGATCCTGACGCAACAGATTATGTTCAAAAAAATAGTATGCGAACTGGTGTTGATGTTAATACATTTAAAGTTCTTCCTGGTAATAAACTTCAGATTACGATTGGTGGGACTAATCAATTTACGTCATTCTCAAATGGGCTAGTCAATTTTGTGGGTCATTATGCTGATGGAACAACTGGAGATCAAATATTCAAACTTGATAGTGTTAAGACAGCCTATCTTTCTAGTGGGGATGGGACAGCTCCGATAATTGCTGATAATGGTGGTGAAAAGCAATTTATAGCGAATACGTCAGACTATAATTCTGGACATACTTATGCCGTGCCTAATACAACCTATACTGATACTTTAACAACAAAGAGAGTCACAAATCTGAACGTCGGTACATGGTTAAGCGCATATAATTCTTTAGTAATTGGATCAACAAGTAATAATATATTAGCAAACTTTACGCTTGCTAATTCTGGAAACACAGCAATTGATCCAACTTATACAATTAAAATTCCAGATGGAGTTGAGTCTACTGGAATTAATTTACCATTAAATCAAGCAGGAAACTCTAACTGGCCCAAAGATACCACTTATGATGTAACAGTTAACTATAGTGATGGTAGCCAGCAATCGTTTACCAAACTTGAATCTGGTACGACAGTTTCATCGATTAATGGTTCAGATGTTCAATTAATGACTGTGCCAGCTAGTGCTCACGTTACTAGTTATGTCATTACTCAATCTGAACAAATTCAACCTGATAGCTCAATGGGATATTATAATGCAATTGGAAATGGTGGAGAGGCATGGTATACAGGTGCTACGGATACGAATGATAATGACGCCGTAACTTATGCGTTTACTGTGTTGGGGAACGTTGGCACCTCAAACGTTGCTGCGGTTAAAGATGGACAACAACTATCAATAGAAATGGATATTGCCGATAAAAATTCGAATTGGAGTTCATCCTTTGCTTCTCATTTTACTGCAACTAAAGATGCAACTACGATGTTAACACTCGGAGATAATTCCGCCTTACCCGTCACTCTCACACCAGGGAGTACCTTCACACAAGAAATTGGGAACTCATATGGTCATCTTCAAAATACATCGTTGTATGCCAACTTAAATGCAAATGCATATAGAGATAGTAAGGGCCAAGTTATCAATCAATCGTCGGTAACGGATTTAAATGATCAACCGGGTTATGGTGGTAATAGTCGTTCAATAGTTAATCCTGTAATTTATATCACAACTCCTGCTCAGATGAAATTAGTTCCGGATGATAAAACTGGTTTGCCATTTACTGAAGATGGCGCTGGCTGGAAAGGCGTCACTGATAATCCAAAAGTTTCGACATTTGTTAATGCAGACGGCTTAACGGTTACTAAGCTGGACTATACCGGGACAGGATTTGAATGGACACCATTGAATCAGAATATGATATTAAAGTTCAAAGTTAATGATGATGCGGTTTCGGCGTTTATTCCGTGGAATAGTTCAAGAGCAACGGGGGACGGCACTTTTAATGGCATTAATTATGTAAATAATCGAGACTTCCCAAATAGTGGGGTAACGTCAAGTAATAATGCTGCTACTAAGTTTGGTAAGAGCGGTGAGTCTATTGCCGCAGTCATGGTGCAGGGAAATGAACTCTCTACAGATAATCAGACGAGTCAAGATGATTTGCAGAACTTATACATTGAAACTGCAGATGGGCAAAAGATAAGTGGTTTGTCAGCCGTTCAAAATTATCACCCAACTTCTAACGGTGCCGGATTACAAACGGGATATGGCTACTTATCAGGAAATCTTTATATCTCCGCTCCTCAGTCCATGATTCTCAACGGCACCATCCAAGATAACCAAAGTTTCGGCTCAAGTTACAGCGTTAATGGTGTTAACAACCCGATGAAGAATGATGCTCAATCGATTCGGCTTCGGTTAGCTAACAATACGGCTACTACCAGCACGAACGTTGCTGGAGTCATTAATTTACCAACAGAAGTTACTGCAAACGATGGTGATACTCCAGGAAAGTTTGCACTACAACTTACTAAGGCAGCTACTGAGGGCAAGAGTGCTGGTAATGATGTCACGACGACCTTGTACTCAACACATAAAGCTACATTGTCGGCTGATGGGAAGTACGTCACCTTAGATAATGGTGAGAAGTATTACTTTAATGCTGAGGATGGTACTAGTAATACTAATGATGACTTAGTTAAGGCTGACAAGGTTACCGACTGGTCCAAGATCGTTGGTATTGTTACCTCAATTCCTAAGTTAGCTTCGCAAGATATGGCTGACGTCATTCTGCCCATTAAAGACCCCGATAGTGCTAACGATCGGGGCAAGCAGGTCACGATCCCAACGGCCTTCCGGGTAGATGGCTTGAATAACGTGAACGGTCAGATTATTGATTCCTTTACGACGACGGCCCACATTAAGAACGTTGATCAAGATGGCAACGTCATCAATGGCTTCCCCGGATCCAACGGAGGTTATTCGGATGATGGGATTGCCACACCACCAGTCGGCGTTGCCGGTTCCAAGATTTTGAACAACGTGCCCACGATTCCCGGGTACGTCTTCACCACCACCGATGGCGATACCACAATTAAACTGGATGGGTCATCAACGTTAGTCAACCATTTCCAAGTTGATAAGGCGAACCTCGTCACGGTTGGGCGTCCTGGCGGTGAATTAACCGATACGGCTTTGGGCAATACCACGGCGAATACCGGTGACAAGACCGCTACGGGAACTGATACGATTACCTTTAAAGAGTCTGATAAAGATTTGGCTGCTAACGGTGGTGTTTATCACGTGACTGGACCCGATGGCAAGGAATATGCCACTTTGGCAGAAGCCTTAGTAGCTAACCCAACCTTTGATTTAAAGTCGGATGCTACCGGCGCTACCCAGACCTTTACGGTGACCTATACGCAAACACCGGTTGATAAGGATTCAATTAAGTTACAACCGAAGGCCAAAGATTATAATGGCGATGCCAGCAACGATCCAACCACCTTTGACGTCACGCTTGCTAATGGCGTGGTGGCACCAACCGCTGGCTGGACAGCCGCTGACTTTGATACGACTGGGATTACGAGCCAAAATGTGGGTGTCTATCCCATTAAGCTAAGTGCGCAGGGATTGACCGATCTACAGAAGGCTAACCCGGCTAAAGTGATTACGATGGATGATGTGACGCCAACCACCTTTACGATTAACAAGGTGAAGGTGACGGTCACTGGCCCAACGGTTTCCAAAGTTTACGATGGTGATCCATACAGCTATAAGACCACAGATGTTGCTACTGTCGTTGGTCAGCCAACTAAGGGTGACGATGTGAAGTACACGCTAGGTGACATTAGCAAGGACATTGACGTTGGGGGCTACGATATCCCTGTAGCTGCCGATGCTAACGCTAACCCGAACTACGACGTGACCTTCGTTGCCGGTAAGTTAACGATTACACCAACGGCTGCTGCCGGGAACGTCATCGTTGGCGGCAATACCAAGGTTTATGACGGTAACGCAGCAAGTGACCCAACCACCTTTGACGTCACGTTGCCTAAGGATGTAGTGGCCCCGACGGCTTGGACTAAGGATGACTTCGATACATCTGGGATTACTAGCCAAAACGTTGGTAGCTATGATGTGACCTTGAGCAAGGCCGGGCTGGCTAAGCTACAAGCGGCTAACCCGAATAGCACAATTGGTAACGTTACTCCCGGTAAGTTCACGATTACCCCGGCACCGGTTACCATCACCGCACCGTCAGTTACTAAGAAGTATGATGGTCAACCATATGATGGGGCTCTAAACGCTAAAGTTGTTGGTTTGGTTAACAATGATCAAATCAAGTATGAATTAAGTGACGTCAGTAAGGATGTTGATGTCGGCAGTTATGACATTGACGTAACCGTTGACACCAAGGCTTACTCGAACTACACGATCAAAGTGGTGGCTGGTAAGTTAACCATTACGCCAGCGACGACTACTGATAAGGTTGAAGTTGATGGGGGCACTAAGGTTTATGACGGTGACGCCAGCACCGACCCAACGACCTTTAAGGTCACGTTACCGAAAGGCATTACGGCACCCAAGGATGGTTGGAAAGCCACTGACTTTGACGCCAAGATTACGAGCCAAAATGTCGGTAGTTATGACGTCACTTTGAGCAAAGCAGGAATTACCAAGTTGCAGGCGGCTAACAAGAACACCACGATTGACACTAATAATGTAATTCCTGGTAAGTTCACCATTACCCCAGCAAAGGTCACGGTTACAGGTCCAACGGTTACCAAGGTTTACGACGGTCAGCCGTATAGCGATAAGACGAAGTTAGTTGCTACGGTGACTGACAAGCCAGAACATGGTGTCGATGTGGTTTCTCAATTAGGTGACATTAGTAAGGACGTTAACGTTGGGAGTTACGATATCCCGGTAACTGCCGATGCCAAGGCTAACCCGAACTATGACGTTACCTTTGTTGCTGGTAAGTTGACGATCACGCCAACTGTTACGGCTGATAAAGTAACTGTCGGCGATCAGACCAAGGTCTATGACGGTACTACCGACATTAAGTCGAAGATCTTTACCGTCACTTTACCGAAAGATGTCGTTGCGCCAACAGCTGGTTGGAGTGAGGATGACTTTGATACCAGTGGCGTTGATAGTCCCAATGTAGGTGACTATAAGGTAACTTTGAGCAAAGCTGGCTTAGCTAAGCTCCAAGCGGCTAACTCAAATACCACGATTGGTGCTAACAACGTGACTGCTGGTAAGTTTACGATTACTCCAGCACCAATTATCATCACCGGTCCAAATGTCACCAAGGCTTACGATGGTCAACCTTACACTGGTGCGGTTAACATCGATGTTAAAGGTCAACCAGCTAACGGTGACAAGGTGAACTACACAGTTGGCGACCTCAGCAAGGACACCGCCATTGGTAACTATCCTATTACCATTACGGCGGCTGCCAGCGACAATCCCAACTACACCTTCACAATCAACCCTGGGACGTTAACCATTACGCCCGCACCAGTCGATAAGAGCGCGATCAACTTGCAGCCCAAGGCCAAGACTTATGACGGCGATGCCAGCAGCGATCCAACCATCTTTGACGTCAAACTTAACGATGGTTTGGTTGCCCCAACAGCTGGCTGGACGGCTGCGGACTTTGATACCACGGGGATTAAGAGTCAAAACATTGGTTCCTATGATATTAAGCTAAGCGACAAAGGATTGGCAGACTTACAGAAAGCCAACCCAACTAAGACCATTAACATGAC
>NZ_AZEB01000031.1 GCF_001434135.1 Lentilactobacillus kisonensis DSM 19906 = JCM 15041 | reverse complement strand
ACCTAAAAAATCAGCTGCCGTCAAGGGTAAAATAAAAAACATTCGTTATTAACGAATGTTAGATGTATAGCTACTTATTCAGCTGTCGTATTATCATCAGGCCGCATAGTTGGGAATAAAATAACATCACGAATTGATGGTGCATCAGTTAGCAACATCACTAAGCGATCGATTCCAATTCCTAATCCACCCGTTGGCGGCATTCCATATTCCAAAGCCTCAACGTAATCTTCATCAATTCCTTCAGCTTCATCATTGCCTTCTTGACGTTCCTTAACTTGAGCTTCAAATCGTTGCTTCTGGTCAATAGGATCATTCAACTCTGAGAAAGCATTTGCAAATTCATTGCCAACGATATATAACTCAAACCTATCCGTAAACCTAGGATCATCGTGATTTTTCTTAGCAAGTGGTGAAATTTCAACGGGATGACCGTAAATAAAGGTTGGTTGTTCAAGCGTATCTTGAACCTTTTCTTCAAAAAACGCATTGATAATATGCCCAGTTTTCCACCATTTTTCATAGTGAACGTGGTGCTCATCAGCTAACTTCTTGGCATCCTCGTCAGACATTGGCTTCCAGAAATCAATTCCGGTTACTTCTTTAATTGCATCAACCATATGTTGACGCTTAAATGGCTTATTCAAATCAATTGTATGTCCCTGATAAGTTACAACATTATCATCAGTCACAGAAGCAGCTGCAGCCTTTAAAATGCCTTCAGTTTCATCCATAACGTCATGGAAATCGTAGTAAGCAACGTATGACTCGAGCATCGTAAATTCGGGGTTATGTCTAGTATCCATTCCCTCGTTTCTAAAGACTCGGCCAATTTCATATACGCGCTCCATGCCACCGACAATAAGCCGCTTCAAATGCAACTCCAATGCAATTCTTAAATAAAGGTCGATATTCAATGCATTATGATGAGTAATGAAAGGCCGGGCATTGGCACCACCAGCTTGATTATGTAAAACCGGTGTCTCAACTTCCAAATAATCATTAGAATCTAAATAGCTTCGAATAGCAGAAATAATCTTACTACGTTTATGAAAGCGATCAAAACTATCCTGATTTGAAATAAGGTCCAGGTAACGCTGACGATAACGTTGTTCTTTATCCTTCAAACCATGATACTTATCTGGAAGTGGCCGCAATGCCTTTGACAAGAAAGTGACTGACTCAGCTCGAACCGTCAATTCACCCATATCAGTCTTAATAATTTGGCCAGTAATGCCCAAATGATCACCAATATCAGACCGCTTAAAAATGTGGTAAATATCTTCTCCAACAATATCCTTACGAACATAGATTTGAATCTTTCCGGTACGATCCTTCAAATCAGCAAAGCCAACTTTTCCTTTACCGCGTTTAGCAATCATTCTGCCAGCAACGGTAACCTTCTTGTCTTGCTCCATCAGATCGTCTTTATCAAAACCATCAAATTCCTCATGGAGCTGTTGAGCAAGATGCGAACGGACAAACCGATGACCAAAAGGATCGATTCCTTCCTCACGCAATTCATCCATTTTCTGTCGACGAACAATCATTTGATCATTCATTTCTTTATCTTTCGCCAATGTGAAACCTCCTAGGTGATATTAAGCTATAAATAATCATAACACAAAATTATTGGGCAATTTGGTGGCGCCGGGCATTTCTTTCGGCAGTTTTCTCCAAAAAATCGTCAAAAATATCATCCATCGCCTGCTCACCATCCGCATTAACCAAAGCAACCTTGGTCCGAGCAGAATGCGAAATCCCTTTTAGATAGTAACTTGCTTGCCCACGGAATTCATGCGAACCAGCGTAATCACCTTTAAGTTCAACTAAGCGATGCAAATGTTCCTTGGCCGTTGTAATTTTTTGCTCCGGCGTTGGTTCTGGCAATAATTCCCCAGTTTCTAGATAATGCGCCGTTTGCTTTAGAATCCATGGATTACCTTCAACCGCACGGCCCATCATTACTGCATCAGCGCCTACTTCATCCAGCATCTTCTTAGCATCTTGAGGGGTCCGAACATCCCCATTACCCATAAACGGAATATCCAATTCGTGGGCAACCTGCTTCAGAATATCCCAGTTAGCATGCCCCATATACATCTGCTTTCTCGTTCGGCCATGCATGGCAAGCGCAGCAGCCCCCGCCCGTTGAGCAGCTAGTGCATTCTCGACGGCATAAATATGATCCTCATCCCAGCCAGTCCGCATTTTGACAGTTACTGGCTTTTTAACCGCGTCAGTAACGTATGAAACCATCTCATACACCTTATTGGGGTCAAGTAGCCAACGAGCCCCCGCATCCGTCTTAACGACCTTATTCACTGGACAGCCCATGTTAATGTCAATAATATCAGCAGCGGTATTTTGGTCAACAAATTTAGCTGCTTCAACAAGTGTTTCCTTGGTACCCCCAAAGATTTGAATACTCATCGGATGCTCCCTTGGGTCCACAAACATCATATCAAGGGTTTTCTTATTTTTGTACATAATGCCACGATCAGAAATCATTTCACAAACAACTAAGCCAGCACCGAATTCTTTACAAATAATCCTGAATGCTGAATTAGTTACCCCAGCCATGGGAGCGACGACGACTTGATTGGGGATTGTGATATCACCGATTTTCCATTCCATAATTTCACCTCAAAGTTTTGCTTTCCACATATCATAAAAATCTGGTAGTTATCTTATCACAAATTCTGTTCTGGTAATAATTAATTTGTCTTTTTAGGTCGTGATTTAGCAGCGGCAATGATCGTTGCCAGCTCGTCGGCATTGTAGTGATACTTCGATTCACAGAAATTGCAAGTAACATCAATCCCTTTGTCTTCCTTGAGCATAGTTTCAAGCTGACTTACAGGTAGGCCTTCCAGGTCGCGCCCAAACTTAATCTTTGAGCAATTACAGTAAAACGCCACCGGAAGCTTAGTCAGGAAATGGAGGCTTCCTTTGCCAAATACCTGCTCCAAAATTGTTTCAGGAGCCTCGCCATCCAATAGCGTCTCAGAAATTGCTGGCATTGCTTGAATATGGTCAATTACCTTGTTAATAGCCTCGTCTTTAGCACCCGGAAGCGCCTGAATGAGGTACCCACCAGCTGCACCAATCATATCATCACCGTTAACAAAAACGGAGACCCCAACGGCTGACGGAATCTGTTCTGATTGTGCCAAGTAATAAGTGAAATCATCACCAATTTCCCCAGAAGTTAATGGCACTGAGCTGGTATAAGGATCCTCACCTTCAGAGGTTTTAGTAACCTCCAAAAAGCCATTAACCCCAACAGCCTTACCAGAAGTCATCTGATGCTTGCCGTCATTTGGAAGCTGAACGTGGGGATTGTGAATAAATCCTTTGACGTTTCCCTTTGAGTCGGCATCAGCCACAATCTCACCAGCTGGCCCCTGCCCATTAATTTTAACTGTAATGGCCTCATCATTTTTATTAACTGAAGTTGCCAACATCGTGGTTGCAATTAACGTTCTTCCTAATGCAACTGAGGAAGCAGCCCAGGTATCGTGATCCCCTTGCGCCGTTGCAACCATTTGCTGTGCAGTAATTGCATATGCTCTAAACATACCATCCGTTGTGGTCGCCTTTACTAAATAATCGTTCATTAAATCACACTCCGTTCATAATAAAAACGAGTTTAGAGATATCGAACACCCTAAACTCATTTTTTAATATTCAACTATTACTCATCTTGATTATCATCATTATGATTGTCATTTTCACTTGGATTGTCCGGCTTGGAAGCATCGCTTGGATCAGCATTACCCGAGGTATCGTCATCAGACTTCTCACCCTGAGTATGATCCTTCTCCATTTGAGCTTGACGCTCTGCTTCTTTACGTTCCAATTCACGTTTAGCTTCTTCAAAAGTTGCTGCCCGTTCACTTGGAAATTCGTTAGTCTTAGAACTTTCAGGCATCTTACCTGTGTTCCAAAGAGACAGAATTTGCTTTTCATCAAGGGTCTCATACTTAAGAAGGGCTTCTGCAATCAGCTTGTGCTTATCACGGTGCTCATCAATAATCTTAGTAGCTGTCTCGTGGGCTTCATTAGTTAATCGACGAACCTCGTCGTCAACCGCTGCAGCCGTTGCTTGCGAGTATCGAGGGCCATAAGTATCTTGAGCTGGATTTTCCAACTGCACTGGTCCTAATCGCTTGCTCATCCCATACTGGGTGACCATTGCCCGCGCAATGTTAGTCGCCTGCTCAAAATCGTTAGAAGCACCGGATGACTGTGACTTGAAGATAATCTCTTCAGCGGCACGACCACCCATCAGGCCTGCCATTTGCTCCATGGCATCCTTCTTAGACATCAACTGTTGATCCTCTCGCGGTAGCATGATGGCATAGCCGCCAGCCCGGCCACGAGGGACAATGGTTACTTTATGAACCACTCGAGCATCATTCAAGACAAGACCGACAACCGTATGACCGGCCTCATGGTAAGCCACAGTTTCCCGTTCCTCTTTGGAAATAACCCGATTCCGTTTAGCAGGTCCGGCGATAACCCGATCTTCAGCTTCGTCAATATCGCTCGCATCAATTTGAGTTTTATTTCGACGAGCTGCTAATAATGCCGCTTCATTCAATAGGTTTGCCAAATCAGCCCCAACAAATCCAGGCGTCTGCTTAGCAATCTCATGAAGATCAACGTCATTTGCTAACGGCTTGTTATTGGAATGAACCTTCAAAATTGCTTCACGGCCATTGATATCTGGTCGACCAACTAAAATCTTCCGGTCAAAACGACCAGGACGAGTTAACGCTGGATCCAAAACATCTGCTCGGTTAGTTGCGGCAATGACGATGACACCTTCATTACCACTAAACCCATCCATTTCAACAAGCAACTGGTTAAGGGTTTGTTCACGTTCATCGTGACCGCCGCCCATACCAGCACCCCGACGTCGACCTACAGCATCAATTTCATCAATAAAGATGATGGCTGGTGCAGCCTTTTTGGCTTGATCAAACAAGTCACGAACACGGCTAGCCCCAACACCAACAAACATTTCAACGAAATCAGAACCAGAGATTGAGTAAAATGGCACGCCAGCTTCACCGGCAACCGCCTTGGCTAGCAAGGTTTTACCAGTACCAGGAGGCCCCTCAAGTAACACACCATGTGGAATGGTAGCTCCTAGTGTTGTAAATTTACGAGGATCTTTCAGGAATTCAACAACTTCAACAAGTTCTTGCTTTTCCTCCTCTTCACCCGCAACATCTGAGAATCGAACCTTATTTTGCTTACTATCAGCGGGTTTGGCCTTGGACTTACCAAAGTTCATTACCCGACCATTGCCGCCGCCTTGACCGCCAGCTCGGCCCATCATCATGTAGAAGAACCAAACAAACAGTAGTAACGGTAGGACGTAAACCAGGAGATTTACCCAAAAGCCACTCGACTCTTCTGGCTTAGCGTTCATTTTCACATTATTAGCTTGTGAGGCTTTGGTGATTTCAGCAATTGAGGAGTTATTCTCGAGAACTGTTGTACTAAATTTGGTTACCTCTTTTGATTGGCTTTGGTTGCCACCAATCAAAAAGCCAGTTGCCACCTTTGCCTTTTGACCTTGTCTATAAGTACCGGTTATCTTATAGACGCCACCTGAAGGCTGAATTGAAAAGCTTTTTACCTTGTCATCTTTTAAATTCTTAACAAATTGGCTGGATTGAATTTCTTGTGATTGTGTGTTGTTGTTATTACTACCACTGAAGAAATAAAAAACACCCATTACCAGTAAGAATATGACAATGTAAAATAGACTATTTCTAAAAAGCCCATTTTTATTCGAGTTCATCAACGTCCTCCTCAAGAAAAAATTATTTCATGTTGATAGTCAAGATACTACCACAATTGACCTTTTTTGACCATTAATTGTTTGTATAAATTTCTGGCTTCAATACACCGATGTACGGTAGGTTCCGATACTTTTCATCGTAATCTAAACCATAGCCGACTACAAACTCATTTGGAACCTCAAAACCGATGTAGTCAGCGTGAGCATCAACCGTTCTTCTAGCCGGTTTGTCAAGCAACGAACAAACTTTAATTGTTTTAGCACCACGGGCCTTTAAAGTATCTAGTAAGAACTTCAACGTCTGGCCAGTATCGACAATATCCTCAACAATGACAACATCTCTTCCCGAAACATCAGTTGTAATATCAGTTATCAACTGAACATCTCCGGACGATTCCGTTCCACCATGATAGCTGGATACATCAATAAAATCAATTTGCATGTATGTATCTGCCGCTCTAACGATATCCGTCATGAAGAAAGTGGCGCCTTTGAGGACCCCAACCACAACGGGAAATTTGTCTTGATATTCAGTTTGAATCTGTTTTCCAAGCCGCTGACAAGCCGCTTTGATCTCTGCTTGACTGTATAAAACTTTTAAGATGTCGTTATCCATTTTAAATTCCTTTTCCCTTTGGCAAATTAATTTGACTGTATTCAGCTAAGTATAATTTCTTTGTATCAGTGGCCGATCCGGTAATTGAAACCCGTTTAACACCAAGCACAGCCAACAATTGCTGTTGCGCGGTCTCCAATACTAACGTTTGCTTGCGGATTCGGTTCGGCACCTTTGCATTAATTAAAATTCGGCTGACTTTTTGGCTGCCACCACCCTTAAGTACCAACCTGTCCCCTGGCTTGGGAGGCCTGGCAATTAAAGGCAGATCAGCAGCCAACAAGTCCAATTCGGTTATTTTAACCAGTGATCGTCGCGGTCGAGTTGAAAATACACCAAACTGGTAGTTGCGATCAACCGAATACCAACGATCTAATACTACCATAAATCGATGATCATTTTTATTATTTGTAAGTGGATTTAGGCTTTTTTTAGTAATTATTAACTGTTGATAGCTCTTAATCACTCGCCAATCGTTTGCCAGTTCAATTACAGCTTGTGGCTTATCAACATTATCAATTAATTGTAGAACTTGATCAATCTGATGAAGCGAAATGTCGGTAATCTTAAGGCGGCTAAACATCAGGTATTTTAATATTGAAAGCTTAACCTCAATTGAATGCTGGTTCAAAGCATGGAGATCGACGACCAGTTGTTTTGGATCACCCTTAACAAGCCGCTCAGCTTCAGCAGCAATCAGCTCATTTAAAGAGGCTGTTGCCGTTTCAATCTGCCTAGAATAATCAAACACGTGGCGGAGAAACTGTGAATTTTCCCGTTTCAGCAGTGGGACGACTTTGTGGCGAATTCGGTTTCGTTCAATTGCCAAACTGTCATTTGTTTCATCCTCAAACCACCGTAAATGATTTGTATCTGCGAACGCTCGAATTTGGTCCTTACTAAATTGTAACAATGGCCGAATAACTTGAGCTGTTCCAAATTGACGCTGCTCAGAAATTCCGATTAAAGAAGTTAATTGACCGCCACGAGCAAGCTTCATGAGAACCGTTTCTGCTAAATCGTCCCCGTGATGGGCTGTTAGTAAAATGCTGGCCTCGTTTTCTTCTAACACCTGCTTAAAAAATGCATATCGAAAAGCCCTCGCAGCTGCTTCGATCCCATTAGTTGGGTGCTCTGATTTAGGCCAACTCGTTGTCACTAATCTAAGGTGATGGGATTGACAAAATTGCTTGATAAAGGCCGTTTCGGTTTGACTTGCCGCACGCAGCTCGTGATCAACATATGCCACAATAATCGTTGGGCGATTTTGGTTCAAGTGGTTGATGAGGTGAAGCAAAGTCATTGAATCAACACCCGTTGACACCGCCACAACCACTTTACTTCCCGGTCGCCACCAATTGCGTTGGTCAACTAATTTATTAAACTCAACTTGCAGGTTCAAACCATGCCTCCTATGAAGAAAGTAATGTCACAGAGTGATTAACACTCGAGGTGTCAGTCTCCTACCTGAGGAATTTCTAGTTTTGGAATTTCTCGGCAGTGCTTATATTCCGATTTTTGCTTTGCGGAGCTGTCCCACTAAATAAAAGGACTAGGACAGAAAACTCACGTTTTGTGCCCCGGTCCCTTTTATTCAGTCATATATTGCTAAATCCGATAGCTTTGACCTACCAACAAATAAAATCTCCCGCTTAGCTGCGACGGCCACCACGACCGCCACGCTTGCCTTCAGTGTTCTTTCGAAGCGTTGATAATCGGTCTTCACTTTCCTTAAGAAAGCCAGACATCATATCGTCGAAACTTTCTGGGTGATTACCTGAGTGGGCATTATGATTAGAACTATTATGTGAATGACCACCACGATGTTCATGGCTATCATGATTCTCATGAGATTCGTGACGCCCGTGACCCTCATGGGAGGACTCCTCATGATGTGAATCAGATGCTTTACGGATTGACAGGCTAATCTTACTTCCATCAATCTTAAGTACCTTAACGGTTACCTCATCGCCAACCTTCAAAACATCATGAATATCTTTAACAAATCCGTCGGAAACCTCACTAATGTGGACTAATCCAGTTCGATGGTCACCTAAATCAATAAATGCACCAAAATTTGTAATTCCTGAAACTTTTCCAGTAACTTTTTTCCCAACTTCAATTGCCATGTAAAAATATGTTCCTCCTACTGTGATAGTGTTTTAAGTATAGCATATTTTACTTTCATCGGTACAACCATTTTAGGTGGCTGCCCACTATGCTTACTAAAAGAATTTAACCATAAAAAACAAAGTGGCAAACGCAAAAGCCGCTTAACCACTTCAATTATATCTCGTACTCAATTAAAACCTACTACTTTGCTCAGCCTAACAGCTACTCGGCGTCGTTATCGTTCACATCTTTTGGGGCTTGGTTTGGGAAACTATATACCGTCTCACCAGGCTTGGTGTAGTAATAACGATCTCGAATGATTTTTTCAACGTAACTCTTATCATTTAATTGGGCCACTTTTGCATTCAAAACCTTGTTAGTCGTCTTTTGCTGGTGATACTTCTTTTCTTGGCGAGAAATCTGAACATTAACATCCGCATAGTTAACCTTCGCTCGAATAATTTGCACGGCAAAAATAATTACGAAAATCGCAAAAACACCAATGATAAACATTGCCCGCTTTTTACGTCGATTACTAAGGACCGCCACTGCTTGAGAGTTGTCCATCTCAATTTCGCGGCGACGAGTGAAGTCGTTTTCTAGTTTTTTAATCTTACTATGTTTTGATGTCATCCTAAATCCCCCGATTTAATCACACATTCTAACTACAAATTATACCAACTATATACAATATTGTACATGAGATTTCGGGGTTTTATTAATTTTTGTGATTAATTTAATTATTCGTTTTTAAAATCGCGTTCATACGTTTCTGAAGTTATCTCATACATCCGCTGAGCATCGTCCTTCTTAGTCGTATCCAGCAGTTCCTTGACTAACACCGTTAGCGTTTTATTACCAAACTTGATTGTTATCTCATCGTTTGATTTGACATCAGAAGATGACTTAGCAACCTTGCCGTTAATCAAGATTCGACCCTTGTCCGCAATTTCTTTTGCGACAGACCGCCGTTTGATGATTCTAGAAACTTTAAGAAATTTATCAATTCTCATTAGAATTTGCCCCTTTTAATTTTATAAATCGACTTACCATTGGAATCGCTAACCACTCTCTTATCGTGAACACATTTAATAACTTACAGCCGCCAAAAAAGATAAGCACGCCCAACGGCACGCAAATAAGGACGATAACCAGTGATATCAGCCTACCTCCTAATGCCAATCCAAGCATCCCTATCAAGTCAGCAACCAGCCAGACACTCCCACCCATTACACTTAAGATTACCAGGAGCTTGATAAATTGCCTAGTAGAGAATAACCCCTTAAGCCGATCACCCGTGATCATAATCAAACAACCCAGCATCACGATTAAACTCGCCAACGTTGAATAGCTTGCACCAATGATACCAAATATCTCAATGAGTTCCCGATTAGTCACGATTTTAACAATCACACCTATTATAATTACTGCCATCATCGGCAAATAAACGTTTTGACTCTGTAGAATTGTATTATACACAAGTAATACTGCCACCAGTACAATACTGAGACAATACGTCCCAATCGTTAAATTGAGCTGCCCAGACGAAAACAACAGCTCGTTAATTGCTGGCATTAACGCAAACAGACCAACGCTCATTGCTAAAGACAATGCCAAATTTGTTCGAAAACTGGTGACTGCAATGTGTTCGAAGGTTAAGGCCTGTTCCTGCTTATGGGCAACGACAAGCCCTGGCAAAATTGCCGTTACGGAAGCCGTGCTTACAACCAATCCCAGTTGAACCAACGTTTGTGAGCGATCATAGATTCCCTTAACATTTTGAGCCCCTATCAATGAGTAACCAGCATCCCGTAGCCCAGCGACCACCGTAAAGGAATCCACTAATTGAAGTAGCAGCATCACCGCAGCAACTAAACAGATAGTCCCCCCTTCCAGCAGAACTCTTTTCAGCAAATCCCGATATATTAGTTGCCCACTAGAATGCGGCACCGCTTCTGCTTTTACCCAGCTGCCAACAACGATCATGGCACCAATGCCAGCAATGGGTGCTGAAGTCATAGCTAAAGTTCCCATTTTGTATGGATCAAGAAAATATTTTGTCGCCAAATAGGCAACCACCAAAATTACCGTTACCCGAACCACCTGCTCAATTACTTGAGAATAAGCAGTTGGCCGCATATCCATCTTTCCCTGAAAATAACCACGCCAACTAGATAAGAATGGAATGACTAAAAACATCCAGCTAACCGCTCGAATAACCGGTGTTAAATGAGGATCGGCCATCTTAAACGCAACGTATCCTGCACCAAATTGTAATATACAAAAGGCACTTCCACAGACAACCATCAAAATGAGTTGAATGCGATGAATCACTGCAATTTGATCAGTTTCATTAGGCGTATCAGCCACAAGCTTTGAAATAAAAACTGGTAACCCCGTTAATGCAAACGTCATCCCAATGCCATAAATTGGATAAATTTGTTGATATACATAAAACCCAATGTTTCCAACCATGTTTTGAAACGGAATTCGATACACGGCACTTAGCAATTTAGCGATGAACGATGCAACCGTCAGTAACAACGTCCCTGCCAAAACTTGCTTTCTTCTTGATCTACTTTTCATTGCTACTTACCTTATGCGCATGATGGGCATGACGCGCTTTTGTTAATTGCTTGAGTAATGCAACTAGCTGATGTAACCAACTTTTCATGTTAGGCTGAACCGTCAATTGAATCAAATAAGTCTCGTTTTCCGTATTAATTGTTGCTCGAAACTTAGTCTTAGAAATCGCCTCCAGGAGCTCCTTACTTTCAAATTCTGCGTTCGCCCTAGAAGAAAAGGTCATCGTCACCTTAGGAGCTTGTTGATGGATTTTTGCAACCAATGCATAGTCGGCATACATCTTAAGCTCAGCAATGTCTAACAGATTAGCTACCGAATCGCCATAATCACCAAAACGATCAATCAGGTCATCCTTAACCTCGGTAAGTTGATCTTGATTTTCAATTTGACGAATTCGTTTATATATTTCGATTTTTTGTTGATTATCCTGAATATAGTCACTCGGCAAATATGCTTCTAAATCAAGCTCAATGGTCGCGTCAGTTTTATATTCAAAGTCTTTCCCGCGTTTCTTAGCAACCGCGTCTGATAACATTTGCGTGTATAAATCATAACCAACTGAATCAACGAACCCGTGCTGCTGTTTGCCAAGTAAGTTGCCAGCTCCCCGAATCGAAAGGTCTCTCATCGCGATTTTAAATCCTGACCCTAACTCAGTGAAGTCACGGATGGCTTCCAACCGTTTTTCACCAATTTCAGTTAAAACTTTATTAGGTTGATACATAAAGTATGAATAAGCAACCCGACTGCTTCGGCCGATCCGCCCACGTAGTTGATAAAGTTGTGACAGCCCCATCCGGTCGGCGTTTTCAACAAACAGTGTATTGACGTTTGGGATATCCACACCAGTCTCGATGATCGTCGTTGTAACCAACACATCATACTCACCATTGATGAAATCATAAAGAATATCTTCCATTTGGTTTTCAGACATTTGCCCATGAATGTAGCCAACCCGAGCACTTGGTACGAGGGCACTAATTTGTTCAACCGTTCGCTCAATATCTTCTACTCGATTGTGCAAATAAAACACCTGGCCACCGCGAGCCATTTCTCGTTCAATGGCTTCCCTGATAGTGCCAGCATTCTGTTCAATCACATAGGTTTGGATTGGATACCGATTAGATGGTGGCGTTTCAATCACTGAAAGATCACGAACACCCATCATCGACATATTCAAGGTTCGTGGAATAGGGGTTGCCGTTAATGTCAAAACATCAACATCTGATCGCATCTCTTTGATCCGTTCCTTATGCTTAACGCCAAACCGTTGCTCCTCGTCAATAATCAGGAGCCCTAAATCATTGAAATGAACGTCTTTCGACAATAATCGGTGAGTGCCAACGACGACATCAACGGTCCCATTCTTCAAACCAGCTAAGGTTTCCTTAACTTGAGCCTTCGTTTGAAACCGTGAAAGCACCCGAACGGTAATTGGGTAGTCACTGAAACGGTCTAACATCGTTTCATAATGCTGCTGAGCTAAAATTGTGGTGGGCACGAGAAATGCAACCTGCTTGCCAACTTCAATTGTTTTAAAAGCAGCCCGCAGTGCAACTTCAGTCTTGCCGTAGCCCACGTCTCCGACCAATAAGCGATCCATTGGGTGTTGCCGTTCCATATCCCGCTTGATCTCGGTTGCGCTTCGTAGTTGGTCAGGCGTCTCGGTGTACGGAAAACTTGCTTCAAATTCCGCCTGAAGCGAATCATCTGGTGGAAAGGCGTACCCCTTTTCAGAACCCCGTTTTGCATACAAATCAATCAATTCATCGGCGATATCTTCAATTTTAGAGGCAACTTTGCGCTTAGTTTTCGCCCATTCACCACCACCCAGTTTATTGATCCGTGGATGTTTATCTTCTGAAGAAACGTACTTTTGAATTAAGTTCAACTGGGTAACTGGAATAAACAGTTTGGCGCTATCCCGATACGAAATCGTCAGGTAGTCTTGATGCTTCCCGTCGACTTCCATCGTTTGCATGCCTTCATATCGGCCAATTCCGTGGTTCACATGGACCACATAATCCCCCGGCTTTAAGTCAGTATAGCTTTTAATTCGCTCCGCATTATTGAACGTCGTCTGTCGCGGTCGTTTCTTAACCACCGTGCCAAACATTTCTTTTTCGGTAATCACAACCAAATTAGCAATTGGCAGTTCAAATCCATTATCTAAATTTCCGGAAATCAGTTGCACTTGGTGCGCCAAAAGATTGTTTTGATCCGTTTCGGTTGCCGAAATTTCAAAATCCGATAGCGTCTGAGCCACCTTTTGCAGCCGCTTTTTCTCTTGGACCATAATAATCACGGTCGTATCCTGCTTTTGCCACCGTTTGATTTCAGTTCTAAGCATGGGCATCTGCGAAAAGAATTGCTGCATCGGTCGCACCGTGATGTCCTCAATTGCGTCTAACCGCATCCGCCCCAGTCCCTTTTGAAATAAGGATAAAATAAGTGAAGCGTGCGTATTATTCTTAAATACTTGCTTAAAATCATTGGTGTAACTGGTCTTTTTTAAAATTTCAAAGTGCTTGATCTTATCAGCGAGCCACTCATCATCGTCGCCACTCAATTGCCGAACAGCATCCGTTATTCTGGAATAATCATCGAACACCACAATGCCATTTTCATCCAAATAATCCAGCAGCGAATAATTACCATCGTAAATCATGTCAGCAAACAACAATAGCCTCGGGTCTCGCAAGCCATTTTGGAGATCCATAATCTGGGGTTCCAGATTGTCAGCAAGCTTCTTAGCCTGTTTAGTTTCTAGCTTAGCCTGTTCAGCAGTCAGTCGCTTCTGAAGCTTTTTGACAACTTGCCGCCGCTGATCGTCATTCATCAGCAAATCAGTGGCAGGCAAAATTTGAATCTGCTTAATTGGTTTGATACTTCGTTGATTGGAGACATCAAAAGTCCGCATTGAGTCGACTTCAGTGTCAAAGAAATCAATCCGGACTGGATCTTGATTATTTAATGGGAAGATATCTAAAATTGACCCTCGAATTGAAAAATCCCCTGGGGCCGCCACCAGCTTTTGAAAAACGTAACCCATTTGATGTAACTGTAATTTGATTTTTTCAAGGTCATACTCAGAATCCATATCAATGGTCAAGTTGGCGGCCATAAATTGACTCTTGGCAGGCACCAATCGTCGAATTCCTGATACGGAAGTCACAATAACCGCTGGATTGCCACTGGCCAATTGATTGAGGGCCAAAACCCGCTGTGCTTTATATTCTGGGGAACTTGTTGCCAATTCTGCAGCACCCATTTCCTCAACCGGAAATTCAAACAAATGGTTGTCGTCAATAATATTGGCCAAATCATTAACGAGCTGATCAGCGTGAAAGAGCGTATCCACAACAATAATCATCGGTCGTTTGGTTGAATTGATCAGGTTGTTAATTAAGACCGTTCGCGCGGACCCGCCAATCCCAGTAACGAGTTGCCGACTCTGAGGCTTCAATCCTGAAACAAGTTCAGCGTATTGTGGCATTTTTGTAAATAATTGATCTAATCGCAAGGCAATCGTCCTTTCGCTAATTGTAACGATTCTCAAGATCTGAAATGGTAAGGCCATCCACCCAATCGTCCAGCGCGTTGACTGCATGATCAGCAGCTTGTTTGAATACCGGAACCTGATCCTTACTGAATCTGCCTAGAACGTAGTTGACCACACTATTTGCTTTATCGGGATGCCCAGTTCCTACTCTGACGCGAGTAAAGTTTTCAGTTCCTAGGTTATAAATGATACTTTTAATCCCGTTGTGACCACCAGCTGATCCCTTATCCTTAACTCGAATTTTCCCTACCGGCAAATCCATATCGTCATGAACGATTGCAATGTTTTCAACCGGAATATCAAAGTAATCCATCAGCGGTTTAACCGCAATGCCAGAATCATTCATAAACGTCGTTGGTTCAACGACAATCACTTTTTCATTATTGATAAACCCTGACCCGTACTTGGCATTCATTTTGCGAGTCTTAATATTAATTCCATGGGCTTGAGCAAATTGCTCAACTACCATAAAACCAGTATTATGTCTTGTCCGATCATATTGCGGGCCAATATTTCCTAATCCAACGATCATTTTCATTTTACTATTTATTCCTCACATTTCTTCCAACACAAAAGGCTGAACTCATTTCGTTCAGCTGTTGTCAGATTTAACTTAACACACCAATTATATCATATCCACGCTGGCAAATGATAAGAAGTCATTTTCTGAAAAAGTGGTTTAAAAATGAAAAAAGGTCTGAACTAATATTCTGTGGCATGGTATACTTTTCAAGTAGGAAAATATAATTTTGGAGATGATTTGTTTGGCTCAGAACCGTCAAAAAGTTGCATTAATTGGTGATGGCGCTGTTGGTTCATCATACGCATTTGCAATGATGCAACAGGGACTTGCCGAAGATTTTGTTATCGTTGATGTTATCAAGAAACGTACTGAAGGTGATGCACTTGACCTAGAAGATGCCCAAGTGTTCACTGCCCCAAAGAATATTTATTCAGGTGATTATAAAGACTGTGCCGATGCTGACTTAGCAGTTATCACGGCTGGAGCCCCTCAAAAGCCTGGTGAGACTCGCCTAGATCTTGTCAACAAGAACTTAAAGATCATGCAAGCCATCATCAAGCCACTGGTTGACTCAGGATTTAAGGGAATTATTTTAGTTGCTGCAAATCCTGTTGATATCTTGACTTACGCTGCTCAGAAATTCTCTGGTTTCCCTAAGGATCGTGTATTTGGTAGCGGAACTTCATTGGATACAACTCGTCTACAGGTTGCGCTAGCTAAAAAGTTACAACTTAACCCACAATCAATCGATGCTTACATCATGGGTGAACATGGTGATTCAGAATTTGCTGCATACTCCGCAGCCCGCGTTGGTGGCGAACCATTCTTAGCCGCTGCTAAACGTGCTGGATTATCAACTGATGATTTAGCAAAGATTGAAGATGACGTGCGTAACAAAGCCTACGAAATTATTAATCGCAAAGGCGCAACCTTCTACGGTGTTGCAACTGCCTTAATGCGAATTTCTAAAGCTGTTTTACATGATGAAAACACAATTCTTCCTGTTGGTGCACCAGTTGATGGTGAGTATGGCCTCCACGACTTGTACATTGGTTCTCCAGCCGTTGTTAATGGCTCAGGAATTGACCATGTCGTTGAAGTCCCATTGAGCGACGAAGAGGAAGCCAAGATGCAAGCATCCGCAAAGACTTTGAAAGAAACCCTTACGAATGGTATGGCAAACTTGGAAAAGTAATTGATTAAATTAATGAAAGGAATTGGTCAAGCAATTGTGTGACCAATTCTTTTTTATTTTGCGCCATTATCGTGTAAACCCGGTGGTTGCCAGGATCGAGATATGCCCACCCTTAAATCTTGGCAGGATAGAACTTTTCATGCAGTCCCCAAATGAAGAGCAAGAGAAAAGCATTAACTGACCACTCACCCTCACTTCCTCCGAGTCCAAATGTGCCATTGAAGAATCGTGGGGCAATGCCGTTAGCTTCTAGAATATAACTGTTTCACTCTACTCTCTTTTCTAATTTATTTAAATATTAATGAGAATAACCTTCTATAAAGATACTTTTCATAATAACCATATGTTATTATGATTGTATACAGGTTAAGTTGGAGGAATTAATATGTTATTAAAAACACTTGTGAAACCTAAAGAACGTTTAGTAACCGTTAAGGAAGACGCTACTTTAGAAGAAGCACTCAAAACCTTGGAAGATTCTGGCTATCGCTGTGTGCCAATTCTTGATGAGACTGGCACCATTTTCCGCGGAAACATTTACAAAATGCACATTTATCGTCACAAATCACGAGGCGGTGATATGTCGTTGCCCGTCACAACTTTGCTGAAAAACGCTACTAAGTTTGTTAACGTCAATTCAGCCTTCTTCCAAGTATTTTTTTCAATCAAAGATCTCCCTTACATCGCCGTTTTAGACGATCGTAATAACTTTTACGGGATCTTAACACATACCCGATTATTAGATATGCTCTCACAGTCCTGGAACGTTAATATTGGCAGTTACGTCCTGACAGTCGTTTCTGGTGGTGAACGTGGCGACCTAGAAGAAATCGCTAAGATCATTACAAAGTATACGAACATTGCCAGTGTCATTTCACTAGACGCACAGGAAGGCGAGCTAGTTCATCGCATTATGTTTACCCTTCCAGCCGAAGTTGACCAGGATCGGTTAAACCGGATAATTGCTGCTCTAGAACGTAAAGAATTCCGGGTACCAGAAGTAGAGAATTTAAAGGAAGAAAATAAATAGTTGCCGTACCCGTACATCCCCGAGTAATTATAAAGTTGCCCATTAGGCCGTCACTTAATTTGTCGCCTAATCATGGCTCTAAAAATTCAAGTTAAATAGCAGCAGACGTCGTGAAAAATCAATCACTTCGTCTGCTGCTATTTTATGATTATATGCTAGTTTGTGGAAACGGCTACTGTCAATGACTTATCGATCATGTCATTCCTAGTAAGCCTACTTATTATGTATCGATCTCTCACTCGTTTTTGCCGAGTCCAAGGCTAATCTTAATCGCTTTGTCAACCTTACCCATTATTGCATTATTCAAGTGAGTGACCTTGTCCTTTAACCGTTGCTTATCAATTGTTCTGATTTGCTCTAGTAAAATCACTGAGTCACGCTCAATACCGTCACCAGCTAAAATACCAACATGGGTCGGCATTTTCGGCTTTGAAATCCTGGCAGTAATTGCTGCAACAATGACGGTTGGACTGTAATGATTACCAATATCATTTTGAATAATCAAAACAGGGCGCATTCCGCCTTGTTCGGAACCAACTACGGGTGAAAGATCAGCGTAAAAAATGTCTCCACGTTTGAATGTAACGTCGGTCACCTTCACACCTCCCATTGTCATCTATTGACCTAATGGAAATTTTGCAATCCTTGACGATACTGAGTTAGATGAATATCAGCGTCTTCTTCACAACAAGAAAAATCATGACTAATTTCGCGGTTCAGACTGGCCATTTCACGATAGCCCTTCATTAATCCGCTAATAATTTGTGGGTCGTCAAAAAAATAATTAATAGCAACTTCAACGACTGCACTCTCGGATACCCCAACTGTTGAACAAAATTGCTCTAACCGATCCGCAATTTTATCATCGATCATTACTGAAAAATGCCTTTGATTAGTTGCTTTATCCATCGTAATTTCCCCTATATTCCAGATTACTTCATTTTACAATGATACCATGGAATTCTTTGAAAAGCAGTACCCTTATTCATATTTTCTACGTAATCGGGGACTAAACCCACAAATAACCTCATAATTAATCGTTCCTAAGTACTGAGCAAGATCATCTGCCGTGATCGTTTTATCCTTAGATTTACCAAGAATCGTCACAGGGGTACCATATGCGTAACGCTTCGGTAACTTAATCATAAACTGATCCATACAAACCCGGCCAACAATCGGGCACCAGTTTCCGTCTACCAATACCGAAAATCCTTGGAGTTTTCGTGGAATACCATCGGCATATCCCAACGGAATCGTCCCAATCCATTCGTCTGCACTTGTTGTATAAGTGGCGCCGTAACTAATTGATTTCCCCTTTTTAACAAGCTTAACGTAAATTAAGCTGGCCACAACTGACATTGCCGGATGAAGTTCATATGGTAAATCAGGAATTTCAGTTCCAGATGGATTTAACCCATAAGTCCCGATACCAAAGCGAATCATATTACCACCACAAACTTTGTGCCACAAACTAGTTGCTGAATTAGCAACATGAACATACCGTGGCCGCTTATCAAGCACTGCCATTAATTTATTAAAGTTATCATACTGGTAATTAAAGTAATCACTGTTTTTACTATCTGCCGTTGCAAAATGCGTAAAAATTCCTTCAAAATTAATGACAGCCGTAAAATCATTCAATACCTGAACGGCCGCCTTAAGCTCTTCAGCAGTTTGAAATCCAATCCGCCCCATTCCCGTGTCTAAGGCCAAATGAACATTAAGCTTTGCACTGGACGGAACTTGAGTCAAAAAGTCTGCAGCCGTCTTTAACCATTCCGTCGAGCTAACTGTAAGGGAGATCTGATTATCACGCGCGATCGTCACAAATTGAGGGTCCGTGATTCCAAGAACCAGTATCGGCTCATTAAAGCCCGCTTGCCTAAGATCCAATGCTTCATCCAGCAAGGCAACACAAAAGCCACTAGCCCCTGCTTTTTCAGCAATCCGAGCCACTTGGATGGCGCCATGACCATAGCCATCTGCTTTAACAACGACAAATAAATCAGTTCCTGCTTCAAGATGACTTTTGGTGTTAGCTAAATTATCATATATTGCCCGTTGATTGATAATCACCTTGGCGTTTCGTAATTTTCCGACTGCCATAATATTACCCCCGGTTCTCTAAAATAACTTCAGTTACAACTGTACTGTCAGTGTGAGATATTGACACCAATGCATTACCATCAAATGGATGATTGTACACGATTGGTTTGCCATCCTGATTATTGATAATCGTTAAATCTTGAAATCTGACTTTTTTTCCTAACCCAGATCCATACGCTTTAGAATATGACTCTTTAGCCGAAAAACGACCAGCAATATATTCAAACTTTCTTTTATCGGATAATAAATCCAATTGTGAAATCTCATCTCGGGTTAATACCCGGTCAATAAAATGGTGGTTTTTGTTAACTGCAGCTCTAATTCTTGCAATCTCAGTAATATCAATTCCAATTCCGGCAATCATTTCAAAACCTCATCAATCATAAAAGTTAGTCTCAATAATACCACAAAACGTGACTATTCAACCGAAACCGTTTCTTCATTTTAAGCTTTTTTAAAGCAAATCAGATTAAGCTCACTCTCATAACGTCATCAATGAAAAGAGACAGATCTCCAAAAAAGCAGACTCTTAAATCAACTAATTACAAAACAACTAATTTGCAATCGTCAAAAAGTGGGCTCGTAACGTAAATTTACCAGCCTCACAAGGATATTCCTTTCATAACTCAGTAAGACGTATTTTAAAGATACCCGCTCATGTACTTAACTACCGTCATTTTAACATCTTTCGAATCAACTTGAAATCAAATTTTCGAACTCCAAGAGCTTAATCAATCCACTATAAACGAATTTAGGCCGTTACATTAATACATAAGTTAAAGTTCTCAACAACCCCCAACTCACTTTGAAGACACGATGATCCTACTGATAATTATCAGATTAAAAGCAAAAAAACTGCAACCATTCCAAATTAAGAACAATTACAGTTTCTGAAGTTAACCTTGAGATTAAAACCATCCAGGCTTCAATCCATTTTAACCCATTATTAATTTATGAATTTTTAATCGTAAACCGGCGCTTATTGCCACTGTTTGAGCGTTTGCTGCTAGGCTTACCACCATGACCATGATCACGGTCACGACTACCGTTACTTCGACCGCGATTGCGGCCAGAGTTCCGATCACCATTTCTATGATTATTATGGCCACGAGAACCACCCCAATGACCACCACCACGATGGCTATTATGGCCACCGCCATGATGTCTTGATAATGGCCGTTCTGGGGTAATCTTAACCTTCACATTATCTCGAGTCACATCATTTAATAATGCGGCAACTAAGTCAGTTGCTTCATACTCATCCAAAAGCTTGTCAGCCATTTTTTCATACTTTTCAGTATTTGTCTTTTGAATTAAATCAGCAATATCAGATTCTGCTGAATTTAATTGACCGACAAAAGCTTCTTGTTCCGTTGGTGGCTTTAAAGGCAACATCCGCACCTTAGTAAGCTTTTCAATTTCGCGTAAGTAATCCATTTCGTTTGGTGTTGCAAACGTAATTGAAACACCATGTTTCCCAGCACGACCGGTACGACCGACCCGATGAACATAGCTATCTGGATCCTGCGGGATATCATAGTTGTAAACGTGAGTAACACCAGAAATATCAATCCCACGAGCAGCCACATCAGTCGCAACTAAAATATCAATTTTGCCATGCTTAAATTCTTGCATAATCTGAGAACGACGAGCTTGGGTTAAGTCACCATGAAGTCCGGCAGCCTTATATCCACGTGCTTCTAACCCTTTTGATACTTCGTCAACCCGACGCTTTGTACGACAAAATACAAGAATCACTTCAGGGTCTTGGACGTCAAAGAAACGCGTCATTGTATCAAACTTTTCGTATTCTTTCAATCGAACATAATATTGATCAATTAAGTCCGTCGTTAACTCTTTAGCCTTAATCTTAACTTGTTGGGGATCCTTCATAAACTGAACCCCAACCCGCTTAATTTGAGCAGGCATGGTTGCGGAGAACAAAAGTGTTTGTCTCTCTTCAGGGGTTTGTTTGATAATACTTTCAATATCGTCTAAGAATCCCATATCTAACATTTCATCGGCTTCATCAAGAACCAACGTCTTAATGTGTTCCAGCTTCAGTGTATGACGACGAATATGATCAAGAAGTCGTCCAGGAGTTCCCACGATAATTTGTGGATGATCTTTTAACGAGTTGATCTGGCGACGAATATCAGCGCCACCATAAACAACTTGAACCCGGGCTTTTTCGTCCTTACCAAGTCGATAAATTTCTTCTTGCGTCTGAATCGCAAGCTCTCTGGTTGGTGAAATAATCAGAGCTTGAACATTGGGATTGTCAAAATCAATCTTTTGCAAGATTGGTAATCCAAATGCAGCCGTCTTACCCGTTCCAGTTTGTGCCTGACCAATAACATCCTGACCCTTTAAAACCATTGGAATGGTTTCAGCTTGGATCGGAGTTGCTTCTTCAAAACCACTACTGGAAATTGCTGATAGTAAGCGGTCTGATAATCCTAATTCACTAAACTTCAAATATGTTTCCTCCTAATTATCGAAACAATTAAGGTTCCGCTACTGACTGAGAAAAATCCGTTTCTCACAACGCGTCATTAGCCTGACCATAAATCGTTTATTACAAAATAACTTTTTAAGTTTACACCGTTTGACCATATTACGCAAGGAAAACGGGTTGTTTCTGAAAATAACTGTCGTTGCCTATGAAAATCTATTTAACTAATTTAGCAACAACGTTCTCTAAATGAAGGCCATGACTGGCTTTTAACATTACTTCATCATCAGTGGCCAACTGACTGTCAAGATCCGTTGTCAGTTGATCCAATTGGTCAGCAGCATAATGATGGAGATTCTCAGGAGCAAATACCGGCTGTAGTCGTTGATATAACGCGGCCATATCACTCCCAATCAGATAAACCATTGCAATTTGGCTTGGATCAATATTGGCAGCCAAACCCGCGTGCATCGCCTTTGACTGAGCGCCAAGTTCTAACATATCTCCTAAAACAACAATCCGCCTACCCTTTGTTGGCGTTTCTTGAAATGCTGTCAGCACTTCCTTAGCCGCAGTTGGGTTTGAGTTATAAACGTCACTTAATATCTTTTCACCCTTTTTCCCAACTAACCATTGCGTTCGATTCTTAGTTAAGTCAAGTTTGGCTAAACTCTTTTCAATTAAGGTTGGATGAATTTGGAATACCTGACCAACGGAAATTGCTGCGAGGGCATTATTGACATTATAGTCGCCAATCATCGGCAGCGTCAGTTCAACATCTGGCCATAGATTCACCTTAAACGTTGTCTGGTATTTAGAATCGGTTGTTTCTGTTGGGAAAATATCATTGCTTTCGTGGCGGCCAAATGTTCGCTTAATCGTCTCAATATGTTTTGCCCGCTCAGCAAGTAATGGTTCATCACCGTCATAAATTAGCATTCCATCCGCTTTTAGCCCATGGGTAATTTCCATCTTCGCATCAGCAATTTTGTCACGGGTCCCAAAGAATTCAATGTGAGCTTCACCGATCATCGTGATAATCGCAACGTCTGGTTGAACTAGCTTAGACAAGAAATCCAGTTGTCCAGGCCGATCCATCCCCATCTCTACGACAAGAAATTCCGTGTTGGATTCCATCTGTAAAATCGTATAGGGAACCCCAATTTCGTTATTAAAATTATCATGAGTCTTGGTAACATGAAAGGTACTCGATAAAATTGACGCAATCATATCCTTTGTCGTCGTTTTACCGTTACTGCCTGTAATCGCAATGACCCGCGGATTAATTTTTGATAAATAATACCGACTTAATTCTTGAAAAGAAGCCAGTGGGTCCGCCACCACGAGTGCAGGAATCGCAATCGGCAACCGGCTCACCCTATCTGCTGACCACAGAGTAGCCGCTGCCCCATTTGAAATAGCTGACTCGATATAATCATGACCATCATGGTCGCCAGAAAGCGGGATAAATAGTTGCCCTGGCTTCATCTTACGGCTATCAAAACACACGCCGTCAACCTCTTGTTTTAATGAATCTTCTGGAACATTATCTACCTTGGCATTGATCGCAGAAGCAATTTCGCCAATCGTCATTTTCATTATTTAGCGCTCCAATTTTGAATAGTTAGTCAAATTATAACAAAAAATCAAACAGCTAAACACCTGCTGCTTGATCTTGCCATTCTAAGTTCCAGGTCGAAGATTGTAAATTATAACTTAAATCCCCAACGTAATTTGTGTTTTCGATAATTGTTTTAGTTCTCAAAATAATTGAAACTTGATCGGGATTTTTTAAGATCCTGATTGGGATGTGGTACGTTCGATTACGTTCCCTAATTGAGCCAAATAAAATGAATAAACCATCATTAGCCCGGGTAATTAATTCAATCAAAATTGCATTGTCGATATCCTTGATTGCCAGCGGTCGTAAAAAGACCCTCAACGTATTATGCGTTTCCCGCAGATTACGCTTAACTGCAATCTCCAATACATGGTTAAAGTCAGAAAACCGCCGGTAGTAAGACCGGATTGTCCCATCATCTTGAGTCAAGTATATGTAGTGATTTAACAACTTCGAGGAAAATGGGCGCCCCATTGGGGTTCCAAAGTGAGCCAAATACAATAATTCTGCAATTTCATAAGGCGATAAATTATTAACGCTGTCTTCCTCGTCGAAATCAATAAACTTCTTAGACCCGGTTGGATTTTTAAGCAAATACTGTCGGATTTCAGATGCACCAAAGATCAAGTTAAACTTGGAATGCGAGTTATACCCATTCGCATCCTGCTCGTCGTTATTTAACAGGATAATATTGTCCGGTAGCTGGTCGAGACCATTAATAAAATCCGCCGCAGTGATCCCAGAAGATAAAATCATATTAGAAATCGGATTTGTATTTATAAAAATGAAATTGCCCTTCATTGTGTCATTACCCCATATAAAATTCTATTTTTATTGTACTCCCCTTTTGAACGGATGTCTGTAACTAGCCGCTAAAAATGAATATGTTTGCCCTTTTGACTAATAGTTGTTACCATTATGAGTAATATTATAATAACAACGAGGTTAAAATAATGACTAACGTTTTATTTGTTTGTCTAGGAAATATTTGTCGCTCCCCAATGGCAGAGGCCCTTTTTAAAAAGATGGTTAAGGATGCCAACCTTGATCAGCAAATTCACGTTGACTCTGCTGGGATTAGCAGCGAGGAACAGGGAAATCCGCCACACCCAGGGGCTCAAGCAGAAATGGCAAAGCACGGTCTGGATTATTCTGGGATGGTTTCAAGGCCGATTAGTCCACAAGACTTTGATCGTTCAGATTTAATTATTTGTATGGACAGCCAAAACATTCATTACCTCAAGCAACTGTCCCCTGAACTTGACAAGTCAAAAATTCATCTCTGCTTTGACATTGTCCCTGGTAAAATGGGCGAGGATATTCCTGATCCATGGTATGACCACAAGTTTGGGAGGACCTATGCCCAGTTGTCGGAATCATTACCAAAGTGGCTGGATTATATCAAGGCAAATCTTCTTTAATTATTGGCGGGCCTCAAAAGGGCTCGTTTTAATTTTGGCGTCGCCTGGTCAATCACGTACTTGTTAACAAGCTTACCTCGAATCATCAACCGACCAGCACCCGTGGCGTCACAGGTAATCAACGTGACAATCGGCCGCTTGGTCTGTTTAACAACATCTACCCGAGTTGCAGCGATAAAGGTCCGCTGATAGACCCTGTAATGATACACCCGCTTCATGTCTGTTAGATAGATATTATCACCAACCTTGGTTTTAAAATATAGTGGCCCAAACAAGACGTGGCGATTAACCATGTGATGGCCTGCTAGCGGATAGTTACCAGTTCCCATTTTCTGATCAGCCCGCATCGTTCCCGTCGCAAGCGCTAAGGTCGAATTCGCAACCCCGAGACCAATTGGCAGCTGAATCGACGACTTTGGCACCAGAATTTCACCAACTACTTCTAATCGATGCGTATTCATCCGGGCTCGCAAGGCCGTTTCAAAGTCAAGTGACTTCACCTTTTTGAAATTATAACTCACATTATTAGCATGCCGTTTGGTCTGATTCTTTTGTCGCGTTTGCGTCCTTTCAACCATCTGTTTGGTTATCTTCGGCTGGTAAGACTTGATCATTTCGTTTTTAATTGGCCGGTTAAAAATCATGACTAATGCAACCAAAATAAGTACCACAAAGATACTATTTAAAATGATCTTTTTGACTGATCCTTTTTTCATACTTACCTCCATTGATGAGTAGTTTTCAATACAAAATGATGAGGAGTGAAACCATAATTGGCAAAAAATAAACTCACACCAAATTCCTGGCAACGAAACTTAAGGGTCCTATGGTTTGGAACGTTCATGGCTGGAATTGGCTTCAGCGAGGTCATGCCATTTCTCTCACTATACGTTGACTCGCTGGGAAACTTCACCCGCGCTGAATTAAGCTTATATAGTGGATTAGCATTTGCTGCCAGCTACTTTGTGACTGCGCTAGCCTCACCACTTTGGGGCAAGATGGCTGACCGAACTGGCCGCAAACTCATGCTAGTTAGAGCCTCAGCTGGAATGGCAATCGTGTTTATCTTGATGGGCCTTGTAATGAACGTTTGGCAACTCATTGGCTTAAGACTACTGCAAGGTGTCTTTTCGGGCTATATTAGCAACGCCAACGCCCTCATTGCAACCCAAGTACCCAAGAGACGCAGTGGTCAAGCGTTGGGACTATTAGTAACTGGAAACGTCTCCGGGGCGTTATTTGGTCCCTTACTTGGCGGCACCTTAGCGTCAGTTTTCAGTTATCGGCTCACTTTCTTTATAACCGGCTTTTTATTTATCCTTGTTTTCCTAGTCACGGCAGTCTTTGTTAAAGAGGATTTCCATACAACGAAGAAATCAGCAATGTTAACTACCCGGGGTGTTGTCGGTGAACTGGCCAACGCTAAATTAGTCTTTGGGATGTTTGTGACAACCATGATTATTCAGGCGGCCAACAACTCAATTGTCCCAATTTTATCATTATATGTTCGCCAAATCATGCATAACAGCCTGAAGTGCCCTACAATTGTTAGACAAGTAA
>NZ_AZEB01000030.1 GCF_001434135.1 Lentilactobacillus kisonensis DSM 19906 = JCM 15041 | reverse complement strand
TTGATGCAACAGTCTTGGCACCTTTCAAGGTACCAGCCTTAGTATACAATGCGTTAGTACCATTAACGTTAACGTTACGAGTAGTAGCGTCAGTCGATAAGGCCTTGTTTGATGTAACCTTAGCATAGCTCTTTGCAGATGCGTTGGTAGCGTTAGCTGAACCAGCAACAGCGACAAAGCCTAAAGCAGCTAAGCCTACAAATAATGATTTCTTCAAGCTTGATTTCATTATGTTGTCTCCTCCAATATAATATGATTTGTAGTTCACTAGGTATATGTAAACTGCACTTATTATTTTAACTTAACGAAGTATAAATAACAAGGACAATTTGTACCCAATCAACTCTACGTCTATTATTGTATCGCCTAACATTTCATATCGCAAGGCAAATGCTTTTTATTTATGTGTTTGTTATATCTGAAACATAGTTGTAATAGAAGCCTATGGTCCCTTAACTAATTCCGTCCAACCCCACTATCCATAGGGGTTGTAAGAACTGTTGCGATTGATACATTGTGTGCAAAACAGTTGAATTGCCGCCCTTAATCGCCGAAAACGCGGTTATTTTATTCCTTAATTTGCCTGATAAAGGGCTCGTTTAAAAAAATCACGACAACGTTTTGACACTTTCTGGGGGTATTTGGGTTGTTATTTCAGCTAAAATTCTTTTAAAAAATCGTTGAATTTGTCGAAAGCAATCAACCAATCGTCAATTTTCACTGTCATCAGCGGCCTCTTTTATCTTGCGAGGGTTAAAAAACCATTATCAATTTCAACAACGGCATTATCCCATACATGACATATTTTAAAATAGGTCGTATGCCAAAATCACGTTAACAGAAAAAGCGAATCAGCCAACCATCTTTTACAGATGATCGGGAGATTCACTTTTTTACCATCAGAACAGTAACCGTTCTAATTGCTTACCGTTTATCTACTATTATTATATCTATCATGCTGCGTTTGATTGCTAATGTTCTTGAAATTTACGTGCTAGGCTTTCTTTTCATCGCGATTATCAAACAACGATTCAATGTTCGTGCTGCGGTACTGAGCAGCGACTGGTGTGGCATAGAGGTTCACGCCATCCTTTTGGAACATGTTGAGCGCCGCAATTTGGCTCATTTGTTTTTGGACATCAGTGCCCTCAAGGGTGTCGTTGGCGTAGTTGATGGTCATGGTCTTGAGCTTGTCATCTGAAGATTTGAATACCAGTTCTAATTTTTTCATAGAATGTTCCTCCATTTAGTCCTAATTTAAATTACGCTACGGGTACGACTGGGGTTGCCGGGGCCGTTGCTTTCTCATCCACGGTCACGCGATCAGTTGACGTTACGGCTGCATCGGTAATGTCACCATCAACAAGGGTTTCTAAGATGTTGCCGAACGCGCTCACAGCTTCGGCCTTTACATCCTTCGCAACATTACTAAAAGAATGCTTAACACCCTTCTTGTGATCCGCATTAACCAACGTATAACTAACACTTGCTTTCATCCATTCCTTTTGCATATTCTCGTTCTCCTCTGTTTAATTACTTGTAAGCCGGTTGGCCAACCCTTACATCTATTAGTAACGAAACAACGAGGCAAAGTGTAAAGCTATTTTTCAATTAATTTGGCAACTTTTCTTTGAATCCCCTTCCGCCAGTTATGAACCGTTTGCCGGGAAACGTTGCAGGGCTTGGCGATCTCAGTCAGGTTATAGCCATAATCAAGGGCGAGGGTGAGGTACTGGGCTTCATTAGGGGTTAGTTCCCTTCTCAATTCACTAGAAAATGCGTTTAACTCATAGTCAGCCACCGTTTGCTTCAGGTCTGGCAGCTCTGCCAACGGATCATCTTTATCCCCTGCCAGACCCTGAACATGCTGATTGACCGTCAGCTGCTTGCGAAGATAATCAAGTAACTTCCAATATACCCCTTGATAAATGTACACCAGTAGGTTCTCTGGCCCTTTTTCCAGGCAAGCTGCCTTCATGTACTTCTCCACGAAGGCAATCATCCCTTCTTGAACCATATCCTCATAGAATGGATTGCTTCTATTAATATGCAGTTTCTTTAAGGCGCCATAGACCACCTTTTCGTGATCGCCTGCTTGGAGAAACGCAAATGCCTCCGCCCGTAATTTGTTTACATCTTGTTTATTCGTCATCACTTGAATCTTCCTTTTTCTCAGATTGATCCAAGGGCCCTTGTCACAAGAAAGCATTATATTATAGAAGTAATTAAGGCAACAACGGCATACTTATCGAGGAATAATACCGCTACCATTGTTGTGATAGCGGTATTTTGCCAAGATTGTCGGATTGAGTTTTGATGTTGATGAAAAAATTTTAAAAGGAAATCAGTACGGGTGGCTGGGGTGGTTTTTATTTGAGGCGATTGGGAAAGTTGAAATTGCGGAGTAGTTGCATCATGGATATTTGAATGATGACAACTTTATTACTGATAGCTTCACAACATTTGTCATGCTTGGATTTCATTTAGGCGGAAAATAACTGGCGGGATATTAATTTGCTATAACTGATTTCTTGGATTTAGTCACTTCTGGATGTTAAAAAATATTTAGTGATAGTATTTGCGTATTTAACATTTAGAAGCGAACTTTAAACAGCATCTAAAAACTATGGAAGCAATTCATTTGTTCGTGTACGCCAATTGTCGTACAATCAAGTAGAGGTGATTAATAATGGCAAGAATTGAAGCTCGGATCGATTCAGACGTTAAAAATAAAGCTAAAACGGTTTTAGAGGCGCACGGCTTAACAATTTCAGATTTTATTCGAATGACCTTAACCACAGTCGCAAATGAAGGACTTCCCAAATACTATTCAATCCCTAATCGCGAATTAATAGACTCTCTACAGGAAGTGATTCATGATCTGGCTGGCAAAAAGGAACTTCCCGGAGCTGATAATTTAGACGAATTGGAAAAGCTTCTCAATTCACAAAATAACGGATCGGAGTCTCGAGGCTGATGCATAGATCAATCAAATTTACTAAGCAATTTAAAAAACAATTCCGTAAACGAAAACAAGATCCTAAGTGGTACCCGATTTTTCATAATCCTTTACCAGAAGCAATTGATCCCAGAGGACGGACCCCTTGGGAATTTATTATCGCTTGTCTAATCAATGATGATCCAATTCCAGATTATTTTTACGTACATGCCTTAGAAGGATTATCTGATTTGAAGCACCAAATCAAACGACAATTAAACAATCCTCAACTTACAATAATCATCCTAGAATTACATTTTGATAGTCACAGTGGGGACCATTTGTTAGTCTTTGTACCAACTGAAGAGATTGTTTTTTTTGGCTGGTATTGGGACACATAATGATTTATTTTGAGCAGCTAAGTCATCACTGCGTATTGCTTCCACAACAGCACCTCGATACGGAACGGATCAAGTTCCGAGGGGCCTCAATAAAACAAATCAAAAAAATGCCGCCAACAAATGCTGGCGGCTGAATTATTAAAGTAAGGGTACAGGGTTAGAAAGCGTCTCTAACCGCGACTAGTGATCAGATACGAAGCCTCTGTCGGGCAATGTGGCGACCCCCTACCACACCAATCTGGCAAGCAAAGGCATTTCTCTTTGCTCCAAATAACCATACCCGATGTAAGTACTCATTTCAAGAATCATAACCCTCTTATTTTTTATTTCTGCCTATATACTTTCAACCTAAGGCTACTGCTATCGAACAAGAAGCTTCGCAATTCACAAACTAACGAATCACTGTCTCAAGACTAATACATGGAGCCTTACCAAAGTTTTGGATACCGATTATCTTTTAAATAATTATCAGGTTATTTTGCTATTACAAAACTAGTTTTGTACAATAAAAGTAATTAGTTCCTCAAATAAGGAAGGGACATGTCTATGAGGTCCGTCAAGTATCTGCTAATCGTGATTGCCTTAATATTAAGTTGGTTCTACCTGGATTCAGATACAAAATCATGGGTCATTAGTGCTTTGAGTTTATTCACTGTTTGGAGTGCGACCCATGACGACAAGCAGGACAAAAAACAGGCAAATTAACCATTAGTAAAAGCCAATCCGCATTTTGAGAAGATCCGAAATGCAAATTGGCTTTTAAAATACTCATGGTTTTGGGGCTCAAGTATTGGTATTAGGACTGAGGAATTGGTTTGACAATGTACGGCTCACCAAAAACGCTCATCGCCCGTTGTAACAGGTTTAGATTGGCGTTTTGTTGACCATTTTCAATTTTAGCTAATTGTCCCTGGGTAATTCCAATTTTGCTTGCTAACTCTTGTTGGGTTAAATGGCGTTTTTGCCGTTCAATCCGCAACGTATACGCAGCATCAGCCTCCGCTGGCAAAGTAACTGACTCATTTAACGGCTGACCATTCCTACCAGCAATAATCAGATTAGCCAGCTCGTCATCGGAAAGTTTTCTGCCCAACGCCTTAACAATGAAACTCACATCCCGAATATTGACCGCGTCCAAAAGTAACCGGCTTAACTTGTCAGATGCATTCTGATATTGCTTGGAATCTACAGGGTACGAAGCAATCACATGATTCAAATCATTCAATTCAATGATAATCTGATCTTTAGTAGCCATCAATAACGCCTCCTTCTGGTAAATATTGATCAATAACTTTTTGACTAGCTTCATTGTCAAAATATAGATGTGATGAACTAATCAACCGTGCCCCTAAGTGTTGATAGAACTGCTGGACTCCCGTTGTCTTACTAATAAGATCTACAAACCCATCAGCAAATTTGCGATCAAACGAATCAATCATTACGATCGCTAACAGCATCCCGCCAAATCCCTTCCGCTGAAATGATTTCAACACTTCAATATTATTGATATGGTCATAGTTATCCCGTTGAATGAAACTGACGAGTCCAACCAATATTTCTTCACTAAATAGACCTACCAATATATCTTCACTTGAAAGGTTTTTCCAATCAAATATAAATTCATCAAGGTCATACTTAGTAATTCTATCCGTCAAATTTTTAAATACAATCTTTTTCATATAACATATTATATCATATACATTCCAATATGGAATATTTCACGCTTGCCGATTTTTATGCTTATTCCTCAACAGGAACCTAGCAAAAAATCGAACTTCCCAACACAAAAGTTATCTTCTAACTGAGCAGTCCGATCAATTCTCGTCACTCAATACCTATCAGATTGGAGTGGTTGACATGCAACCAGCAACCGAACAAGAAGCCTTGGACTTACTTAAAAAACTTAATATCCACTATCGACGGGTTGACCACCCCGCTATTTGGACGATGAACGATCCCAACACACCAAAAGGGCTGCCAGAAGTTAAGAATCTACTGTTGAAGCAGAAAAAAAGTGATCAATTCTACCTATACCTAACCGACAGATCCCGAGTGAATTTCAAAGCATTAGCCGACCAGCTTGGCATTGCACGCAGTAGGCTCACGTTCGCGTCTGAGGACGAACTGGAAGACTTGCTTGGTGTTGTGTCTGGCATGGTCACCCCGCTAGCATTGATGCACGACGGCAAACATGAGGTGCAGGTCTTATTGAATCGTGATCTCCACACACTACCGGAAATTTCTGCCCACCCCAACATCAATACGGCCACGGTATTAATGTCTTATGGCGACTTACTGAAGGTGCTTCGTGCGATGAGACATGAGCCGATGGTGATTGGATGAGGTTGTTGCGTTTGTGTAACAAAAAAATGGGCAATGAATGCCCATTTTTTTAAATACTAATTTTAACTCAAAATTGCAATCGCGCGTTGTCGCAATTCTTGAACTAATTTTTCTGAAGTGTGCCCAACGATTTCACCATTACGGGCTTGAAAATCATAGGTGGGCAATTGCCAAGTAACGACACTTCCTTTAATGCCACTTTCAAAGTCGGCAAAGGCGTAGTAAAAATCGTTATCAGAAAAATCCTTAGAGGTGACAACCATTCCAATAACCATTCCAGTCGCCCGATTATAATCATTGTTTGATAAAACAATCATTGGCCGTCTAATATTCTGATCAGTCGTACTGTGGCCCCCATACTCATGACCTGCATGTGGTTCTGCATCTATAAATACGATATCTCCTCGCATGGGTATATGCATGGTCAAATCTCCTTACCAAATCGCTTTTCTTCTGCATAATTAATCTTTTTCAGATCACTGCGAAAATCATAATTTTGAGCTTTTTCAGTATGCCAAATGTTTTTTTGTTGCGGCTTATATTTTAATGTCCCATCATCTAATATTTCCAAAACGTATTCTGCTCCTTCCTTAACTTCAGCATCAGCTGGGATAGTTAAGCTCAATGAATTCCCTGAACGGCGAGCAACGAAACTGCCAGCAATTCGACCGGATTGTTTTTCTCTTTTTTGCATGAGGAATCCCTCCTTCGTACTTACGAGTATATACACACGTATAAATAAGTACAAGTACTTACGCTCTGAGTTCTTTATATATTCTCACACTCCCATTACTCGACGAATAGAGAAACACTTTGCTTACCTTCCCTTAATTAAATACGGAAAGATTCTCAATATTAGCTATTATTTCTGGGTTGTTGCTCGTAGTTCTTCATCCAACGACCAGACTAATTTACTTTAATTATCATGTTCAATCATGCACGTTAGAGCTTGATCCTGTTGTTCATCGGCTAAGTCCACAATTTTAATATCACAAGTTCTTAAAGGACCATTTTCTATATAGCTCTTAATAAAGCATGGTAGAAACCATTTCCCGATTTCTACCATGCTTTTATTTTTACTTATCAAAAACGGGACTTCATGGCAAATGTTAAAATACGTTCATACGTTAACATTCATAAGGAGACGAACAATGACAAAAAAAGTATTAATCACCGGTGCCAATCGCGGCATCGGCTTTGAAACTGCCCGCCAATTGGCCCACCAAGGTTGGTACGTATTGTTAGGGGTTCGCAACATTCAACGAGGACAAACAGCCTTGGCCAAATTAAACGCTGAAAATTTATCTAACGTTGAATTGATTCATATCGATCTTAATAATCTAGAAACGCTCGATGAAGCGGTCACTGAAGTCAACCGCCACCACCCTGATCTACAGGTCATCGTTAATAATGCCGGGATCGCTGGCGACATGAATAAAGGCCCTTTAGACTTCTCTGCCAAAGAGCTGGATAATTTGATGAAGGTCAACGTGGAAGGCAACTTTGAGATGATTAAGCAATTCACACCGATTTTGGCTAAAAATCAGGGAAAAATTGTCTGTCTGACCATTCCTACCATTATCAATAATTTCTTCAAGCCGTTTGGGTACCTTACCAGCAAATCAGCGCTAAATACTCTGATCAAATTAATTGGCAACGATTACAAGCAAAACCACATTCCAGTTGAGGTATTCGGCGTTATCCCCGGTGGCGTTACAACCGACTTAAATGATCACATGAGTGGCTGGATGATGCATTCCGTTGAAGAAGGCGGCCAAATTATTGCAGCAGCAGTGAATGACGCTCATAACCACCAAGGTAAAATTATTAACCGGATGGGCATCGTTTCATTGGGCGCTAAGCACATTTGGAGCAAGATAAAGCCAACTCACAAAAGTTAATTAGAAGATTTATGAACTTATGATGAACTTTGGCGTGATAGTAATAATCCAGAAAATACAGTCCCGGTTTTCCACTCAGCAATTATTGAAAATGATACGTTGATTTTACGAGCGGACTTCTCCTGGCTTTTCCATGGCTTTATGCAAAGTACATAGTTAACTTTTTGTTAGTAGCTTTAGCAATCTTTTCCATATTTTTTATTGTAATATTACCATCTCCGGTTTCCCAACGAGCAATCGTTGACTGAGGAACTCGAACTTTGTCGGCTAGCTGTTGTTGCGTGAGGCCAAGTTCTTTACGTAACTCTGAAATTTGAACAGCAAAATCATCTTGTTGTTGGTAATGTTCAACGGCTTCCTTAAATTCTGGATCTTTACTGCTAAGTTTTTCAATCATTTTTTCTGTTGGGGTCATAATAGTTTCTCCTTCGATACTTTGCTTTATGGATTTCTGAAAACGGCGTTTTTCGGCTCTTTTTAACAAAATTTTGCGTAATCACGTAATTGGCATCAATATCTTCAAAATAAATTGACCTACTAATTCCATGGTCAAAATGAATTCTAATTTCAAACAAATTATCATCAATCTTCTTTACCCATAACTTTTGAGCTGCAATCATGAGACCGTATTTTTCAATTCTATTAATTCTACTCACAATCTTTGCCCGATCAATCTTGGAAAATTTGGATAATTCTTTAAAAAATTCACCTTCGTTATAGTAATAAAAGTAGTAATAAAAGTTCATAGCAGGCTCCTAATCTTCTAATAGCATATATGCTATAGACAAAAGAATCAAACACAACATTCCTAAAATATGGCCCCTCTTGAATGTCGAGGTAACTACTATTTTCTATCCATCCCTCTAGTGAATAAATACGTAATCAACTTTGCGATTTGTTAAATTTCAAAAGTAAAGGCAGCTCAACCAGGGTGCATTTAAAAAGGATGCCAAATTTGTCAATCATCTGGCCGGTCGGCTTCATTGCAGCATTATTCGTGGTAAATATTCGCAGAGGCTTTGCAAACAATAGAATTAGTTTAAGTTATAGGACAAGAAAGCTAGATGAAAGTCCGATGACAAAACGGCATATTAAAGTTGAAATATAATCTAAAAAAGCAAGCAGCAGAAATTGCCACTTGCATTAAATATTCAATTAATTACACCACCATTTTTAAAGGACAAGTACAAACATATTTAACCCCTCATTTAATTCATAGAATCATTCCTACTAATGGCTTAGCAGGTTAATAGTGCACGCGGTACCCCTTACCAAGATTCATATTAGAACCGCTTTCCGGATAACAAAAAAGCTAACCATAAAGATTAGCTTTCTCCCGAGTGCATTTTAACTTGTGTGGCCAGAGGGGTCCACAACCTCTGGCCTATACATATTACTTCATCATATTAGCTTCAATCTCAATAATATAATTATTCATCTCAACTGGTTAATTTTTCGCAAAGTAGATGTTAATATACACGTATATCTAATAAACTTACCCATCAAGGAGTTTCAACTATGAAAAAAGCCGCCAAGTTCGCCAACATCTGGTTCATGATCAATCTAGTCACTGATTTATTTGCCATTCCCTTTCAAAAAGATGCATGGCATTCATTCAAAGATAAATGGTGCAAGCTGGATATCCGTGCCAAACAAATCATGATTGCAATACTAGCGGTCATCCTACCAATCATCTGGCTGGTCGGCTTTATTGCAGCGTTATTTGTCGTAAATATCCGCAAAACCTTTGTGAGAAAGTCAGATTAATCTCGCTTACAAGGCAAGAAAATGAATAAGCTTGGAGAGTACACATGTTTTCATGTTGAATTGAATCCCAACTAAAAGATAGCCTGACTACCAACCTTCGTGATGAAGTGTCTTCAGACTATTTTTTAGTTTGTTAGTAAAGGACTCGTTCGACCCAATCAAGTCACAATCGTGAATCTTTGCTACCTGGATTTGCTTTTTCGATGGCTTATCAGTCCTAGTATTTCTGCCTACATCGGTGGTTTAATCCAATCCAAGAAATTGGTTTCAAATAAAAATTATTCAATTTCTTGGAAGTTGAAGGAGCAGTTTTGATCATGCAACTTGCTGTCCTTGAAATTAATGTGAAACGCGCTTACACACTGGCTACTGGATTGCACAATTGTCTCAAAGCCAGGTTCTTCCTCAATTCGCCTCTAGTTGTAGTCACTTTTTAATGTGATTCAAGTGTCGTGAATGGATTGTCATGGCACTTTTAACTAGCCTAAATGGTCTAGTTGCCGACTGTTGCACTTGAATTTTGAATCGGGAGATGTTTTTAAAGATAACTGTGATCAATTTCCGTATTTAACCTATAGAGTCATTCCTAGGAGTGGCTTAGCAGGTTAATAGTGCATGCATCACACCTTACCAATATAGAAATGGGGTGATGATGATGCACAAAATTTTGGAAAGGACATTTGGATGATAGGCATTTCGATTAGCTTATTGATCTTATCCCAAGCCGCAGTTAGTTTTGCGACTGCTTACCGGATAATCAAAAAAGCCAACCATAAAGGTTAGCCTCAACTAGATGCACTTTAACTTGTGCCGGATAGAGGTTGTTTCTGCGACCTCTATCCTATACATAATATTCTAGCATATTAACTTCAATTCAACAATTTAATAACATTAATTTTTCAACGAATATAAATGCCCGAATTGGTGTGACATTGTCAAATTGGATTGCTGCTATACAACATCATATCAACTCCCCAAAATCATTTTATTCTTTTATCCGTGAACTATTATTTCTCGTGGCTTTGCCGGTCACTATTAATTAATTACGAAATATATGTAGATTTCATCCCAAAATAAAAAGCCGAAACGTAAATTCCGACTTTCCATGTTTAAAGTTCAATCAATCATTCCCCTGAATAACTAATTTCTTATTACCAGTGATGTAGTTTCCGTTACTCAGCTGATAACGAGAAGTTAGGTTGTGGCGTACGATCTTCTTAACTTTAAGGCGAGTCCCCTGTTTATAATTCTTCGCTTTCTTGGTCAAATTAGCATTCCTATACGCGTTAACGCCTTTCTTAGCAATTACCGTAATCTGCTTATTTTTAGGCATTGTCGCATAATAAACGTTTACGACAAAAGCCCGGTCAGCCGTAATATAGCCAGTTTTGCCAGCAGTCTTACTCTTATGGTTCACATCGCGGACCTTATATCTCAGCAACCCAGCCTTTGAGTGAGCATAGTCGGTCACTACAAACATCGGCCGGTTGATCCGTTTGGCCTTTGGATAGTTGGCGATTCGCTGTTTCTTGTTGAAAGTGGCGTTCTGATACATATAAATGTGCTTGGTAGCATATACCGCTGCCCCTCTTTTAACAGCGGTATTAGGGACCTCGGCGGCTTCAGACGTTGTTGTTTCTGGTTCAGGCTGTCCAGGTTCAGTTGTTTCTGGGGTTGGGTTGGATATTATCTGCCCAGTCCCTGAATTAGAATTGGTGTCTGTCCCCGGCGTGGGTGGCGTCACTGTCTTACGATAGGTAAACTTAATTGTCGCGTCTTCAGTTAATCGACCAGTCGCCTGGGAATCACCAACAACCGTATAACCGGCGATATCTGGAGCCGCTTCAGTATACTCAGCACCATTCGCCAAGGTCTGTTTCTGGGCAGGATGACCAGGGATTGCGGTTCCAGATTCATCGATGTATTCAATCGTCAGCGTGTTCTTAATTTTCTCATAGACGAACGTCACCGTGGAGCCACTTTCCCACTTTACTTTAGGCCCTTTAGAGAAACCATTCATGTACGCCGGCTGCAGAATCGCTTGCCACAACACATCCGAGGCGTTAGTCTTCATGTTGGCAAAAATCTTGGAATTGGCGTAAACGTAAGTCCCATAGTTGTTGGGATTGCGGACAACCGCCGCGGTATAGCGGTAATTGCCGATGTCATCTTGAAAGGTGTCCTTTAAACTTGGGACATCCTTGAAATCGTACTTGAGCGGTGCGCTTAGTTCGTTGCCTGATGCATCCGTAAAGAAGAACTTCACCTTACCAGCCTCACGATTAAGCGCGTCTGCACTCAGCGTAATCTCCCGAGGCTTTTTAGATTGGGTGTCCTGATAAGCAAAGTAAAGATTGACGGTCTTGTTGTTTTCATTTCGTTCAGGACGGTCGACATCAATTCCCTTGAGGCTGTCAGTTATCGGCGTGGTTCCCCTTGGCAGGTTGTTGTAATACATCACCTGCTGATCAGATTTATTATCAGTGTGGTAGCCCGCTAAGGTGTAGCGACCATTATCAAGGCTGGTAGTCACTAAACCGCTCACGTCAATTTTAATGGCAGCCGACGAATCATCGACAACCGTTTTTTGATTAAACGGCGCATCGATCGGATTTCCATAAGTATCAACTGCATGCAAAACGTAGGTAACTGGGGCACCAGCTGCACGAACGGTCGTCGCTTGGTGCATCAGTAATCCCCCAAAGACAAGCGTCACAATGAATGCCATTACAAATCGAACAGTTCGAGCCAGGCTAAAATACTTAGTCTTATCGGACATATCGGTTTCCTCCCCCTATTTAATTCATGTCATCACTTACTAATACTATATTATCAAAATAGTCGGCAAAGTGGTATTATGATGCCTATTTGTTATCAATAAATGAGTAATTTACTCATAATTAGTTGTCCGCATTGATTAGTTCATTATCACGTTGGTTTCCCTGATAGTAAAAATCAGCCTACCGATTGGACGATAGACTGATAAACTAAGTATTTGAGGTTAGTTAACGTTAATCGAGAAGCATTTTTTAATACCTCCGTTTATTGACTTGCTTACGACGATCACGCCACCCATTTTAGAAACAAAAAGCCGGGAATTTCATCCCGACTTTTCCGCTTGTAGCAGCACCGTTAATTACCACCCATATTAATGATTACCCTGAATAACCAATTTCTTATTACCAGTGATGTAATCACCGTTAGACAGTTGATAACGAGAAGTTAAGTTGTGACGCACGATTTTCTTAACTTTAAGATGTGTACCCTTCTTGTAGTTCTTCGCTTTCTTGGTCAAATTAGCATTCTGATAAGCATTAACGCCCTTCTTAGCAATCACCGTAATCGACTTATCCTTTGGCATTGAAGCATAGTACACCCGCACCACGAATTTCCGATTAGCGGTAATATACCCCGTTTTGCCAGCCGTTTTGCTCTTATGGTTGACATCGCGAACCTTGTATCTCAACGCCCCACCGTTTGAACGCGCATAGTCGGTAACCACAAACATTGGCCGGTTTACTCGTTTTGTTTTCGGATAGCTGACAATTCGTTGTGATTTCTTGAAAGTGGCGTTCTTGTATAGATAAATATGCTTAGCTGCGTACACTGCCGCGCCTTCTTTGGCCGCATAATTCGGCAACTTGGCGGATTGCTTGGTCGTTGACGTTGATGGTACTGTGACTTCCGGCGTTGGTTTTACCGGCTCAGTGACCGTTTGCTTGTTCGTTTCTGAATTGGTATTTGAACCACCACGGTCTGGATTAGGTGGCGTCACATTTTTTCGATACTTGAAGGTAATTTTAGCATCGTCACTCAATTTACCGGAAATTGTTTTGTCCCCCATCAAGGTGTAACCCGCAATTTCAGGCGCTGTTTCGGTGTAGTCGCTACCGGTCTTTAATTGTTTGGTTTGAGCTGGGTGGCCGACAAGCGCCTTACCCGTTTCATCAACATATTCCACAGTTAACGTCCGGGTAAGTGGTGCAACCGGATCATAGACGAAGGTCACGGTCATCCCACTTTCCCACGGCCCGTTCACCGCAAATCCATACATATAGTTTTCTTGCAGGATTTTCTGTGACACAATATCTGAAACATTAGCCATGTTATTGGCAAATAGCCGCTGATTACTATAAATATATGTGCCATCATGATTAGGATAACGGGCAACCGCACCCATATAGTAGTAACGATAATTCGTTTCTTGATGATTGATATACATCCCAAACGTGCCTCTTAAGCTTGGATAATCATCATACCCCTCAAATGTGATTGGCGCTTTAAGTTCTTTACCATTGACATCAGTGAAAAAGAACTTCACTTTTCCAGGCTCTCTGGTTTGAGCGCCATCCGGAATCGTAATCTGAGCCGGTTTATCAGATTTTGTATCCCGATAAACAAAATAAGTGTTAATGACATCAGTCGTTGTATCGTACCGCCGCGCGTATGTCTCAATATGAGTCAGCCAATCATCAATCCACTCTGGGTGTTCAACAAAGTCACTATAATCCATCATCTGCATATCATTCTTAGCATCCCCATAATAGCCAGATAAAACATATCGCCCATCATCCAACGTTTTGGTGACAATCCCTGTCACATCAATATTAGATTTTGTGAGGTCAGTATCAACTATTTCTCTATCATTAAATGGCGCCTTAATTGGATTGCCATAAATGTCAATTGCGTGCAGCACATAGGTGATTCGATCTGTTTCGGCTGCTTTAACAGCAGCTTGGTGGGTCAATAATCCCCCGAAAACGAGCGTTGCAATAAACGCCACTATTAATCGAACGGTGCGAGCTAGGCTAACGTGCATCGTCTGGTTGGCCATTTCGATTCCCCCTTATTAAATTCATGACAACGATTACAACTATTATATTATCAGAGCGATTGGTAAAACGGTATTATTATGCTCATTAGTTATCAAAGAATGAGTAAATTACTCATAATTGGTTGCACACGTTGATTAATTTATTCAGCCGTTAGATTTTACTGATAATACAAAAGCCTACCGATTTGACGATAGGCTTTTGTAACGCTTTAGCAACTATTTGAACACTTTAACGAATTTTGAATTTGCTGTGATATAACCACCAGCAACGTGATATTTCATCGTACCCGTGTTGGTAACACTGTTAGCTTGCGAGAAATCATAGTTCTTAATTCGCAGCTTAGTGCCCTTCTTAATATGCTGGTTACGTTTGGTTAAGTTAACATCTTTGTAACGGTTGATATTTTTCTTCACCTTAACGTAACGAGGCATCTTCTGCTTGCCCATTTGGATCAACTTACGGTTACCGGTAATGTATTGACCATTACTCAAAACGTAACGGGTAGTCAGGTTATGATGAACAAATTTAATCACTTTTAATTGAGTGCCTTGTGTGTAGTTACGAACCTTGCCAGTCAAGTTTGCTTTCTTGTAAGCATTGACGCCACGCGGGTTAATCACTGTGAGTGTCTGGTGCTTACTTTGATAGTAAACTGGTCGGACATAGTTCCAGTTAGCGGTGATGTATCCCTTCTTGTGGCGATTCTTAGTCAAGTGGTTAACGTCCCGGACTGTATAACGGAGATGACCGTTTTTGGAATGGGCGTAACCCGTTACCACGAACATTGGGCGGTAGACTCGTGGCTTCTGAACGTATCCCGCAAGTCGTTCGCGCTTACTGAATGTGTTGTGCTTGTAAAGGTAAATCTTCTTCAGTGAGTAGACGGCCTCACCTTTCTTAGCGATCACGCTAGGCTGCTTCGTATCCGTTGGCTTAGGTGCAGGCGTCGGTTGCGGCGATGGTGTTGGATTAACTGGATTGACTGGTGTTACTGGATTGACGGGGTTAATCGGATTAACCGGGGTTTCGTTCTTCTTGTAGACATAAGTAACAACCGTCCCAGCCTTGATGAACTGACCACTCATGTTCTTAGGCATCTTGGTTTTATCCAACGTATAACCCGGAATTGTTAGTTGGTACTTATTTCCAGAAACGTCATACTGCGTACCCGGTTTGCCCTTGAGAATTTGTGAATCATGAATTCTAACGCCATTAGTATCAACGTAGCGAACCGTTACGGCACCCTTTTTCACGAAGTTGTAAGTAATTACAACTGGGTTATCCTTCTTAAAGATGCCACTAGTTGGTTGATCTGTGTCTACGAACGTATAGTCATCTGCCAACTTATCCTTGGTCTTCTGAACAGCTTGATTGTCGTCCAGCTTGTATGCCTTGTTCTCATCTTCCTTGAAGCCAAATGGAATGTCATCAGCAATTTTATTACCATCCTTATCTTTGAATTTGGCAGTTCCGTCAACGGTTGCGGGAGTCACTGGCGTTTCTTGGTACTTGTAATAGAGTTTGATGACGTTTTGGGTGGGATCACGTGACACTTTTGCTAACCCATGATCATCGTTATCAACTGGGACATAGTTTTGCGGCACCCGATTAAGATAGTCTTTTTCATAAGCTTTAAAAGGTTGACCGAGCTTTTGCGAATCAACACTGATTGGAGATGCAATCGGTGCATAATTATCACTATCTGTTTTTTTACCATAAAATTGGATTGTAACATTTGCAAGGGGTTGCTGTGCATTGATGATCGCATCAGTTGACTGTGTTAAATTCTGATCACCCTCCGCTTTTCGAACAGTAAACGTGTTGACTGCAGTCTTAACACTATCCAAATGAGGAATCTTCGCGTCATAAGTAATTTTCAGATTATCACCAACGTTTAAGGGCGTGGGGGTCGTTGATACAACCCGAACCATTGTGACCTTGCTTAAATCAGTTGGCGCATCCTCTGAAAACTTTGCACTGTAATTATCGTGTGCATTCGAACTAGGCTTATCAGTAGAGTACAAGACCTTATAGCCACCCTGTATTTCCTTGTTGTCCTTATCCGTACGAGTAATGCTTAGTGGACTGGCAAGAGCTATAGACGTCTGAGACCCTCTTGGACTGCCATCTACTAACAGATCACCATCATACGGAAGTACATCCAAAACATCTAAAGAATTATAATCTTCTAAACCAGTGTTTATCAGGTTCTCTTGATAACGAACAGTATCACCACTATATGCACTCAAACCACTATTCGTAACAAAAGGTCCTTGCTGACCGGTATCAGGGTCCAACACTGCAACTTTTGCAGTCGTGATCAATTGACGAACTGGATTAAAATCCTCGATTTAAATGAAATATCGCACTATTAGAAATTACATTACTCTCATTATTGGTTTCAGCATACAATCCATAAGAACCGTTCTTTTCTTTATCAAGGTTTGTCTCACTCGGATTAACAATAAAATCACCGTAAGTTAGTGGATTCCCATTTACATAATTATTATTTTGAGCCACAAAGAAAGACTCAACTGGATAATTACCGAGTACTAGAGAATTTTCATCGGGCTTAAGTGCAAGATAATATTTATGCACAGGGATGCTAACTGAATCAACATAATCATCTACATCTTTTATATCCGCAAAAATCGCGGTTTTCCCAGAATTGTTATAATTCGTTTTTGTTGTGATATTCGTTAAATTTGAGTTAGGGGATTGCTGAGAGTCAGGCACAACACCATCAGGAACTATGAATACTACTTTCGAATTCTTAGGCTTTATATGTGCATCTTCATTGTGATCCACTCCAACGAGTAATTCTATATACAAATCATTACCCGCATTAACTTGTGGATAATAGCGAGCTCCAGACTTAAAGGAATCTTGTCCAAATAAAGTTAACAAACTTCCAGTAAGTTCCGGTGGCTGAACAACATGTGGTGCCCGCCTATTTAGAGTAATATAATCATGGGCATATTTAGTAGATGGTTGCTCTATATCTGGTTCAGTTGTAGTTGTGTCACTTTCGAGATAATTATAATAATCACGAGTGATGACATTTACATTCGGGCTATTTTTAAAGTTATCAATTTGAGCAGCCGTCATATGGCCGGTAAGTTGAACTCGGAAATATCTTGAATCACTCAAATTATCAAATATAACCGGATCTTTAAACTTAATTTCTAAGTTTTTATAACTTTGGTCTTTCAGATCAAGTGGTTGGTTAAATGTCACATGCCCGATTTCCTTACCGTCTCCATAAACCGTATTTTGTTCTAAGCCTTGTTTAACTGCAGGATGAATGCCATCCCCACCTTGAAATTCCAGCTTATTAAGCGGGTAGACAAAATTGTCGAACCTATCACTAATATTTCCGGGACTATCAATAATACTAGTTAATTTAGCATAATTCATTCCCTTTTCGAGCTTATCGGGGTCATTTAACCCTTCATTAGTTGCATTGTTTGTTCCAATTTCTCCACTAGCACCTAAGGTACCACTTGGATCATTCATATCAATAGGCGTTAACGTTGAAATTACCGGTACTTCAGGGGTCACCACGTTCGTATTAACACTCAAAAATTGATCCCCGTTGGAACTATTAAAACGAATTCTTTTATCGTTTGATACTCTAAATTTTGACGTAACCGGTTTTTCCTTCTTAAGACTTGCTACGCCTACGTTGGTAGTGTTTGGCGTATTTGGCCCAGTAACTGAAGCCTCCATTTGTTCTGATGAATTAGCCACAAACCCCTTTAGAAAGGTAAGTTTAAATCCCCCAAGTGAAGGGTTGTCTTGACTCGCTGGATCAACGGTAACCGTCTGAGTTAATGTATTTTTTGTCTTATCATATTTCCATTTTCCTGGATCAGCCACTCCAATCTGCTGAGATGATAGCTTGATTGTAAAAGTGTACTCTCCTGGATCAACATCAGCCATTTTGACACCACTTCGTAAATAATCAGCACCCTCTGCTTGTAAATCATAATTGGCGTTCAATTTATCTCCGTCCCAATACCCGGCGTCTAATGTTGCTACAGCATCTGACATATAAACCGGCAACGAATCTGTTTTTGCCTGGACTTCAAAATCTTGTGGCGTGTAATCAGCATTGTCCCCCTTAAAGTTCACCTTAATGGGATATTGATAACCATTCTTAACGTGCCCAGGAGTTAATGATAAAGTGACCGGAATCGCAGCACTGTGACCACTTGGCATCGTATTAAAATTAAATGTAATAACGGTGTTGTCCCCATCGGTAGTTATCTTTGGTGTGTCCTTCAATACACTTCCTACTGACATATCAGCTAAAGTAACCTTTGAAAAATACTTGTTACTAAGTGTCATAGTAGCTTGACCGTTAGTGAAGTCGCTACCATCACTACTTAGCTTCAAGTTTAAAAATATCTTAATCTTATCATTGGGATAGAAGGGTCCCTGAGCAGATTTGGGATCCAGCGAAATCCCGCTACCCGTAAATATTGGTGATTTATTATCTGCAACTTTAGAAGTTGGTTTATCATCGAAATCATTAGTATCAACCATCTGATTATCTATTTCATGTTGAAATATTTGCGTTGATACAATTTGTCCAAAAGGCGTTGCGGCCTTTGCCAAAGTAGAAAAATTTGCCATTGCAAAAAAAGCTATCAAACTAAACAACGTCAGCAGCATCGTCCGTAAACTCCAGCCAATGTTGCTTTTTCCCTCAATAGTATTCATATAATCCTCCCCATAAAATAACAAAATAACTAATAATTTGATACCCTCATTATTATTCTAATTGTTCATACCTGAACAGGTCAACTATTCGAGCCGTAATATTTTGCTGGAATGATCATACTAAAAAGTCCCACCTGCCAACTAGCCAGTGAGACTTAATTCATAAATCCACTACAATGATTAATTTACTCATAATTGATTATGGAGGTTATTCAATTATGATTACTTTACATATTAAACAAATCAGCATGTGACCCAGTTGCAACTAATGTCAAAAACAGTTGCTGATTATCTTTTCGATAGATCAACAACCAATCTGGCTTGATATGCAATTCTCGATGATCAAACCACTTTCCTTTTAAAGGGTGATCCTGATATTTCACTGATAAAACCATATCTTCTATATAGTAAATCAATTACGACAGCAATTTCTTCTCGATAGTTTCCTGGTGTTTTAAGTGTTTTTCGCAATTGACGTTTAAAACTGTTAGTGTAGCGTGCTTGATACCGACTCATTTTGACTTATCCCGCAAGGCACCATCAAGCAGACTACTAGCGTTATTAAACGGCTTGCTAACCCGACCCGCATTTTCATCGTTCAAGGATTGATCAAGCTCGCTTTCACCCGTTGGCACAAATGGTAACCTGTCCGTCTTGATAATTTGAACCAGAAACATGTTAATCGCAGTGGCGAGGTCAATTCCCATTCCAGCAGCAACTTTTGCAGCTTGTGACTTAATTTCTTTATTAAGCCGAATTGTCAGCGTTGTATCTTTAGTCATTGTTATCATCTCCGCCAACATCTTATCATATTGTGGTGCAATGTCATACAAACAAGTGCTATTATTCAATTAAATCCATCCTTTCGTTCATCCTCATACTTGTTAAATACGATAAGTAGTCAATTAGTTTCTCCAACAACCTCAGCAATTCGTGCTAAGTACATCAGGCGTCAGTATTTTTCAGGAAAGAGCACCGTTAACAAGTAATAATCTCAAGTACATAAAAGCACCACCAGCCAGGCCGGTAGTGCTCAATTTTTAATGCTATTAATAACTCACAACTCAATTCAACTTACATCCAATCTATTCCGGCACCACCGCATACGCCCTCACCGGAAAACCAGGCGCCTTCTCAGCCTTGGGTACAGAAATGTGAATATAAGCCCCAGTAGCTGGAACCAAGTCCAGATTATCAAGCAGCTCGACTTGATAGTGGCCATGGGACAAGACATAGTATTCACCCACTAAGCCGTTTTCCTGCTTGGTAGCCGTATCGGTATCAAACGTTTCATGGCCGTTTGCGGCGACGTTTCGTTGTTCGTAAATGAACTTCAATGCGTCAAGATCCCAACCCGGGTAATGAGCTTGACCGGCATCATCCAAATTCTCAAACTTACTCTGACTTGGCCAACGCTTACCCCAATCCGTTCTCAGTGCGACAAATGAACCTTCCGGAATCTTGCCGTGTTTCTTCTCCCATTGTTTGATATCAGCGACGCTCAACGAAGAGTCTGGATTAACACTGGCCTCCTTTGATCGATCAATGACGACCAGTGGCAAAACGAACTTTTTGAGCGGAATATCCTCTACATAAGTGTCTTGGTGAGCATCAAAGTGAATCGGTGGATCCAGATGAGTCCCAAACTGACCTGGGAAGGTGTACTCCTTAACGAAAAAACCGTCCGCATGGGTAGAAATCGTATTAAATTTTGGCTTAGCAAAGGCTGGGAAGCGCGGACTTTCCGGTCCAAACGAGTGGGTCAAATCTACCCACTTGAAGTTTTTTAACTGTTCAACGGTTTGCTGAAGTAATTGTTCATTTTCCGTTTTCTTAACGCTGGTTACTGCTTCTGCTGTTTTAGTTGTCATAATCAATTTCTCCTTTATTATAAAGTGAGTGAAGTAAAGCGATTAGAAACTGGAGCCTAAGTCTCCTTGAACAGAAATCCCCGGTTTTGGGATTTTTGTTCAAGGTGCTTGGGTGAAAGTTTCTGCTTTATGCAGCTGTCCTAATTAATCCTTATTTGAAAAGTCAAGTCCTGGTGTCCGTCGCGTGAAGAACTTAGTTTGGACCAGCAAAATGACGATGCCAACCGCAATCCAAGCTGCGCCGACAATTTTAGCTTCAGGGGTGAGGCTCAAGAAGATCCAGGTGCTGACACCAAAGCCAATCAATGGTGAAACCAAGTATTTAATGGCCGATAAGATCGAGCCGTGATCGCCCTTGATATAGAATTTCCAAACAACCGACAAGTTCAATAAGATGAAGCCAAACAAGGCACCGAAACTAACGAGGTTGGAGACTGTTGCTTGAGACAATGTCAACGAAAGAACGAGTGAAATGACACCCACCAAGACAATGGCAACAACCGGTGTCCGATATTTTTGATGCAAAACGGATAACTGACGAGGTAAAATGCCATCGCGACCCATTGCGTAGAGAATTCGAGAAATAGCGGTTTGGCCTTCTTGCCCACTCGCAAAGCCAAACGAGAGGATGATGGTAATATCAGCTAGTTTAACCAACCATGTGCCGCCAACTCGCTGCAGAATCCCTAAAAATGCTGTGTTGGGATTCAAATTTTGATAATCCGGAGCGACAAAGCCAGCTAAGGCTGTGATCACAACAAACAATAACCCAATGCCAACGATGGAAAGAATGATCGCCCGGCCAACTGAATGGTGGGGATCTTCAGCTTCTTCTGACAACGTGCTGATAGCATCAAAGCCGAGGTAGCTGACAATCACGATCCCGGTTGCCTGCAAGACACCTGAAACATTGAAATGAGCTGGATTATAAAAGGCAACGACGTTTGGGTGAATGGCCCCAGTGACCAACAACCGAATTGTTCCAATCACAAATGCCAATAACACAATGCCTTGAAGGGCAAACAACGCCCAGCTAACTTTGGTCACAACGTTAACCCCTAAAATATTCACCCAGGTATTGAGCGCAACCAAGACAACAATCCAGGCCCAACCAGGAACACCGGGCAATAATGATTCACCAAATGATTGGGTGATCAAATAGGTGATCGTTGGAATCAGAAAATAATCAAGGGTGATTCCCCAGCCACCGATAAAGCCGAGGCCCCGATTAGTCCCTTCCTGAACGTAGGTATATACTGAACCGGAAAATGGGTATCGCGCGGACATCGTCGCGTAACTAAATCCTGTAAAGAGCATCGCAATCATCCCGATCAAGTATGCAAGGGCAACCATCCCATTGGCTGGTTGTAAGAATGACCCATAAAAAGCTAATGGGGCAACTGGAATCATAAACGTAATGCCGTAAATTAATAAATCTTTTGTGGTTAAACTCACTTTGAGTGATGCTGGACTAACGTTTTCTGCCATATTGCATGACCTCCAGAATTTTCAATAATTTAATAATCAATGATTTGAATAATGTCAAAATAATATTTAAAATCAGCTAGCTGGCTACCATCACTTCCTTTAATGCTAGATACAAAAAACGCCCCTCACATAGCCTATTAGCCATGTAAGGGGCGAATTATCACGTTACCACCCTTATTCATACTTCAAGCTTGAGTTGACTCACTTTTGCTTGAATTATCTCATCGGTACCATTGATACCAGGGAAAGTAACGGTTCCTACCGATCACGCTGCTTGCACGGCGTCACACCTTTCAAAGTTCATCTTCACCGTAGAATTGATTGCCCGTTTCCACCATCCGGGCTCTCTGACTATTAATTCTGACAATTACTCTTCTTCTCATGGTTTTCTTTATAGTTAACTTAATTCACTTAGCATCCTGCCAAACATCCTTAGCTACCTTAACCACCAACCGCAGCTTATCCCACTGATCTTCTTCAGTTAGGTGATTGCCCTCTTCTGTTGAAGCAAAGCCGCACTGTGGTGATAAACAAAGGTTGTTCAACGGGATAAATTCGCTGGCTTTTTTAATTCGATCCTTCAATAATGTTTCAGCCTCTAATTCTGGCTTTTTCGTTGTAACCAACCCAATTACAACCCGTTGGTCACGGCCATTATCAGCAATCTTCTTCAATGGTTCAAAACCGCCAGAGCGCTCGTCATCGTATTCCAAGAAGTAGCCGTCAATGTGCAACTGAGCTAAGTAATCGGCAACCGGATCATAGGCCCCAGCACCGGCCCAGGTTGAATCGTAGTTGCCTTTACATACGTGCATCGTCAACGTTAAATCATCAGGCTTGCTATCCGCGATGGCGTTAATGGCTTTCACAGCAGCTTCGGCTAACGGTTTTAATTCTGGCTTCAACGTTTTATCAGAAAAGCTTGCCCACATGCCCCATGAGGTGTCGTCAATTTGGAGATAACGGCAGCCCAGATCGTAAAAGTGCTGGACAGTCTGCTTGTAAGCCTCGATTTCATCCGCTAAGAAAGCATCAAAATCGCCTTGATAATAGTCATCGTAAACTTCAGCATCTTCATTTGGGAAGAACACGTCTGGGCTTGGGATAGTTTGCTTAGCGGTCACGCCATCGGGAACAATGCTGTTTAAGAATTTGAAGCCTTCAAAAAATGGGTGTTCTGGATTATAGCCAATCTTGCCGGTGAACTTAACGCCACCTTTGCGGGTTTCTTCTCCATGGAAAATGAACCCATGCTCCGGAATAAAATACTGCACACCCTTCAAGGCAGAAAAGAAGTCCAAGTGCCACCAACTACGACGGAACTCACCGTCAGTAACGTCTTTTAGATCTAATTCAACTTGTTTCTTGACGATTCGTTCAATTTCCTCGTTCTCAACGTTCTTCAAATCGTCAGCACTAATCTTATGGGCTGCATAATCTGCCCGTGCCTGCTTCAATCTCGCTGGCCGTAATAAACTACCTACTTCATCATACCGGTTTGGAAATTTTGTTTTGATTGCTACTGTCATTTTGACCACTCCTCTAATTTTTTTCGCTCTGTAAATGCTTTACGCCACTTACTGATACTAGGACAGCTCCTCCAAGCAGGGATCTGCATGTAAGCACCTTGAACAAAAATTCCCAAAACCGGAATTTCCGTTCAAGGCGACTTACACTCCGATCCCTAAGCGCTTGGATCCGCTCACTGATAAAAAAAGTCCTCATACAGAAATAAATCTGTACAAGGACGATATTGTCGTGTTGCCACCTTAATTTTCACACAGCTCACACTGTGTGACTCAATAAGCACTATGAATCAATGCCTGCCGCTGTAAGGTGCGTTCACCACATTATTTCGCTTTTGCTCAACAATATCTCGCTCAAAGACCATCTTCATCAATTCCCGGCAATTCACTCTCACCAAACGTGAACTCTCTTGCTGCCGTTCCAAGACTACTCATCTTTTCACTGCTTTTGTTTATCAATTTAATTAAGTATTCTAGTCGCAATTATGAGAAAGTCAAGGAACTTTTTAATATTGGTGATTTTTTATAGACGAAAAATAGTTGTAGGTGTTGATACAACAGTGAATTGGCGAATGAAGAAATGATGAAAGAATTGATCTGATTTCACACTAATTTAATTATTTTTGTTAATAGCTGCTCTCACTAACTTTGTTAATTGGTGCTTTTGTGTTTCTAATATTTCTGCCTAGTTGAATGGTACTCTGAAAGCTGATGGTAGCCAACGTAAGCCGTCTTATCTCTAAAATTCCCAAAACCAGGATTTCCGCCGTTACCTAGTGGAGTAGTGCTCCGAGAAGCAGGTGCTAACAATATAAGGGTCCTCCCGCTAAAATCCCAAAACCAGGATTTTAGCGGGAGGACCCTTATATTACCGCACCTAAACGCTTCTCTCCGCACGCTTACCTATTATTCATAACTCAAACTCTCAATCGGATCCAACCTCGCAGCCGTCCCTGCTGGTGCCAATGCTGCCAGCAATGAGATGACGACCGATACCACGAAACCGAAGATTAGATTTCCCGTCGATATTTGCATGATCGAATAATTGATTCCGGATTGGGCAATGTTATTGGCAACCATCTGTAGGATTTCTGCTAATACAATTGCTAGCACCGACGAGAACAAGCCAATGAAGAAGGCTTCTGAGAAGAATAGGTTTCTGATACTGCCCTTTGACGCACCCAGCGCCCGCAGGATCCCGATTTCCTTGGTTCGTTCTGACACACTGATATAGAGCACCACAATAATCATGATGGCTGATACTAACAATGAAATGCCAGCAATCGTTGCCAAGACATTAACCGCCAACGTAATGTAAGTGTTCAAGGTATCCACAAAGCCGCCAACCCCAGTAATCTGGTAGGCTGCCTTGCCTTTATCATTCTTGAACGCCTTAATCTTATTAGTAACTGGCTTCACATTTTTAACATTTCCAGCAATTTCGACCGTCACAAAATTTGGTTTAATGGTTAATCCCTTATCCTGATAGATCGTCTTCATCGTATTATAAGTAACCGACGTCGAACCAGTATTGGCCTTGGAAACACCGCTAACCGTCAGCGTCTTACTCAAAACCACAGGCCGTTTTTGCTTATCCAACGTGTTCTGGTAGAAAGTAATCTTCTTGCCAACCATTGAATTTGGGTTCTTCTTGTTAAACTTCTCGGCAATCTCCTTAGTCAGCATAATCTGACCATCTTTAGGTGCTTTACCCTTAGAAATACTCTTACTCAGAATCGTCTTGTTATACGTCTGCATAAACGATACTGACGCGGTTTTTCTACCTTGGCGCAACTGGCTGCCGCCCTGCACAAAAAAGCCGTTGTCAATGCTTTGGACGTTCTTGATGTCCTTAATCCGTGACTTATCCTTACCACTAACGCTAATTTTATTCATGTCAGGACTGGAATCAGTTGACACGTTTTTCGTCACTTGAACCGCATTCGGATTTACCTGCGAATAAATTTCGTGATTGATGTAACCCTGAACACCGTTTCCAAGACCTAACATGACGATCACACTAAAAATCCCGATTGCCGCCCCAAAAACAATTAATAAGTTCCGTTTCAGGTTATACCGCATGTTTTCCAACGCCATTTTTAACGTGGCCCCAAATTTAAGCGTCCGGGTCGATAATTCATTGGCGTTACTTGCCGTATATGGCTTCTTGATCGTCGTATCTTCACCAATCTTGCCATCGGCCAAACGAACAATTCGAGTGCCATAATCAGCCACAGTCTGCGAATGGGTGACCGTGATGACTAATTTGCCCTCGGTCGCAATTTCATCCAACAACTGCAGAATTTCCTGCGTATTTTGACTATCCAAAGCCCCCGTTGGCTCATCGGCAATGATGATTTCCGGATCAGATGCTAACGCCCGAGCAATTGCGACCCGCTGCTTTTGACCACCAGAAATTTGATTAGGGTACTTCTTCATGTGTTCCTTTAGGCCTACCTTGGTCAGTAACTCATGTGCCCGTTGTTCCTGTTCTCGATGGCTTAACGTGGTCATCTGCAAGGAAACCATGACGTTTTGAAAAATCGTCAAATGACTAATCAAATTGAAGTTTTGGAAGATAAAGCCAATGGTTTGGCGCCGATATGCATCCAATTGCTTGGAGGTATCGTGACGCAGGGATTTGCCGTTTAACACAACATCCCCGGAATAATTACTATCCAAGCCACCAATAATATTCATTAAAGTCGTTTTCCCGCCACCGGACTCACCGAGGATCGAAACGAATTCGCCTTGGTTAAACGCCAAATCAATCCCGGTCAACACCGGAAATTCCTGATTGCCCAAATAGTAGGACTTCTTGATATTCCGTAATTCTAAATAGCTCATAAGTTCCTCCAATTCAGTCTGGTTAAAGTGCTTGTGTTATTTTAACGCAGTTTACTAAATTTGCATACCGGAAGCTTTATATTATTGGGATGAGAAGACAGATATGGGACAAATTGGGGAGTTAATTCTACTAGATTATTGGTTTAGGGATTATTACTTTAGTGACATTTTTTATCTAGATTAGGACCGCTGCACAAAGCAGAAACTTCCATATATATCTCAGCCAAAAATTCCAAAACCGGGAATTTCTGTCTGAGGAGACTTATGTTCCGGTTTCTAACCGCTTTGTTCCGCTCACTTTTTCTTAGGACCACTCCTCAAAGCAGAAAGCTGCACCTAAGCTAACTCATTCAAAAATCCCAAACCCGGGGATTTCTGAATGAGTCAACTTAGGCTCCGCTTTCTAACCGCTTTGTTCCGCTCACTTTTTCTTAGGACCGCTCCTCAAAGCAGAGTCCTGCACATAAGCACCACCAGCAAAAATCCCAAGCCCAGGGATTTCCGCTGGCGGAGACTTATGCTCCGGACTCTAACCGCTTTGTTCCGCTCACTTTTTCTTACTAGGCACCAAACATGACACGCGGTTAATTAATGGTTATCATAAGAATATAATTAAAAGACAATTTCTGAGGGCGATTTAGCGGGGGCTAAACAAAATTTTGGGATTCGTTTTTCGTATTTGATTAATGAACCCTGCCCACTAAGGAGAGATTGTCATGAAAGCCATTATAAAATACCTCGTCGTAACTGTGTCGATGCTCGCCTTTACGATTACCACCATATCCATTAGCAAATCCTCGATAGTAAATGAGCCAATTACCAGCCACGCCAAGGCAAAGAAAAAAGTTGTAAAAAAGAAACCGAAAAAGAAAACGCGTAAAGTCACTAAGAAACAGACCAAAGCCAAAAAGGGTAAATCAAAATCTCAAAAGAGTGATCCCGTTCAACCACTTTTTGCACTCGAAGATACGGCAGAGATCATCACACCAGCTAAATACCGCTGGGAAAACACGACCATCAAATATAGAATCGATACCCATTCCGATTATTACCGTGATGTCTGGAATACCGCCGTTGCCAATTGGAATGACTGTAAAGTTGTCAAATTAGTCCAAACCGATACTGGTAGTCCTGATATCCATTTGGACGTTGATAATGCCGTTCAACCAGAACATTCGGGTCTATGTACCACGACATTCTATAACGAACAGCGGATCAACAATCTACCACTGCTAAAGGTCGCAACGGCCGTAGTTTATGACGACACTTGCCGGGACTATAACTACTCTAAAGCACACCGAACGCGGATTGCTGAGCACGAACTGGGTCACGCACTTGGGTTAGGGCATTCTAACTCCGATAAAAGCATCATGAACCCTACCCCCGTCGGCAGACGTATCATTAGCAGCGATGTTGAAGGGTTAAGACGCGCGTATGCAAGTTAGAAGTTAATCAGATCCTCAATGGATAGATCAAGATTACAAAAATAAGGCGACTGGAATCAGACATATTCCGGTCACCTTATTCTAGTTTGACTATTAATTTACAAAACGTTAACTGAGAGTTAACCACTTGATTCCGCACACTATCCCTGTAGCTTTAGAATTTCGGTATGTTTCAGCTTTTTCATAATACTTTCAAATGTTTTTGAGTCGAAATGGCTAATGACATAATTTTTGTGGTAAACGGCCAATTGTTGAAGCAAGTCCCCATGTGCCAGTAGTCGCAACAAATTATCTTGAATTTGAGAATGTAGAACCAGGCCATTTTCAATTTCGGATAATGTACTAAAGCTCATTCCTAAAATTGCCGCCAATTCTCTCAATGAAAGGCCCAATCTCCTCCGACTAGCCTTAATTTCAGAAGGTTGAAGGAACCCATTGATTCTCCTGTAAATCTGATAATCAGACCTTAAATTAATATCAGGATCATCAAAGGGGACTATATAATTGGCCCGATCATTAATATCCTTATCAGCCTGAATAAGGTAAGTATGGGAATTAGTAAAGCTCGTTTTTGTGATCTTAACTCTCTCAGTTAGCCCTGAATTATTCATAGTTCATAAAAATCCCG